>QZKN01000051.1 GCA_003598175.1 Candidatus Omnitrophota bacterium
TCGATTCGATGCGTTTTCCCACGGATATGTGCAGATCCTGGCCGCGCAGCAGACGCCGGAAAACACGAATTGGTATCAGGGCACGGCGGATGCGGTGCGGCAATCCTTGCGGCGGTTCGAGCGGCGCACTCCCGATCACCTTCTCATCCTGTCCGGCGATCATCTCTACAAAATGGATTACCGCCATTTGTTGAAAACGCACGTCGAGAACAATGCCGACGTGACCATCGCCGTGGTTCCGGTCACCAGAGAGTCGTGCTGTGAATTCGGCATTTTACAGGTCGACAAGCAATCCCAGATTGTTTCGTTTGTGGAAAAACCCAGCGAGGAAGACGAGCTCAATCGCTTGCGAGTTCCGCCGGAAGTGTTTGACGATCATCGAATCCCGTCAAAGGGCCGGGAACACATCGCGTCGATGGGGATCTATGCATTTCGATTCGATGCGCTGTACGAAGCCTTGCACGCATCCGACAAACCGGATTTCGGAAAAGACATCATTCCCTCGCTGTTGGGAAAAAAACGAGTGTTTGCCCATTTTTTCGATGATTATTGGGAGGATATCGGGACGATCCGCGCTTTTTACGAGGCCAACCTGGCGTTGACGGAAACCTTGCCGCAGTTCAATTTTTATGACGAACGGTGCATGGTCTATACCCACCCGCGCTTTCTCCCCGGCGCCAAGATCAACAGCGCCATGATCCGTCATTCGTTGATCTGCGACGGCGCCATCGTTTCCGGCACGTTGATCGAGCATTCGATCGTCGGCCTGCGGGGCGTCATCGCGGACAAGGCGCAGATCGTCCAGACGATCATGATGGGGGCGGATTATTACGACAATGCAAAGAACGCCATCGAAAATGTGCCCGAGGGCGCTCCCCCGCTGGGAATCGGAACGCATTCTCTCGTCAACGGCGCCATAATCGATAAAAACGCGCGGATCGGGGCCAATGTTCAGATCATCAACAAAGATCGTGTGCGGGAAACCGATCAGGCAAATTACTCCATTCGTGACGGGATCGTCATTATTCCGCGGAGCGCCATTATTCCCGACGGGACCATGATTTAAGCGAATATCCACCTTCGGACTCCGTGGAAAGCGGAGTATATTACTTGTTTACAATATCGTCTGCATTTTTTATCCTTGAAGTAATCTAGAAAAAGAAAATCATGAAACGAACACACTATTGTGGAGATTTACGCTCCGAACACATCGGGCAGACTGTAACCTTATGTGGTTGGGTATGGCATTGGCGGGATCATGGCGGCGTCATTTTTATCGATATCCGCGACCGAACGGGTCACAGCCAGTTGGTGTTCGACCCCAATCATCATCAGGAAAATCATCGACGCGCTAACCTGTTGCGCAGCGAATTCGTGATCGAAATAACCGGCCAGGTGCGCGAACGGCCGGAAGGGACGAAAAATCCGAATTACGGAACGGGCGAGATCGAAATTGTCGTGAATGAAATGGCGGTTTTCAGCGAATCGGAAACGCCGCCTTTTCCTATTGCCGACCACGTCGATATCGGCGAGGATGTTCGGCTGAAATATCGCTATCTCGATCTGCGACGCCCCGCAATGCGGGAATCGGTTCTTTTTCGCAGCCGCTGTTATCACGTGGTGCGTAACTATTTCAACGCAAACGAATTTATCGAAGTGGAGACGCCGGTCTTGAGCAAATCCACACCCGAAGGCGCGCGGGATTTTCTCGTGCCCAGCCGCGTTTCCCCCGGCGAGTTCTATGCGTTGCCGCAATCGCCGCAGATTTACAAGCAGCTTTGCATGATCGGCGGGCTGGATCGGTATTTTCAGATCGTGAAATGTTACCGCGACGAGGATCAGCGGGCGGACCGTCAGCCTGAATTCACCCAAATCGACGTGGAAATGTCCTTCATTACTCCTGAAGACATCTTTGCCGTGATGGAGGGATTGATGAAGGTGATTTGGCGAGAGATGAAAGGGGTGAAGATCGAGACGCCATTCCCGCGAATGCCTTACGACGAAGCGATGGCGCGTTTTGGCTGTGACCGGCCCGATATTCGCTTTGCCCTGGAATTGAAAGACATCGGAGATATCGCCAAAGAGTCGGATTTTCAAGTGTTTCAATCCATCGTCGATTCCGGCGGCATCATTTCCGGCCTTTGTGTAAAAGGCGGCGCTGCATTCAGCCGCAAGGAGATCGACGATTTGGCCTCGGAAGCGGCGATTTACGGCGCGAAGGGATTGGCCTGGATGAAATATTCGGAAAAGGGATTGGAATCCAGTATCGTGAAGTTCTTTTCCGAAGGCCAACAAAATGCCTTGATCGAGCGTTTTGCCGCGGAACCGGGGGATTTATTGCTATTCGTCGCCGACAAAAAGGAGATTGTTTATCCGAGTTTGTCCCATTTGCGTTTGTTGATCGGCGCGCGGCAGAAGTTGTTTGATCCGGCGGCGGATCGTTTTTTGTGGATTGTGGACTGGCCGCTTTTCGAAAAAGACGATAACGGCAATCCCACTCCCAGCCATCACCCCTTCACCTCGCCGACGCCGGACACGTTGGACTTTTTGGAAACCGATCCGTTCCGTGTTCGCGCGCAGGCGTACGATTTGGTTTTGAACGGGATCGAAATCGGCGGCGGCAGCATCAGGATTCACCGCCGCGACGTGCAAAGCCGCATGTTCAAGACCCTCGGGCTCACGGAGGAAAAAGCCCAGGAGCGGTTTGGATTTCTGCTGGATGCGTTCCGCTACGGCGCGCCGCCGCACGGGGGAATCGCGTTTGGGTACGATCGCTTGATCATGCTGATGTTGGGCCTCCCGAATATTCGGGAAGTGATCGTGTTTCCCAAAAACCAACGCGCCCAGGCGGTGATGGAAGGCGCGCCGTCGGAAGTCGACGAAGAGCAATTGCGGGAATTGGGGATTCGGAAAAAACTCTAGTTCGTTTCGTATTAGTTATATCGTTTTATCCTATTTTTTTCTACTGATGGGGGAAAAAACACAATCCATCCCACGACGCTATTCCATTATCTTCCACGATGTTTTGTCGTGAACGCCATTCTTTGTGAGGAAGACGGTGTTTTTGTTTTTGCATTGCCTTCACTCGGGGGATTTCCCATCGATTCGAGAATCGTTTCAATGAAATGGATCAATCGTTGAATGGCTTCCAGTTGCTCCCGTTTACTTTTCAGATTTTTGTTGAATTGATCCAATTCCGTCTTGAATTGTTGATAATTTTTGGGGTTGGTGATGGCCATCTTTTCCATTTTTTCATTTTTCAGGATAGAGTAAGCTTTGATCAATGCCTGGACGGTCGTCGGTTTGATTTGCGGCTGAACGGTTTTCAGGTTTTTTTCGATAAATGATGTCGTATGGGTGGAAAACCGTTCTCCCAATACAAGTTCGCGGTCGAATATGGATTTCTGGCATTTGAGTTGATCAAGAACGGCTTGCAGGTATTCTTGAACCAGGGTTTGCGCCAACGAACTCGTGGCTTTCGATTTACTCGCCACGACTTTGGTCAAGTTGATTTTAACCTTATGAACATCGACGGCGCGATTGCCGGCGGTGATTTCTCTTTTTTCTAAAAATTGAATGTTTTCATTTTTCTCTTTTTCATCGAAACCGGTTGTCGGGGAAGAGAAAAGCCAATCGACATACTTCTTTGAGCAGGTGATCGAATCCAAGGAGGCGACCAGCTGTTCTTCGCCCCGGCGGACGATCTCACCGAGTAATTTTGCATCCTGTGGTTTCTCGGCTTGTTGTTTTTGAGTGACGTTGAATGTATTGTTGATCGTATCGGCGATGACTCTTCCATTGACGGTTCTGGTGATTACCTGCTGCCGACTTACACCGGGATGTTTTTTTAAAAATTCATCGATGATCGCCTCTTTCATTTGCTGCGCGGCATATTTGTAATCGGTCATATGTATATCCTATGGATGATAAGCATGATTTTTTCAAAACTCTGAAATAAAGCGACGTAAAGTCGGATTGAAATGAGAAACGAGCTCATATTGTGGTATCAATCGTTACTCTACTACCATATATTGAATAGGCGAGACGTCCACGCCACAATTTTTGAACTTTTTGCCGGCTCAGTAAGAAAGATAAAGCAAGACGATTTCGAAATCAAGTATTATGCGGAAAGGCTCGGCATCCATCGATTTCGCATTTTTGTTGGTAACCATGCGGAAACTATTTCTATTTCTTTCCGCATGACAAAAATACCGAAAACGACCCATGAAAGTCATAGATCATCTCTTCTCGTTTTTGAAACAAGAGCAAATCGGTTATCTCCCCTTCTTCTGCTTCCAAAAATTGGAGCAACAATTCCTGCGACATCTCTCCAACTCCTGCTCTCTCCGCATTATGATCTCCCCTTCCGGCATCTTGCCAATTTCCGGCTCTCGCCGCTATTCCGGGATGAACAGAAGTTCAGATATACAAGACTATCGGTGTGGGGTGATTACCTATTATAATATATGAATAAAGAAGCGTCGAGAAGATAAAAATATGGTAGATTATAAATGAATGCAGAACCTATCCTCGATGTTGTTTTTTTTTCGTACGGATACTGGACGCGAACCTGTAAGAGAATGGTTCAAGAGTCTCGAAAAACCGGATCGAAAAGCGATTGGCGAGGATATCAAACTGGTTCAATTTCGCTGGCCCTTGGGAATGCCGATTGTTAGAAAGATCGAAGCGGATTTGTGGGAAGTTCGGAGTCATCTGAGTGGAGAGCGTATTGCGCGAGTTTTTTTCACAGTCGGAAGCAACAAAATGGCGCTATTACATGGCTTCATCAAGAAATCGCAGAAGGCGCCTCAAAAAAGATTTGAACTTGGCGCAAAATCGAAGATTGATGTGGCAAAGCGGGAGGACGCGATATGAATAAATATAATGGTAGTAACTTCGACAATTTCCTCGAAGAAGAAGGTCTGCTTGAGGAAGTGTCCGCACGAGCGCAAAAGCGGTTGCTGGCTTTACAGCTGAATGATATCATGCAAACCATGAATATCAGTAAATCAAGACTCGCTGAGAAAATGAACACAGACGTGACACGGCTGGATTTCTTGCTAGACCAGGATAACACCTCCATCACTCTGGAATCATTGAATCGTCTTGCGCATGCAGTGGGCAAACGACTCCGAATTGAGTTTTCCTGATCAGCTTTGCAATTTTGGATTATGGTTTTCCTTGGAAGGATCGGCGAGAAGATCAATGCGACTCAATCGGTAAATGAGTACTTTTTTTTGAGAATGATGCCAAACCAATCCTGAGAGAGGATTGCGTAAAGACCTGGTTCTTTACTTCATGCGCGTTCATATGTGCTGCTTTTTCACCCCAACGGGGTAAGAGAGGATAGTCGGCGGGCAACGCCCCTGGTTACTAAATTCATAGCAAATCAGCCCTGAAGGGGCGTAAGAAAGCCAGTTGCGATTCCCGTTCTTTCGTCCTTTCCGGACTGGAATCGATATAACGTCACATTCCCTTCCCGATGCGCTTCTTCCAAAAACCGCTCCCGGAATTCCTTCCAGTTCTCATTCTCCTCCATGCTGTCCGTCAGCGGCGGTTTGTAGGCGTACAGAAACCATTTCACATTGTGCTTTTTGAGTTGTTCGGCGGCATAGGATGGACCGTGTTCGAGCCACCCATTCATTTGTTCCCCAAAACGATAGTCGCTGACGATATATTTTCGGTGCAAATAGAACAGATACCCGGTCTGGTATCCATACAATTCGTCCTCGTCCGGCGCGTGTTCACGAATCCAGTCGCGCATCCGAAACAAATCCATGCTGAAAATTCCACGCTCCGACAACCATTGCTGACGCGCGGTTTCCGTCAGGTAAACGCCTCCGAACCAGCGAATATTGGGACTGCATAAGTAATGGTATTTTTGTTGGATAAAGGTGCCGAACAAACTGAATAAAATCAAGCCGTACAGGACATTTTTATAATGGATTCGCGAACCGATCCAGGACATGGCCAGGACGATGCCTGTCGTGATCACGCCGTACGTGACGGCGAACAGCCGTTCCGTATCGAATCCCCACAACTGTGTAAATAAAAGATAGGAAATCGCACACGAAGTCGTCGGCATCGCCCACTTTTTCACTTGAAGGCAGAGTAAAACGAGGAGAGAGATGAATCCGAGAAAAAAAATCAAATCCGCGCTATACAACAACAGACCGCCGTTCTTCAAAACCTGATGAATGAAATCTCCGACGCTTTGCGCCTGAAGCAGGTTGATTCCGTGGCTGGCGGCGTTGGATTGCATGGCCGGCGCGAATTCCGGTTTCGTCCAAAAGAATTCACCGAGCAAAGGATAGAGGGGATTGCGGGTAAAGAGAAACGATTTGATCATCCACGGGCTCATCATGGCCCAACTGATACCGGAGTGGATCACAAGTTTCCTGAATCCGTAAATAAATGTTCTTTTCCACCAGAAAAAATACAGGAGAAGCAAAAGGACCTGTGCGGCATAACAGAAGACGAGAGCATTGAATTTCGTTCCCATCGCCATGCCGCAAAACAACGAAGCAAGGACGAATAAACCGGCGCTTCCTTTTTCCAACGCGTACCAGAGAAGCACGGTGGAGAGGAACGTATAAAAAAAGACTCCGCCTTGCTCATTGGCCATAAATGGAAGCCGGAAGTATAAACAACTGAGATAGATGGCAACCGCCAGCAATCCCCATTCTTTAGAACCGTATCGTTTCACCGCCGACCACAGCAGAATGAGGATCGGAAAAAAGTGACAGCAAATAAAAACTTTCACCGTCGTATCGTTGCCGATGAGTAACGATAATGTATAGTGCAAATGCACGTTCATCGGATAGTGAGAAGGCAGGTTGAACGGGACGAGCTGAATGAATCCACCATGTGTGATGTAATACAAAGGCGTGGCAAGGTGATACCACAACGCATCCACTTCCCGTTCCGGCGCACATGTGCCCAGGAAATAGATCAAAAGCAGGATGGCAATGCAGAGACTCGTGGCCGGGGCGCGTTTCATGTGAGGGACGGCGTCACGCCACGCGCGCACGCCCTCGCGGAACAGAGAAGGGAACAGCATAATCGTGCCGAAGAACGCCAAAGGAATGAGAATACCGAAACGAAGCCCACCGACAAGGCCCAAAAGGAAAAGAAAGTAAGAGATAGCCATCTCACCAAGCCCGAAAGCAAGCACGAGACGGTATCCATAAGGAACAGAAGGGCGGAGTTTTCGCTCGAGGTAAAATCCAATCGCCCAGACGAGGAAAAATTGCCAGAATCCGAAAATCACATTCAACATGGGAGTATACAGTTATTCTTCCCGCAGGATTTTTGCGCCCAAAGCGGACAGCCGTTCGTCCAGCCGTTCATACCCGCGGTCGATTTGTTCCACGTTTTGAATGATGCTGGTTCCCTTCGCGCAGAGCGCCGCCATTAACAGCGCCATTCCCGCTCGAATGTCCGGGCTGCTCATCACCTGCCTGCGCAACGGCGTCGGACCGACCACGACGCATCGGTGCGGATCGCAGAGAATGATATTCGCGCCCATGGAAATCAGGCGATCCACGAAAAATAGCCGGCTTTCAAACATTTTCTCGAACACGATCACCGTGCCTTCCGCCTGCGTGGCGATGACCGTGGCGATACTCATCATATCGGCGGGAAAAGCGGGCCACGGTCCGTCGTCGATCTTCACGAACGACGTGTTGACGTCCGGCTTGTTTTTCATTTCCTGATTGGCTGGAACGAGAATATCCTGACCGTGTATTTCCACTTCCACGCCAAAGCGGCTGAATTGGTGCAGGATCATGCGCATATATTCCGGCGCGGCTTCCTTGATCCACAATGCGCCGCCGGTGACGGCCGCCAGACCGATGAAACTGCCCACTTCCAAATAATCGGCGGCGATGCGATGGCTGCCTCCCCGCAATTGATCCACTCCTTCAATGGTCAACACGTTCGAACCGACGCCGGATATCTTCGCTCCCAGCCGATTGAGAAACGCACATAATTGCTGCACGTGCGGTTCGGAGGCGGCGTTGCGCAAGACCGTGACGCCTTCCGCCAGGGAGGCGGCCATGACCAAATTTTCCGTTGCGGTAACGCTGGCCTCGTCAAGCAGGATATCTGCGCCTTTCAAACGATGCGGGCTCCATACATGAAAGAAGCCGTCAGAAACGTCGAATTGCGCGCCGAGAGCCTGCAATCCCAGCAAATGCGTATCCACCCGCCGCCGCCCGATGCGGTCGCCGCCGGGGAACGGAATGCGGACGCGGCCACAACGGGATAAAATCGGCGCCAGAAACAAAACCGACGCGCGAATTTTGTTACAGAGTTTTTTGGGCAACTCCGTCCGAAGGATTTTCTCGGTTTGGATGGTTATTTCGTGGTGATTGTCGCGATGAATCTCGGCTCCGCACAGACGAAGAATTTCAATCATGCTTTCCACGTCGCCGATGCGCGGAATATTGCTCAGTTGTATGGATTCGTGCGTGAGCAAAGAAGCCGCCAATATCGGTAGCGCCTCGTTCTTATTCCCTGCCGGGACTATCGTTCCTTGCAGAGGAACTCCACCTTCGACCTTGAATTGAGCCATGAGCGCTTCTCATCCTTTCCGCAACGTCGAAAAAACGTATGTTATTGTTGCCGGTCGTATAATTCCAGGATCGTATCGAAGATTGCCGGATGATCCGTTTCTTTTAGACGCAGATGATAGATCGGCCATTCGGGATATTTGCGAATCAGTTTTTGGTTCTCCTCCCAACCGAAATCATGCGCCACAATCCAGCCACGATCCAATGCCGGATCGAGAAAGGAAAAGAGGGCGACATAATCGTCTCCGTCCTCGACGAAAATCAGCGCGTCCTTTTCGCGGATGCAATCTTTCACCATGGCGGTGATCTGATCTCTCGTTCCCCAATAAGCGTCGCCCATCTCTTGAAAACGTTCCACCCACACCACGCCGAAAGCGAGGAAGAAAAAAAGGAGTAACAATGGGTAGAGTAAACCCCGAGCGCGTCTTCGCGATCGGGTTACAACATTTGAGAAATAGAGAAGAGATATCCGCACTCCTTGCGCGGTCAGGATCAGAATAAAGGGGATGGTTTCAAAAGTGAAACGGGGTCCATAACAATAATCCTGGAAAAAATAAAAAAAATACACCAAAAACACGGTGAAAATTGAGAATGCGCAAAGCCATTTCACGGTTTCCCGACGTTTCCACGGGAGAAAAGGAATAAATGCAAATAGTAAGGACGGAACCGGCCAACCCAACAGAAAATAGTTCAACGCGTTGAGGTTGCAGATTGTGTTGGCTATCCCTCGAATGGGAGTGTGAACCACTTCGTTGGGAATTTTAGGCCCCAGCGGTTCGGGACCCCACGGCCGTTTTCCAAAACCGAGAGGATTTCCGTTGAAATAATTCTCATAGCCGGTTAAGAATGGGGAGCCGGTGGTATGCGCGTTGTAAATCAAATAAAACGCCGCGAGAGGCATGGCGCCGATCAGAAAAAGTAGGATCGTCCGGCCCCAATATTTATGGTTTTGTTTATTGATAAAATAAAACCAAATCATGCCGGCAAGTAAAAAAGCGAGCGACGTCATCGGACGCGTGAGGAAGGCCATCCCAAAAATAAAACCGGCGCTCGACGCCCACAAGGAACGGTTTCTTGACGGATTCATTTCCCCGGCGTGCAGTATACACAACAAAAAAAGGAGAAGAAAAAAGAGCGCGGTGGGATGGTTCATATAGCCGGATCCCATAAATAGAAAAAAAGGAGACAGGCAAAGAAAAATTGTCGCCAAACGGGCAACGTACAGCGATGCGATTTTTCTTGCGAAAAGATAGAAGAGAGGGACAATTCCCGCGGAAATCAAGGGATTGACCAGATGCGGCGCTCCCACAAGCACGCCAGGCGTCAATACCAGCGCGTGGCCGGGCGGATAAATGGTATACCACCTTCCCTCGGCGACGACCACGTAAATCCGTTGAAAAAATTGTGGATTCTCCGGCACGGGAAAAGCCAGCCGGCCGTGGGAAAAAATTTTCGCCTGAAATAATTGCGCCACGCTGTCCTGCACGTGAGGAATCCCCCCTAAAACCCATATGGAAACGGCGGAGGTAAAACAGAATACCCACGCGCAAAGAATCCCAATGAACAACCATTCCTTTCGAAACGAAGCGGAACCAACCAATCCGCGTTCGATTGCGGAACATCGCATCCCTATCCGGTCGAGAAAACCGGCGCGATAGGCTGTGAAAAAATGCAAGCCGAGAAAAGTGAGTGAAAGGCCGAAAACCCAGAGTGTGAAGTACCACATCCAGTTTTCAAAAAACAGAGAGTGATGTTTCAACCAATTCCCGAGCGGAAAAAAGGAAAGAAAAAACACCGCCAAAACCAAACCGGCGCCTGTTTTCTCTTTCACCGTGCGAAATTGGCATGACAGGAAAGAGAAAACCGCGGTCCACCGCAGAAGTAATAGTGTGCAGAGTAAAAGAAATAAAATGATCCACGGCGAATGATAACTGACCATTCTGAAGGTATGGACAAGAATCGCCTGGTTTCCCTTTGCGGCGGCGAACAATATGGCCGTGAATAGAACGAACCCGAAGAGAATGGCGATGCCGATCACGAGTTTTTGTTGGTGAGTGATGGAACGATCTTCCATAAATCAATCCGCCTGTTGCTGAAATAATCATTCCTTTTTTTAGCGCAAGTTTGTCTTGCAGACCAGCGGTTGGAATCGATCCTCTTTGAAAAAAGATTGATTCGCATCGCATGGGTCATACTGTTATGTTGCTTCACGGAGGCGGCGGCAGAATGGAGTCAGCTGTTATTAATAATATTTTAATATATAGATTATAGATTATTTAATTTCATTGAATCGATTTACGCTTCGTTTTATGGCATTTATTCACCTCAAAATCATGCATTTCAGGCTGTTTTTTCACTTTTTTGAGCGAAAAGGCGATTTTTTTTCGGTTTATGGATACTTTTTTCTTGACAAAGTTACACCAATGGTAATATAAAATACCTATACTCAAATGTAATCCCTGCCGAAAGAGTGGGGAACCAATACGATCAGGGGATGTAAAAACGGAAAGGAGGTGAAGTTTCATGGCAAAGGCGGCAGCAAAGAAAACGGCGACAAAGAAGACGGCGGTAAAAAAAGAACCAACAAAGAAGGCGGCAACGAAAAAGAGCGAACCCAAAAAGACGGCGGTGAAAAAGACGGCGGTGAAAAAAGCAACGGCGACGAAAAAGACGGCGGCAAAGAAATCCACAGCCAAGAAGGCGACCGCAACCAAAAAAGTAACGGCAAGTAAAACCACGGCCCAAAAAGTTACGAAACCAACCGCAACAAAGAAAGCCGCAACCCCCAAAAAAAGTACCGCCCCCAAAAACACGGAGAAGGTAAAGGAGAAAAAGACGACATCGAAAAAAACGCCGGCAAAAAAGAAATAACGATGTATAAAGCGGTCTGACTTGTTTTTATCCTGTTGTTCCTGCTTTTACGAGGGCGCAGGAATCCCTGGGGCGGAGGAGAGGTCATATTTTTTTCACTGCATGGAAATGGCAATTGCGCAGTGTGAAAAAATGGATTGTTTTTTCTTGTTTCACTGAATCGGTTGAGGGCATCTTCAGTTTTTCTGAAGGTGCTGTTTTTTTCTCTTTCCATACTACCCGATATCGTGCTATGATGCAGATGGTGGGGATTTGTTTTTTTTCTATTGACTGGAGATAATGTGAAACGAGGACGTTGGTCCGCTCTACTACCGAGAGGGTAAACATGAAAGACTCAAATATACGGCCTATTAAATCGGCTTTTCAGTCCGGGGAAGTGATTGAAATCATTGAACGGTTGGATGATATCAAAATCGACCCGGTTCGGCTTCATTATTATGAGAAAACCGGATTGATCCGCGCCAGCATTCGGCCGGCCCAGGGGTGTGGAAAACATAAACTCTATTCCTTTGCTGATCTGATTATGTTGCGCTGGTTTTTGCAATTGCGCAAACAAGGCCTGAGTATGCAAAAAGTGCGGAAAGGAATTTCCTATCTGCGTAAGAACATGCCGCGCTACATCGAAAAACCGTTGGAACACGAGTTATTTTTCGTAACGGATGGACAGGACATGTTTGCTCTGGTCAACGGGGAGGATGCAATCTCTCTGGTTCGCAATCCCGGCCAACAATATTTTGGGGTGATGGTGTACGATTTTAAAAAGATGATCGACGACACGCGGGATGCGATTGCCCGCGCCGCCTAATTCGTTCCCCTCGTCCTTTACGCGGTATAAAAAGACAATCCCGCAAACGTTACCACGGATTCGCTGACTTGATCGATCGCTCGATCGTAACGAAGTAAATATCCTTTTGCGGGACGCGCGATATCCAACGCCATATAAATCGGAGAAAGTCCACAGATATTGTTGTAATTTTTCTTTTTTTCGACGCGGCGATAAAATTGTTCCGCATCGCCCGTAACCAACGCATCCAATACCTCGTGGTCGTCTTTTTCCACGCGTTTCAGTTCGTCGGCGGGAATCCCGGTCATATGGCCGAAATTCTTGCCCACGTGACTTAAATCCGCGCCGACGACGACCGTGACGCTGCCCTCATATTCATGAATCATATCGCGCAATACATCCAACGCTTGTTGCACACGTGGATCTTCTCGCGGCGATCTCCCCGCGTGAATATACGGATGAAACGAACCGGATAAAATCGGAACCACTTTTCCTTTCCAATGGCTGCCGAGCAGACGCCGCAGGTACAAGACTTGAAATTCGATCGAATGCTCGTCGCGATGCAATAATTCTTCTTCGAAAATGTCGAACGGCGCCGACTGGCTGAACCGATCGACGAATTCGCAATCGGTTGGCAGTGGCCCCAGCGGCGTATCGTACGATTTTCTGGTCAATGTCATCAGACTGTGGCGGCATTGATGCGCGGTGCCGAAAATAATGTACAAATCGGATGGGGGACGGTTACGGATTTCCTGATACGCTTGGGCATAACAAAGGCCGCCGCGTTCCAGATCAATGTGCGGCGCTATCAGCACCGATAATTTGCCATTTCGCGGCAATTCGGCGTCAGCGGACGGATGTTCGATTTTCGCAAAATACCCATCGAGTTGTTCCCGCAATCGCTGTGGATCGGCTTGATACGCCGTTCCGGCATGAGCGGGAGCGCGATACGGAGAGGCGCGGAATTCCTCCTCGATCCGCCGCCGCGCCTGTTCGAACGTTTCCGATTCCATAAACAGTTCCGTATCCAACTGCGCAATAATTCGGCGGATCGTATCCTGCGAAATGATTTCCCGAAACTGGCGCACGAACGCTTCCTGCATATCCAACAAGGAATGGATTCCGTCCATCAGGGTAACCAAATAATAGGTGGGAAACGGCAGGGAAAGGATATTTTGGGCGATACGCTGCGGATCACGGAGACAGATGAATTGCCGACCGGCATCCAGAACGGGAAACGCTTCGACCGGACGGATTTTTGGGTATTCCGTGGGTGAACGATACGGGCGATCGGATTTATCCCCCATGAATTTCACCAGGTACGAAAATGGCGTCCGTGTGGACGCCGATTGGATTTCGTTTTCTTATCGGGGCGAGAGGATTTGAACCTCCGACCCCCTACTCCCGAAGCAGGTGCGCTACCAGACTGCGCTACGCCCCGATTTATTTGTCGCTTCTTTACCGCCGTGAGGACGGAAGATTCGGGAAACCGGCGCTACGCCGATGTTATATGGTAAATACTACTTTCAATCCGCAATTCATCAAGTCTGACGGATCGATATTGCCGTTAATTGCGAACCACGATATCGCCATGGCTCGCCAGGCCATTGGAAGCGTCGTACGGATATCCCATCCCATACACGGCATCGTTATACGCGCCGCGCTTTCCGTCCGGTCCCGCGCCGATGATGACGTACTCGCCGTTCTTTAACGGTTGGATGTTGAGCATCAACGCGTTGGAATTGCCGGGAGCAAAAAAGGACAATCCGTAATCCAATCCCGGAATTCCCGGATCCTCGTCGGCGTACATATACGCGTACGGCGGGATGATGTCCTGGGCAATCAACTGGCTGGCGGTATCATTGCCCGTCGCCGGGGAGAAAAACGGATCGATCGGGATGCCGGACATATACGAGACCGGACTGGTCAAGGGCGCCCATAGGCCGGCGGTGCCGCCGCGGTCGTTCTGCGCCTTGCCGCCGATTCCCCTGAAATCTTCCTGCATGCGCCTGATTCCTTCCGTCGTATCGTCATCCCAATAATCAATCAACAACAATCCGCGATCCAGCCGCAATTGTTGAACCCCGGTCGACAGGGCTTTCATGTCGGCCTGGGCGCGGGCGATTTTGGCCCGCATTTGGGCGTTCAAAAAGTTCGGCACGGCGATGGCCGCCAGAATGCCGATTATGGCAACGACAATTAATAATTCAATCAACGTAAACCCGGAGCAACGGTTGCGCATCGAACAGACCTCCCACGTGTCAGTACATTCATAAAATGGAATCCCGGATACGGATATTCACTTGCATCATTATAAAGAAATTCATCGATGAATCCATAGCGCTGGCTGTCTATTTCTGTAACAAGTGAGGATCGTGAGGAGGGTTGGATTCCGTATCCGGTCAATCCTCGATTTTTTCCAGCATGGCCTGTTTGAAAAACTCGCCGTTGCCGGTCAGTTTGTAGGATTCCCACGATTCCAGCATTGGGGGTCCCCATTCGGGATCATATACCCACGCGCACCAGCTGATTCCCCGGCCTTCCAGATACTTGATGATGACGTTTCCGTAGTGATCGTCGTCCACCGTTTCATTTGCGCGGAGACCGAATCCGAATTCCGTGGCGATCACGGGATAACGGGCGGCGGCGAAACCGAAATTCTCTTTAAATTTTATAGGCGGCGCGATGTCCCACGCGACACAACCAGATTTGTGCGTCCGGCAGGTGTTGCAATAATTTCTCTGTCGCCAGGAAATCGTCCTCATCGATTTCATATGCGCCTGTTTCAATATCAATGGCGACAAATTTACCTCGATCCGCCTCTGTAACAGACGGTTTTACCATTTTTTCGTAAAAAGTTTGTCCTCGTTGAGCAAATTCGTCCATGCCGTATCTCGGTTTTACAGTTTTCATACAGCACCTCCCTATTTCCTGTTTTTCATCGCTCGATCCGGTTGCCTCCATCCGATCTTCAAGAAAACGGATCGCCGTATTCCGCTGATGTCGAGAGGTCTGGCGAGGCCGGCCTTGATCTCTTCCCGGGCGTGTTTCGCGGCAGCGGCCAGTTTTTCCTGGGAGTTAGCGAATGCCTCATTCCACTTCAGTTCCTCACGCATTTCATCGATGTACTCACGCACATGCTCGACGACATGTTCTTGCATGTGTACCGGCAGGGTTTCCAACATTTTGATCATTGTGTTTGTTGATGTTGTCGTCATTTCATTATCCATACCAATAAAGAATCAATTCCAAAGAATCGGATGTGGAATTGATTTCACCATTATTGGTTCTTGCGTTCCATTATACAAGGCGTTTGATGATGATCAATTTGGAAAATCAACCCAACCTGTTTTGGCAGGCCGGTTGCAAAGAGAAACCGTCGGAGAAAAAAACCAGGCGCCAAATCGGCGGCGCAATTCGTTTGGGCCGCCCTTTTTTTCGAGGTTCCTATTCATCCGGCAAAGGATTGGCATCAAATCCTTGCTGGACAATGTCATCATAACGAGTTTTCAGTTTCTCGCCTTGCTTCCCACAATTCGACGCGTTCTTGTTTTTGGCTTCTTCCACGGTGTCCTTCATATCCAACAGACAGTCAATCAGTTGATCCGCACATTGCTGATCTTGCACTTCATAAAGAAAAATCAGTTCGCGGAGCAGATGGGCATTGCACAATCCATGGTCGCAATCGTGCGGCTATTCTTGGCTTTTTGTTCCTCCACTTGCTTCAGGCGTTCCCGCAAGGCCTTGTTTTCCGCCGTGAGTTCCTCAAATGTCAAGCGACAATTATTTTTACCTGTTTTTCCCGGTGTGAAATTCATTTCTTGAATCACGTGTAAGAATAATTTTGTAGCGGAATTCACCAGAAATAATCAACGCCGTACAATCTGTCTCATTCATCGGAAGCGGGCTTGATTTCCACTCCGAGTTCTTTCGGTGGATTGGGGAACGAAGGAAACCGATTCAGGGATCCCATCCAAAGACAAATTTTCTCCAACAATTCAACCACGGCTCTGTGATCGTACCCGCTGGATCAAACCAACGAAAATACCGCCAGCAGTGAAGATAACCATATCCTGTTCTTCCCCGACGGGAAGCAGTTTTTTACCGTCAATGGCAACAAGATTTTCATTTGGGACATCAGCGACCTGACTGCGTATGTAAAACAGGCGGATCAGTTCTGATGTGAGTCAATCATGTTTAAGTTCCTGTGGGCGTGGAATCGATACCACGCCTGCCGATTCGTTCAACACATGGTAAAAATGGCAAATCAGCAGGGCGGGATTTTTCAGGATTTCAATTATCCGGAGTCAGGGCAATATTGAGGACTTCGTCCATATCCTTGACAAAGATGATATTCATTTGCTCGACGACGTGGGGGGGGATGTCGGGGATGTCCTTGCGGTTGTCTTCGGGCAGGATGACGCGGTTGATATCGGCGCGGTGGGCGGCGAGGACTTTTTCTTTGATGCCGCCGACGGGGAGGACGTTGCCGCGGAGGGTGATTTCGCCGGTCATGGCGAGTCCCTGCGTGACCGGTCGACCGGTGAGGGCGGAGATCAGGGCGGCGGCGAGGGTGATGCCGGCGGAGGGGCCGTCTTTGGGGATGGCGCCTTCCGGCACGTGCACGTGAATGTCGAACCGTTTGTAAAAATCGCGAACCAGATTGAATTTACGGGAGCGGGTGCGGGCGTAGCTGAGGGCGGCCTTGGCGGATTCCTGCATCACCTCGCCCAGTTTGCCGGTGAGGATCAATTGGCCGGAGCCTTCCATAATCGAAACTTCGGTGGAGAGGATTTCGCCGCCGGTGCTGGTGACCGCGAGGCCGGTGGCGCAGCCGACGCCATTTTCCCGGCCGATCTTGCTGTCGCGGAAGCGTGGAATGCCGAGGAGTTCGTTGATGAGTGTGGGCGTCACGCTCAGTTTTTTATTGATGCCGTCGGTGGTGGCCTTGCGGGCGAGTTTGCGGCAGACGGATGCGAGTTCCCGTTCGAGATTTCTCACGCCGGCTTCGCGGGTATAATCGGTGATGACCTGCAGAATGCCTGCTTTGCTGAACAACGGTTTAAAATTGGAAAGGCCATGTTCGTTGATTTGCTTGGGGATGAGGAAATCTTTGGCAATGTGGTATTTATCCTCTTCCGTGTAGCTGGGAATCTCGATGATTTCCATGCGATCGAGAAGAGCGGCGGGGATGGGATAGGTGACGTTGGCGGTGGCGATGAACATGACGTTGGAGAGATCGAATTCCACTTCGAGATAGTGGTCGCTGAAGGTGAAATTCTGTTCGGGATCGAGCACTTCCAACAGCGCCGACGAAGGATCGCCGCGAAAATCGGCGCTGAGTTTGTCGATTTCGTCGAGGAGAAAGACGGGATTGTTCGATTTGACTTTTTTCAGGGATTGAATGATGCGGCCCGGCATGGAGCCGATGTAGGTTCGGCGATGGCCGCGGATTTCCGCCTCATCGCGGACGCCTCCCAATGAAACCCGAACGAATTTGCGGCCCAGCGAACGGGCGATGGAGCGTCCGAGGGAGGTTTTCCCCACGCCGGGAGGTCCGATGAAGCAGATAATGGGGCCTTTCAAGGTTTTTTTCAGTTTGCGCACCGCGAGGAATTCGAGAATTCGTTCTTTCGGTTTTTCCAATCCGTAATGATCTTCGTTGAGGATATTTTCCGCTTTTCTGATGTCGAGTCGGTCTTTCGTCGATTTGGACCAGGGCAGGTCACATAGCCAATCGAGGTAGCTGCGGACGACGGTGGCTTCGGGAGAGAGCAGGGGCATGACGGAGAGGCGTTCGAGTTCCTCGATCGCTTTTTTTTCCGCTTCCTCGCTCATTTTGGCTTTTTTGATGCGATTGCGGTATTTGCTCCATTCTTCCGCGCCCTCGCCGTCCTTCCCCAGTTCGCGTTGAATGGCCTTGATTTGCTCGTGAAGGTAATATTCCTTCTGCGATTGTTCCATTTGTTTGCGAACTTCGTTTTTGATGTTCTGTTCCAACTCGAGAATTTCGATTTCGCTGCTGAGGATTTTGGACAGGTTTTTCAGTCGCGTGATGGGATTGGAACTGGCCAACAGGCGTTGTTTATCGCTGACTTTGATGGCCAGATGAGCGGCGATGTTATCGGCCAGGCGTCCCGGATCTTCGAGATTCATGAGAGAAAGAAGCGTTTCCTGCGGCACTTTGCGATTCATTTTCACATACTGCTCGAACAATTCGTGCACGTGGCGTAACAACGCTTGAATTTCCGGGCCTTTATTGACGCGATCCGGCATGGGAGTGGTTTTAACGACATAAAAAGGTTCGGTCATCACCACCGCATCGATGTGGACGCGTTCAATGCCTTCCACCAGCATTTTGATCGAGCCGTCGGGTAATTTGAGCAGTTGGAGGATGTTGATCAGCGTACCGACCGAATAGAGATCGCCGGGCGAAGGTTCGTCGATTTCCACCTGTTTTTGTGCGACCAAAACGATGCGTTTTTCGGTTTGCATTCCGGCTTCGAGCGCCGCCACGGATTTGGAGCGTCCCACGAAGAGGGGAATGATCATGCCGGGGAAAATCACCATATCGCGAAGAGGGAGAAGGGGGTATTCACCGGGATTTTTCATCGGCGGATGGTCTTCCTCGATAAGGAGTTCCCTGGCGAGAGTTTCATTGTCGGAAAAATTGATGTTAATTTTCTCGGAATTCATAACGAATATTTAAGCCGTTCTTTCGAAAATGGGTAGAGCACTCCGGTTTTGTTGTTCTCGGCGCTTATTGTCCGGTGGTTTCATTGGCAATGGAGATCCCCACCGATTGGGCTTCGTAAAATACGCCCATGTCCCGAAACCGTTTGTAACGATCCGCGATCAGTTCGTCAGGAGAGAGTATACTCAGATCGTCCAAATGGCGAATGATGGCGTTTTTGACATTTTGAGCGGTTTCTTCGGGGTTGCGGTGTGCGCCGCCCAAGGGTTCGGGAATGATTTCATCGACCAGACCCAAATTTTTCAGATCGGAAGAGACGATCCGCATACTCCCGGAGATTGAGGCGGCTTTCGTACGATCCCTTAAAATAATGGCGGCGCATGCTTCCGGCGTGCAGACCGCATAATACCCGTTTTCCAGGATGAGAACGCGATTTCCGACGCCGATGGCCAGCGCGCCGCCGCTTCCCCCTTCGCCGGTCACTATGCAGATAATGGGGACGCCCAATTGCGACATGATTTCCAGGTTTTTCGCGATTGCTTCGTGTTGGCCGCGTTCTTCCGCCTGGATTCCCGGGAAGGCTCCCGGCGAATCGATAAACGTAATGATGGGAATATGAAATCTTGCGGCGGTTTCCATGATGCGGCGGGCTTTGCGGAAGCCTTCCGGATGGGGCATGCCGAAGTTGCGCCGGATATTTTCGTCCGTGTCTTTTCCTTTTTGATGTCCTATGATCGCAACGGAGTAATTTCCGATCCTGCAGAATCCGGCGATGATGGCCTGGTCATCGCGAAAGGTGCGGTCGCCGTGCAGTTCGATAAAATCGTCGGCGATGTACTGTAAATAATCGAGGCAATAGGGCCGGTCGGGATGCCGGGCCAACTGCACGCGTTGCCACGGAGTCAGATGGGTGAAAATCTCGTCGAGAAGGGAGGAGAGTTTTTCTTTCAGCGGTTGAATTTCGCCGGATAAATCAATATCTCTTGAATAGGCGTAAACCTCGAGTTGTTCGATTTTGGACTCGATTTCACGTAACGGTTTTTCAAATTCCAAATAACGCATAAGCATTTCCCTTTGGTTGGTTCCGGGTAACTATATTTTCGACGCCGTCATGAAAATGGTAAGCGTTCGGTTGCATCGGGTATGTTTTCATTCCATCAATCGTTGAATACGCCTATGCCGTATCAACAATGTCAGGCGTTATCATGACGAAGGCGCCTTGTCCGTATCTTGTATTTTATAAAAAGCATCGAAGAGACGCCGCCGAATCGAATAAATGAAATCCGAACCAAATATTGTAACATTGAAACCGGAAAGAACAACGTTTGGTGTAAGGATTGGTTCATCGAATCAAGCGTTTGGCCAGCAGAAATCGTTTATGATAATCCGGTTCCTGTTCGAACCGGGTAATACAGACGCCGCGGTTTTGTTCGGCGTGGATGAACGAGTTGGTTCCCAATGCCATGGCGACGTGGGAAATCCCGCCGTATTCGCCGGAAAAGAACAGGAGATCGCCCGGCGCCAGCGTGTTCCGGATTCCCGGCACGGCGCAGATTTTTCCCATCAATGCCTGCTGATCCGCATCGCGTGGGAGGTGGATGCCGATATTGCGGTAGGCAAAGGAGGTCAAGCCGGAGCAATCAATCCCGCTGGCCGTATACCCTCCCCACAAATAGGGAGTACCGATCATGGAACGGGCGATGGCAACGAGGGCATGGCGTTGTTGGCTTTGTCGGATTGAAAATTTAACCACGCCGTTGGAGGGACAAGGAATGGCGGATCCGGTCGGCAGCAGACATTCGCCGGAGGGCAACAGCGGCAGTTCCGCGCCGCGAGGAACGAAGATGCCATCCTGGACGATGTGCGAAACGAAAAAAACGTGATCCTGATTCAACCAATCGCCCCATTCTGCGGCGTCGACGAGGCGATAATCGAATTGATTGACCCATCCGACGTATCCGTTGGGGGATTGCACCAACGTATGATCCCCGTCATGCAGGAGAGGGTATAGGTATTCTCCGTAAATTGCCGTATCGATTCGTTCGCTTTCTTGACCGGGAGACAGTAGAATCGGACATTGGATACACACGACGATTCCGATCCGTTTTGCTTCCCATTTCACTTCGGAAAGGATTTGGACGCGGGAAACATCGCAGGGGATTCCCAACTCTTCCCACGCTTTTACGAGAGCATTCAATTCGAAAATTGTCGAAACATAGCCTTTCACGGCAAATGCATTCCGGTCCAAAACGATTACGTTCCATGCGCGGTTACGCACATCGGGTGTGAGCGCATAGCCAATGAAATCGCAGAATTGTTGCCGCGCGTCGCGCGAATCGAGCGAGCGGACATGCCAATCTTGAACCAGTTGTTGAATGGAACGGCGGGAAATGAGGCGCGTCACGAAAAGAATCCTTTCCCAATCAAATAATCTATTGTAATGCCAAACTACACATATCGGTAGATCACCGGTCCTGAAAAAATGTACCATTCAAAGGATCAGCATGGCGTCGCCATACGAATAGAAACGGAAATGATGGTTGACGGCATATTCGTATCCCTTTATCCGCAGATCATTGCCCATAAATGCGGAAACGAGCAGGAGCAACGTGGAGCGGGGCAAGTGGAAATTGGTGATCATGGCGTTGACCATTCGAAATTGGTAACCGGGATAGATATACAGTTGCGTGTGCCCTTCTCCTTCCCGTAGTACGCCTTCGGAGGCGGTTGCGGATTCGAGAACACGCACAACTGTGGTTCCGACCGCCACGATTTTCCCGCCATTTTCGCGGACTTGGCGTATTGTTCGGACGGTTTCGGCAGGGACGACGTACGACTCGGAATGCATGTGGTGGTCTTCAACGCGATTGACGCGCAAGGGAAGAAACGTATCGAGACCGATTCGTAGCGTGACGACGCCGATTTCGATTTTCCGGCGGCGGCAGTGATCCAGCAGGTCGTCAGTAAAATGCAGGCCGGCCGTCGGCGCGGCGGCGGATTCGAGAGCGCCGTTGCGGCGGGCAAATACGGTCTGATACCGTTCTCGATCCATATCCGTGAATTCGCCGTTTTTGCGGTTGATGTAGGGAGGAAGGGGAATATGGCCGTGGGTGGATAGAATTTCCTCCCATGATCCATTCCAAAAAAAACGGATGCGAAACTTGCCCTCATGCAGATTTTCCAGGACTTCGCAGGATAAAAAATCGGAAAAAACAATACGAACTCCCGTTTTCAAGCGGGATGCCCGATAAGCGATGACCTGCCATTCGTCCAAAGCCAGGGGTTCGAGGAGCAAAATTTCAATGGCGGCCCCTCCGGGTTCTTTTTTTCCGGTTAAACGGGCCGGAATCACGAATGTGTCATTCAAAACCAGCATATCGCCGGGTGAGAGAATCTCGGGAATGTCGCCGAAAACGTTTTCATTTATTGTCTGTTGCCGGCGATCAACGACGAGCAGGCGCGACGCATCCCGTTTGGGGGCGGGAACCTGCGCGATCAGTTCTTCCGGCAGATGATAATCGAAAAGAGAAAGATCCATAATGAAGTGATTTTATCTCCACCAGCGGATTATGTTGAGGATCAAGGACAGGAGAACGGAAAGAACGATGCAGGTCATGATCGGGAAAAAAACATGAAACCGCTTTCCCTCAAAACGAATGTCCCCCGGAAGTTTTCCGAGAAAGGGGATATGAGGAGTCAAGAGGATAAGTGTTCCAAATAAAATGAAGATGACTCCGATCGCGATGAGGATTTTGCCGATACCGAAATCCATTTTTTCACCTCAACAAGATATGAGGTAGGTTTCACTCCGTTCAACCCACTCTTCCGTTCAATTCCTGACGCCATTTTTGGGGTCTCCGGATTGATTTTCCGGATGCCGCCCAATGGTCGGAGTTATTCGCTTACCTATAATTCAACCAGATTTGTTGTTAGTATATCATAAAACAATCCATTCTTTAATTTGTGTGTGAGAGA
This sequence comes from Candidatus Omnitrophota bacterium, assembly GCA_003598175.1. Taxonomy (GTDB): domain Bacteria; phylum Hinthialibacterota; class Hinthialibacteria; order Hinthialibacterales; family Hinthialibacteraceae; genus SURF-12. The sequence goes on from QZKN01000051.1 coordinate 22,898, forward strand.
ATAATATCAAAACCATGTTACATTCGATGCTAGGAAATGTTGTGATACTGAAATTCGCGGAAACCGTCAGTTATGAAGAGACCGAGAATTTCAAGGTGCAAGTTAAAAAGCTACTCGAAGAGGGCTGTCGTTTTTTTGCCGTCGACATGAGCGAAGTGGACTGCATCACGAGCAGCGGATTGGGAGTTATTTTTACCGCACACAAGGAACTTCGCAAGTACGATGGAAAAATTGTTTTGTTTGGATTGCTTCCGCACATCGCGAAGACGATACGGGACTGGCGACTGGACCGTTTCATTCCCCTTTTTTCCACCCAGAACGAAGCGTGCGCGATGTTGAAGAACTATGCGCATTCTCAAAAAGACGCGGCGGCGCTTAGAACGAGTTGATTTTTTTACGGCAAATATGATGCGGGCGGAATGTCCGCACTCCAATTTTTGACATGTTGTTATCGATGTGATGGTTCAGGAACTCATTTTTCCCGCACAAGGAATTGTAGACTTTCGGCCTTGCGTATCCACTCCGCTTGATTCCGAATCCGTACGGATTCGTACTCATATTTCGGGGATTCGGCATGGGGAAGATTTACAAATTTTATATGATTCACCGGTAAGACAGCGGATTTCTTATCCTTATTGCCCGCGGTGCTGGGGGATAGGCGAAATCGTCGAAGTGGGGCGCGACGTAAATCGCTTTGCGGTGGGAGACCTGGTTCACGGTCCGATGCATCATGGTGAAATACAAATTCTTCATCAAAATCGGGTATACCCCCATAAATGGATCAAAAAGGAATTTTCCGTTTTTCTTGATCCCGGCGTGGTTGCGTTGCGCGCAATTCATCGCGCGGCGCTTCGTTATGGAGAGGTGATCGCGATTTTTGGAATGGGAACGGTGGGATTGATGGCGCTGCAATATGCGCTGCTCAGTGGCGCCCGCGAGGTGATTGCGATCGATCCGATTCAAACGAGATTGGATATTGCGCGCCGATTGGGAGCGCAAAAATATGTTTTGTATGCGGATGAGAATCAAGAGAATTTGCTATTTGAATCCTCGCGAATCGATGCGGTCATTGATTTTTCCGGTTCGGACGCCGCATTGAGGAGATCAATCGATTGTCTTGTGTCCGGAGGGAAACTGGTGGCCGCCTCCTTTCCGTACCATTCGGATATTTTGCCATCGCTTTCGGCGTTATGCAGCGGAAAAGGAATCGATTTCATCATTCCCGAAGCTTACTACGATGAAAAACGCGAGGAAGAGACGGTATTTTTCAGCATCGAACAAAAACGCGTCATCGTCTGGCCGATTATTACCGATGTGGTTCCGTTTCAGGAAGCGCCGGCGGTTTATTCGCGTATGTATGCGGATCCGGACAGGCATATTAAAGTGCTGCTGGAATATGGATCAAATACATAAACAATACACCAGAATGCAACGATGATTCGGATCGATTGGAATGATACCCGGTAGTGATTCGATTCCTTGTTTTTACGATTGTTTCTTCTTTGTGAGGCATCGTGAACGAGGTTTTCGGACGGGGACTTTCCTGGAGTTACAGAGGCTGTAATATTATAAAAAAGAAAACAAGAGACAACTCCCCTCCACGACGCATTCATGACGCGGGAGTTGTCTCATGCTACCGTATCCACTTCGGACACGACTTCAGGATCGGTTAAAAGGCTTTCCGGTTGCTTAGGCAAAAGCCCGAGATCGTTTAAATTTTCTCGGCGATAGTTTTCCAACCCTTTGAGAACCGTTTGATAGGTTTCCTTGATTTTTTCTCCAACCTTTCCCAGCTGATTGAAATCGCCGAGGATTTTTTCCGCTTCTTGAAATCCTTTCCTAATGGCGTCTCCGATGAGTATGGTGAATTGATTCACATTTTCATCGCGGGAAACGTCCTGATGGTTTGCCTGATAGGAATCGAAGAAGCTCGTTGTAAAATTCAAAATGCGCTCGGCGGTTTTTTCCGGGCCAAAGAAATCCAATAATTCCTGGGCGGAAGCATCTTCGGAAGGAAGAAATTCACTGGAATCCTCCTCCTCTTGACCGCGCAACCCGTAGTATTCTTCCAACTGATTCTTGATTCGGCCAAAAATAATTGTTACGGACTCTTTCAGGGTTTCCACGTCCGCTTTCAGGTTGAACGACAGCGAAACTTGATCATCTTTTCCCAACGATTTCAAGCTATTTGATTTCTCTCCGCGGTCGGTCTTTTCATTTCCCTTCTTCTCGCCGGACGTAGAAACGCTCGGAGGCGTAGTCAAACGACTTAATGGAATACTACCGATTGGGTCAATCAATTCAATCACCACCTTTCCTCTCACGTTTTTTGTCCTTTTACCCCACTTCCATTATCGGCAGATGAATCTAAAGCTTTAGCTGGTATTTCCGGAAGCGAGGTACGGAAGGCGGTCAAATGAATACTAAAAGGCAATGGAAAAATCACGATGGCGTCCAAAGGCTTCGGACCATTGGACATCCACGGAAGCCACGTGCGCCAATGCCGACGGGCCTCGTTGAAGGATGGCAATGAGTTCCTTAAGTGTGGCTTCTTCTCCCTCGGCGACGACTTCCACTCTGCCGTCGCCCAAATTTCGCACTTCCCCCACCAGGCCGAGAGATTGAGCGCGGCGTTCGACGAAATAGCGGAAACCGACGCCTTGCACTCGTCCGCTGACGAAGGCATGAATCCGTTTATTCTTATTCATGGCGACCTCCGTATAGGCGCTCCTGCAATGCGATCAATCCCACCCCGCCCAACGCACAGATCCAGGGCATGATCGGATGGCTGAAGCGAATACAGGCATAGGAGAAGGTGTAAATCCCACAGAAGTATAGAATCAAGAGAAAGGGGATGCACAAATCCAGAAATCGAGATCTTCCCACATAAAAACCGACGCACGCCAACGCCAGATAGAGTGATTGCAAGGGGATCGTCTTGTCCAGTTGCGTTTCCGATGCCGAAACAAACCAAAAACGGAAGAATTTTTTTACCCACAACGCCGCGGCTCCAGCCGGATTGGAGAGGATTTCTTCCATCGCTATTTTGTAAAAGTACTGATTTGCATCGTGCCGATTTCCGCCTTGGGCGGTAATTTCTGCCATGAATTGATCGTGTTTTGTTTCCCACAATTCACGCAGTTCCCCTTCCCAGCGGCCTTGCGATTCCTGATGATTCCCAATCCAGAATTCCTTGCCCCCGCGCGAATCAAAAAGGTAAAATTTCCCCAACACCGCTTGATTTCTTACTCCCCACAATAGAACCAAAAGAAGCGCCGGTAATAAAAATGCGATTGCCGGCAGCCATATTTTTTTCGGTGGGAAAAGAAAAAAGAGTCCAACGAAGATGAGGAGGGGGAAAAATTGAAAAGCCGGATTGATGTAAAGAATCAGCGCCGTGAGAAACGAAAGAAGCAGCGCAATGGGAATTCGAGGCGTTCGGATAAATACAAGCATTCCCAGCACCCAGAATGCAAGCGCGGTTCCCGAAATCACCTCCGCATTCATCAGCGGAAGACGATAAACAGCCAACGGATACACGGTATACAGAAGACCGGCGGCGAAAGCGGATCGTTCATCGAACACTTTCCGTACGAATAAATAAATGCAGGATAATGTGCACAGATCAAGCAATACGTTCCAAAGTTGAAGGAGAACGACGAGATTCACAAACGGAAAGCAGACGGACCAAAATGCTTCGAGCGCCGGAATCAAAGGCATCCGGCGTGTCTGGCTATCGGAAAAGAGAAACGAGCCCTCGCGAAACGATTCGGCAGCCACAACATAGCCGTCATTATCGACGGCAATCGTTTCGGTCATACCGCTCCCATAAAAAAAAGCGAGATAGCCGAGGCGAAGAGCGAATGCAGCAACCAGTAAGAAGAGAAATCGTTTTGACATGAAATCCCAAATAAAAATGTATTTTTAGCAGGGAGACAGGCGCGCCCGTCCGATTCGTTCATCGAAAAAGATGAAACTTAAAAATGAAATAAATGGCGGAAATCCCGTCTCTCCACGTGATTTTTTTACCTTCGGAATAATCCCGCCCATAATAGGAAATGGGAACCTCATAGACGCGGCATCCCAGTTTGGCCACTTTCGCCGTCACTTCCGGCTCCATCCCGAATCGGTGCGCTTCGATGGTGATTTTTTTGATCACATCGGTGCGAAACGCTTTGTAACAGGTTTCCATATCGGAAAGGTTCAAGTTCGTCAACATATTGGAAAGCAGGGTCAAGAATTTGTTCCCCACGTAATGCCAGAAATAAAGCACCCGCTGTTCCACGCCGCGGAATCTCGAACCGTAGACGACATCCGCCTTGTCCATCACGATCGGCTTGATCAAGCGCGCATAGTCTTCGGGATCGTATTCCAAATCCGCGTCCTGAATGATGACGATATCGCCGGCAACGTGTTGCAAACCCGTACGAATCGCCGCTCCCTTCCCCTGATTTTTTTCATGAAAGAAAATCCGGACCTGATCGTGCTGAAATTGGTCGAGAAAGTCGCGCGTTCCATCGGCGGAACAGTCATCAACGATGATCAATTCTTTCGCCGTTTTTTCTTGCAAGACTTTTTGGATGATTTCCTCGATCGTGTTTTTTTCGTTATAAACCGGCATGACAACCGACAAGAGCATATGGGATTCCTTCTCGATAAGGGTTTCGTCAGATTATAAAGAACACGACTGACTACGCAAGGATTACAACTCCTCGCCTCTATTATAATTAGGGAACTATAGCGGAAGAAGTATCGTAAAGGTGGCGCCCTCGGCGGTGTTTTGGGACACCACGACTTTTCCTTTATGTTCCTCGATCATGCGCCGCGTCATCGGCAGTCCCAAACCGGTACCGCTCTGTTTGGTCGTGTGAAACGCCTTGAACAGGTTCGGCAACTCGGTTTGGGGAATTCCCGGCCCCGAATCCGTGACATCGATGGCGAATTGTCCCTCCTCCATCCGCAGTTCCACGGTGATGACGCCGTCTTTGGGGGTGGCGTCCAATGCATTTAACAAAAGGTTTAAGATCGCCTGTTCGATTCGTTCCCGATCCACCTGCACCACCGGCTGCAACACGTGGACTTTTTTTTTCAGGGTCACCCGCTGTTGGCGGATGCGATGGCGCAAAAGGCGCAAGACGCGATCCACGATCGATTCGATATTGTGCGGTTGCAGATCCAAGGGCCGGCTGCGGGCCAAATGCAGCAAATCCTTGACTAACGTATTCAAATCACTGATTTTCTGGGCGACGACATCCAGATCGTGGGAAAAATCCTCCGTATCGGGCGGCGAGGATTTCCAGGAATGAATCAGCATGTTGATCACCGCCAGCGGATTGCGAATTTCGTGCGCCAAACCCGCGGCCAGTTCTCCCAGCGTCGATAATTTCGCCGAGACCTGCAGTTGCTCTTCCATCGCCAGCATCTGCTCGTGGACGCGCACGTTCGTGATCGCAATCGCGACATGATCGGCGAAGGTCTGCAACAATTCCATTTCCGAACGCTGCCACCGCCTCGGCGAGGTCGAATAAATATTCAACACGCCGAGAGCATTCTGCTTGAAGGTGATCGGCGCGGCCATGAGAGCGGTTACCCCTTCTCGCCGGGCAAACGCCTTGTGCATGTAAAACGGTTCGTCAAATACGTTTTCCAGCTGGATGATTCGATTTTCGCAAACGACTCGGCCTAAAATCGATCCGGTCAACGGCACGTTGGGTTTATCCAGGTAATCGAGACTGCATCCATAGGCCGTGATCATCTCCAATTCATTCTTTGACGGATCCACCAACATCAACGAACTCATCTTGGCGCGAAAGAGAAGCGTGGCCTGCTCGACCACATTCAATAAAACCCGATCCAGGTCCAGCGACGCGGATATCGCGCCGGCGATGTTAAACAAAAATGACAACGGCCGAGATTGTTCCGCAACCAAAAAGTCAATCCATCCATGAAATAGCGCGGCGGATCGTTTTTTGACGGATTCCATCAAATGATCGCAGGATGGATTCACTTCCGCGTGATAGCATAGCACAACCGCGCCGATGGTGTTTTCTCCACTGCTGATTGGAACCGCGATCAAGTGTTCTTTGCCGCCCATGCCCGAATCGTCGGAAAAAGAAAATGGGATAGTCGCATCCCGCAGGCGTTGAATGGTGTGAGGATCGTGAATCTGAGAGCGCCAATAGCGTTCGCGGCTTTTTTGTTCCCCCGCGGTGGCGCATAACGTCAGGTTATTCATCGTGGGATACGCCAAATAATACAGCGCGGCCTGATCGCAGCCGCTCTCGCCGCATACTTTTTGTAATATATCCTCTGGTGTTTTTTCGTCGGACATGATTTAATGATCAAACAGAGTATTCACGTTGCGCCGGCTTCAATCCGGTTTCAGTCAAAAAATTGGGCTTCCTGAATGTAGGGGAATTGATTGTGACGTCCCCTTTACTATAGGTTCAACGTGGAATCTCTCAAGGGTGGAAACGACGCCATCCTTATCACCCCTGCAAAATAAGGAATCAGTATGGAAAACCTGTTTGAAACCAACGTCGATTTCTCTGCGGACGAGCGTTTTTGGGCGTCCTGTTGCCATCTGTCCGCGTTCGCCTTTTTTTTCCTTCCTTTTATCGGCCATATTCTTGCTCCGGTCGTCATCTGGATGCTCAAGCGCCGTGAATCGTCGTTCATCGACAGGCAGGGCAAGGAAGCGCTCAGTTTTCAAATGAGCGTCACCATTTACGCTATTCCCTGCCTGTTTCTCGTGATATTCGTGGTGGGGTACGTTTTGCTGCTTATGTTGTTCGTTTTTTGGGTTATTTCCATGATCGTCGCCGCCATCAAGGCCAATGACGGCATCCATTACCATTACCCCCTCACGATTCACTTTTTTTGAACATTTTATCACTCCATTCGAGGAGAGGAACCATGACCGGTAAGACATTTTCCCTATTCTTCGTGTTCTTTTTTATTCTGAATCCAGTCATCTTCGCGCAGCCCGCCGTTGACCTCGCCCAATCTCTCGAAAACCGCAATAACCAATACGCCGATACGCTCGAGCAGTATTTCCGCGACCTGCTGGTCGACCAATATCCGCAGCGGTCCGAAAAACTGTGGCGGCGATCTTACGAAAGCATCGACGACTTCCTGCAAAGCGTCGAATCCAATCGCCAGGCGTGGCGCAGAATCCTCAATCCCCCCGATTTTCAGAAAACCGGCGACCTGCAGAGAACTCCTTATGCGCCGTTACATGACATCGAAGCGGAATGGCTTACTCTGCCGCTCGGTCCGATGAATGCCGAAGCCATTCTCGCCATCCCCCATGACGCCACTTCTCCGGTTCCGCTTGTGATCGCCCAACACGGGATCGGCAGCACACCGGAACGTGTATTCGGGCTGCTCGACGATGGCGACGCCTATCATCAATACGGGCGCGAACTGCTGAAGGCGGGCTATGCCGTTCTCGCCCCTTTCAACCTGCGTAGTGTGGAGAAACGCAACCGCATCGAGCGCCTCGCGCGGCTGGCCGACACCACCCTGCCCGGCATCGAATTCACCCGCATCCATCGCCTGCTCACCGAAGTACTCAAGGACGAACGCATCGACGCGGAAAAAGTGGGGATGTGGGGTCTCAGTCTGGGCGGCATGGCCACCATGTTCTGGACGCCGCTGGAGCCGCGCATCAAAGTCGCTATCGTCGCCGCGTGGTTCAATCACCGTACCAACAAAATGGTCATTCCCGACGAACGCTACAGTTGCTTTCTCGAAACCACCGAAGAGCACGCCTTTTTCCGCGGCTGGCTGACTTATTTCTCCGATTACGACGTCGTTAGTCTTATCTGTCCCCGTCCGCTTCTCATCCAGGCCGGCAAGCAAGACCGCATCGCGTGGTGGCCGCAGATCATCGAGGAATTTACTTTATCGATGGCGCATTACGAGCGGCTTGGCATTTTGGAGCGGATTGATCTGGATTTGCATGAAGGCGGGCATGAAGTGATGGTGGAATCGGGGGTGGAGTTTTTGGATCGGTGGCTGAAGGAATTGAATTCACAGTAAAAATTTTCCTATTTCGGACAGATGGATTTCAGTCTATTTTCGTAACCATCAATCGTGGAATCGTTTTCCATGTTGAAAATGGTTATGGATAATCATCATTTTCCGGATTGCCATACCGTGAAATCCACCAATGCAGCCCCCAAATATCGCTCACAGCGAGTAACAAAACGATACCGATCAACCAGAGATTGAAGAAACCGAAAAAGAAATGCGCCAGTAAAATATACACGATCAGATAAAAACCGATCGCCATAGTCGAGCATTTGATCCATTCTCGTTTTTTGGTTGCGTCCATGGCTCCCAACACTCCCCAATGCAAATTATCATCCGGTTATCGTATGAAAGCATTCCCGGTTCGGCCGCAATCGAATTTGCTCATATTAAACCAGACAATTTTTTCAAATGTAACCCAATCGACGCAACCGTTCCTTCAAATTTTCGTCGTCGATTTCCATTTCCATCTTCAGTGGTTCGAAGGGAGCGTATTGATCGACATAGCGAGGCGTGTGGTTTTCAAGAAAACGTTCAGTAAAAGCCTCAGAAAGAATGTTGCCTTCCAATTCTCGGCTGATGGGGAGATCGAGCAGGTATAGCAGGGTGGGAGCGATGTCGAGAAGGCCTACGTTCGCGACTCTTCCGTCGTTTTTGAATGCCGGACCGTTGAGAATGAGGATTCCGTCGAGCTCATGGCAGCCGGAGAACGTGCGGGAGAAGAAAAAGCGGGAGGTCGGGAAGGATTTGCCATCGATCAGTATTTGTTCGCAAGTAAGGATGGGAGAATCGGGATTCCAACTCAACGAAAAATTCGTTTGCAGAGTGATCTGCCCGTTTTCATTGACTTCCACGGTAAAAACCGGATATTCCTCTCCTTTAAAATGGATGGATTCCATTCTTTTTACGAGAGCCGGGATTTCATTTTGGTTTATATTGTCCGGCTCCAAAATTACCTGGCGCAGGACCGTGCTGTAATGAAAGGATCGATCCACGCGCAAGGTTTTCAGCAGTTTTTGAATATCGAGAAAGAATTGGCGGGGCAGGGCCGTGTCGGCTTTCATGCCGTGGTCGGAGAGGACAACGATATTGGCGGCGGGATTGAGGCGATCGAGAATACGCCCAATGGCGCGATCTGCTTCCCGGTAATAATTCTTGATGACATCGGCGAATTGCGATGATGTTGGTTCAAGTTCGGGGAAATCATCGGGGGCCATTTCACGCCAAAAACGGTGGGCCAGTTTATCGGTTCCGTAGAGCGTAAAGGTTGCCACGTCGGGAGAATGGCGTCGTTGCAGGGCGAGAAACAGATCGGTTTGCAGTCGGACTTCGGCGAGTATTTTATGCGCGAATCGTTCCTCTTCCGAAAGGCCGGTTTTGTCATACAGATAAAAGCCCATCAATCGTTCCATGCCGCGCAGTTGAGCGCCGAGATGGGCGCATTGCCATAAGGAACGGAACGGGTGAACGGCGCCGCCGAAACGATCCTGTTCGAGGTTGAGTTCCTGCACGCAGGCGTAGCGGGAAGGATACGTCTCCGGCGTTTTTGCCATCCACGACGGAATGACAAATTGAAAATACGGCTCCGGCGGCCAGGACAGCAGCCACGAATATAAACCGACGCTGATATCGTTCTCCACGCAGACGTCCCAAATTCGCTTGGATTGTAAATCCGCTTTGGTGGAGAGAAAACCCGTGATTCCGTGCGTTTCCGGCGATACGCCGGCGGCGATGGAAGTCCACAAGCTGGGCGAGCGCATGGGTTCGAGACTGCGCAAAGGACCGCGCATACCTGTTGCGCATAGTTTTTGGAGATTGGTTACTATTCCGGCATTCATCCAGGGATCGAGGATATCCCACGTTGCTCCATCCAGGCCGATAATGAGCAACGATGGAGAATGAGAGTCATTAAGACGCCGGTTGTGTTGCGCGGCTATGATAAACAGTGTGAAATAAATGAAAAAAACGCTGATTAGAATCGCGACAAAGGTTTTCCGATTTCCCAACCAATGGATGAGAGTCCACGAGAAAAGTCTTACGCGATGGTTCGGAGCAAGGAAACGCCCGACCGCCCAACCCACGAGAAATAACGCCGAAGCGGGAAACAAGGAAAGCAAAATCAGAAGAATCGGAACGCCATCCGTGAAAGACGGATTGGACTGGCTGATCCACACGCATAGGAAAGCGGGAATTACGAACGGAATGAGCAGACAACAGCGGATCAATGAGAGCATATTTTTCAACTTGGTTATATCGACGTTTGGCAGCCGCGTCAGGGAAGCGCGCTGAAGAAACGGTCGAAACGTGGGCGGTAGTAATTTTCCGGATCGACGGACAGCACCACCGCCGGCGCTTTGCCAATGATGCGGCGACGGTCCACGAAACCAAAGAACCGCGAATCGTAACTGTTGTCGCGATTGTCGCCCATCATGAAGTATTGATCGACGGGGATTTCAATCGGGTCGAACGAACGGATGGAAAATTTGCCGGGCGTTGTCATGACGGAATGACGCCGATCGCCCAGGATTTCGTTGGAAATGGAATCGTTGTCGGAGGCGTCGGAACCGCCGGATTCATAAGCGATCGGTTTGCCGTTGAGGAACAGGCGATTGTCTTTCATTTCGATCACGTCGCCGGGGATGCCAACGACGCGCTTGACCAGTCGTTTTTGATCCGCGGGAGAAAAGAACACGACGATATCGCCTCTCTCCGGATCCCCCCATTCGAGCAAATGAAAGGTGGTAAAGGGAATCTTGAGGTCATACGCGATTTTATTGACAAAAATACGGTCTCCCTCCAGAATGGTCGGCCGCATCGAGCCGGACGGCACATCGTTCCAATCGGCCAGCGCGGAACGGAAGGAGGTGACGATGATGAGAATGAAGAGGAATGGTTTCACCCATTCCTGCCAGAAGGTTTTTAGTCGGGATTTCCATTGAGGGTTCATTGGATTCCTCATATACTCTCTTTCACAGTTGGTCGAAATGATGAAAAATCATATTCAGGTGATGCTTTTCCATAGTGTACGTGTATTTCGTTTGAAAAGTAACTCTGGTACGGATTCTATGGCGAAGTAATAGCGACGTTACTCTGCGCTGATTGTGAGGCGGGGAAACCGTTCACGGATATCAAACGTAAGAGGAATTCGTTGATAGGAAAATGCCGGAGCGCGGACGTCCCGTCCGCATTTTCTTGGATAGAGCAGGCGTCCCCACCTGCGTTATCCATGCAAGCGAGGACGCTTGCTTTACCCACGTATGTATGTTCGATGGTTACATTCATCCTGCTGTTTTTTGTGGGAAATGAAACACGCATATTGTCATGCGTGGGGGAATGTAGTATCTTGGCGGGAATGGGAGTCGTATCCTGGTTTATTACTCTTATTATACAATTCCAAGTTATTCTTATGCAAAACCGAACCATTCCCCGCCGAAAACCTTTACGCGCGACCATCGGCATATTCGGCGTCGGACATTACGCCTATTGGCCGCAGTTCGAAGGCCTATTGGATGAGTTGAAAGCGAAACAAAGCCGCCTGGCGCAAAAAGTGCAAGCGCATGGCGTCGAGGTCATCGACTTCGGCATCGTCGACGATGCCCGGGGCGCGTATGCTCTTTTACCGAAGTTGCAGGCGGCCGAATTGGATTTGATTTTTTGTGATATGGTGACGTACGCCACGTCCAGCACCTTCGGCGTCATCATCAAAACTATCGATATCCCCATCGTTTTGGTGGCGTTGCAGCCGTTGCGCGCGATGGATTATTCCAATGCGTCCACCTATATGCAACTCTGCAACGACGATTTTTGTTCGGTGCCCGAATTCACCGGCGTGGCGATTCGTATGGGAAAGAAAGCGCCTGATTGCATTCTCGGCACGCTGGAGAATGATCCCGTCGCCGACGCGGAACTCGCCGAGTATTGCCAAATCGCCAAAGTGCTGCACGACCTGAAACGCGCGCGAATCGGGCAAATGGGGCATGTGCTCGAATCCATGCTCGATATGCATGCCGATCCCACGCAATTCACCGCCCAGTTCGGATGCCATATCGTGCAAACGGAGCCGCACGATGTTTATCGGTTCTATCGGGATGTGACGGAGCCGGAAATCCGGATCGAAGCGGAAAAAATACTGGGGTTTTTCGATACACCCGATCCCCAATCCGATCCGATCACGCGAAAATTGACCGAGGAAGATTTAACCACCGCCGCCCGCGTGTCTGTCGCGCTCAATAAATTCATTGAAAAGAAAAAACTGGACGGTCTGGCGTATTATTATGAAGGCGAACCGTATTCGGAACTGCGCACGGTGGTCACCAACTTCATCGTCGGCAATTCGTTGCTGATTGCGGCCGGTTTTCCGATGTGCGGCGAACTCGATTTGAAAACCTGCATCGCCATGCTAATCATGGACCGGCTCGACATCGGCGGGAGTTTCGCCGAGTTTCATCCCATTGATTTCAACGAAGGCTTCGTGCTCATCGGGCATGATGGACCGCATCACATCAACATCGCGGAAGGGCGGCCGGTGTTGCGCAGTTTGTTGAAATATCACGGCAAACCCGGCGCGGGCGCCAGCGTCGAGTTCAAAATCCGGGAAGGGCCGATCACCATGTTAAGCATTTCCTCGACGTACGAAGGAAAATTCAAATTCGTGCTGGCCGAAGGCGAATCGGTTCAGGGTCCGATTCCGCCGACCGGCAACACCAACACGCGCGGTTTTTTCAAACCGGAGGTGCGCACGTTTTTAAAACGGTGGGTTGCGGAAGGTCCCACGCACCATTTCGCGCTGGGGATCGGGCATCATGCGGAAACCATCCGAAAAATCGCAAATTATCTCGATCTGGAAGCGGTGATCGTATCGGAGTAAGCAAACAACACTCATGAATCCAGTCATCGTCATCGGCATCGTTCTCGGTTACTTTTTCCTGTTATTGATCATCTCCTTTTTCAGTGCGAAAACCGCCGATTCGAAAACGTTTTTCACTGCCAACAAGCAATCGCCCTGGTATATCGTCGCCTATGGCATGGTCGGCGCGTCGATATCGGGTATTACGTACATTTCCGTCCCCGGCGAGGTATGCAATTCGCAATGGACCTACTTTCAAATGGTGATCGGGTACGTGTTCGGCATCGCCATGACCGCGATCATCCTGTTACCGCTTTATTACCGGCTGAATCTCGTTTCCATTTATTCGTATTTGGAGACGCGATTCGGATTTTGGTCGTATAAGACCGGCGCGGCCTTTTTTTTACTTTCGCAAAGCGTCGTGGCCGCCTTTCGGCTTTATTTGATGGCGCGTGTATTGCAGGTCGGATTCTTCGACGGGTATGGAATTCCTTTCGAAGTGACCGTCTTTGTCACCCTGGCGCTCATTTGGCTGTATACCTATCGCGCGGGAATCAAGACCATCGTGTATACCGACACGCTGCAAACCACTTTTCTGCTGCTGGCCGCAATCCTCAGCATCCTGATTTTAATGAACGATCTTCGGTGGACGGTATCCGATTTTTTCGCGTTCGCGCGCGGCAACCCGGATACGAAAATGTTCGTTTGGCAATGGAGTTCCGACCGCAATTTCTTTAAACTGCTGCTCACCGGCGCGTTCCTGACGCTCGTCACCAACGGACTGGATCAAAGCGTGATGCAAAAACACCTGACCTGTCGCACGTTGAAAGACGCGCAAAAAAATATGTTTTGGTTTTGTGTGCTGCTGGCGCTGACCAATCTTCTGTTTCTCGGACTGGGCATTCTGCTGCGTCAATTCGCACTGCAAAACGGGATCGCGATTCCGCCGCGAACCGACGATTTATATCCGCTGCTCGCCATTCATCATTTTCACGCCTTCGCGGGAATCGTATTTCTACTGGGCATTTCCGCCGCCGCGTATTCCAGCGCCGATTCCGCCCTGACCGGTTTGACCACCTCCTTTTGTGTGGATTTTCTGAACTACAAAGATCAGGAAAGCGAACTGCTGCAGCGAAAGCGGTTTCTCATTCATTTTTCATTTTCCCTGTTGTTGTATCTCATCATCGTGATTTTCAAAATCATCAACGATGAAAGCGTGATCAACGCCTTTATCCGCGTTTCCGGATATACCTACGGCCCGTTGCTGGGGTTGTATGCATTCGGTCTGTTTACCCAACGACGAGTCCATGATCGCTGGGTCCCACTCCTTTGCATTCTTTCTCCGCTGATTTCGATTCTCCTGTATTTTTATTCGGAAACGTGGCTGTGGGGATACAAATTCGGATTTGAGATCTTGCTAGTCAATAGCGCATTTACGTTTGCCGGATTATTCTTTTTGAGAGAACGGAAGTTGCATCCACGCGCATGAGGTTGCGGAGCGGAGATTCCTTCCGGATTGTTGATCCACCGGACCGGCGATTTTCGTAATTTAATTTTTTTTGTGCTGCGGCAAGTTCATCCTTAGTCATGTTCGCTCGTTTCAGGGGATCGGCGACCAGGCCTTTCCAGCCGGACAGGTCTTTGCCATTGAACAAGGCGATAAATCCTTGCGGCGGCGTGTTGTCTTTGCCCTCCACGCGGACGGGTGCGAATGGAACGAAAAGTGAAAGAATGAGAGATAGAGTAACAATTTGTTTCATCATTTTTTCTCCTTTTAAATTTAAGATTTAGTTTAAAAGATTTGGGGAAAGAACGTAAGGCGTCAATCGCATTCAGCCTTTGTGATGAATGATGGATTGAACCGTCTGCAGCAACTCCTCGTGAAACTGTTCCTCTTTTTCGATGATAACCGACGTGACATTTTCGAATTGATGCAATTCCAGCGGCAGCAGTTTGTTGGTCGTGATCACGACCGTCGGAATCGCGTCGTAGCGGTTGTTTTTTCGAATCGTTTGCAGGAAATGAAATCCATCCAGGAGCGGCATCATGAGATCGAGGAGGATGAGATCGGGTTCGAAATGGTTCAACATGTCCAACGCCTGCTTGCCGCTCACGGCCTTACGCAATTCGAGCACTTCCTCTTCCAGCGCATCCCTGATCACCTGAGCGATGTTGATGTCGTTCTCCACCAATAGGATTTTCCCCTGTTTCTTTTCGAGTTTATGTTGAATGATGGCAAGAAGATCGCGAGGATCGACCGGTTTGTGCAGGTAATCCACTTCCTTGGGCAATTGGATGCGCTGTTCCTTGGGCGCGACGCTGACGATGATGACGGGAATTTTGTTGAGCGCCGCTTCGGATTTTAGTATTTTAAGGATTTCCCATCCGTTAATGCCCGGCATGACCAGATCGAGGGTGATGAAGTCGGGGCGGAACTCAATCGCTTTTAAAATCCCTTCTTCCCCGGTGGCCGCGGAGAGAATCCGGCAGCCGAACTCTTCGAAATAATGAGCCAGCAGAATTCTTGCATCCGCATCGTCGTCGATGATCAAAACCAATTTACCCTGCAAAAGAATATATTCATCCGTTTTCTGCTTCTGCGGAAATACAAATTCTCGTTTTGAGTTCTCCGTAACAGTTTCTCCTGCAATCATGGCATCGGGATAATTCGTTTCATGGCCGAACTGGATGCTAAAAACGGAGCCCTCATTTTCATTGCTTCGGACACACAGTTGATATCCCATCATATCGCAAAGAGATTTGGAAATACTCAAGCCGAGTCCGGATCCCTCATACGAGTGAGAAGCGTTGTGGTCTACCTGCTGAAAGGGTTCGAAAATCGATTCGATTTTCTCGTCCGGAATCCCCACTCCGGTATCGATGATATCCACCCGAGTCGGGCGGGCGGTCAAGATATCCACTGTCAGCATGATTTGAACACTTCCATGTTCCGTAAACTTGATGGCGTTGCCGATCAGGTTGATGAAAATTTGTTTCAATTTCATTCCATCCGTTTCGATCGGGATCACGTGCGCCGGGAGCGTCAATTTCAGCGCAATCTTTTTAGAATGCGCCTGGCCTTCGAGTTCCGAGAGAATCTCTTGCAACAAGCGGTCGAGGCGAATGAGTGAAATTTCCAATTCCACCCGGCCGGATTCAATTTTTGCCAAATCCAATATTTTGTTGATCAGATCGAGCAAGTGTTTCCCGTTGTTGACGATGCGTGAAAGGAAGTTGATTTCCCGTTCATCAAACTTTTGATCTTTATTTTTAAGTAAGATATTCGAAAAACCGATAATTGAATTTAAAGGAGTGCGAATTTCGTGGCTCATATTGGCCAGAAAATCGCTTTTGGCGCGATTGGCGGCGTCGGCGCGTTCCATGGCGTTGCGCAGGTTCGCTTCGTTTTTACGCAAGGCCGCGAGCGCTTGTTCCGACTGATGCGAGGATTCGGTTTTTTCCGCCCATGCCGCCTGGAGGAGGAGGGAGGTGATCGATAGAACAAACGCATACAACCAGCACAAGAGACGGCTTGCCGTCTGCTCGCCGACGGCGAATGGGCCGTACCCGTGATTCGTCTCCCAAATGACAAACAACACGGCAACAACGGTGAATATCCTCGTCCAGAATTCTCCATAGCGAAAGACGGAAAGAATCACCAGCGGAAACAGGACAATGGTGATCACTTCGTACAAATGAAAGCGATGGAAGCCATCCATCCACCCCGGCGCGGCGGTCAATGCGATCAAAAGAAGGCAGGTTGAAATCTCCCACAATCTTCGTTGCGTAAAACCGGAAGAAGGGGTGAAGCGAAAAGAAAGAATCAGGGGAGCCACGACAAGAATGCCCAGAAAGTCGCTGAGAAAAAACGAAAACCAGAGATTTGGAAGATCGCCAAACTCATGCAATGGACTTCCGTAAAGAGCCAACGCCGCCATAAAAGAACCGAATATACCGTAGGGAAAACAACCGTAGATCAGAAACAGCCGGACGTTTTTTGGGTTGTTCAAAAGCGGATTAAAAAAAGCATTGCGCTTGAGAGAGCCGGCGGCAATCCACGCTCCGGTTGTGCTCGCGATGCCGATTCCCAGACTGTCTGTGAGCGACAATCCATTGAAATAGGAAAAAACCCACGCGCCCAGGAAAATACCCGGCAACAATGACAAATCAAAACATAGTAATACGCCGATTGCCAATCCCGCGCTCGGCCAAAAGAAAGAAGAACCATACGGGAACGAGTCCAGTATGGCGCCGGTTTTCGCGAAGAGAATATAGATCACCGTAAAAATCGAGACGCCAGGCAAATATCGTCGCATAGAAAAATTTCAATCTTTCCGAAGTATGATGACTGCATCCCTTCGCAGGAAACCATGGACGTATGCACAAAGCCTATTCATTCCTGATTGCGTGTGCGGAAGGCCGCGGATTCTCGATCGCAAATACGAAAAGTTCCTCAAAAAGAATCAATTCCAAATCCAAAATTTGTTCGTGATTCACCTGCGGATATTTGGTCTCCTTCAATCCGTGGGGACATTCGAAGAGCAGGGAAATTCCCCCACACACGTGATGCAGAGCGCTGGTGAGGTTGAAGGACGGCGGTGGATACGTTTTTCCATCTTCGTGCGGAGTCGGCAGCCGTCCCGCAGGCAAACCGGCCTGGCGATAGCGCTCCATGAGTCGTTCGGCAAAGCGGTTTTCCGCTTCCTTGCAATACCAGGGCACATACGCTGTCGAAAGAATGGCGGGCGCATGACCGTGGGAGTGAAGATTCAACAAATAATCGGGCGCTTCCTCCCGCGCAACGCGAAGCAACGCCTTCGTCTCTTCCGCCATCGGATCGAACCAGTCGTCATGCATGAGATTGACGCCGTTATCGTTGAAATATGCGCCCAGGAATCCCACATCGCCTTTCATCGGATGACGTTGTTTTGCGCCCGGCCATCCATATAAGGTTCCGTCTTTTCTCGTTCCCTGGCCGATTCGCGTCATTTCCTCGACGGGAATCCCCACGAAACTGTCGTAGGGACAACGCGCGCGTCCATCGGGATTGGAAAGCGGGACAATCAACGCCCGGCAGCGATCCAAATATTCCCGCAAACGCGGCCACGCTTTTCCGCGCCAATCGCTTCCGGTTTCCGCGACGCGCAAGAGGTTGACAAGCCCAACCATCCCTTCTATTTCCTGCCCATGCGGCGTTCCGACGATAAAAACGATCGGCGGGGTGTTTTCCGGTTTATTTGCATAATACGAAGGATCCCTCGCCGCCGCCGCGGAATTGTAATTCGCCTGCCGGTTCAAGTCGATGGTTGTTCCGTACGTGACCAAATACACCGCTCGTCCACCCGGCGAATGGGCAATCGTTTTTGTCGTTCCGCGTTTCACTTCGTGGATGGCGGTTTCGATCTCTTGCACGCTTCCTTTCCAAAACGAGGGGATTTCCGTTTGCGGATAACGACGATTGGAATCGGACGCTGTTGCAGGGATTCCAAACAGTAAGGCGAGGCACAGGAAGAACAAACACACTTGTATTCTACATTTTTCATACAACACGATTTTTCTTCTCCTTATTCTATGTTGTTCGTAACCAATGAACATGGAATTCAAGCCGGTCAACATTTCATAACAGAAGATTCCTCATGGCGTCCGGTCGTGGATACAGGCCGGAAAGGATAGAATATCTTCATTATCCATTCCAATCGAGTGTAGCCATTAACCACTTGAATGCTTGCTGGGAATGGCAAAGATACTAAAACGATACACAATAATCCTTTTCTAGGAGATGGGGAAAGAAAATGGGTGAAAAATTCAGCGAAATTCTAGCGAATGGACTCGGATTCTGGGCGTTGATCGGTTTCTCCGGTCAGGCCATCTTTGCTTCCCGATTCATCATTCAATGGATCGAGTCCGAACGCCGAAAAGAAAGCGTTATTCCGATCATGTTTTGGTATTTGAGTATCGTCGGCAGTCTGTTGACGCTGGCGTATGCATTTCACAAAGAAGATCCGGTATTCATCGTGGGGTATTTGTTCAATTGTATTATTTATTTTCGTAATTTGTATTTTATTTATACAAAAAAAGTGGAAGCGACGGGCGAGTGAATCCGTCCGCAATCATTCCTGGTTTGGCGGCTCCACCGCTTCCGTGGACGCCGGATCGTCGGATTTTTCAAATTCCACGCGATAGACGCGCATGGTTTCCAATTCGATGTCCTGGAAAAATCGATAGGGAAGATTGTTGTGAACCGTCGCGTAAAAACACGCGCCGCGGAAATTCATCACGCGAATGGGAATGGTTCCGGGATACACAATTTCTTCCAGCGGTGTGTGTTTTTCCAATTCCAGAAACTCCGCCCGCGGTTCGAGAATCCCATCTCGTCCGATGAATACATACATGGGAAGATTGAATTTGGGCCAGAAAAGAATATCTCCCTCTTGCGGATAGACTTCGCCGCCGTTGACTTGTTTGAATCCGGCGCGATCGGCGTAAAATTGCCATCCCCAATGAGAAACATACCACGTGTCGTGATCCTCCGATACCCATTTCTGTTTGGCGTCTTGTGCGAAATCTCGGTACGTCTTCGCATATTCGTAATCGGCGAAATGCAGAACGTATGCCATCGCGGCCTGGATCACGATCAAAACGACGAGCCAGATCTTTTGCGCATGAATTGCCGGTCGCGGTTCACGCTCCAGATAACGAAACGCCAGCAGCATCAATGGCAACAAACTGTTGAGTTGATGCCGCACCGCCTGAAACGGAACCAAAACGATGCTGAATATAATCGGCGCGCAAAGCCAGGCGAAGAGAAAGAGGGAATCCGCCGCTTCTTCATCCCGTCGGTTCGTGACATATGCAATACCTCGCCGTAGCCCATCGATCAATATGATGAAGAGGAAAACCGCGCCGGTGATCGCCCAAAACAGATATTCGCCGTCGGCTTTTCCTTTGAAGTAGGATTGCACGAACCACCAAGCGGCGAGCGCGATGAAATACTTGCTCTCGATCAGGAACATGTCGCGGCGTTTGTAGAGATCGCGCAAGAGAGCGGGTAATAGATAGATCATGCTGCTGAAAATGACGAACGCGCCGCATACTTTATCCTGCCACGACAATCCGCTTTCATCGCGCCGGTTCAACGTCAAATCGACGATATGAATCTGGCCATACATCAGTTGGTTGTGGAGACACCAAAGACCCATGATCACCGGAATCGGCCAGATCCAAATCATCAGCCGGTATTTTTGTTTGAAGAACGGATACAGCAGCAAAACCGGTAAAAAAATGATGGAAGAATATTTCGTCAAGGTCGCCAGTCCGGCGAAAACCGCTCCCAGAAACAAATACCGGCGATCCTCCCGATCGGTTCCGTAGATGAACAAGGCTACCGCCGCGGCCGCCAGACCTGTGGCGGGCACGTCGCGCATGACATTTCCGGAAATCATGATAGCGGGACTGAACATGACGAATAAAAGAGGAAACAGGCTGCCTTTTGTAAATCGCCGAGACAAGAAGAACATCGCGCCCGCCAACAAAAATAAAAACAGCATCATCGCCGCATGAAGCGCGATTTCCGAAAAATCCGAAACGGCGGCGAACGGAGCGAGATAGTAACTCAAAAAGGGCGGATTGGTGGTGATTTCCCACACCGGCGCGTTATACCCGAACCAATTGATGACTCCCTGAAACGGATCGAATGGATTGTCGAGTATTTTCTGCGAGACGATCAAAACGACCGTATCGTCGATGTGATAGGGTTTGTTGAGAAACGGAACCGCAATCGCGAAAACCACGAGGATGGCGATCAGCACTTGTCGTTTGTTCATTTTGTCATCTCACTGAATGGAATAGGATCTGCACGTGCGGGCGGGGACGCCTGCTCCACCCACGTATATTTTAATACAACCGTGCATAGAATACCGTAACCGGCCAGACAAAAAAAGGAGATCGATGAAAAGTGCGGATGATACGCATACATCAGATGGAGTGAAGTGGAAGGAAACGGAGTCATCCCAACCGTTCATTGACGAAGTACGGCGGTTCTTCCCGGCGGTGCAGGAAGGTCAGCATTTCCGCCACCAAACCTAAAAAGACGGATTGGAAACTCATCATGGCCAGGATGATGCTGCTTGCGAGAGCAATCCCTCCCGCTTCCATTTTTCCCATCCAAATAAAAACCAGACTGATCACAAATGCTACGAAACCAAATAAGCCGATCGAAATGCCGATTCGGCCGAACAGATGGGAAGGTCGCTGAACATAACGAGTGAAGAACATGACCGTTCCGAAATCCAAAAAGCCGCGGATCACGCGTTCACTGCCATATTTGCTTCTCCCTTTGCGCCGCGGATGATGCGTGACCGTCACTTCGGCGATTTTAAATCCATACCAACCGGCCATGACGGGAACGAAACGGTGCATTTCCCCGTACAGACGGACTTGATCGAGGACTTCGCGCCGATAACATTTCAAACCGCAATTGAAATCGTGCAAGGGAATGCCGCTGGCTCGCGATACCACGAAATTGAATACTTTCGAGAACAAGCGTTTGGAGAACGAATCACGCCGATTTTTCTTCCAGCCGGAAACGAGATCGTATCCTTCACCCAGTTTTTCGAGGAGGTGGGGAATCTCCGTCGGATCGTCCTGCAGATCCGCATCGATGGTGACGACGATATTCCCTTGCGCCGCCGCAAAGCCGGCGGCCAGAGCGGGCGATTTGCCGTAATTGCAGCGAAACCGCAACGCGCGGACGCGCGCGTCCTTTTCATGCAGTTCCCGCATGATATCGAACGAGCCGTCCGTGCTTCCATCGTCGATGAAAATGATCTCGAAATGGTCGCCGGTCCGGTCGAGAGTCGCGCAGATTTGTTCATACAACGCGTGCAACGTATCCCGTTCATCCTTGACCGGGATTACAATAGTCAAATCCGGAAGAGTCGTATTCGTAATGGGAGGCGCCCTTTCTCGCTAGTTTATAATGAGGATTATTTCGCCTTTTGTCGAGGACAAATCCATCTATGCTTATTTACGAATTATAATGGCGCCCATTTTGCCAAAAAGGGGGATGGTAGTCAGTGCTTTCATTAACGGCGCCGCAAACCTTCCTTGATCAAACTTGCCACTTCGGCATCCTCACTCAATACATGAATTGCTTCCGCGATGGCTCGTTGCGCCTCCAACGGTTTGCAGCCCAATGCGATCAGCGCTTCGACGGCTTCTGTCACGTGTTGATTGGAGGGGATGGATTTGCTTTCTCCGCCTTTCGAGGCAAACGCATGGCGCAAAAA
This sequence comes from Candidatus Omnitrophota bacterium, assembly GCA_003598175.1. Classification (GTDB taxonomy): domain Bacteria; phylum Hinthialibacterota; class Hinthialibacteria; order Hinthialibacterales; family Hinthialibacteraceae; genus SURF-12. The sequence goes on from QZKN01000051.1 coordinate 45,065, forward strand.
CAGCGGATGTTTCGTGTTTTTCAGGTCGAACACAATGCGCTCCGCCCTTTTTTTGCCGATGCCGGGAACCTGGCAGAGCAGCGCATGTTCGTTTTTCCGAATGGCCTCCACCAGCCGTTCGACGGGAAGGTGAGAGACCACGTCGATGGCCATTTTCGCGCCCACACCGCTTACGCTCAATAAAATGAGAAAAACTTCTCGCTCGTCTTCGGTGGCGAAGCCGTAGAGTTGGAATTCGTCCTCGCGAACGGCTAAATGCGTGTGGAGAGTGACGGATTCGCCGTGGCGGGGGAGTTCGCGATACGTGGACAACGGAATCGAAACCTTAAAACCGACGCCGCCCACATCGATGACGGCGGAATGCTCGTTTTTATCTGCCAGTTTGCCGGTCAGGAAAGTAATCATCGTAGCAATGGACTGCCTTTCATGTGCGCGTGCGTCAGGGCCGCGGCGAGTGCGTCGGCGGCATGATCCGGTTCGGGAATTTCGTCGAGTGAGAGCAGGATACGCACCATTTTTTGCACTTGTTCTTTTGTCGCTCGGCCTCGGCCCACGACGGCGGATTTGATTTCGGTCGGATTGTATTCGGACATGGGCAGATCGTGCAGCGCGCCCGCCAGAATCGCCGCGCCGCGCGCCTGCCCCAACGAAAGTGCGATGGAGACGTTTTGGCAGTACAGCAGTTTTTCGAAAACCATGCGATCCGGCTGATGCTCTTCGATCACCTGCAAAATCCCTTCATAAATGGTTTTCAGGCGTTGGGGAAACGAATGTTTGACGGAAGTTTTGACGACGCCGTACGCAATCAGCTTCGCATCCCGTCCGATGGCGTCGATCACGCCGTAGCCCAGGGCCTGCAGGCCGGGATCGATTCCTAAAATTCGCTCCGTCCGTGGTTTGTTCATGACAAAAAAACAACGGACGCGAAGTCCGTTGCATGCGGTTCAAAATTATATTTAAACGCATTTTTTTTAGACATTATCCAGCACTTCGTCAGGGATATCGAAATTCGCATAGACGTTTTGGACATCGTCGTGCTCTTCCAGATAATCCATCAATTTGATCATGGTTTCCGCCGGTTTGCCTTCCAACTCCACTGTGTTTGACGGAATTCGGGTCAAGCCGGCCTTCACCGGTTTGAAGCCATGCTCTTCCAAGCTTTTTCGGACAATTTCCGTATCTTCCGCGGCGGTTAAAATCTGGCAGACGCCTTCGTCGAATTGAACGTCCATCGCGCCGGCCTCGATGGCCGCTTCCATGATTGCGTCTTCGTTAAGATTTTCCCCTTCGAGAATGATTTCTCCACGGCGTTGGAAGATCCAGGCAACGCAGCCGGACTCGCCCAGATTACCACCATATTTTCCGAACATGTGGCGAATTTCAGCAGTCGTGCGGTTTTTATTGTCGGTGAGCACTTCCACAAATACCGCGACGCCGCTGGGACCGTACCCTTCATAGGTCGTCTCTTCATACGTGACGCCAGGCAACTCGCCGGTGCCTTTTTTGATGGCTTTGTCGATGTTATCTTTGGGCATGTTGGCTGCCCGCGCCGCATCTATCGCGGTGCGAAGGCGTGGATTTGCGTTGGGATCGCCTCCTCCGATTTTTGCGGCGGTCGTCAATTCCCGTATGACTTTTGTGAAGGTCTTGCCGCGCGCGGCGTCCACCTTCGCTTTCTTGTGCTTGATCGTGCTCCATTTGGAATGGCCAGACATGTTCGTGATCCTTGAATTCAATAAAGTGGTACTCGTTTTGCCCGCTAGTCCGGGAAGAAACAAGAGGCTAGTATACCATCGTTTCGGGAGGATGAATATCCGTTTGATACCACAAATCCAATGGGATTTTCTTCCCAGGGATGGAATCAAGCCGTTTTTAGGGTGGAGATATTATATCATTTTTTCCGGTAAACAAAGATAATGAATGAACGAATGGGAATGCCCGTGATGAAGCCATTCATGAATAGGAGAACGGAATCTCGAATTTCTTGTTACCTTTTCGTTGTTGTGATCGCCGTATATATATTGTTTTCTCCCGCGCATTTTCTGACCACGCCTGACGAAGAGTTGAACCTGCGCACCACCCTTTCCCTTTTGCAGGGGCAGCGGGGAGCGATTCCACCGTTGCCGCAGGGATTCGCATCGAAACGGGGAATCGACGGGAGAGAATATGCGCAATACGGACTCGGAATGCCCCTGCCGGCGGCTGCGTGGTGCGCCATCGGGAGACTGATCGATCCGAGCGAGGACACGTCCGCGAATTTCATCGAAACTATTCATGAGACAACGCCGGCCGGCACGTTGTTCCTGCGGTGGTGGATGACGTTGTTCACGATGGGGATTACTGCATTCACCGTGGTTTTGTGGGAGATCATGTTCCGCAAAATCGGCCTGACGCCGACCGTTTCTTTGTTTTTTGCTTTTCTTCTCGCTTTTTGCACGTATGTATGGCCTCATGGGCGGACATTTTTTACCGAACCGGCGGCGGCGTTTGGTTTGACGGGCGCCTTTTGGGCATTTACAGCTCATCGAGATCATCCGAGTGGATATCGATGGATTTTGCTGGCGGGAGTTTTTTGGGCGTATGCCTTGCTTGTAAGGATCGATACGGTCTGCACCGCGCCGGCGGCGCTTTGGATGTTATTTGTGGAGAGGAATGAACAGCGAATTCGGCTGCGCTGGAATCCGAAAGAATTTGTATTGTTTTCCATCCCATTTGTCGCGGTTTTGATTGCCATCACTTTATATAACCAATATCGATTCGATTCGTTATTTTCGACCGGATATGAAGATCAGGCGGAAAAAATCAAATTTGCCACACCGTTACTGGTCGGTTTGCATGGGTATCTGTTCACGCCGGGCCGCAGTCTCTTTTTGTATTCGCCGCCGTTGCTTTTCGCGGCGTGGGGAATCGGGCGATTGTGGAAACGGGATGCATGGTTATGCGGCGGTGCGGTGTTGATCTGCGCCGGGTATCTGGCGGTGATGGCAAAATGGCAAAACTGGGCGGGAGGGTATGATTG
>QZKN01000126.1 GCA_003598175.1 Candidatus Omnitrophota bacterium
ACGAACAGTCATCCCATTTCGTTCTCGCTTCAAGTCACCTCCTTTCCTGCAATCAGTAAACACACAAAAATTGTAGGGTGGGTTGAATGGAAGGAATCCCACCATTTGATTTCGCGAATCAACAAATGAAAAAATCCCATCAGCCGGCAAGATGCCGGCGATACCCTATCCCTCAGTGACTCTCGTTGCGTAAATCCAGCACCCGTTTCGCTTTTCCCGTCGAACGCTCGATGGTTTTCGGTTCGACAAGTGTGACTTTGGGCGTCAGAGACAACCGTTTGTACAAATGAGCGACGAGTTTTTGTTCAAATGCGTGGAGAGTTTTCATCTCATCGGTAAATAACGATTCCTCCAGTTCCACGCGCACTTCCATTTCGTCCAACGCGCCGCGTTTGCGCAGCACAATCTGATAATGGGGTTCGATCCCTTCCACCTCCAACAGCGCGGTTTCCACTTGTGAAGGATACACGTTGACGCCGCGAACGATGATCATGTCGTCGGTTCGTCCGAGTACTTTCGTCATGCGCACAAAGGTTCTTCCGCAGGCGCACGGTTCCGGCATGAACCGGCAAATATCCCGCGTGCGATACCGAAAAACCGGCATGGCTTCTTTCGTGATCGTGGTCAGGACCAGTTCTCCCTGTTCGCCGACCGGCAGCGGCTCGCCGCTTTGGGGATCGATGATTTCCGCGATGAAATGATCCTCAAAAATATGCATCCCATTCTGGAACAAGCATTCGCCGGACACGCCGGGACCGATCACTTCCGAAAGGCCGTAATTATCCGTCGCGATGATACCGAACGTGTTTTGAATTTGCTGCCGGACCTGTTCGGTCCAGGGTTCCCCGCCGAAAAAGGCGTAGCGGAGAGACAAATCGCTCACTGCAATTCCCATTTCTCGCGCCACCTCGCAAAGATGAAGGGCGTAAGAAGGCGTGCAAACCAACGCCGTGGCGCCGAAGTCCCGCATGATTTGCAGCTGGCGTTCGGAATTGCCGCTGGATATGGGAATCACCGCCGCGCCGATCCGCTCGGCGCCGTAATGCAGACCGAATCCGCCGGTAAACAAGCCATAGCCGAACGATATTTGAACCACATCGCGTTCGGTCAATCCGCCGGCAGTGAGAAATCGAGCCACCAGTTCCGACCAGGTATCCAGATCCTTGCGGCTGTAGGGTACCACGGTCGGTTTGCCCGTCGTGCCCGACGAGGCATGGATACGAACCACCTGATCAAAGGGAACGGCCAATAAGCCATACGGATAATGATCGCGAAGATTTTCTTTCGTGGTAAAAGGGATTCGCCGGAGATCGTCGAGACTGCGAAGATGTTCAGCGCCGGCGTTGGCCTGCTGCAGCCGTTCCCGATAAAACGGAACCCTCTCGCAAGCATGGCGGATGGTGTTTTGTAAACGTTTGAGTTGCAATGCCCGCAACGCTTCGACGGGCAGGCACTCGAATTCGTTATTCCAGATACGATGGGAAGGATGCGAACCGTGAGAATGGGTCTCTCCGGCTCCCGTCTCCTTGTTCATTTGTAAAACCATAGTTTATTTTGTCGATAAAAAGATCGTTTGCTTCTCGCTCAATCGGAACGCCGGCATCCTGCCGGCTTTTTAAAGAATCCCACTACAAAAAGCGATAATCCGGTCCGTTATAGTTCGTATAATTGCTTGCCGCTCAGAATTTTTGCGCCCTGTTCCGTCAGGACTCGCACGGCATGGTCCAATTCTTCAAACCGGAAAATGAGGATGGCTTGTTCTCCGGGACGTTCGACAAAACCATACAGGTATTCGATATTCACATTATTATGCCCCAGGTATTCCAATATCTTCGCGAGTCCACCCGGCTCATCGGGAATTTCCACCGCGACGACTTCGGTATCGAGCGCGGTGAATTGATTGTCGCGAAGAATCTGCAACGCTTTATCCACATCATTGACGATTAAACGGATAATGCCGAAGTCGTGTGTATCCGCAAGAGAAACGACGCGAATGTTGATCCCCCCCTTGCCCAACAATCTGGTAACCTCGGCGACTCGTCCGGTGCGATTTTCAACAAAAACAGAGATTTGCCGGAGTTTCATGGCTTGCCTCCTGATTTATTTACGGTTATCGATTACCCGTTTGGCTTTGCCCATGCTGCGTTCTATGGTTTTGGGCTCGACCAGTTGGATTTTGGCGCTTACGCCGAGAACGGATTCGATCTCTTTGGCGATGCGCGCTTGTAATTCTTCCATTTTTTTCACTTCATCCGAGAAGATTCGCTCTTCCACCTCGACCTGGACCGTCAATTCGTCCAATACTCCGCGTTTGTCGACGATGATGATGTAATGCGGTTCGACGCCCTGCGTTTTAATGAGGATTTCCTCGATCTGCGAGGGAAACACGTTGACGCCGCGAATGATCAACATGTCATCGGTGCGCCCGGTAATGCGTTCCATACGCACGTGCGTTCGTCCGCACGGGCAAGGATCGAACATCAGCCGCGAAATATCCCGCGTGCGGAACCGAATAACCGGAAACGCCTCTTTCGTCAAACAGGTAAATACGAGTTCGCCTTTTTCGCCCGCCGGCAAGGGATTGCCGGTGGCGGAATCGATGATTTCGGGAAAAAAGTTATCATCGAAAACGTGAAGGCCGTGTTGGTTTTCGCATTCGCTGGAAACGCCCGGCCCGATGATTTCGGAAAGGCCGTAAATATCGATGGCTTTGCAGCAAAGCCGCTTTTCGATTTCGATTCGCATTTGATCGGTCCATGGCTCCGCGCCGAATACCCCAGCCTTCAACTTCAGGGAACGCGGATCGACTCCCATTTCCTCCATCACTTCGGCGATATAAAGGGAATAGGAAGGGGTACAGGCCAGCATGGTCACGTCGAAATCCTTCATAATCATGACTTGCCGCTGGGTGTTGCCGCCGGAAATGGGAACCACGGTCGCCCCCAATTTTTCCGCGCCGTAATGCGCGCCCAATCCGCCGGTGAAAAGCCCATAGCCATACGCGACCTGCACGATATCGTCGCTGGTTCCCCCGGCGCAGCAAAGGGTGCGCGCCATGAGTTCGGCCCAGGTATCGATATCTTTTCGCGTATAACCGACTACGACCGGTTTGCCGGTGGTGCCGGACGAGGAATGTACGCGCACGATGTCTTTCATCGGCACGGCGAACATGCCGTAGGGATAATTCTGGCGCAAGTCCTCTTTCGTCGTGAAGGGGAGTTTCGAAATATCGGCCAAATGTTTGATATCGTCCGGTTTGACTCCGTGTTCGTCGAATTTTTTGCGATACGCGGGAATTTTTTCATACGCGCGGCGAATCGTGTTTCGCAGACGATAGAATTGAAGCGCACGTCGCTCGGCGAGCGGCATGCATTCCATTTCCTCATTCCAAATCATGAGATGACTCCTTGCTGAAAACGTTAATGCGGTACCCCAAAACAGGCACAAACGATCAAACTATGAACTTATAATATTAAGTTATGACGATCACGCCACATAGCATAATTTTCTCGCGAATTATCTTCGCAAATTTTGTTACATTTGTGAATGCCTGCGATGCAACTTTTTAAACCCGCCCGGTCAAGGAATGGAAAGAGTCGCGTTTCAGCAGCGGGCGGTCCACCTCAGAAACCTTTTGGTGAAGAAACACCCAATATTACAAGAAGCATTACATCAATGCATCAAAATAATCCTTTTTCAGCGCAGAAATGAATCCATTCGGCGTGCGGCGGTTATCATTCGCAGGTCTTTTTCTGTTCTTTTTCCATTCCATCCCTGCCTATGAGGAGGATGAAAAAAAGTGTAAAGCAAATTGATTTCAAGGTTGATTTGTCTAACGCCACATCAACGAGTCGGGTATGCGGTTATCCCTATTATTGAAGTCCGACCAGAATTTTTTTCGCGTTTTCCCGATATAGCTTTTTCAAAACGTCCGGTGGGAGAAAAACGCCATAAATGCGCCAAAATCCTTGCGGATGATGGCCTTCCGAGGGATCGAAATATTCGTCGTCGGTTTCCAGAAAACGGTAATACATGCGGTACGCATTCCGATCGGGCCGCGTGTCGGTGCCGAACATGACGCGATCCTGATATTGAATCAAAAACCGCCGGGTGGTATACGGCTGCCGTCCCAGTTCGCTGATCCGGGCATCGATGTCGATGTGGAAATTGGGGTAGGAATCCAGCCACTTCGCGACAGCGGCAAGATTTTCGGGATTATTGCCCACATGCGCGCCGATGAAGAGGGCGTCAGGATGTTTGGCGATGACGTTGTTGCGCTGTTGAAGCAGCTCGTTGCGGGAAGGATAGTCTTTTCCGTGGAAGAGCCAATCGAGATGGTCGTTCAGCTCGTGCCAGCGCTCGTTGAAGCGATCGAGCGGAGTGAAAAAGGCGGCGGGATCGGCGGTGTGGATTTCCACCGGCCGTTTGTATTTCGCGCACATTTCCCACACCGGGTCCAATTTGGGATCATCGATCCGCATCAATGCTCCGTTTTTATAACGAACGCTCAAACCGAGGGATTTGTGAAACTTGAGTCCTTTCGCTCCCGCTTCAAAATCTCGTTCGAGTTGCGCCGCGACGCGGTCGCTCCAATCGTCGTCATCAACGCCTTTAAAATCGATCAAGGCATACGTCAGAAACCGCCCCGGATGCGCCTCATCGAAGCGCGCCAGTTCCCGTTTCAAACGTTCACCCCATCCGCCATCAAGATTGACGACGCATTCCACCCCCGCCTCGTCCATTTCCGCCAGACACTGCTCCACATTCTTCACACCGCCGAGATGATTGTGCACGTCGATCACGGGAAACGCGGGCTTCTCCACTCGCGTAACCTTCGTCACCATCATCGAACGAGGCTGCCAGTCCTTCAGTTTGAGTTCCTTGATATCATCCAGCGGATGAGAATAAATCGGCGCCATAACCCCCGCCAAAAACAGGATCGTACAATGGATCATACCGCGCAACGAAAACATTGCCAATATTCCTTTCCTCCATGAATTGCCTGATACAGTATCATGGCGCTTTGAATAATGCCAGTTCCTGGTTCGAGATTAGGGTATAGTTTCTGGCGCCAGGGACCGGAATGCGGATGTTTCTTTCGTGTTTCTTTTCTCTTTCCCTTGCGCGGTTGAATCACGAAGGACACGAAAATTCACGAAGGCGCCTTTCGGCGGCGCTGCGGTAGGAATGGTGGGATTCATTTTATTCATCCCACCCCACACGTCTTTGGTAATAGTCATCTCGCGAATTGTCAGAATATTAATCCTTCATTTTTTTGCCGCCGTGATTGAGAGATCTCTTTCATTTTCTATTATCATAATCCAAAATAAATAGATAAAAATATGGATCGTTGTGGTAACATGGGATAAACCAAATGGGGATTCCTGGTTTTTTTAAAAATATTTTATACCCGTTTGCGTTTACTGGTCGGCAAAATCCCCATTTTTTCCCGATATTTCGCAACGGTTCTGCGGGCAATGGTCAACTCGTAATCGCGATGAAGAATTTCAGTGAGTTTTTGATCGGAAAGAGGTTTTTTGGGATTTTCTTCGTCAATCAACCTGCGAATGATTTCCATCACACTTTTTGCGGACATATCGTCGCTCCCGGTCGTATCCAAACCGGTCGAGAAAAAATATTTCAATTCGAACAAGCCGCGCGGCGTCTGCACGTATTTTTTGTTGACAACGCGGCACACGGTGGCTTCGTGGATACCGAGTTCGTCGGCGATATCGCGTAATTTCAGTGGTTTGAGGGAGGTGACTCCTTCTTCCAGAAAAGGCTCCTGCCGCGTCGTGATGGCTTTCGTGACGCGATACAACGTCCGCTTTCGCTGCTCGATGTTTCGAATCAGCCAGATCGCCGATTGAAACTTCTTTTTTATGAATTCGTATTCCTCACCGGTAATGCCATTTTTGTTCTGCAGCATGTCCCGATATTTTTTGCTGATCCGGAGCGGGGGAGCGCCTTCGTCGTTCACGCGCACCTGCCATTCTCCATCCACCCGCTCCACAAACACGTCCGGCGTAATATATTCGACCGTGGTTTGCACATATTGGCGGCCGGGCCGTGGATCGAAATTGCCGATAATGTCCGCAATTTCCTGCACGTGTTGTTCGGTGACGCCCAATACCCGCGCGATGTCCTTATACCGTTTCCGTTCCAGGCTGTCGAGATGGTTTCGAATCACTTCCAAAATATCATCGTCGTCGATATCGTGATGCCGGCATTGGATTTCCAGACATTCGGACAAGGTACGGGCGCCAATCCCGGCGGGATCGAAGTTATGGATAATGTAGAGAACCTTTTCGATCAATTCGACGCTTTCACCCTGAATTTCCGCGACTTCCTCCACCGTGATTTTGAGAAAGCCATCCTCGTCCAATTGATCGATCAGATATTCTCCAATGCGGTATTCCGTTTCGTTTTCGGTGGAAATACCCAATTGCCAGATCAAATGATCTTTCAGAGTTTCTTCATTAGCCATTTGAACATTCGTGAATTCCTCGTCCTGGCCGTTGTAGGATGTTCCGCTGGAAATATAGCCGATATCGCTACTGTCGGAAAAATAGTTCTCCCAATCCTGGTCCAGCTCGATATGCCCGTTTTCAGCCAGATCGGAGGCCAGATTTTCCGACTTGTTATCCTGACTCGATTCCTCGAAATCCACCTCTTGAGACGCATCCACATGTTCTTCTTCTTCCAACATGGGATTTTCCGCCATTTCCTCCTGCATCAGTTCGGACAGTTCCAGCGTGGAAAGTTGCAGCAATTGGATGGATTGCTGCATCTGCGGCGTCATGATCAGCCGCTGAGACATTTTTTGTTGAAGTTGAAGGCGTTGGTCCATCTATATTGAAACCTGTATGCTGCTTGAATGGCGAGCCGGTTTTTTCTCAAAAATAAAATACACGCCAATCCGGAATTAAATTTTCATGCCAAAATTATCACTGATTCCCATTTTTTTGTCAATGGAATACCGATACGGAACGATTCATGAGTACTAAAAGTTTTTGATTTTCATGTCTCGCCACCCCAGTGAAACGATTTTGAATAGTATATAGGTAAATGCGCCTCGTAGGGGCAGGTTTCAAACCTGCCCCTACGAGATATTTTCATCCTTCGTTGTGATCAAGCGATCATGAAGGTTTCTATGAAGTCCCGATAGATTTGTATCGTTCCCGTAAAACGAGTATTCTGATTCGAAAACAGGAAACCGGGAAGGAGAGAATTCTACGTGCCATATCGTAGTTTGTTCACGCTGGCGTCGGCGTTCGGATTCTGGTGCTTATTGAGTGGGAGCAGTCTCGGCGACGAATCATGGCTATCGGGATGGGATGGTTTTCCTTATACGGTAAATCCACCGCCACAAGCATTCCCGGTTTCGCCTCGTTTCCAACAGGCGCGAATCCTGCAGCCTTTGCAGCAGGAAAGTCCATCCTTTCGCATTGCGTTGCGAGGTCGTCGCGAACTCGTTCTGTCCGCAACGGATACCCACTTGCAAATCACGGCGATGAAGCAAGATTTAAATATGTCCTATGGCGCCGATCGTTTCGAAGCGATCCTGCTCGACGATTTCGAGCGCCCTCTTTCCCGCCTCCGCATCGATGACGACGGGCAGGACCAATTGACGTATCGCGCAGGCCCCGTTCAAACGGAACGCATGGATGTTTCCCTGCCCGCGCCGGGAATCTACCGCCTCCGAATCGTGGCGGAAAACGATCTTCGGTATGACGTCATCACCAGCGCGGTTCACATGGGATTTCGTGATGCTCTCGAGCTGATCGATTCGACGCGGGAGTTGGATCTTTTTTTCTCCGTCATACAACAGGAATTGGAGTTCTTTTTTTCCGCGAGTTATGCCGGCGCGACGACGCAAACCATTTCCCTTTTCGATTCGAATGATCTGTTAGTCGCCCGCTACGTCATTCCTGATTTCAACCACCTCCATTCCTTTCGCGTCAAGGCTCCATCCTCCGAACAGGGAAAAACGTGGCGATTGCATGTGGAGAATCAGGATCTGCTGATTCGTTCGCCGCAAATCGAATATTGGTTTCTCACGGCGGCAGGCGTAATGGATTTCAACGCCGCTCTCAATTTGCTCCAACCACGCCGGTTGGAAATGTTCGGCCTCGCCGGAGCGGAAATTCCATTTCGTTTCCTCATCGAGAACACGGCTTCACGGTCATTGGAGGTTGCGCCGGCGCTATACGGCTCCGCCGACGCCGGTTTTACCGTCGCCGGATTTCCGGATTCGCTCCTCATCGCCGGCGCCACGAAAACCTATGTTCATTTTCAGGTGCAGGTTCCCGCAACGGCGATTGCCGACAGCACGGCGCTTTATCTCTTGACTCTTCATGACGCAGACGGGTTGTTTCTCGGTCGCTCCGAAGCGATCGTTCAGGTGCTCGATCACACATCCACCTCCGCGAACGCCGGCCATATGTTCACTTCACCGGAACGGCTCATCGAAATACGCCGCAAAGGACAAGAAGGCGGAATTGACTTGCAGAACATTTATCACTCCATGATTGCAAACGGAGATCGAATCGTACGTGAACATTTATCCGCGCCGGAAGAAGAAGCGGGATGGACCGGGCGGTACGTGTGCGACGGCGTCGGCGATGGAAACGACGATCCCAACGACGGGGATGGAGCCTCGTTGATTTTCGATCCATTGCGGCCGGGCGTGTATATTTGCTCCATCGACGGCCGCCGTTATCATGGCAGCAATTACGAAGAAGGTTGGTATGGGCATTATCATTACGAAATGGCCTCGCGCTTGCGGAGTCTGGGCATCGCCTATGCCCTGCAACCCAAAACCGACTATGCCGCGCTGGCGCGGGAGATGTTGATGGATTATGCATCCCGCTATCGTTCGTGGCCGTTCGACGATTATCAAAAAGGAAATTCCTCATGGTCCGCCCGTTTGATGACGGAAACGTTGGGCGAGGCCATTTTCATCGTTCACGCGCTGTTTGCCTACGATTTTACGCGGTTCGATCCCGTATACTCGCCCGCGGACCGCGCCCACATCGAGCACAATTTGATTCGCCCGGCGCTTGCGATCATTCAAGCCAGTCCGCAAGGCGCCAACAATTGGCAAGCCTGGCACAATGCCGCGATCGGATTGTCGGGGTATGTTTTGAGCGATCCGGTTTTGGTCGCAGAGGCGATTTACGGTCCCGACGGACTCGAATTTTTGAAGAAAAACGCCATTCGCGATGACGGTTTGTGGCTGGAGGGTTCCATCGGCTACCACTTCTTCGCCTTGACGCCGCTGGAACTGCTTCTGGAAGCGATGGAAGCGCATGGACGGCCCGCTTTCGATGAACGGATTCGTTCGGCGCACAAAACCGTTTTGAGTTTACTATATCCGGACGGCTCCTTTCCCAAACTAAATGATTCGTACAGCCAGGCGATTTTCAGCCGGAAAAATCTATACGAACACGCCCACGCCCATTATGACGATCCGCTGTTTGCGGAGGTATTGAGCGCGATTTACGACGATCTCGGACACCCCCGCGATACGATGGAATCGCTGTTTTTCGGCAGGGATTACGAACATCGCGAATTGCATATCCCTCCGGCGCTCCACGATAAAATGGGACTGGCCATCCTGCGTTCCGGCGACGCTCTCGACGATCTGATCGCGGTCATGGATTACGGCCCACATGGATTGGGGCATGGGCATTATGACAAATTACATCTTTCTCTTTACGGAAAAGGCCAGGAGTGGCTTCCCGATTTGGGAATCGGAAACGCCAACACGCCCGAATTCGGCGGTTGGTTTCGCCAGACTCTGGGCCACAACTCCATTTTGCTGGGCGAGCAAAACCAGCGCATCGATGCGGAAACGGAACGGCCGATCGGGTTTTATTCGTCCCGCCTCGATTCGTTTCAGGCGATGACGGCCGTCGTCGGGCCGCCGGTGTATCCGCAAGACGCGAATGTTCGCCGCACTGTCTTGCTGGCAGGAAATGAATACGCCGTGGTTATCGATGACGTATCGGGCGGCCCCGGTCCGTATGATTTCGTCTTCCATGCCGCCGGCGACCTGCACTGCGGACAGATGTTCGAACCGAAGGGAGGGATGGCGAATTGGGCGCAGTCGCAGAATGGGTATGGTTTTTTAAAGCCTCCCCGGCTGTTTAACGGCTCTCCCGTGAATTCCATCCTTCAACTGACTACTGACCATGAAATTAAGATCGAGAGTCACAAATCCTATGGCTTCGGCGACGATTTCGAAAACGTGGACGATTGGATCGGCAACGTAAATGTATCGGAGGACGCAACCGAAGGGCGGTTTTCTCTCGCCTGGGTGGCGGTGCCGCGATACTATCAAACCATCTACAAAGAATTTAATATTCTTGATAAACAACTCGTCCCCGATCGATTGGTTTTCGACTATAAAATCGAAGCGGCGACATTTTCCCAGCTGGTTTTGCACGTGATCGGCGCGCCGGAATTTCGCGACGCCCGCTGGCAAATCGCGCGCGGGGAGAACGCCGCGCCCGGCGAATGGCGGCGGGCGGAACTCGATTTGACGCAGCCCGGTCAAATCGCCGGCAGCAATCTGCGCGCGCGCCGCCTGCAATTTTCGCTCTTCGGCGCGGAAGAATCGGACCGGGCGTTTCGTATTTTTATTGACAACCTGCGCGTCTTTCGCAACGACGAACCAGTCGACTCGGAAATCCGCGGTTTGCAGTTCCTGTTTCCCGGCGGAGAAGAAACCCAATATATTCTCGCTTCCGGTCCGTCGCCGGATCCGCCGCGCGTGCACCCGGTCGTGTTGGTGCGCCGTTCCGACGTAACGCAAACAAGACACGTCGCCGTGTTGGAGCCGTTTCTCACCCACGCGCGCATCAAAAGAACGAATTCCGATGGAAAGGGAGAATTATATGTTGATTCCGATGGAGGGATCGATCATCTTTCCTTCGATCCGACCATCCATGCCTATCGATTCATCCGCCGGCGTCAAGACGATTCACTGGCGATGATTGCCATGATCAACCAGGATGGATTCGAAATTCCGGAAATGACGTACCATGCGGCGGCGCCGTCCGATTTTTCCATACACATCATTGAACGCAATCCGGAAACGATGGTTCTTACCTTTCATAAATCGGCAGAGATCCATGATGCGCTTTCGATCCGAATGGATAGCGCGCCGGAAGCGGTTTGGCCGGATGGCGCATTCGTTGAAAACTACCGGCTATCGTATCCGGAGACGGGGATCATGGTGACCATTCCCGATTTGCCGGTCGGTAACCATGAGATCCACTTCACCTTCGCGATATCCACGTCTGTTCCCCGCTGGCGAATGCAATAATTCACGAATCAGGCAAAGTCTTTTTTTCTTGCGAATCTCCCACGATCCCGATATTGCATCCCCCATGATTCCTTGACATTCCTGTCGGCGCATCGATATAGTGATGCTCAAATCAATCGTCTCGCATACACCCGAATCATCCGGAATGCGGAAGGAGACCACCCGTGTATTTCCATGCCGCCGGAATCGAAACTGCTCCCTGGATTCCACCTCTGGTCGCTTTCGGCATATCGTTTTTCACCTCCATGGGGGGAGTCTCCGGCGCGTTTCTGTTACTTCCTTTCCAAATGTCTTTTCTCGGTTATACGAATCCTTCCGTAAGCGCCACCAATCAGTTATATAATATCATCGCCATTCCCAGCGGCGTGTATCGGTACTGCCGGGAAGGGCGCATGGTCTGGCCTCTCACGTGGGCTGTCATTCTCGGTACGCTTCCCGGCGTGTTTCTCGGCGCTCTGGCGCGGGTGATCTACCTGCCCAATCCCTTGCATTTCAAACTGTTTGTCGCTCTCGTCCTCTTCTATATCGGCATGCGTATGGCGCGGGATATCATCCGCGCACGCTCGGCGGGTGAGGACAAGACGTCGTCCGAAGAGCGTTTCCAGGAACTAATTCGCCGGCATCGAAGATGCAATGCAAACAAGGCAGAGGCGGAAACGCTTCCGGCAGTCAAGGTTACCCGATTTGATCTGAAACGTATAGAGTATTACTTCTATAATGAACGCCACGAGATTCCCACCGGCGGCATCTTAACGTTGAGTTTTGTCGTGGGAATCATCGGCGGCGCATACGGCATCGGCGGCGGCTCGATTATCGCGCCATTCTTCGTGTCTTTTTTCCACCTTCCTGTTTACACGGTCGCGGGCGCGGCGCTCATGGGAACGTTCGTCACCTCCATCGCCGGCGTGGGGTTTTTCCATGCCCTCGCCCCCTTTTTTCCGGATATGTCCGTGGCGCCGGACTGGCCGTTGGGCATTCTCTTCGGCATCGGAGGGATGGGAGGAATGTATGCGGGCGCGTGGTTCCAGAAATTCGTTCCGGCCAAAGCGATCAAAACCATGCTCGCCGCCGTCCTCCTCTTCACGGCAGCCAAATACATGGCCGCCGTTTGGGGATGGTAAATCGTAGAATGAAATGTGATGTAAAAAAATCAAATACTCGAGATCGTAGGCTCCCTGATTCTCCATAACAGAAAAAATTCCGTGGGGAAAAACTTGTCGGTTTTGACTACTGTTTATGGAATAGATATACTATTTTGTTCCATAGATATTTGCAAAGAAGCAAAGGCGTCACGGACAGGATGATCAAGCTCCGTGTATGCTGATATACCGGCAGGGCGCCGGCGATAAGGATGGATTAAGAAATGGTGAAATACGATGAATGAACAGAAAAAATGTCGTGTAAAGATCGTGGGCGGCACAGGATATACGGGCGGTGAGATCATCCGTTTGTTACTGAACCACCCGCTGACGGAAATTGTCGCTATCACCGGCGCGGGGATTCCCCAACCGCAGCCGGCCTGGCGGTTTTGGGGATGGCTGCGCGGCGTCTGCGATATTCCCATTGCGGAAGAAACGCCGGGAGAAGGAGGAAACGCCGACGTTGTATTCCTCAGCACGCCGCACGGCGTGTCGATGAAACTGGCGCCACTCTATTATGAAAAAAGCCATCGCGTCATCGATCTTTCCGCGGATTATCGATTCGAAGACGTTTCCGAACGCGAAGGCTGGTATGCAGACGAACATACCTCGCCGGAATTATGCAAAGAAGCGGTGTATGGAATGCCGGAATTGTTTCGCGAACAGATCAAGTCGGCCCGGCTGATTGCCAATCCCGGCTGTTATCCGACGGCGGCGATTTTGAGTTTGTATCCCGCAATCAAAGAGGGATTCATCGAAGCGACCGGCATTCATATCGCATCCGCCTCGGGCGTGAGTGGAGCGGGTAAAAACGCCAAATTGCCGTTTCATCACCCCGAATTGGATCAAAATTACTTTGCGTACCGCGTGGGAAGTCATCAGCATTCGCCGGAAATCAATTCGATTCTCAGCCGCGTGACCGGCGCAAAGGTCTCATCCAGTTTCGTGCCGCACGTGCTGCCCATCCGCCGCGGGATTCTGAGCACCATGTTCTGCCGGAAAAAAGGAAACGCCGCGCTGCAACAAATCTGGGACGCTTACAATTCTTATTATGAGAAGGAAATGTTTATCCGTTTGTACGCCTTGGGTGAAGCGCCGAATCTGCAAGCCGTCTGCGGCAGTAATTTCGTCGATATTTCCCTGCACCAGGATCAAATCACCGGTGAAGTGATTATCGTCGCCGCGGAAGACAACCTGTGCAAAGGCGCGGCGGGCCAGGCGGTACAAAACATGAACATCATGATGGGCTTTCCCGAAGGGATGGGACTTTCTCACCCGGGAACGTTATAATTCGCTCATTGCCGGCTCTGCGAGGCCGGTTTTTCAATATGCCGCCAGATTATGAATCGGTGAGGCAGTCGTCCTGGCTGCATGTTCCGGAAGCCTGTGGTACGTGAACCATAAAAGTGGGAGTGGATGAATGAACTATTGCCGAATCGGGTGGTTTGGATTTCTCTTCGTCACAGTTGCACATTTTTCGATTGGCGCTTCGGCTCAATACAAGTATCCTCCGAGTGAACATCCCAATTTTACCTTGATCGAATCCGGCGAAAGTTATGCCGCGATCCGTTACCTCTCGCCCGGCGGTCTTTCTCTGACGCGCAGCACCGACGTCATTTACGTCGGCGTGCCTGTCGGAGCGACGTATGAATTGAAATATCGTTCGTGGGAATACGGAATGTATTCCCAGCGAACGCTTCAGTCCGTCTCCTCGGGAAACAAGAATTCCACCTCGGAAGAAAAAGCGCTCGCAGAATATATCCTGTCGCAGCTGACGCAAGTGAAGCGCAGCCAATTTCAGGAATTGGACATCCTGGAAATCGAAATCAGTTCCTTTAAAGACAAAGTGGCGACGGATATTCATGACGCCACCGACCGCGACCAGGTTTCCGTCGCCATGATGGACATCGATGTGGTCTGGACGGAAGGAACTACCGCCAGACCCGAGAAAACTTCAACGTTGGACGCCGGCTACTCTCGATTGTTTCGCAATCTCTGCATCAATGGAATCGATACCCCCGCGCTGAGACGAAAACGTGAGTTGCCGGAAAGAGAACGCGAACAAGGTTTCCATCCTTCCCTGATCGGTTATCGGGAAACAGGAGATATTATCAATTGGGCAAACGGGCCGGTCGAACCACGAACGGACGGCGTCAGGATTCTTGTTCGAACCAACGGCATGACGGCGGTTCGCGCATCCGATTTTCATGCCATCGGCTTCGATCCGGCGTCGATCGTATTGGATCAAATCCGAGTATGGCATCGCGGCGTGGAATGTCCGACGTTCGTGTGGGACAACGGCGATGGCGTTTTCGGCGACAGCGACGCCATCCTGTTTTACGGGCTTGCCTCGGATTCGGAATTTACGGCGGATTCGGTCTACACCCTGACGTGGTTCGCGAGGGAGACGCCGCCGCTCCGGATTGCCGATCAAACGGCGGAATGGAAAGAGGAAGGATTCCCCGCCGTTGCAGTTCGCCGTGTTTGGGATGAAGAATCCATTCTAGTCATGAAAAATCCGAATAATTATGGATGGTACTATGCACAATTGGATCAACAGGTCACTTCATTCCCCCTCGAATTGCCCGGCCTCGCCGACGAGGGCGAACTATCCGTTTCCATTTCCCTATTAAATAAAACACACAAAACTATAAGCCTGGCCGCCACGATCGGCAGCGGCACGATGGAGTATACGCTCACCGTCAATGCGGCGACGGCGGTGATTCTTACGACGACGGCTTCGGAATTCATTCAATCGCCCACTCTGGTTTTGACCTTGAGCGAACCACCGCAATCCATCAGCCGGCTGGGGGGGGGAATGAGCGAAAAAGTGGGAGACGTTCCCTATGTCTTCATCGACAGCATCGATGTCGTTTATCCACGCGCGGCCGGTTTCCCGCAGGAACCGTTGATTGTAGAAAAAAGTCTGTTGCCATCCGTTACGGCCGCGCTTGTCTTGAACGCATCCGCGGAGAGTTTTTCCTTCAGCGCCTGGGGGATTCGCGGATCGAAAGGAATCGCGCGCATAGCGGCCGCGGTGGAACCTGCCAGTCGCGCTTTTGCCTTGCCGGACGGTGAATGGGATACGATCGAACTCTATCGCGAAGGCCGGATTCCCGGCCCGCGCGCGTTGGAATGGGATTATCTCTCAACGCTGCATCGCCAGGATCAAGGGGCAAATTATGTCATCATCGCCTACCATACGCTGCTGGACAGCGCGCGAAAATTGGCGGAATGGCGCACAAAAGAAGGCTTCGACGTGCTCCTCGTCGACGTGCAGGACATCTACGACGAATTCAACGCCGGCTATCCCAACTGCGACGCCATCAAGCGGTTTTTAAGTTACACCCAATCGGAATGGAGCGGGCTTTCCCCCGAATTCGTGGTGCTCGTGGGCGAATCCACGTGGGATCATCGCGATCGCGAAAAAAACTGGTTCGCCGATCAGGTTCCGACCTATGCGCCGACAAACGATCCGCAGCATTACGCATCCGACGAATGGTACGCGTATTTGTGGGGCGGGGTGGGCGATTATTATTCCGACGTCATCATTGGACGGATTTCGCTCCAATATCCGGAAGAAGTGGACAACTATATTAAAAAAGTAATTCGCTACGAAACCGAATCGCCGGTCGGTTTGTGGAAATCGAAGAACCTATACATCGCGGATGACAGTTTTGAGCGCTATGGCCGCGATGCGGCGGAGAATTCGTTCGTGCCGCAACTATTTCCCGAATACATCGATCAAATCAACTTTCCTCACGAAACCAATCCCTATCTTTATCATCGATTCGTCGATGATCCCGATCCGGAAGCAAAGCAATATCTCAATAAAAAGTATTCGTCGGACTGCCAATACGCCATTATTGACGCCTTCAACGACGGGATTTTGATTGCGCAATACATCGGACACGGCGGCGCGCAATTGTGGTCGGACGAGCGGATCTTCTACGGCATGGACAAACCGACCAGCAACGTCCTCGAACTGAAACCCAACACGCGATTTCCTTTCGTCATCAGTTGGTCCTGTTTTGTCGGCTATCTCAACATGAACGTTCCGCCCTTCAATGTTTGTTTGTCCGAAGAATTCATCCGCTATGCGGACCGAGGCGCAATCGCCATGTGGGCGCCCAGTGAAAAAGGGGATACGTCAAATCACATGATCATGAGTAAACTGGCGATGCGCAATCTTTGCCGCGACGGACTCACGCGCCTGGGGGAAATCACCACGTTCACGAAAGCCGAATTCATGCAGTCCCAAAGCCGCGCCAGTCTGGTAAATCAATATATCCTGTTCGGCGATCCGGGCGCGAATATTCCTCTGCCGAAAGAACACCTCACCGTGACCTGTTCTCCGAATGCGTATTTAGGGAAATATACGGAAACTTTTTTGATCGAAACCACTACGGCAAACATGGATCAAGGACAGGCGGTGGTTTCGTTTTCCGTCGCGGGTGAAAACATTTACGAAAGCACGCCTTTTATATTCAGCGAAGGACGCATTGCGCATGAATGCGCGATTGCGTTCGATGGAATCATCAACGGAACCGCAATCACGCGCATCTATGCGTGGAACGATGAAAAACAGTCGGACGCCTGGGGCGGCGTCGAGATCAGGCATTTTCAACCCGAAATCGCGCTGACCGGCGGAACGTTTCGCCGGGATGGAAATGAAGGAGAACTGTCGTTCGATGTGGTGAACCGCTCCGTGTTTGATGTCAGGAACGTGCGTTGCCTGCTACGCATCGGCGATGTGGAAGTGGAATTGAAAGCGGATTCGCTGCCGGCGAACGCGACGGAAACGCTGCAATTAAAGGGACAGGTTCCCGCCGATACGCCGATCGCCTATATATCGCTTCTCGAAGATCCGGAGCAAAATATACAGGCCACACCGTTGGACGATACGTTGAAGATTCATCTCGATGCGCCCGCGGATATTCCCATCGTTCCCCTTCTCCATCTGATCGGCTTTAATTCCGCCGGTCCGGTCGAATCGCAAACGATGCGGTTCCGGCTCCCGTTTCTAAATTTGTCCGATTCAACTATCGCCTTCGCCACCGTCGCGCTGGAAGGACTGGGTTGCAAGGAGGAAATCCGCGAAGTGACACTCAATCCTCGGGAAGAACGGCGGCTTGAATTCACCGTCGTCCCGCCACAAACAGGAACAATCGAGTATCAGGTAATCCTCGCCAATGCGGAAAACCGGCGTGAGTATTCACTTCTCCTCGACGTTCTCGGCAAACCCGATCTGGCCCTGGCGGAAGGAGAATTTTCCTTCTCGCCGGAAAGGCCCGTCATCGGCAGAACCGTATATCTACAAACGACAGTTTTCAATGTCGGCGATTCCCCCGCGTATGACGTCATCGTTCACGCCTATGACGGCGATCCGTCCCAAAATCAGCGTTTGGAGCCGTTTTATCGCTCCGGCGCCAAGCGGATTCCGCGATTGGATCCGGGCGAAACCAAAGTCGTGAACATCGTGTGGGATCCGCCCGCCTACACGGGACTCGGCGTACACGATATTCACTTCGTCGTCGATCCGAATAACCGCATCGACGAAATCAGCGAGCAGAACAACCGCGTCCGCATGACCTTGACGCTCCACGATTTACCCGATCTCGAGGTTGCCCCCTGGTCCGATCACAGCTTGACGTTATTGAGTAATCGTCCAATCCCCATCTGGGGTGATCCATTGCAGCTGTGGGGCAGAATCCGCAATGTCGGAGACAGCGAAGTGCGTCACGCGCGGCTCTCATTTCTCCACAATCGCGAGGAGATCACTCATTTCTTCGATCGGATCCCCATCGGCGGCGGTCAGGAAACCAGTTTCGATGTACCGCTGGTATCCGCCAAGAACACGCTGACAATATGGGCGGATAAGTACGATCTCATCGGCGAAAAGGGCGAAACGTTGGGCTACGACAATAACATCAGTCGGGAAAAACGCCTCGATCTGCAATTGCAAATGCCGGAAGCGCCGGTCCGGGATCAGGTACGAACCTACCTCGTTACCAGCGAAACTCATTTCTCCGCCGGCCAGGCTGAATTTCTACAATTCGATAAAAAGAAAAATCAACTGGCAATGAATCCCAATCTGGAAATGATCGAATTTCGCATCAATCCGTCATACGTGAAAGACGAAAAGAGTTACGCCTTCTTCGAACCGCAGCGGCAATGGCAGTGGAACACAAAATACAACAGTTTCTACAGCCCGATTCAAACGGACGACGTTCTGAGGGCGGAGTTTCCCATGCCCAACGGCATGTACGACGTGTACGTCGAACTCTTCAGCGCCGCATACAAGATCGATCAATCCGAAAAAATCAACATTAAAGCGTCCCAGGATTCCGAATATCGGCTCATCGAGCATTCCAAACCGGCCGAGGACGAGGATAAATTTCACAAAATCGGAACCTACTCGATCATGGACGATCGTTTTGTGATCGAATTCAAGGCGGTTCCCGGCGGGATATCGTCGATTCTGGAGGATATTCGTTTCCGGCGTGTGAAAAATAACGTGCCCGTCGCCGCCGGTTATCTTTCTCCCTACTTCCCCGCCGAGGGTTCGGGAAGCGGCATGGTGGAGATGAGTTGGGAAGCGGATGTGCCGGTCAACACCGATTTGATCATCAAAGCGCGCTGGGTTCAGCAATCCGACAGCGGAGAATTGCGCTTTTTTCCGTGGGCCAGAATCGTTGATGGAAAAGAAGGCAAACTGAATTTGTCCGGAAAGGGGAAATATTTCCAATATTATGCGCTGTTCACTCGCAACACCCACAATGCGGCGACGCCATCACTAAAAAATATCAATATTACGATCCCCTGCCATTAGAATTTGGTATTTCAATACACCAATCCCGCTTTTTGAATCCGCTCCACGACGGCCCGGCATACATCCTCTTCCACCGTCAACGCGATACGGATATATCCTTCGCCGTATTCACCGAATCCGCGTCCGGGCGTGATGAGAACGCCTGCCTGCTTCAACACCTTGGCGGCAAAATCGGTCGACGAAATTCCGGGCTCCGGCACGCGGGTCCAAATGAAGAACGTGGCCGGATTTTTGCGCACATTCCATCCCAATTTATTCAAACCTTCGATCAAGACATCGCGACGGCGCTGATAAATCCGACACATTTCGCGAGTAAAATCCATCGTCCCGGTCAAGGCGGCAATCCCGGCATGTTGTATGGGTTGAAAGATGCCCATATCCACGTTCGATTTCACCTTGCTTAAATAGGAAATCACGTCCGCATTGCCGCAAGCGTGCGCAATGCGCCAGCCGCTCATGTTGAAGACCTTTGACAACGAATGAAACTCAATCCCCACCTCTTTCGCACCTGGCGTTTCGAGAAACGATGGTTGCCGCTGCCCGTCGAACACCGCTTCCGAATACGGCGCATCGTGACAGATGACGATGTTGTGTTGATTGGCGAATGACACAACCTTTTCGAAAAACGAAAGCGGACCGAGCGCGGCGGTGGGATTGCCGGGATAATTGAGAAGCATCAATTTGGCGCGTTCGCAGATATCCGCAGGAATCGCAGCGAGATCCGGCAAAAACTCATTTTCCTCCAACAACGGCATGAAGTGGACTTCGCCGCCCGCCATCACGATGCCGGGAATATACGCGGTATAGCAGGGATCGGGAACCAGAACCACGTCGCCGAGATTGATCAGCGCAAACGGAAGCGCGGATACGCCGCCTTTGCTTCCGATGCAGCTCATGATTTCGCGGTCCGGATCGAGTTCCACGTTGAAATTGGTCTTGTACCAATACGCCACCGCCCGGCGATATTCGGGCAATCCCTTAAACGAGGGATAATGATGATTTTTAGGATTGTCGACCGCCTGTTTCAGCATATCGATAATATATTTCGGCGTGGGGCGGTCCGGGTCGCCGACGCCCAGGTCGATCACGTGAACGCCTTTCGCTTCCTCCGCCGCCTTTTGCGCGTCGAGGGCGTCGAACAGGTAGACCGGTAATTTGGATAATCGATCTGCGGGTTGAATGTTCATTTATATTGACTCCATATATATAATTATGTACAAAGTTTTTTTGATTTGTATTATCGTTCTTCACGATCGTGCGGATTGTACGGAAATTTTATAAAAACAGCGACACACTCTTCGTCGGCGTCATTGATCAGGTCGTGATCTTCCTTCGGCTCGATGCGGTAGGCGTCGCCGGGTCTGACGCGATGTTCCTCCCCCTCGATGACGAATTTGGGAGCGCCGGAAAGAAAATAAAACGTTTCTTCCACTTCGTGATGAACATGTTTGCCATAATCTTTCGACGATTGTCCCGCCTTCAACTTCAATACGCCCCATTCCACGTGCGGCCCCTGCATTACATAACGGACGCCGGAGTCTCCCCACGACCAGGGAATCTCGTTCACATTCACTTTTTGCATCGATCTCTCGCTTTCTTTCTGATTACCAATTATTTGCGCCTTGCGATAATGAAAATGGAGAAGAAAAACCGACTCCGTTCCTGCCGGGCACAATTTTAATGAGAGGGAGTATAGTTGTTTTTTGATGCGGCGAAAATGGTTATAGTGGATAGATTTTCTGTCGGAAGGCATGATTTGTTGGGATTTTATCATATGGAGCATTGACGATACAATAAACATATGGGATTTTCTTTAATTGAACCGCATTTTATTTTGTGTTTGAACCACGAAAACACGAAGGATACACGAAAAGCACGAATAAAGGGAATGCAGAATATGAAGAACTGTTTGGATTCGTGAGATGTTGAGAACGTTGAAAGAAAAAGAAAATAAGTGATAGTATGGAAAGGTTATATTGTACGATTTCGTGTTTTCGTGAAATTTCGCGCTCTTCGTGATTCCAACGCATTTTATTTTGTGTTTGAACCACGAAAACACGAAGGACACACGAAAAGCACGAATAAAGGGAATGCAGAATATGAAGAACAGTATGGATTCGTGAGATGTTGAGAACGTTGAAAGAAAAAGAAAATACGTGATAGTATGAAAAGGTTATATTGTACGATTTCGTGTTTTCGTGAAATTTCGCGCTCTTCGTGATTCAAACGCATTTTAAGTGTTTGAACCACGAAAACACGAAACAAAATGTTTTTTCCGTGGATTTCCACAATGCTGTCAAAAATACGCTGATCCTCAAAACACCCGCCACTCCAAAATCCCGCCGGAAAATTCGGGTTGCAATTCCACTTCGATGCGCAGGGCGGACGTTTGAATCGGCGGAAACGTGATTCGATTAAATTGATCCAATTCAACGCCGTAATCGCCGACGTTTTCCATCGCTTTCCAACGATCGCCGTCTTTCCACAATAATTTCCATGATTGCGGAGCGCGGCATCCCCCTTCACTCTCGCGATCGTCGAACCAATACACCTCAACGCCGGATATCAGCCAATCCTTCTGTAAATCATACTGCACCCACTCCCGCGTGCCTTTATGATTCCACCACGTGAATCGTGGGATATCTTTGTCGCCGGAATTTTTCGGTAAAACTTGGTCGCTGAGCGCTTCAAATTCACCTTTTCGATTCACGTGCGAAGCCGAGGGACGGATGCAGTTGGAAAACGTCATCGGCGCCGCCAAAGCCGGATCCTGCGGCAGCCAAACCAGCATTTCGCCAGGCGTGCGGTTGTCCCAGGCGTAATACGGAATCGCCGTAAATTCGAAGGACAGCGGCTCCGGCGCGATTCGGTACAACGAATCGAACTCGCCGGAATGCCGATTTACATACGCTTCGCCCGTAATTACGACGATGCCGTTTAGAAGATCGGGACGAAATGCCGCCTTCCTGTTTCCATCTCTTTTTAATGATATAAATTGTAAATTCCTGCCGTTGTCTTCCTCTTCCAGGCAATAAACAATCGGTCCTCGCTGTAACGCCACTTTCCCGACATTGTTTTTCACCTCCGGATGCGCTTCGATGCGTTGAATTTCCATCGGTAGATTCAACTCGATCGTGTTTTTCCGTTTCCATTCGCGAGACACGCGGGCATAACCGCGCCGTAAATCCAAATCGACTTGTTTGCCGTTGACTTTCATCTCGGGATCAGCGCACCAGGCGGGAATACGAAGATACACGTCGAAGGCACAAACTTTTTCCGGTTCCATTACGATTTTAATCTTTCCGTCCCACGGATAGCGGGTTTTTTGTGTGATATTGACGTTTGAGTCCGCAAGCGCGAGGGTGGATTGGCTGTCGATATAAAGATTGACGTAAATATCGTGATCGGAGTGGGCATACATGTAACTTCCGATTGAGGGCAGAAAGCGAACCACGTTGCTAGGACAGCAGGCGCAGGAAAACCAATGCTGCCGATGTTGCGCGCTGTCGCCCTGCCTGCCGCCGCTGGTTTCGAACCGGTCGACGCCGCGGCTGGCCAGCGGATTGATGTAGAAAAATTTATCCCCGTCCAGCGAAACGCCGGAAAGCAGGCCGTTATAGAGCACGCGCTCGAACACATCCGCATAACTCGCGTCCGCAAACAAGCGATTCATACGGCTGCTGAAAAAAGCCAGCGCGATCGCGGCGCAGGTTTCCGCATAGGCTTTTTCATTCGGTAAATCATAGCCTGCCGAAAATCCTTCGCCGTGTCCGGACACGCCGATGCCGCCGGTAATGTACATTTTGCGGGTGGTCAAATCCAGCCAGATGCGTTTCATGGCGTCGACATAACTGCGATCGCCGGTTTCCGCAACGATATCCGCCACGCCGCTGAACAAATACATTGCCCGCACCGCATGGCCGACCACGTCGCTCTGTTCCCGCACCGGCAAATGATCCTGCAAGTCCTTGCCATAGAGTTCCCGATCGCGAGCCTGGCCGCGTTCTTCGATAAAAAATTTCGCCAGATCAAGATATTTCCGTTCACCGGTTACTTTGGACAGTTTGACCAGCGCCAATTCGATTTCCTCGTGGCCGGGAACATCGCGCCGTTTGTCCGGTCCGAAAATCGAATCGATCAGATCGGCGAATTTGCACGCGACATCGAGCAGCACTTTTTCTCCGGTTGCCTGATAATGAGCGACCGCCGCCTCGAACAGATGCCCCGCGCAATACAGTTCATGCTTGACGCGCAGATCCGACCAGCGTTTGTCCGGTTCGACCAGCGTATAATATGTATTGAGATACCCGTTTTCCTGCTGCGCGCCGGCGATTTTCGTAATTAATTCGTTGATTTTTTGTTGCATCCGAGGTTCAGGATCGTTCGCCAAAATATAGGCTGCGCCTTCAAGCACTTTATAGACATCCGAGTCGTTGAAATAGATGCCTTCGAACTTGCCCTCAATCGTTCCGCCGGCTTTGGCGAAATTGCTGATCCTGCCCGTCGTTTCACACCAGTCCAGGCAGTGGGGCAAGGTGATCTCACGCGTGGTTTGCAACCGCGGCGACCAAAATTCGTCAGTTAAAGTGACTTGGGAAAACGGAACCGCCGACAATTGATGAATTTCTTTCTCTGCCGCAACAACCAGGACGCTTGATAATACTGGTAATAATGAAAAAAAACGTAAAAAACACATACTCTTCTCCCTTTTTATTGGCTCATCCGGTAAATGAGTACTTTTTTTGAGAATGATTCCAAACCAATCCTGAGAGAGGATTGCTTAAAGACCTGGTTCTTTCTCTCACGCGCTTTCATAAGTGTTGTTTTTCCACCCCAACGGGTAAAAGAGAATAGCCAGCGGGCAACGCCCCTGGTTACGGAATTCATAGCAAACCAACCCTGAAGGGGCGTAAGAAAGCCAGTTGCGATTCCCGTTCTTTCGTCCTTTCAGGACTGGAATCGATTGAACATTTGATTTCAGGGGCGTTGCCCACTGGCTGTCTTATTGCATCCTGTTGGGATTTACTTATCCCCGAGTCGTGGATTATGATCAGGCTCCTCATGTAAATAAACTGACACGATCACAATATCATAAGTTCTCATTTGTCGGATGAATCTTTTTATTCATTATGAAAAATGTGCGATTCAATGCAAATGACGCATCCACGCTTTCACATCTTCATGGGAATCGCCATTGTTGGTCAGGCCCCACGATGGATGTGACCCCTACCTATTCGAATCAAGTAAATATAGATGAAATCGAAGATTTTTCCAACTTCTCCGCATGGCATTGACAAAAACCACACTGCCATCACACTTCAGGAGAGGAAATAAACGAATCGGTTTTATCAATACGCATGTCGCGACTCGCACCCTTTTGCATTGTCTCCCGCGTTTGGAATCGAAAGATGGAGGCTGTACGTAATGGCGTTTTTTTATGAAGTCTGGTTGATGCTGCAAATGGCCGCGCCCTACATTCTGATCGGTTTTCTGGCGGCGGGCTTGATCCACACTTTTGTCCCTCAATCGTGGATTGTATCACTGATCGGCAAACGCAATTGGAAATCCGTTTTGACGGCGTCGATATGTGGCGTCCCCTTGCCTCTTTGTTCCTGCTCGGTCCTGCCAATGGCGGCCACGTTGCGCAAAAAAGGCGCCGGACGCGGCGGAACCACCGCGTTTCTGATTTCCACGCCGGAAACCGGAGTGGATTCCATCGCATTGACGTATGGCCTGATGAACCTCCCGATGGCAGTGCTGCGTCCGCTGGCTGCTTTCCTTACCGCGTTTCTCGCCGGGATAACCGTCAATCGCTGGGGGGAGCAGGAAGACAACACAAGTGCTGCAAATGAAAACTGCCCACGCTGCGGCAATAATACCCCAAACGTGTCCAATTCAACGAATCCAGGCAAACCGTGGTGGTCGGAAACGGCTCGTTACGCATTCATCGATTTACCCAACGATCTGGCGCATTGGCTCGCGCTTGGATTCGTCCTTTCCGGCGTCATCGCGTTGTGGATTCCGGATTGGATTTTTCAGAGCTGGGCGGGACAGGGATTCAGTTCGCTGTTGATCATGCTGGCGGTCAGTATGCCGATGTATATCTGCGCCTCCGGCTCGACGCCGATCGCCGCGGTCATGATGGCCAAGGGACTCTCGCCCGGCGCGGCGTTGGTTTTTTTGCTCGCCGGTCCTGCGACCAACATCAGTTCGCTTCCCGTGTTGGTCAAAATACTGGGCCGTCGCGCAACGTTATTATATTTATTGTCGATTATCGTCGTCAGTCTGGCAATTGGAAATTTCGTTAATTTGTATGTTACCGTGAACGATATCACTCCCCAGGTGTCGATTCATCACGCAGGCAATGAAGAAATCGGCCTGGTTGGCAGCCTTGCCGGCTTGTTGTTCCTGTTACTTCTTATCAAGGGGATGTGGAAAAGACCGGTTCCGAAAGAATGGCAGCAATTCAACCAAACATTTAAAACATATATAGGTTTTCACATTTCCTGGAAATTGGTATTCACTATCCTGGCATTAATGGCGCTCTTTTCCATTCTGCAAATGTGCGTATTGATTGTGGGACCCGGTGAGATCGGATTGATTCAGCAGCTGGGAAAACCAACGGCTGTCAATTTGTCGGAAGGACTCCACGTTCATTGGCCGCCGCCTATTGACAAAAGCCAGGTCCTTCGCGTGAACGAAGTGAGAACGGTTGAAATCGGATTTCGCCTGGACGATGAGAGCGAGGATTCGAAAACGCCGCCTTCCGCGGAAGACGCCATCTATTTGACCAGCGATGAAAATATGCTGGACATCACCGCACAAGGCGATTATCGCGTGAAGGACGCCGCCGTCTTCGTTTTCGAAATCGCAAATCCGGATCGCATGATTTATTCCGCGATTCAATCCGCGTTGACCGAAACGCTGGCGTCAATGAAAATCGACACAGCGTACACCACCGCACGGCGGGAAATCGAATCCCGCACGGCGGAACGCGCCCGCGCCATTTTGCATGTTTCCATGCCGAACGTCGTCGAACTCATGAATGTGCGTTTGGTGCGGGTTCACGCGCCCGCGAACGTCCATCAGGCCTTTCGCGACGTGGCCAGCGCCGAAGAAGATCGTTTGAAACAGATCAACGAAGCGTTGGTGGATCAGGAACGCCAACTGCACCTGGTTCGCGGCGAAGCGGCGGAACGACTCGAGAACGCAGAAGCCAAACGATATTCCCGTATTCAACAAGCGATCGGGGAATCACAATCTTTCACCGCTCTCGCGAAGTGCGACTTGCAATGGCCGAACGAAACCCGAACGCGATTGCGCTTTGAAACGATCGATCAAACCCTTTTGTTCGTCTCGAAAACGATTGTACCGAATGCCGCTCGCCGGCCCGGTTTTGAATTGTGGATCATGGACAGCAACAATCCGGTTTCCACTGGCAAATAAAGATTCAACGAAGCGAGGATCATTCTATGAAACCACGTTGGTTCGTTTGGGGATGCACCATAATTCTCGTGATTCTGCTGATGGCGCAATGCCTGTTCATCGTCGATGTAACCGAATGCGCCGTCATCACATTTTTCGGAAATCCGACCAGAGTGTTTCTCGACGATCCGGGTTTGAAGTGGAAATGGCCTTTCCCATTCGAGCGGGTCCGAAAATTCGACAGCCGCCTGCAAATGTTGGAATTGCCCAAGCAGGATCGCGAATATCTGACGCGGGACAAGAAAAATGTCATGGCGCAAGTGTATCTGACCTGGCGAATCGCCGATCCGGTGCAGTTTATGCAGGCAGTCGGCGCGCAGGCCGGCGCGGAAGCGCGCCTGGCCATTGTGATGGCGTCGGCGTTGGGCGCGGCGTTGGGTGAAGCGCCGTTTTCCGCCTTGATTTCCGAAAGCGTTGAGACCATTCAACTTTCCACCGTGGTCGGAGAAATAGCCAAAAACGTAAAACAGGTCGCCCAAAGCGATTATGGAATCGAGGTCGTGGATCTGCAGCTGAATCGCCTCAATTATCACGAACAAAACCGCCTTTCCGTTTTTCAACGCATGCGCGAGGAACGCCGTCAAATCGCCACCCGCTTTCGTTCGGAAGGAGAAGAAGAAGCCATGAAAATTCGCGCGGAAACGGAACGGGAACGAGCGAAAGTACTTGCCGACGCGGAAACAAGAGCGGCAAAAAGCATTGGCGAAGGGGAAGCGGAAGCGGCGCGCATCTATGCCGAAGCGATAGCGCTGGATCCCGAATTCTACCGTTTTTATCGTTCTTTACAGACGTATGATAAAATTTTTACGACAGAAGATTCGGTCGTGATTCCCTCCGACTCCGAATTGATGCGATTCCTGCTGGACGAGCCGATCCAATGAAATCAATTGCGTGGATTTTTATCGTTTTCGCCCTCTTCGCCGGCTGGTTGTCTACCGGTTTCTATTCCGTTTCACCGCAGGAAACAGGGATCACTTTCATTTTGGGACAATGCACGAACCGTCAGATTCCTTCCGGCTTGCATTATCATGTCCCCTGGCCGTTGGGCAGCGTCTGTCGCGTGGAAACGACCACCATGAAATCCATGCCCATCGGTTTTCGTCTGATCGATCAAGCCGCGCAGATCAAGCCGACGCCGCAACAATGCGAATGGCTGACCGGCGATACCAATGTGTTGCGCATCCAACTTCTGGTTCAATATCTGATTTCGGATCCATATTCCTATCGCTTCGCCGGCAAATCGCCGGAAGAAATTCTCCGCAGCGCCGGCGAGGCGGCGGTTACACACATGGTGGGCCGTATGGCCGTCGATGACGCGCTGACCACGGGGTGGGCGCTCTTGTCCAAACAGATCATCGAGGAAATCCAGAGCCATCTTGACCGTTGCCGATGCGGCCTGACGGTCGTGAATGTGCAGCGGATCGCCATCGAACCGCCGGATGAAGTGCGGGAAGCGTTTCAGGACGTGACCAACGCACGCCAGGACAAATCCCGGCTGATCACCCAGGCGCGAGTCTACCGCGAGGAAATTCTTCCGCGCGCGCGAGGACAAGCCGAACAACTCATCGCCCAGGCGGAAGGAAAACAAAGCATCCGCATCGCTTCCGCGCAGGGAGATATGGAAAAATTCCTTGCGATCCTGCCAGAAGTGCGCAACGCCTCCGATGCGGTAAAAATCCGATTCTATCGCGAAACGATGGAAAAGGTATTGCCGCGCCTGCAAAAACACATTCTGGTGCGTTCGCCGGACGGCTCCACGTTGCCAATTCGTATTTTTTCACAGAAAAACAAATCGGCGCCTCCCTCAGCACAAAAGAAAAAAGAGGAAACGCCGCCGTTTCCGGATAATTCCGAGATGATGCGGTATTTGCAGGATAGTATTTCGAAACAGAATTGAAAGCAGGTGTACAGGCTGAAGGCTGTAAGTATGAGGTTTCTTATCAATTAGGGGATGGAATTTTACTCGGTTGTATGAAAAAAGTTTTTGCTTTCCTTTTGGCAGACACTTCACCGTATCACTGCATAGAAGAAAACAGTACTATTTTTTACTCGTTACTATCATGGATTGGGAGTTCAAGAAGCCGTATGTCTTCCTGATCCACATCGCGGCCCGTTGCGCGTTTGGAAGAAATCAGGTCTTGCTTTGAAACGACATAAAAGTCCTGGCCTTTATAATTCATCATTTCGCGGCGACTCCAGGCTTCATCGAAGTTCAAGCCAGGCGTGGATAGAAACACATCGATGCGGATTTTATCTTTGAAAATTGTGATATCATGGGAGAGAAGTTCATCAACGCTTGTCAGGGCTGCGGTTCCGAAATCGGCATCCAGTAATGCATCGAGAAATCGGCGAGCATTGTCCGGCGTTGCTTTGATTAGAAGATCAAGATCGAACGTCGCTCTTGGAACGCCATGCAGGATAGCGGCAATGCCGCCAATGATGACATATTTCACATCATGGTTTTGGAAGGATTTGAATACGTCCTTGAGTCGGTTGAGCATCTTTTAAATCCGGCAATGTGGGATTGATTTCGAGCGCGAAATCGGTGAAAGCGCAAAAGATATCCATTCGTTCCGGCAACGTCAAACTTCGAAACCAGCGAGTTTTCGACTCGATGCTTTCCTCTTTGAGATCATGGGAAATTTTTGTTGTCATTTTATGGTTATATTTTCGTTTTTCCGTAACCGTGACTATAGGAAAACAGAATAGCAACGATCCGAATCGTTTCGTAATAAAAAATGAGAAACGGTCATGGTTGTATTGTAATTCATTCCAGCGTAAACAAGAAGAGTGGATTGAATTTGAGCCGACGAATTGAACATGAGAACAATAAAGAATCGTTTATAAGTCCAAAATAGTGTACTTATTCGCCAAGATTAAATTTATACCGCAACACACTGGAAAAGGAACGGTTGGGCAAAAAGATGGTGGGCAGCGTCTGACGGGATCGTCGGATGTGAACCCGATCGGTGGCATTCAAGGAAGAGCGAATTTGTCCATCGAGGATCAACAGCAATTCCGACGTGTTTTCCTGAAATTGAATGCACAGTTCCCGCTCGCCGTCGATCACCATTGGCCGGTTGAAGAGAGAATGAGGGGAAACCGGCGTGATGATCAGCGCCGCCAGATGCGGTTCGAGAATCGGACCGCCGGCGGAAAGGGAATGGCCGGTGGAGCCGGTGGGGGTGGCGATGATCAATCCGTCGCCGCGATAGGCCAAGGTCGGTTCATTTCCCTCCCCCAACCACACGTTCAACAAACGCCCCGGATGATTCAAGGTCACCAATGCTTCATTCAACGCCAGCGATTCGAACACTCCCTCTTCGCCATTCGCTGTGGGCCGCTTCACCCACGCTTTCAGAAAATACCGGTTGACGATGTTATAATTTCCGGAAATCAGGCATGCAAGCGTCTCTTCCAATTCATGAATCGCGCCGGACGTTAAAAAACCGAATCCCCCCAAGTTAATTCCCAGCAATGGGCGTCGGGAACGCGCGATTTCCCGCGCCACTCCCAAAATGGTTCCGTCGCCGCCCAGAACCAGCACGACGTCACAATCTTCCGCCATGCTTCCGATGGATTCATCACAAGAGCGACGTTTCTCGGGTGTTTTGTATTCAACAAACCGCGTAGCTACACCCGCATGATTCAACAACTCCTGCGCCTGCTGTCCGGTTTCTCGCGCCCGCATCTTTTCCGGATTATATAAAATGAGAACCTTTTTGAGCGGAGGCAACGTTGCGTTCGGCATTATTGTGTACTCCTTGCCACATGGGCTTCCTGCGCGATGGCGTGAATTCGCTCCGGACCAATGGAAACGATATTTCTATCTTGCACGAGATGAATCAGAAATTCAATATTTCCGGACTTGCCTTGAATGGGAGAAGGGGCGATGTCGGCAACAATCCAACCCGCTGCATCGAAAAAATTCCGGCATTGCTCCAACACGTCGACATGATCGTCAAACTGCTTAACAATTCCCCTTTTTCCGACCCGCCCTTTGCCGATTTCGAACTGCGGTTTGATCAAAAAAATGGCTTGCCCGTCTTTCTTCACGATTCGCGTGACAGCGGAAAACACCGTCGTCAGACTGATGAACGAAAGATCCGCCGCCACGAGGTCGACGCGTTCCCCCAAATCCGCTTCGTCCAAATACCGACAGTTGGTGCGGTCCATCACCCGCACCCGCGCATCCTGCTGCAACCGATAATCCAACTGCCCATACCCGACATCGATCGCGAACACTTTGCGCGCGCCATGCTGTAGCAGACAATCGGTGAAACCACCGGTCGAAGCGCCCAAATCCGCCGCCGTCCATTCGCGGACATCCACCGCGAATCGCTTCAAGGCTTCTGCCAGTTTCAATCCGCCGCGACTCACATAAACGCTATCCCGCCGGATCACGCGAATGGGCGCATCGGACTCGATTTTCGCGCCGGGTTTGTCCGTCACCACTTCCTTGACCAGTACTTTTCCCGCCCGAATCAGGCGCGACGCTTCTTCCCGATTCCTGACCAACGAACGTTCGATGAGAATGATGTCCAATCGGTTTTTTGACATGATCAACGCCTATTATACATCGCGAGAACGGCGAAGCGGAAAACCTTGCGCCGCGTCCCTCGCTCCTCGATACTGCCCCCACGCCGAAGCCCACGCATGGGCGGGCGTCTGCGCCCATTCCTTCAAGCGGCGAAATGAAAATTCGGGCGACCGAAGTAAATCGCCCCAATCAAGCAGACATTTCCAAACGATGGATCGGACAACGCGCCTACGAGTGGGAATGGTTCGCACTCCGAATAATTCATATAAACGATAATGATCTACATACGTCCGTTTAAAAGTATAATCGACGGAACGCTCGTGCGAATGCTCCACCACGGCGCGCGGTTCGTACACGATGGTGTGACCGTTCACCAAAACGCGATACCCCCACTCGATATCTTCCCCAAAATCGACGATCGGAAATGGAATCTTCTCCCACACCTCCCGCCGGATCATGCTGGCCACATCATCAAAAACACAGGTTTGATATCGTTCGATAGGAGGAGAGGCGAAAAATTCATTGGCAGAATCCATCGTGACAATGCGCTTTGTAGCGGAACCGCTAAGCCAACGCTCCACGTCTCGCCGCACCAGCGCTGACGCATTTATTCGCGGCGCCTGGCGCGCATAGGCGCCCGCCGCGTTATTGATAATCATGGAATCCACGAGAACGGATAAAAAATCGCTTCCTTGCGGAATCGCGTCCTGCGTCAACAAACACACGTACTCCCCGCAGGATTCGGCAATACCCAAATTTCTCGTGTTCCCATGATTAAACGCCTCC
The DNA here is from genome assembly GCA_003598175.1 of Candidatus Omnitrophota bacterium. Taxonomy (GTDB): domain Bacteria; phylum Hinthialibacterota; class Hinthialibacteria; order Hinthialibacterales; family Hinthialibacteraceae; genus SURF-12. The sequence continues at coordinate 32,115 of QZKN01000126.1, forward strand.
GGTTCGATTTCGATGATTTTGCATGCAAAGGAACGCGCCGTTTGCACGGTTCCATCCGTCGAACCGGAATCGACGATGACGATTTCTGCATCACCATGCCGATTCTGCGCCCGCAAATTTGACAATACTTGAATGAACTCATTTCCCGCATTTTTTGTCGGGATCACCACACTTAATAACGCTTTTGAAGAGGACATGATTGATTTTTCAGAAAAACAAAATGGTTTACCTCTTGATCCGAGAGTGAGATCGTTTGGATTTAAAACACATTTTGCAAGATATGCCTAAAAATGCGCACATAAAAAACGCATCAAAAATCCCTTTTTCACCAACTGTTGCAAAATTAACCAATCTCCGATTATACCCATTGAGTATGACCAACAAAATGTGTACAATAAAAAATAAACCGCAATCGTTGCGCAAAATAAAGCGCCGGAATCGGCTTGTTCCGACAAGTCTTTTTTTTGGCAACCATTGTATTCCCTTCCGATGTGTTGAATAGTGGAAGTTCGTGGAGAGGCGGGAAAAATCAAGGATTCACCGCATCCGGAACAGATGAAAAAACATCTTTTTTGTAGGGGACGCGCACATGAGAGGTAAAAATCTGGAACAAATCACGTTAAAGGGAGTATACGTCGCAATTCTGGCATCCAAAGGACCATCGGCTAAATCCTTGTCGGATTTGTTGGACAAAACGGGCTGCAAAGTACTCCTCGCATCCGAATTGGATAAATTACTGGATATGGCGGTAAAAAATCCCGTTTCTGTTTTATTGATCGAATCCGGCTGTTGTGAGGAATTGGAAGAAAAAAAATCGTCCAACCTTCCCGGCATCGCGGATTTGGGAAGTGAAACGATCGTGATCGCTTCTCCCTCCAAAATGGATGAAGGGATGCTTTGGGCCAGCAAGCTGAATGGACAATTGTTGAATACTCCCGTTTCCAGCGAGCAATTGACCGTTGCCCTGGAACGAGCGTTGGAAATCAAATTGCTGAAAAGCCGGCTTGTCCGTTTGGAGTCCTTTGAACCGACCGCGGAATGTTTCGGATCCATTCTGGTCAAATCTCCGGAAATGAAAGATGTACTGCGCATTGCGCGCATCCTCTCGACGCGAGAAGATTGCGTCTTTATGGTCGGAGGCATCGGGACGGGCAAAGAACTGTTGGCGCAAACGATTCATAACACAAGTTCGCGACGCCATGGTCCCTTTTATTCCATCAATTGCCGTTCTTTCTCGAACGAAGATCTGGCCACTGAACTTTTTGGCAAGGGCGAAGAAGGAGCTCCCGATGCGTCCGAAGGCCGCAATCTGCTTGATTTGTGCAACGGCGGTTCTCTCTATCTGGATGAAATCGGCGCCATTTCTCCCAACATTCAGGGCAAATTACAGCGCTTTCTCGAAGATCGATCCTACACCCGCGTCAATTCGCGAACGGTTTGTCATGCGGATGTAAGAGTATTTGCCGCTTCCAGCACACCGTTGACCGAAACGGTGGGGAAAGGCGAATTCTCCGAAGACCTCTTTTTCCGCCTGAATCGCTTTACGTTGCAACTGCCGCCTTTGCGAAAACGGTCGGAAGATATTCCCATGCTGGCGAAATCGTTTCTCATGACCATGGCGCGCCAACGAAATGAGGATTATTTGAAACTGACGGAAGAAGCCTTGAAACTGATGCTCGAATATCACTGGCCGGGCAACGTGCGTGAATTGGAAAACGTGCTGGAATACGCCGCGCTGGTTGCCGGAAAAGGGCCGATCGACACGCGGCATTTGCCCAAGCAATTCCACGATGAAGTCGGCAGTATCTATCTGGGCACGTCCGTGGACGATCTGCCGCCCATGACCGAAATCGAACGACGTTATATTCTGCGCGTCATGGAAGCCACTCACGGGAATAAATTTAAAGCCGCGAGTATTCTCGACATCAACCGCGCCACCCTCCATCGAAAACTCCAAATTTACGAAAGAAGCAAAATTGTAGAATTGGATTGAGTGGAAAGCCTCAGATGAAATGAAAAAGGGAGAAGCTCGATGACAAGACCATCGGGCTTTTTCTTTTTCCCGATTGAAAGCAAAATTGCAATGAAGATACTTTTTGTCAATCATACCTTTCCACCAGAAAGTTACGCGGGCTCCGAACTGTGCGTGTTGAATCTGGCGAAAGAATTTCGACGGCGCGGACACGAGACCGCCGTGTTTTATCGGTTTACCGATCCGGCGCAGGAAGAATTCGCCGTACGCGAATCGCAATACCATGAAATTTCCGTGTATAAGATCAATCACACCTACCGGTATGCTTCCACATTTCAGGATATTTATGTGAATTCCGCCATCGCCGCGAAATTCGCCTATTTGCTGCGGAACGTTCAACCACACGTGGTTCATTTCCATCATTTGACCAATTTATCCCTTTCGTTGGTGCACGAAGCCCGCGTTTTCGGTTGCGCAACCGTGTTCACCTTGCACGATTATTGGCTGCTCTGCCAGCGCGGCCAACTCCTGAAGCGGGATTTGACGCTTTGTTCCGGTCCCGGCGACGATGCCTGTCGTTCCTGTCTCGCGCTTCAATTACTGCGCGGAAAAACACAGCGGTTCGTGTCGCGCCTGTTGCAATCCAATCGTACGCGGTCCAATAATTCGTCGACTGTATGCGATTTGTTGATAAAAAAGCCCGCGGCAATCCACACGCCTCAATCGGAATTTGTCGCCCGAACCTCGTTCGCATTGGGTGAGGAACCGAACGAAACGTTACTGGCGCATCCTCCCGCGGCAATCCACTATCTGATTGCCATAACCCGTCCCGCCGTTCTGAAAACCGCAATCGCCATGCATCCCTCAACCTATTCTTGTGAAGGCGCCGGAGTTCGTTTTGAAATCGTTCAAAACGGAACCATACTGTTCTCCAAAACCATTAATCCTAAAAAACATACGCATCATCGCGGCTGGCATTCCGTCGAAGTGGATATAACTCCCACAGAAAAGACAGAGGATCAATTGATTTTACGCACCTCATCCGATTGGGATGGCAATAATCTGTATTGCGCCGCCGGGTGGAAACATCCCCTCATCGCGTATCGAGATCCCCTGACCGAGAATACCAACCGGATCCATCCGCGCAGGAACGAAATTCGCCGATATTTCTTCCTCGCGGCAGAAATTCTTGCCGATACGGCGTCCGCGTTTTCCTCTCAGGCAAAGGAAGGCATCCTCCACCGCAAGAATTGGGTAAAGCGGATTTTCGATGAAACGGACTTGTTTGTTTCTCCCTCCAAATTTCTACGGGATTTCTTTATTCGGCGCGGCCTGCCCGCTCACAAGATCCTCTTTTCAGACAACGGTTTTCTTCCGCCGCCTCGATGGAAGGCAAAAACACCGCAATACCCCATTCGCTTCGGGTATATGGGAACCTGGATTCCCTCAAAAGGAGTGGATGTGGCTTTGCAGGCTTTTCAATCCATTGATCCTGCCTACGCCCGATTCATCGTACATGGATTTTTCCCCGGTTACGACGGATATGAAGATTACGAAGTTTATTTGCGCGCTTTATCCGGCCCCGCAGTGGAATGGCGGGGGAAATACGAACCCGATGACGTATATACGCTTTTAGCGGAACTGGATTGCCTGATAATGCCTTCGATCTGGTGGGAAAATTCTCCTCTCACCATCCATGAAGCATTTCAAGCAGGAGTACCCGTCATCACCGCCGATGTAGGAGGCATGGCGGAATTTGTGTGCGAAGGGGGAGGATTGACCTTTCGTCACCGCGATCCGCTCAGCCTGCGCGCCGTCATTCAACGCATACTTCAAAATCCGGAAATATTGGAAGACTTGCAGTTCTCGATTCCACACGTAAAATCCGTTGCGCAACATGCGGATGAATTGTTGGAGATCTATACCCAATTGCAGGAAGAAAAAACGGAACGGGATCACCGATGAATAAAAAGATCGATTCCTCCACGTACAGCGCCTTTGCGGACATCTACGATCAAGTCATGCGAGACGTCGATTATGATTCGTGGGCGCAACATGTAATTTCTTTATGCAAGCGGTATAAAATCCGGATTCATAAAATTTTGGAGTTGGCCTGCGGGACGGGAAGCCTGGCCTTAAAGCTCGTCAAAGATGGTTATCAGGTCGTCGGGATCGACCTGTCCGAGCAAATGCTTGAACAGGCAAATGGAAAATTTGCGGCGGAAGGATTGGCGATTTCTTTGTATCGCGGAAAGATGGAATCATTTTCATCTCTCCGGCTCGATCACGATTTCGACTTGATTACCTGCCTGTACGACAGTTTGAATTATTTGCTCGAAGAAGAGGATGTGAAAAACTGTTTTGTGGAAGCCTTTACCCATCTCCGCCCCGGCGGCGCATTCATTTTCGACGTGACGACGGAATACAACCTGCTGCATAACTTTGCCGGCTATACGTTCGCGGAAAATTTCGACAATGCATCGTATATTTGGGAGAACGAATATCAAATCGAGACCAAGATTTGTTTTTCCAAAGTCAGTGTTTTTTTAAATACGCACAGTCACTATCGAAAATATGTCGAAGTGCATTCCCAACGAATCTACACCAACGCCCGGTTGATGGAAATGCTGCGGGAAGCCGGCTTTGACCTGCTCGGCACATTTCATAACATTACGGAAGAACCGGTTATGAGCAAATGCGAGCGAATTCATTTCGTCTGCCGGAAACCGGATACAAACGACGACTATTGATTTTGCATCCTCTATTCATAAAATTCGCCATGACGACAAAACGAGAAATCCTATGGGCCGCGCCGGTATTTTCCGGCGGCGTCTCACCGCGCAAACGGAATGCCGGCGCAACCACGATTTGAAACACAGGAGAAAGGATATGCCGCTTTGGTGTGATTTGAATTGTCCGGAGGCCGAATGGCCGGAAGAAGAAGGATTGGACGGCGCCGGTTCGTGTCGAACCTTTCTGGCCTTGTATTGCAGAAAATACGATCAGCTCAGTTATAAAAACGGTCCGTGCCTCGACTTGACACGCCAATCGTCAAAAAGGAAATCCAAGCGGAGCCGAAAAAACGGTGAAAAATGAAAGGATTCACACGGAATATCGAGCGATTGTTTTCGTGATTCATGAAAAAGGAATTTCGGTTTTTCGTAGTCCACTCCTTTTGAAATCCTTACTGCACTTTTACAATAATTCCATGATCGAACAAGGGCAGAGACCGCACTGCCCTTGCCACCCGCCCTGATGCGGCAATTCCGGGAATGACGGCAGGATGCAGGCGTTACATTTTCAGATACACAGTCATGGCGCGCCGGCAAAAAGTCAGATTAAATTTTGGAACCGGTACATATTGTGGTATCAATCAATAATCTGCCACTATATATTGTGCAGACAGGATGTCCGCACCACAATTTTTGACTTTTTGCCGGGTCATCGGTCATGGCAAATGGCCACAACGAATTTAGAAAATGTATAGGTTGGGAAATGCGGGCAGAATGCCCGCGCTCCAATATTTTCATAGAAGGCAACGAAAGGATTTTCACCGATGGATAACAGCATAACCAATCAACCACTCGCATTTTCCATGTTTGGCCCTCCCGGCTGCGGCAAAGGAACACAAGCGGCTTTGATACAGGAACGACTCGGCTACCAACATGCCAGCACCGGCGACATGTTTCGGGAAGCCATCGCGCGCAAAGATGCGAATGCGCTGGAAGCGCAGGATATCATGCAGCGCGGCGATCTGGTTCCCGACAAGTTGATCCGTGACATGCTCTTTCAATTTCTGAAAGGGATCATGGAGAAAGAACCCGACCTGCCGGGATTCATTCTCGACGGTTTTCCACGGACGTTGAGCCAGGCGGAATTGTTGCTGGGATTGTTGCAGGAACTCAATCTACGATTTCCTGGGGTGATTTATTTGGATGTTCCGGAAGAGCTGGTTGTGGAACGCTTGAAAAAACGAGGCGCCGGCGGCGAACAACGCGCCGACGATAATGAAGAGGTGATTCTGGAGCGGATGAGAATTTATAAGGAAAAAACGTATCCGCTGCGCGATTATTTTGACCGCCATGAACTTCTCATTAAAGTCGACGGCGTGGGAACCATTGACGAAATCTATGATCGTCTCGAACCATTGATCCACAGTTGGAGATAAATCAGATATTGTGTTACTCTTTAGGAAGACGGTCAATTGACCGCCAAGGCGATTCCAATTAAAGTCGAGTGGAATCATCTACCGTCAAATCGGCGACTCCAACCGGCGAAAGGGATTCGAACATGAATCGAAGAGTAACGATACGAGCGATTTGGGTATTGGTATTTTGTGGATTTGGATTGTATTCGCAGGCGCAACCGGCTCCGACAGAAGAACAAATCTGGCTGTATGGTTCGTTTCAGGAAATCAACTCGGCCTCGCCGGTAATCGGCGGCGCCACTCTTTCTCTGGCGCTGGCAAAGGCGGTTGTCGCCGCCATTCCACCGAAATATCTCGTAGAATCGGCCGATGCCGGATTCGATATTCCGATCATTGCGACCATTGTCGATTCCATGCCGGTCGGCGATACCTTTGAATTGACAAAACACGATTTTCATCTTGTCATCGTCAAACAATCGAAAACAGTCGATCCGGCGGTTACCGCATCATCGCTGGTCATTCAAAATGAAAAGATGCGCCTTCCCATCCCTCTTTTATTGACCGGCGCCGTCGTGAAAGCACTGCAATTGGCCTTCAAAGAATTGGACGGAATGGACGAGCCGCTGGCGCAACTCGTCACGGAAGTGAAAAAAACTCCCCCGGAGACATTACTCAAAGGCGAAGATCGGTTAATGAACTCATGGTTGGTCATCCGTCTGCAATAAATCAAAATCCAAAGGATATCGAACATGAATTACGCCTCCTATTTGGAGACATTCTACGATGCAATATAGCTCTGTCTTCATATACAACTCTTCAAATCGGCGGTCCGGCCGATTTCCTGCTGGAACTCCATCATACCGACGATGTGATTCGCGCCTGTCGCGCCGCCTTGCAATTGAACCTGCCTTTCCATTTTCTTGCCGGATGTTCCAACGTGTTGATCGATGATTGCGGATTGCGCGGCCTGGTCGTGATCAATCGCACGGAGACCATCGATTGGCAAAAAGATTTTTCGTTGCGTGTGGATGGTGGATATTCCCTCGATCTCCTGGTCGAACGGGTATCCGAACGCGGTTGGGCCGATCTGACTTTCGCCGCGGGGATTCCCGGATCAATCGGCGGCGCATTGGTGGGCGGCGCCGGGGCGTTTGGTCATTTGGTGCATGAGTATTTGCTGGAAGCGGAGATATTGCGACGCGACGGAACAACTTGTACCGTTACTGCCAGTGATCTCGGCATTCGCTATCGGGAAAGCGACGCCAAACAACGCGGGGATATCATTCTGGCAGCCGCCATGGGCAATTTTACCTCCGGATTTCCTGATCAATTAGTTGCGGAAATTCACCGGATTCGAGCGGAGCGCGAAATCAAACATCCCGGCCCCGATTTGCCTTCGGCGGGTTCGTTTTTCAAAAATTTGCCGCCTGCCACTCCCGGCGGACGCCGCATCCCGGCGGGAAAATTGCTGGAAGAGGTGGGAGCGAAGGACATCCGGATCGGCGGCGCGGGAGTGTTTCACAAACACGCCAATATCATCGTGAATTACGGCGGCGCAACGGCCAACCAAATCAACGAACTGGCAGACATCATGGCCGAGCGCGTCAAACTAAAATTCGGAATCGAGTTGGAACGGGAAGTGCAATATCTATGTTGAATGAACAAACAAACCCCTCTTCGGCGCGGCCCGAATCGGAGTATCGCGTGGTGGAAGCCTCATTCGTCATCAGCGCGCCGAATCTGAAGCTGTGTCCGGATTCCTCCCTGCCGGAAATCGCCGTCGTCGGGCGTTCCAATGTGGGGAAATCGAGTTTGATCAATTTCCTCTGCAATCGCAAAAACTTGGCGAAGACCTCCGGCGCGCCGGGCAAAACCCGATTGATCAATTATTTTTTACTGCGCATCGAACCGGGAAATGTTCACCTGCATCTCGTGGATTTGCCTGGTTTCGGTTACTCGAAAGCCGATAAAAGTACGAAAGAACACTGGGGAAAATCGCTGGAAGAATTTTTACGCAAACGGCGCGAGCTACAAGGGATTCTGCAGCTGATCGATTCCCGCCACGAACCGACGGCGCTGGATTTGCAGATGCGGGAATGGATCGTTCACAGGAAACTGCCGGCAATCACGATACTGACAAAAACCGACAAACTGGCGCGCAGCGCCGTCGCCCGAACACGCAACCAAACCATACACATCATGAAACTACAACCGGAAGAACCGTGCATTCTTTCCTCTGTTTTAAAAAAAACGGGGCAAGCAGAAATTACCACAGCCATCCTATCATTATTGCATAAACAAGAATCGAATTGATATGCAGAGCAATTGATCCGGAGACGGCATGACATAGGGGAACCGGCGTTGGCCTGAGTTGAACAGGCGCGGGAAACATGCATGGCGAAATTGGAACATTTGATAAAATTAAAAGAAGGCGTTGCCAGTTGGAATCTCTGGCGAAAAAGCAATGGGGGAATCCTCCCCGATCTGCGCAACGCCTGCCTGGTCGGATTGGATTTGCGCAAGATCAATTTCCGCTCGGTGGATTTGAGTCATGCGATTCTCAGCGACGCCAATCTGGCGGAAGCGGAACTATCCGATTCCCTCTTACACGGCGCGGATTTGTCCTGCGCCAACCTGCAAGGGGCAAGCCTTTGCCGCAGCGATCTCAGCGAAGCGAATCTGGGAGAAGCCAATCTCAGCAAAGCGATTCTGGTCGAAGCGAATTTTCAGCGCGCCGATCTTTCTTATGCCAATCTCAAAAACGCCGATCTGTTCGTGACCGATTTACGCGAAGCCGATGTCAGCGAGGCGAATCTGAGCGAAGCGAATTTGTTCGGGGCGGATTTTCGCGGCGCGACTCTGCGAAATACTCTTTTTTGGTGCGCCATGGCCAGCGAATCCATGCTTGCCCGCGCAGACTTAACCAATGCGAATTTATGGATGGCGCAATTTCACCGCTGTGATATGACCGATTCGATCGTGGAAAATGCCGTGGTTAAATTTCTGCGCATTCAGGAAATGACGGGAACGCCGAAACCGCCGGAACGTCTGCGCCTGGATGAAAAAGGAGAAAAAATCCTCAGCGGAAAAGAGGCGTTTGCGGTTTTCAAACAACCGGCGGTTTTAGAGATTTACCTCAGTTTACCGTTGAATCCCCTGCAAATGGGTTGCCTGCAACTGCATCTGGCCTCTCTGCATCAAAGCCAATGCGCCATGGGCGTTTCTCTGGTCGGCCAATGCACCGAAGGAACAGGGACGATTCTCAGTTTCCAATCGGATACCTATGAAGCAATCTATCAAGCATTTCATGACCTGATCGCCCCGTTCCCACGCGGCCAGGCGATCGATTGGACCAAAACATTCTCTGCCGTTCCCGCGGACGAACACAACAACAAAATCATCCTGTCCATGATGTCGCATTTGAAGAGCACAAACAAACGATGGCCCATGGCGCAACGATTGACCGAAGTGTTTCTCGATTTTCGCAATATGATTCTCTTTCACATCAGACACGTCGGGTACGGTCCGCACATGCAAATCGATATCAAACAGGATTTGCATCCGAAAGAACCGCTGGCCACAGACAAATTTCCGGAACCGCAGACCCGGAATTTTCTGCTTGTTCCGAAAGGAAACAAAAATAAAGTTTTTATCGAATGTGAAAAACCAAAAAGTTCAATTGAACCGAATGCGCCGGATTCCAAACCGATTCCCCTCGCTTTCGCCGAGGAAATCGATCAATCTTCCCGTTTGACGGAAAACGTCAAGCGATTATTCCTGCTTGCCGATGAAGAACTCGAAATAACGGCCCTGAGTGAAGACGATAAAATCGATGTGAAGGACGATCTGATCAAACTGAAAAACGAATTGGAAAAAGACCGGCCCGATGCGAATCGTATCAAGCGATATCTCAAACGCATCGCGGAACTCTCCACACCCACAGCGAAGATTCTTGTCAATCTGCTCAAGTTCGAGAAATAGGATTACTCGATCAATCCCAGAAATTCGATTTGCTGTTCCTCTCCCGTGATCATTCGGATTTGGTTATCGATGAACGATATTTCCATGAATGCGGCGTCTTCCCGCAAACGCAACTCCATATTGCCAAAGCGCAAAAAAGAGCCATTGCATAAGGCAAGGGATCGATTTCCGTTCGGTTCGATGGTGATCAGGCACACGGCGGCATCAAAAGCCAGGCTGATCGCCGATTGAATCACTCTTCCCTTGGGTTTGCGCAGGGAATCCGTGAAGGCGAAGTATTGGCGGCGGCCGTCTTTCAAATCAAGCTGAATCACGCCGCACATTTCACATGGCGTCGGTTGTCCCTGAAAGGTCAACGGTAGGCGGCGTATGGCCCGGATCGACGATTCCCCTTCGTGCGGTTCGATAATTCCGGCGAAACAGGAGGCCAGCGGTGGTTGTTCCTGCGTCCGGCGAATCATCAGACGAGGAATCCATTCCGGACTGCCGCCAAACAGACCGGAATCGACCCAACATTCGGAGAGAGAGACTTGCGCTTTGTAAGTCAAATCCGTATAGCGCAGATGGATTTCCTTTTTTGCGGGGAGATACCCGTAACGGTCTTCCACCGTCCAATCCACTGACCAGCCGAAGGGGGGATTCGCATCGGTTCTGAAATTACGCATTTCCGTCTCGTGGCCGAAATCGGCGGAAGGCGTCAGCGTCAGATTTTTGGTTTCGCACTTGCCAAAAAAAGAGGACATGAACTTCGCATGATCGCGTCCGCCGGTGACGTGAAAAATGTCCACCACATAAAAATCCTGCGGCGATATATCTACCAGCGCCACAGTACGCTCATATTGCTCACCTTTGATCAGATCGGGCGCGGATACACGGACCATATGAACTTGTTTTCCGCTTCCCCACAACGTCGTCACACCCTTGGCGGCTTGCTGGTTATTGCCGTCCACAACAACGGTGTTGTGGGCGGCGGTTTTGGTGTACCAGACGGCTTTCGGCGCGCCCCAACCGCCGTAACCGACGGGCGGATAGCCGAAATCCGGCAATAAATCCAATCCTTTGGCGAACAAGCCGATGTTCAAACCGTCGCGATGGCTGTGCCGGCCGCCGGCGTCATGATCCAGCCAGACGGCGCGGCGATGGTCCCCTTCGCCTGACCGCAGGATCGACAGCCCCCACTCTTTTTTCTGAATATCGGATAAATGAATCTCTTTTCCCTTCGCATCGATGATGGTTTTGACCTTATTTTGAAATTCCTGCGGATTTTCAGCGCAAATATCGTGCGGCAGAGCGTCGAGTTGTTCGTCGTTGGCGTGATACAGTATTTTCACAAAATCCGTATCGCCAGTGAGTTCATACAAACGCCACAGAAATTGAAACATGGACGGCTCGGCGCTCATCGCCGGCCGGGAAAACGTCACGCCGCCATACCGCGGCGTTTCCATCCCGAATGAGCCGCAGTCGCCTTCGTGCGGGTAAAAACGATCCAGGCACCAGGTATCGATATAAAAGCGATAGGTTTTATAGATGTCTTTGTGCTTTTCGTACAAATCAGCGAACAAAACCGGATCGAGCCGGTCGAAGCGGGCAATCAATTCGGCGAATCCATGAGGAAAGATGGCGCTGTACCCGGTCAAGCCCTTCTCGCCGGTCATTCCGTCTTCCAGGAGAGATTCGTTTGCAATATCGGAAAGCAGAGAAAGGATTTTTTCGCGATTGTTCGGCCATTCCAGCACGGTTTCGATGGTGAGCAGGGCGATGGGAGTGCGCGGAAAATTGGATTCGATGCGTTGGCGATGAGCAAGAGTATGGTGAAAGATATTGTTTTCGATGTTGGCCTGAATTTCGGTAAATGTGGATTTCCGGTTTTCGAGCGAAAATTCTTTTGCTTTAGCGGATAGGAATTGAACCAATTGCTCGTCGTTTTTAATGGCGTCGAAAATCCGATCATATCCCTGCGCCATTTCGCGCACCTCTTCACACGCATCATGCCACGTCGACACGTACCCGCGATGACCGCGCGTTTCGTACACCCAGCCGATCTGGCTGAAATCAAATGTGGGATATACATCCGCAACCCGATCGAGCAGAATAGCGGCCTTGCGGGCATAAACCGAGTCACCGGTGACAAGGTAGGCTTCGCTCAAACTGGCGATTCCGCCTATAATTTTCTGGCGCCACTGCCCGGCGGAAAGATAATAGCCGATGAAACGCCAACGCTTTTCCCCTTCGACATACCCTTCGCCGTCATCCACGCCGAACGAACGCAAAGGATCATTACCATCGGCATGTTCCGCATGGAAAAGCAACGTCCGATCCGCCCGGTTGGGATCAAAAACGCCGTGCTCGTTCAATCCCGATCGGTAATACGCTTGAAAATCATTCGTGGGAAACAACGCCGCGCAATTTGGGCAGCAAACCTTGAAGGGATGCTTCCAAACATCGATCTGCCAATTGTACATTTTGACGTCTTTTTTACACGCCGGGCAAATCCCGTCCGACCACACCATCCACGACGGCGAAATGGTCGGTCCGAACATCGCGTTCCATAGATCGTCGTCGGACGCCTCCAGCCACGGTCGGGAGCGCGCCGTAATACGTTCCTGAATTTCCCTCGCCCACGAATGCGATCGGGCATTGTCGATTGCGGTTTCAACAAGCGTATGCGGATAAAGCGCGCCGGCTTGTTTTTTGAAACGCCTTTCATGTTCCGACGAATAAGAAGTGGATAGAATAACGATAAGAAGCGAAATGATGATCCCTGTCTCCGAACTTTTTTTTCTCATGATTTGGTTCCATTCCCTATTATCTACTTGATACTCTATTCTATCACATAATAACGCTTGATCAGGAAATCAATCCGTGTGATTCCATTCTTCATCGCGGATTCCCGCTTGCCGAAGAATTTCTTTTAGCAAATTCACATTGATTTCTTTCGAACCATGAGGATTGGGGATATGTACTTTTTTCTTTCCTTTTTTCATGAACTGATGTTTTCCTCCGGAGAGCGGTCCTTCGAATCCTAATAATCGAAATTTAAGGATCAGCTCTTTGCGGGAAATCGTGGGCGCCATGATCACGCAACTTTTTCGTGTTTTACTTTGATCTCGATACCATCGACAATTGGAATTTCATCGCCATCATGGATTTTCAATATCAACCACTCTTCCAACACTTCCAGCAATTCGCTCCGACATTCCTCAACTGTATCTCCGCTAGCCCACACTCCTTCAAATCCGGGGATTTCCACAAACCATTCTCCGTGATCGAGCATTTTATAATGGGCTCTTTTCAGCGATGCGTTCAAATAGGCTTGGATCATATCCATCCTCTCCTCATTGAAATTATTTCCATTATACCATGCGATTCATTTTTAATAAAATCGGATGTATTTATTCACCAAGAAAGAATTTTCCTTCGTATCGATTCACATAATCATCCAACACCTGCCGGTGAACCGGCACGATGTCGCCGGGCAATGCCTCCAATCCAAACCATCGAACCTCGCATCCTTCCACGCCATCCACTTCGGGCTCGCCTTCCCATTCCCGCACGATAAACGCCAGGGCAAATGGTTGAATTTGATCTCCGTTGGGATAACTGAACTGTTGATTCTTTCCCGAATACAGCGCCATCGGTTCGGCGGATAGGACCTGCAGCGAAGTTTCTTCCCTCACTTCGCGGTGCAACGTCTCCATTGCCGTCTCGCCGATCTCCACCGCCCCGGCGGGCAATCCCCAAATATTCATATCCGTTCGTTTTTGCAGTAAAACCTGCCCTTTTTCGTTTAAAATCAGAGCGCGCACGCCGGGCAGAAATATGCGGGCGTTTCCAACCAGTTTTCGTATTTCTTTTACGTAGTTTTCCATATTCACACAACCAAATTTATTCTGTCGTTTGTTCTTGCATGGAAGAAACGAAGTCGATAGTCGCCATGATCAATGGTTAAGACATTTTTCGGCGCACTGCGTCAGGAAGAAATCCTTGGCGGCGTTTTCACCCGCAAACGGTTGAGTCCATGAGCCATAAACCGGATTGGGAATCATAAACCACTGGTTCCCCCACCTGGCTTGATAGCGCTCCGGATTATCCCCTGTCACCTCTTCCGATTCGCCGGTCGCCGGATCGATCTCGCCCATGAAATCCCCCAGGCTGTCTCCCAGCATGGCAATAATCTCATAGCGGGACGCCACTTCTCGATACCGGCTTTGTTTGGTTTTCATGCCGGGCGATTTCAACAGAAAAACCGCCTGCTCCACATTCCGCACGCCGATCAGTCGCAACGCTTTTTGGCTGTCTTCCAATTGATAATCGTTCCGATTGGACACATACACCATGGTGATCCCTTTCTCCATCCCCAGAACCGCATTGATGAAATCCACGGCGCCGGGAACGGCGCCGACACGATATGCCCGCGTCGGATCGACGCTTTCCCGCACCCATTCGTCCCATCGCTCCTGGCTGAATGGGCGGCCGCTTATGCGCGAATAGGCATGAAAACGACCGTTGTCGAGGACGGTTTCGTCAAGATCGGCTACGATCGCGGGCGGCTTCGATGCGGAGGCGGGATCGTATTGACGCACCGCTTCCAACGCCTGTTTATACGTTTGCAAACAAACGGCCCGATATTCACCCGACGCCTGCCGCCACAACAGCCCGAGGTTGTTTTCTGTTGTAACGATGGATGTGCAGGCAGAAAGAAAACTGCAGAGAAATAACAATATCATCATAATTCGTTGTGAACAATGCATCGCGTATTTTCTCCTGTTCTCACACGGCTATTTGAAAAAAACGCATCCTCTTTTCTCGTTAAGGATTCCATGCGCGCTCTCACCCGAGCAAAAATTTTGTAATACATAAAAAAACCTACGCTCACCGGCATTTGGTTTTGCCGTAATAGATTCCATCAAATAGGGTACAATGTTTGGCTGGTAAAACGTAGCACAAAAACGCATGTTCTGAAAGAAAAGCGTGATTTTTCACCCCAAATTACTGTTTCGGTTTCAAATCACTCCATTCGTAAATCTCAATGCGAAGTGTGATTGGTTCTTTCTGCCCGCCCATGATTTCTCGTTCCCTCTGCTCTCCG
>QZKN01000184.1 GCA_003598175.1 Candidatus Omnitrophota bacterium
TTGTTGTGCGGCAGACGTGGGCCGAGTCGGATAGATCGGGGCGGGCGCGGGCCGGGGAGCGGGAATTCCCGCGGGAACGGTCACCGTGCTTCTGCCGCCGGCGTAACTCATGGATTGTTCCGTAATCTGCATGTCTTCTTCGAGTGGACGGAACGGTTTGAGCCCCATCCCCTGAATCACGCCGTGATAGGCGCGAACCGCCTCTTCCGGCGATATTTCGCCGTCAACGATCATGCGTAGGAATTTGATGAAGACCAGTTGATTCTCGGCGTTATTGATTTTTCGCCCGAATAAAGCCACCTTCGCGCCGTATTTTTGAGATTCGGCGATCAATTTGAAGGCGTCGTACGTGGTACCGGCGGAGCCGCCCAGCACGCCGACGATCAAATGCGAATCGTAATGCGCCATTTCTTCCATTGCCCGCGGACCGTGATAAACGATTTTGAGGAAAAGCGGATAGCCGCGCTGCGTCACGCCGGCGAGGGCGCGGACGATGTTGTCATTCACGAACTGGCCGATTTTGTCCGCATTGACGGCGTGGGGAACGTTGGGATCGAACACTTCGAGGAAATAGCGGAAATTTTTTTGCTCCGCTTCCAGACGAAATTCCTTGAAATTCAGCAAGGTTTCCAAATCCCGCTCGAGATCGTTGTTGAAGGT
This sequence comes from Candidatus Omnitrophota bacterium, assembly GCA_003598175.1. Taxonomy (GTDB): domain Bacteria; phylum Hinthialibacterota; class Hinthialibacteria; order Hinthialibacterales; family Hinthialibacteraceae; genus SURF-12. Next base: position 661 of record QZKN01000184.1, read on the forward strand.
GATGGAATAGAGCCCCAGATTGGCGCCCAATACCCGTTCCTCGGGTGTGCACTCATATTTACCACATTGAATATGATCGATGGTTGCGGTACGGAAGGGCCGGGAGGCCATTGAGTGATAATCCGCGCCGCGAATCACGTGAATATCGGTCGTATCGTTGACCCGTCCGGCGGGAGTCACGTGCGAATTGTCGAATAATCGCTCCTGAATGGTCAGAACTTCGTTGGAGCTGGCCGACATCAGCATGATGTCGACCAATCCCTGCCGCGTGACTTCGCGCATCATTTCGCGGTATTCCTGAATGCTGCGAAAATTCAATTCGCCATGATGGTATTCCGGCGAATATTGTCCGCAGGAGAGGATGCCGCGCGCCATATCCGCATCTTTGGCGTCCGCGATGATGAAGGTTTTCGTGTTCGGGTTCGCGTGAATTTCGGCGAGTTTTTTGTCGAGTGATTTTTCCACCATGTTTCTTTGTCTCGTGTTGATTTCATAGGATTTGTGAACGATGATGTTCCGGTTTTTTCACCGCCCTTCGAATGGTTTTCAGGAATTGCGGCGTCAAAACAATAGAAAATCGGCATTAAGAACTATACTACGTGAACAGCCGGTTTTGCAAGACTTGCCGCTGGGAAGTCGTGTAACTTCACTGGTTGTTTTTGTGGCAGTTGGAATAGGAATTCACTCATTCTTTCTTGATTACGGGAAAAAAGAATTATAATTCCACTTGCGTTGCAGGAACCTGTGAGAGTTGGCGATTTATCTTGTTCCTGGTTTTTTGTTCATGCTCACGCTACTTTTTATTATGAAATCACCGTCATGAATCGTTACTTGACGGTCAATTTTATCGTACCCAAATGAAAACCATGTAATTTGCAGCAATTCTCAAATGCAGGCGGAGAGGTGGATATGAATTTTTTTCGAATCAATCGGTTGCGTCCCGGTGTGTTGATCGGAATAGCGGTCATCGTGTTGGTCTGGATTTCAATGGCAATCCCATCGCTTTGGGATCGGTGGTGGTTTCATTGGTATAATGATCAAGTTCAAGCGCGGTTTCATGCAGAAGCCCAAAACATCAATCCTCTGGCGCAAGGATTCGGTTCCGTCGAATCTCATATTCATTTTCAGGACCTGTTGATCAGGGCCGGAAATCGAAGTGAGGCGGAACAGGCGTATCGTCTGCTTGCCCAAAAAAATCCGGAAGATGCAACGGCTGTGGCCCTCTATGCGCGTATTCTGTCCGATGCGAAACAGAAAGAAGAACTTCTTAAAAAAGCCGCAAACCTTGGGCCAACGAATTCAGCCGTTTTGTACACACGCATCGAAACCTTGTTGCGGGAAGGCCGCGTCCGCGAAGCGCGTTCCGATTGCGATCATCTGCGGGAGGGAGATTGGTTGAAACCATCTCTCGCTGCGCAAACCGCGTGGCTTGCCGGCGAGCGGGAAAAAGCGGTTGAATTTTTCAAAATAGCGCTCGACTATGAGAATGCGCCTCTTTCCATCGCGGTATCCTGCGCAAAATTCCTAAGTGAGGAAAAGACGGATGAGGAACCTCGGATCAATCCATTTTCATCGCGCCATGAAAACGACATTCGCCGCGATCCGCTTGCGGAAGCGTATTGGATTTCGTTATTCGAAGACGGTGTGTCCGGCGCCATCGAATTTTTGTCGCCGGAAACGCTTTATTGTCCTGATTCCCTGGTCATTCTGGCGCGCGCCGCGATGCGCGAGGAAGAATACATGACGGCGTCGTGGCTGCTGCGGCGCGCGTTGCGCATTCAATCCGATCACTTGCCTGCTTACGTGTATCGCGGGATCCTGGCGTTGGAGGAAGGGGACAAACGGAGAGCCAATGCCATCTTTTCTTTGGGACTGAACCAAGCAAGCGGCAAATATAACAGCGAATTTCATCATCGTTTCGGTTTGTTGTTGCTGAAAGAGGGACAAGCCGATTATGCCATGCCGCATTTGAATAAAGCGTTGGGAAATCCGACGAACGATTTTCAAATCCTGAAAATACGGGCAATGGCGTTATTGGCCTCCGGTCAGATTCAGCCGGCAATGGAGACTCTCGAACAAGCGAAAGAAATGCGGCCGAACGATAAAGAAATATTGAATGCGCTCGGGGAAGCCGCCGTCGCCTGTCAGGATCATACAAAAGCCATACGCGCGTATGCGGATCTCCTGAATCTCGATTTCGAAGACATGCACGCCCGCGACAATTTGGCCATTCTTATCGCCAAAACGGGAGGAATCAATCATGCCATCGGTTTGTTCGAAGCCTATTTGCAACAACATCCGAACAGCGGGCATTCCTACGTGAAAGTGGCGGAAATCTATGCAATCAAAGGCGCCAAAGAACACGCCGCGCAAATTCTGAGGCAAGTATTGCAGCAAAAACCCGATCTCAAGGATCGCGAGGAAGTGGAAACCGCATTACAGAAACTGGAGGAATCGTCGTAATCCTAATCGGCTTTTTCAATGAATTTGAAATTGACAAGTTTGCCATTTATGACGCGGCGGCAACAAGGATGATTAAATTTTGAAACTGGCACATACTATGGTATTAATCTGTAATCTACCACCATATATTGTGCAGACAGGATGTCCGCACCACAATTTTTCATATAAACCCACATGACCAATTGGTCACAACGAACGATGAAAATAGACCGCGTAGGGGCGGTTCGCGAACCGCCCCTACGCGGTCTATTTTCATATGAACCGACATGATCGGTGATTACAATGAACGAAGAAAATCTTTGTAGTGCGGACCTCCGGTCTGCACTTGCGGGCAGGATGCCCGCGCTCCAATATATTGTATAAATTGTCAAATCAGCAACTTCTTTCCTGAAACACGACTCACCAAAATCGCATTCGGAACTACCTATTTGACTCAAGTCTATTGATCTTTCGATCCGGACATTCTTTAATCGGGATAGATAAGGATATCAGTCTTACTTTTTGTATATTCTGTTGAGAAATGGGGGAAATGATCATGAGCGGCTCGAAATGTCGAATTGTAATCGTGGGCGGCGTGGCGTGTGGTCCGAAAGCGGCGGCGCGATCGCGGCGGCGCGATCCGAATGCGGAAATCATCCTGATCGAACGAGGAAAACTTTTATCGTACGCCGGCTGCGGTCTTCCCTATTTCGTCGGGGGCGCTGTGCCGGAATTAGACGGATTAAGGCAGACAACGTACGGCCAGATTCGCGACGAAGATTATTTTCGGGATGTAAAAAACATCGACGTGCGCCTTTGCACGGAAGCGGTGGAAATCGATCGGTGTGAGAAAAAAGTGCATCTTCGCCAGATCGAGGGAGGAGCGATGTCGAGCGTTTCCTATGATCGGCTGGTTTTGGCGACCGGTTCGCGGCCGGTGATTCCGCCGATCGCGGGCATTGATTTGGAGGGCGTTTTCAATGTGCATGCGCCGGCGGACGCCGAACAAATTCGCCGGCGAATTGACGCCGATGAAGTGAATCACGCGGTGATCATCGGCGCGGGATTGATCGGGCTGGAAATGTGCGAGTCCTTGTTCAATCACGCGGTGGACGCCACGGTTTTGGAGATGAAAGAGCATGCTCTTCCCGCTTTCCTCGATTTCGAAATGGCAGCCTATTTTCAAAAAGAACTGGTTCGTGATGGAATCGAATTAGCTACCGGTCAACGTGTGCTGCGCCTGGAAGGGGATGGACGCGTTTCAAAAGTGATCACGCAGGATAAAGAAATCGAAACCGATATGGTGATTCTGGCGGCCGGCGTTCGACCGAATGTGGATTTGGCGCGGGCCGCGGGCCTGGCCATCGGCGAAACCGGCGCGATTGCGGTGAACGAATATTTGCAAACCAACGATCCGGATATTTACGCGGGAGGAGATTGCGTGGAATGCGTCGATCAGGTCTCCGGCGTAAAAGTATATGCCCCGTTGGGCTCCACCGCCAATCGCCATGGGCGGGTGATCGGCGACAATCTGACCGGCGGCAGAGAAACGTTCGCGGGGATTGTGGGAACCACAGTCTTCAAAACATTGAATTTGAATATCGGAAAAACCGGGATCACGGAAAAGCGGGCGAGAGAATTGGGATATGACGTGGTCACTTCGATCACTCCCTGCCTCGATCACGCCCATTTTTATCCGGGGGGGAAAGAATTTCTCTTAAAATTGACGGCGGATCGCGGGGACGGGCGTTTATTGGGCGCTCAATTGATCGGTCCGGGCGACGTGACCAAACGAGTCGATATTCTGGCGACGGCGCTTCGATTCCGCGCTACCCTGCGGGATGTGGCGGGATTGGATTTGGGCTACTCGCCGCCTTTTTCGCAGGCGATGGATGGCGTGATTCACGCGGCGAACAGCACCCGCAATCGATTGGATGGAATGCTTTCGGCCTTGACGCCGCCGGAAGCGCGTGAACGGCTGGCGCGTGGAAACGGAATGATTCTTTTGGATGTGCGGGAAGCGAAGGAAGTGGAAAAGAATCCGATGCGCGATCAACGCGCCGTGAATATTCCTTTAAGCGAGCTGCGCCGAAGAATGCACGAATTGCCGCAGGATGCGGAGATTCTATGCATTTGCCAGGTGGGGATTCGCGGATATGAAGCCGGCGTCATCCTGCAAGGAAACGGTTTTGGGAATGTGAAATATCTCGATGGCGGAATGAGGGTATGGCCGTTTGTAATGGCAGGCGTTGAATCGCCGGAATGAACGAGAGTTGGTTAAAAATGTGGGGTTTTAGTTATTTAATGAGCTAAGTCCGTTGACAATAAATTGGCGCTGATGGTATGATATCGGTGAGAGAGTTAGCGCGAAAAATGCGGTGTTCTTGTTTGTAAAATTAATAAATTAAGTAGTTTGCGATGATCATGATAGATGGATATTCAGAAAAAATCATCATTGGAACCGATGAAAGTGATCGCTGGAAGGGTGTCAGGAAATAGGAAGACATTGCTGGATATTTATCTATCAAGATGTCCGTAATCAAAAAAACTTTATGGTAAGCAAGAAGCCGGACAGAGCTTTTCCAGAGTATCATCATGTGAAGTACGATCATTCGGCTAAAGGCTGGAGAGCCGATTCAAAATAATAGTAGAAGGTAGCAGGCATAGAATATGGCAAAGGTTGTAAAAAAAGCAAAGAAAAAGTTGGGAACCGGCGGTTTCAGTTCCCAGTCGAAGGGAAAAGTGGTATCGGATCTTCGGCCGGAATTTGTTCCCAAGACCCCTCCTTGCATGGCGGCATGTCCCAACAATACCAATATTCGTGAAATCGTGACGACGATCGCACAGGCGGAAAAGAAAGGCATTTCTCACGAAGAGTCTTTTCAAAAAGCGTGGGATTTACTGCTCGAAAAAAATCCCCTGCCGGCGGTTTGCGGGCGGGTTTGTCCTCATCCGTGCGAGACGGACTGCAACCGCACGCACAAGGACGGCGCTGTGAGCATCAATAATATCGAGCGGTTCGTCGGCGATTGGGCAATCGAGAAAGACTTGAAAGTTAAAAAACTGACCGATGAAACCCGATCCGAAAAAATTGCCATCGTCGGCGCCGGTCCCGCCGGACTTTCCTGCGCCTATCAGCTGGCTCGGCAGGGATACCCGGTCACGATTTTCGAAGCGTTCCCCAAAGCGGGAGGGATGTTGCGGTATGGGATTCCCGAATACCGTCTGCCGCGTGATATTTTGGACAAAGAGATAGATCGTATCGTGGATTTGGGCGTGGATCTGAAGTGCAACACATCCATCGGTCGTGATATGACGATGGATGATTTACGTAAAGAATATAGCGTGATTTTCGTCGGAATCGGGGCGCACAAGGGCCTAGCGTTGAATATTCCCGGCGAGGACGCGCCGAATGTATACACCGGCGCTGGTTTTCTGCACCGCGTGAACACCGGCGAAAAGATCGAAGTCGGCGATAAGGTGATCGTGATCGGCGGCGGGGACAGCGCCATCGACGCGGCGCGCGTGTCCAAGCGCTTGGGCGCGGATGTCACCATTTTGTATCGCCGGACAGTGAAAGAAATGCCCGCCATCGAACACGAAATCACGGAAGCGCAAAAAGAAAATATCAAGATGGAATTTCTGGCCGCCCCGATTGAGTTCATGATGGACGGTAACGGCCGCGCCAGCGGGATGAAGTGTATCCGCATGGAACTTAAGGAAGCGGACAGCAGCGGCCGGCCGCGTCCCGTCCCGATTGAAGGGAGTGAGTTTGAGGTTCCGGCGACGACGGTGATCGCGGCGATCAGCCAGGAGCCGGACTTTGCCGGTTTCGAAAACCTGCGCGAAGGACGGGATTGGATCAGGACCGACGAACACGGTTTGACGAAAGAGGAAAATATTTTTGCCGGCGGCGATGCATTGGCGTTGGGTCTGGTCACGATGGCGATTCATCACGGACGGCGCGCCGCGGAGTTGATTCATTGCAATTTGCGGGGGATCACGCCCGAACCCGAACTCAAACTGCCGATTATTACGCATGACAAGATGAAACTTGATTTTTATGAGGCGAAAGAACGCCATGAAACACGGGCGGCGCCGCCGGAAGAACGAATGAAAAATCCGTGGGGCGAAGTCCAGGCGGGGTTGACGCAGGAGGAAGCGATCGAGGAAGCCATACGCTGCATGAGTTGTGCGTCGTGTTTCGATTGTGGAACCTGTTGGAAGTTCTGTCAGGACAACGCGATTGTAAAACCTATGTTTCCCTTGGAACCCTATAAATTTAAGATGGAGTTTTGCCAGGGATGCAAGAAATGCGCCGAGGAATGCCCGTGCGGATATATCGAAATGCATTGAAAATCCATTTCAACTTGTTTGATTTGTATCCATGAGGCGGGAAATACATTCTTGCGGTTTTGTTGATGAAGGAAATAGATGCTTTTCGCCGCAAACAACCCTATGAGGAGTCTCCCGAGACGGCGGCGGGAAGAGAGCGTATGTTTTGGTTGGTTTTTAATGATGCTTTTCTGGCAATGACAAACCGTTCGGCGTCATTGCCGCTGTTCGCTCGCGTTTGGAATTCTCGGGAAAAATAATAACGAATGCGTGAATCGTTTACGGTTTCAACCGTTAAAAAAAACAACAAGGGAGGATTGCATCAACATGAGTAATACGAGTGGCAAGACGCCCAAACTGGACAAACTGGATAAAGGACCGTGGCCCAGTTTTGTCAAAGAGATCAAAAGGGCGGCGGAAAAGAGTCCGATGTCGAAAGATCTCCTGGGACAACTTGAATTGTCTTATGAAGAAAAAATCGGTCATTGGAAACACGGTGGAATCGTGGGTGTATTTGGGTATGGCGGCGGCGTGATCGGACGATATTCCGACGTCCCGGACAAGTTTCCGAACGTTGCCCATTTCCATACCATGCGCGTCAATATGCCCTCCGCGTGGTTTTATTCCACGGAGGCGTTGCGAAAACTCTGTGATATTTGGGAAAAACATGGCTCCGGTTTGTTGAACATGCACGGATCGACCGGCGACATCATCTTTTTGGGGACAGTCACCGATAAATTGGAGCCCATTTTTGCCGAATTGACGGAAGCAGGATTTGACCTGGGCGGCTCCGGTTCGGACGTTCGTACCCCCAGCTGCTGCGTCGGACCGGCTCGCTGCGAATGGGCTTGTTACGATACGTTGAATCTTTGCTATGATCTGACGATGCACTATCAGGACGAACTGCACCGTCCGGCGTTTCCCTATAAATTCAAATTTAAATGCGCCGGATGTCCCAACGATTGTGTCGCATCGGTGGCGCGAGCCGACATGTCCATTATCGGAACCTGGAAAGACGGGATTCAGATTGATAACGGCGCCGTTAAGGAATATGCGGATAAAGGGATGAATATTCAAAAGGATGTCTGCGGCAACTGTCCCGCCAAGTGCATGGAATGGGATGGAAGCACGATGGCGATCGATAATTCTCTTTGCCGTAGATGCATGCATTGTATCAACGTGATGCCGAAAGCGTTGCGGCCCGGCAAGGAACGGGGCGCCTGCATCATGATCGGCTCGAAAGCGCCGATCGTCGAAGGGGCGTTACTTTCGTCGGTTCTTGTTCCTTTCATGAAGATGGAGCCTCCTTATGAAGAATTGAAGGATTTGGTGGAGAAAATGCACGATATCTGGTGCGAGGAAGGGAAGAATCGCGAGCGAATCGGTGAATTTATCCAGCGCGTCGGATTGGGGAACTTCCTGGAAGCGATCGAAGTGGAGCCCAGTCCGTACATGGTGGAACATCCGAGAGATAATCCGTACGTCTTCTATGAAGAATATTTCGAAGAAGGAGATGAGGATGAGGGCGAAGAGGAAGATGAATAATCTTCGGCGGATGGAATAAGACAGGGATCTGACAGACTAGAAAAATCGATTCAGGAGGCTTACTGATGTCCCAAGATGCTAAAAAACGAGTGACCGATATCGGTCCACCTCATTATGAGAAATTTCTTCCCGAGATGGTCAAGAAGAATTATGGAAAGTGGCTCTATCACGAAATTTTGAAACCGGGCGTCATGGTCCATGTGGCCGAATCCGGCGATAAACTCTTCACGGTTCGCACGGGCAATCCACGATTGGTGAGTATTCACACGATCCGTGATATGTGTACCCTAGCTGATAAATATAGTAACGGCAATCTGCGCTTTACCAGCCGCAACAACATTGAATTTTTACTGACGGATGAGGCCAACATCGATCCGTTGATTGCGGATTTGAAGGCGATGGGATTCCCTGTTGGCGGGATCGGAAATGCCATTTCCAACATCGTGCACACGCAAGGATGGGTCCATTGCCATTCCGCGGCGACCGATGCATCCGGCATCGTGAAAAACGTCATGGACGCGCTGTGCGATAAATTTGAATCCATGTCGCTTCCGGGAAAACTTCGCATTGCTCTCGCCTGTTGTTTGAACATGTGCGGCGCGGTGCATTGCTCGGATATCGCGATCCTCGGGGTTCACCGTCGTCCCCCCAGAATCAATCACGGGATTCTCAGCAATATTTGCGAGATTCCCAGTGTTGTCGCGTCTTGTCCGACGGCGGCAATTCGTCCGACGACGGTCAACGGAAAACAATCGGTCGAAGTCAATGAAGATCAGTGCATGTTTTGTGCGAACTGCTTCACAGTTTGCCCGGCCATGACGCTCAGCGATCCTCTCAACGACGGCGTGTCCATTTGGGTTGGCGGCAAGGTGTCCAATGCGCGGCATGAACCGATGTTTTCCAAACTGGCGGTGCCATTTATTCCCAATAATCCGCCCTACTGGCCGGAGGTTGTGGAAACAGTATCGAAGCTGGTAGAATTGTGGGCGGCGAATGCGCACAAATATGAGCGAATGGGTGAATGGATTGAGCGGATCGGCTGGCCCCGGTTCTTTGAGTTGACCGGCATCGAGTTCCAAAAGGAACACATCGACGACTTCAAACATGCCGGCTTGTCGTTTAAACGTTCCGCCCATTTGCGATTCTAACGAGGTGAAAAATGGCTGACGAACTGACTGCCGAACAAGTCGCGGACGCGATGTATAAAATGGTCGCGGATGCGCAGGGACAGAAAAAGTTGAAACCGATGGATTTGCAGAAATCGATGATCGAGTATTTCGGTGGGGATCGTTGCGATAAAAAACTCTGCAAAGCCGCCATAAAAGAATTGATCGAGTCCGGACGTTGCGTCTATACCTATTTCGGCGGATCGTTTATCGAACTTCCGCACGAAGAAGGCGCGGCGAAAGGGTAAGATCGACAAGCGAATTCATGAATGTTTAAAGCAAGTATGGATAAGCCGCAAGGGAATGTTTTATCAATAAATTGTCCGCGAGTAGTTCTGTGCGGACTTCGCGGAGGATCGGGTAAAACCGTGTTAACTCTCGGTTTGATCGGCGCTCTGCGAAAAAGGGGACTCACGGTTTCCCCCTTTAAAAAAGGGCCGGATTATATCGATCCGCAGTGGCTCTCCCTTGCGGCCGGACGCCCTTGTCGCAATCTGGATGCGTTTTTGATGGAGCGCGAACAGATTCTGGCTTCCGTGTCCGGCCATTCTCGCGACGCCGATATTGTTTTCATTGAAGGCAATCGAGGATTGTACGACGGGATGGACGACGCAGGAACGTTCAGCACGGCGGAATTGGCCGTGATGCTTGATTCCCCCGTGCTCCTGATCGTGGATTGCACGAAAACCACACGAACCGCTGCTGCTATGGTTCTCGGTTGCAAAATGATGAATGCCGATTTGAAACTCGGCGGCGTGATCTTGAATCAGGTTGCCTGCGATCGCCAGGAAACGGTGATCCGCGCGGCGGTGGAAAAGGAAACGGGCTTGCCCGTAGTGGGCGCGTTGCGCCGACTGAAGGATTTCTCTTTCGACGAACGCCATCTGGGGCTTTATCCACCGCCGGATCACGCCAAACCGCTTCCGTTGCTCGAACGAATGGCGGATGAAATCGAAAACCATGTGGATGTCGAAAGCGTGTTTCGTTTAGCCGCGACTTCGTCTTCCCTGCCGGTCTTTTTATCGCCGGATAAGCGATTTTCGAACGGGGAAATCGTACGCGTCGGAGTGATTCGGGATGCGGCTTTCCATTTTTATTATCCTGAAAATCTCGAAGCGTTGGAACGGAACGGAGCGCGGATGGTGGAAATCAGCGCGGTATCGGATCCTCATTTGGCCGATGTGGATGCCCTTTACATCGGCGGCGGTTTTCCGGAAGCTCATGCCGCGCAGCTGGCCGACAATGATAGTTTTCGCGAAGAGCTGGCGGCGGAAATTGAAAAAGGATTGCCGGTTTTGGCCGAGTGCGGCGGTTTGATTTATCTCGGTAAAAGCTTATCGGTGGAAGGGAAACCGTATCCGATGACGGGAGTTTTTCCTGTTTCTTATACCGTTTCCCCCCGTCCGCAGGGGCATGGGTATACGATTCTGGAAACGGATCGTGATAATCCCTTTTTCCCGCGCGGTATGGAATTGCGTGGACATGAATTTCGTTATGCCGCCGTGACGGAAAACCATCATGACATGCGCCAAACCGCATTTCACGTCCACCGTGGGTTTGGCTTCGACGGAGTGCGCGACGGTTTGCTGTATAAGAATGTGATGGCTTCTTTTTGCCATCATCATACCGGCGGTACGGAAATATGGGCTGAAAATATGGTCCGTCTCGCCGTACAATATAAACGAATCCGGCAAACATGGATGAATAGGAGTTGCGGAACCTTTGGTTGAAGCAGGTTTGCGGTTTTAATAGAAATGTAGCGCCGGTATCCTGCCGGCATTCTGAGATGCCGCCGCGACGGCGGCGATACGTTCCGCGTTTCGTTTTGATCAATTGATCATGACGATGTATATGGAAATCGAGAGGTGAAGCGAGTAAAGAAATGCCTCGGATGAGGGATTTCGACATGAAATCTGTCTGAACGGCGTTCTTGCAGCGTCAGGATTCGGACGAAAATTGGATGGAGGAAAAATGGCTACGATAGAACTGGCTGGCAAACAATTCGATGTTGACGAAGACGGTTTCATTCAAGATGCGACGGATTGGGATGAAGCGGTGGCCGCTGCAATCGCTCCGACAGAAGGCGTCGATTCGATGACGGAAGAACATTGGGTCGTGGTGAATTTCATCCGGGATTATTATAAGGAATTCGGCGTCGCTCCCATGATCCGCAAGTTATGCAAATCGACCAAAATGGATCTCAAGAAGATCTATGAACTCTTTCCTTCCGGTCCCGCCAAAGGGGCATGTAAAATTGCCGGGTTGCCGAAACCCACCGGATGCGTGTAAAAAATTCGAACGCCGGGTGATGATGGGAAGGTAATCATTCCCATCATCCCTGGGCATGGCAATGAACAAAAAATCCCCTTTTCTTGCGGATAAGAAACTGGTTTTTGAATCAGTGAGGGGATTTTTATGAAAATACCCGTCGTAGGGGGCAGGTTTCAAACCAGCCCCTACGAGGAATTTTTAATCTTCGTTGTGATCACACGATCATGGCGGTTTCTTTGATAAGTTAGCGCCGACATTCTACCGGTGGAACGAAAATGCCGGAGCGCGGGCATCCTGCCCGTATTTCGGAATGCCGATGAGATGGCGGCGATCATTGTGCGGGGCGTTCGTGTATTTGCGTAGAGGTTCATTATCAGGTTGTCAGAGGTAGTTCCATGAATTGCGAAGGGTTGAAATTGAAAGATCTTCTCGTGCAAAGAAGATCCGTCATTTTGTCTAAATGGTTTAACCGGATTATCGAAATGTATCCTTCCGATACGGTGAATTTCTTAAAGAAAGAAAAAGATCGTTTCGCCAATCCGGTGGGATTTACGATTTCTCAAGAGATCGAGGCTTTGTTCCAGGATCTCCTTAAAGGAACGGATGCAATCGCAAAATCCACGTCGCTGGGAAATATCATTCGGATCATGGCGGTTCAGGACTTTTCGGCTTCAAAAGGAATATCGTTTGTTTTTTCATTGAAACAGGTGATCAAAGAAGAGTTGAACCATGAAATCAACTCCGTCCAGGCTTTTGAGGAACTTTGGGAATTCGAGTCCGAAATCGATTGCTTATGTTTGGCCGCGTTTGATGAGTATATGAAATGCCGAGAAAGAATCTACGAGATCAAGGCCAATCAAGTGACGCACCGAACCTATAAATTATTGGAACGCGCCAATTCTATCTGTGAAAATCCCGATGAAAGCGAAATGGCCGGCGCCGGTTGTGAAAATTTGTTGAATCTGAATGGAGGAAACGGCAGATGAACGCCTTGCGATCCCTCTTTGAGTCGAATAAAAAAGCAGCGATCACCTCGGGCGTGGTGATTGTTGTGTTGCTATTGTTATGGGCGGTTGGTTGGTTGTCGTTCCTTTGCAGAGGAATTTTCGGCGTCCTTATACCCTATGCGGCGTTGGCTCTGTTTCTCGGCGGAATCGTGTATCGCGTCGTGCAGTGGGCGAAGTCGCCCGAGCCGTTTCGCATTCCGACGACCTGCGGGCAACAAAAATCCCTTCCCTGGATCAAAACAAACCGGTTGGATTGTCCGGAAACCGGTTGGGGAGTGTTCGGAAGAATGGCGCTGGAAGTGTTGTTCTTCCGATCGTTATTCCGCAACACGAAAGCGGAATTAAAAAGTGGCCCGCGATTGGTTTACGGCTCGGAAAAATATTTATGGTTGGGTGCGTTGGCGTTTCACTGGGCGTTTTTAATTATTGTGGTAAGGCATTTGCGCTTTTTTACGGAGCCAATTCCCTCCTTCGTTCAGCTGTTGCAATCGCTGGACGGATTTTTCCAGATTGGTGTACCGATTCTTTACATGACCGATCTGATCATTTTGGCGGCGTTGACGTATTTATTTTTACGAAGAGTTCTCGATCCGAAAATGCGTTATATTTCGCTGCCGACCGATTATTTTCCGCTCGTGCTGATCATCGGTATCGTGTTGAGCGGCATGTTGATGCGCTATACGCCGGTGAAAGCGGATCTGGTGGGAGTGAAGGAACTGGCCGTCGGTTTGATGAGTTTTCATCCGCGTATTCCCGAAGGAATCGGGATTCTGTTTTATCTGCATTTATTGATGGTTTGTGTTTTAATCGCGTATTTTCCCTTCAGTAAATTAATGCACATGGCGGGGATTTTCCTTAGCCCAACGAGAAATATGGCGAATAACAACCGCAAAATCCGTCATGTGAATCCATGGAATTATCCGGTCAAGGTTCATACCTACGAAGAATGGGAGGAAGAATTTAAAGATAAGTTGAAAGCATCCGGATATACGTTGGAGAAGGAATGAAGAAGGATGGATAAGGAATCGTATCGGCGGCAAAACGCCGATGTGAGAATCTGAACACGAAACGTCGATGTTTGATCGGCGAAAATGCACCAAACGAAAAGATATGGAATTGCGATGTTAGAAAAAATGATGAAACCGGAAGAACTGGCGAAGATCGATCACACCCCGCCGATTCGGGGTTGGATGGATCCGTACGTGAAATTCAAGAAAGGCGCCTGGTGTTACAGCGCAGCTCCTAAAAATCTGAAATATTTGGATCTCCCCAATCCCCGCGAATGGTCTCCGGATCAGGAAAACTGGAAATTGCCGGAAAATTGGAAAGAGATCATTCTCGACGGGATTCGCGAGCGCATCGAAAAATACCGTTCGTTCCGCCTGTTTATGGATATTTGTGTGCGATGCGGGGCCTGTGCGGATAAGTGCCATTATTTTATCGGATCGGGGGATCCGAAAAACATGCCGGTATTGAGAGCGGAGTTGCTGCGGTCGGTCTACCGTAAGGAATTTACGCCCGCGGGGAAATATTTGGGGAAGTGGGGCGGCGGCCGCGACCTTACCATCGATGTCATCAAAGAATGGTTTTATTACTTCTTTCAATGCACCGAATGCCGGCGCTGTTCCGTATTCTGCCCGTATGGAATCGATACGGCGGAAGTCACGATGCATGTCCGTGAATTACTCAATTTGATCGGGGTCAACATCAATTGGGTTTGTGAACCGGCGGCGAATTGTTTCCGCACCGGCAATCATCTCGGCGTGCCTCCTCATGCGTTTAAAGATAACGTTGAATTCGCCGTCGATGATTTGAAGGAAATCACGGGAATCGAGGTGAATGCGCCGATTCATAAAAAAGGGGCGGAAGTGCTGGTCATCGTGCCCTCGGCGGATTACTTTGCGAATCCTCATTACTATACATTTTTGGGATATTTGGCTCTATTTCATGAAATCGGCCTCGATTACACCTTCAGCGCCTACGCCTCCGAGGGCGGCAACTTCGGTTTGTTCCATTCCAAAGACATGCTGAAGCGATTGAACGCCAAAATCTATGCGGAAGCGAAACGATTGGGCGTGAAGTGGATTTTGGGGTGCGAATGCGGCCATATGTGGCGCGTGATGCATCAATATATGGATACAATAAACGGCCCCGCCGATTTTCTGGAAGAGCCGGTTTCGCCGATCACGGGCACTCGATTCGAAAATGCCGCCACGACGAAAATGGTTCATATTTGTGAATTTACCGCTGATTTGATTTACAATAAAAAAATTAAATTGGATCCGCGCCGCAACGATCACTTGCGAGTGACGTTTCACGATTCGTGCAATCCGGCGCGGGCGATGGGATTGATCGAAGAGCCGCGTTACGTTCTGAAACATGTGTGTAACCACTTTTATGAAATGCCGGAAAATACGATCCGCGAACAAACCTTCTGCTGCGGCAGCGGCTCCGGTCTGGGATCGGACGAAAACATGGAAATGCGGCTGCGGGGTGGTTTGCCACGGGCCAATGCCGTCAATTACGTGAAGGAGAAACACGGCGTCAACCTGCTCGCCTGCATTTGCGCGATTGATAAAGCCACTCTGCCGCCTTTGCTGGAATATTGGGTTCCCGGTGTGGAGGTTGGCGGAATACACGAATTGGTGGGGAATGCGCTCGTGATGAAGGGCGAGCAAGAGAGAACAACGGATTTGCGCGGCGAGCCTCTCCCCGTCAAAGAGGAGGATAGCAAGGATGTATGATGCCGGAAAAATCATTCCCGGACTGGTGATCTTTCTCTGTTTGTTTACGTTTCCGTTTTGGTATAACGTGGCCAACGGGAAAGCATCGCAACGCCCCGAACTCGTGATCGACGCGGCGGAAAAACAATGCGTCGAATCGAAAGAGTTCATGAGAATCATGCATATGGATCTGCTGAATCAGTGGAGAGACGAAGTGGTGCGCAACGATAACCGCGTGTATCTCTCGACGGATGGAAGCAAACATACCATGAGTTTGTCCAACACCTGCATGAAATGCCATGCGAACCGAACGCAGTTTTGTGATCAATGTCACGATTATATGGGCGTTACGCCCTACTGCTGGGATTGCCACATCCAACCGAGGGAGAGCAAGTGATGGGTGTCGATAGAAGAGGATTTTTCAAGATTGCGGGACTATCCACGTTGGCCGGTATGGCGGGGAAAACATCGATGGATGCCCTCGCCCAGGGTGAATCGCGCTTTGCGCCCAATCCCGAAGCGTTGCATGGCAAACGTTGGGCCATGGTCGTCGACATGGAAAAGTGCAAATCGAAAGAAGGCTGCAAGGATTGCATTCTCGCTTGTCATCAGGTTCATAACGTTCCTGACTTCGGCAATCCGAAGGATGAAGTGAAATGGATCTGGAAAGAGCAGTATCATCACGCCTTTCCGAGTCAGGAAAATGAATATATCAAAGACGATTTGAAACACGCAAACGTGTTGGTGTTCTGCAATCATTGTGACAATCCGCCGTGCGTGCGCGTCTGTCCGACCCAGGCGACCTGGGATCGCAAGGATGGGATCGTAATGATGGACTGGCATCGTTGTATCGGCTGCCGATACTGTATTGCGGCGTGTCCTTACGGTTCGCGCAGTTTCAATTGGCGGGATCCGCGCGGGGTGGATGAGGAGGAGGAATCCTTTATCAAGGAAACCAATCCGGAATTTCCCACCCGTACGCGAGGCGTGGTCGAGAAATGCACATTCTGCGACGAACGGCTGGCGCAAGGGTTGCTGCCGGCGTGTGTGGAAGCGTGTACGGAAGGGTGCTTGAAATTCGGCGATCTGGAAGATCCCGAATCCGAAGTGCGGAAACTGCTCGCTGAGCGATTTAGCATCCGTCGCAAACCGGAACTGGGCACGCAGCCGGAAGTGTATTACCTCGTTTAAACATAGGATTTGTAGGGTGGGTTGAGCGAAGCGATACCCACCTTGTTCCCAGGGAAAGGTGGGATTCACTTCGTTCATCCCACCCTACAGATTTGCATAAAAGGTATAGTCATGTTAGAAAATGCATTGTATGGAGATCGCAAATATTGGGGTTGGCTGGCTCTCTTGATTTTTTTCATCGGAGTCGGTTTTCTTTTCTATTTACAACAATTGAGTTATGGATTGGGGATTACCGGTTTGAGCCGGGACGTAACGTGGGGATTTTATATCGCCCAATTCACGTTTCTCGTCGGGGTGGCCGCGTCGGCCGTCATGGTGGTATTGCCATATTATCTTCATAACTATAAAGCCTTCGGAAAACTGACCATTTTGGGGGAATTCCTGGCGATTGCTTCGGTGACCATGTGTTTGTTGTTCATCATGGTCGATCTTGGCCAGCCGTCGCGCGCGGTCAATATGATACTCCACCCCACACCGCGTTCCATTTTGTTTTGGGATATGGTGGTTTTGAACGGGTATCTGTTTTTAAACGTGCTGATTTCCCGCGTGACGCTGAATGCGGAACGAAAAGGCATCGCCCCGCCGAAATGGATCAAACCGATCATTCTTCTTTCGATTCCGTGGGCGGTCAGCATTCACACGGTTACGGCGTTTATTTATTGCGGATTGGGCGCGCGTCCGTTCTGGTTGACGGCGATTTTGGCCCCGCGCTTTTTGGCCTCCGCTTTTGCCGCCGGTCCGGCTCTTTTGATTTTGTTGTGCCTGGTGATTCGTCGATTTACGAAATTCGATCCCGGCAAGGAACCCATTCAGAAATTGGCGGAGATCGTTGCCTATGCGATGGCGGCGAATATCTTTTTCGTGGCGCTCGAACTGTTTACCGCGCTGTACAGCTCGATGCCGGAACATACGATTCATTTCCGTTATCTCTTTTTTGGCATCGAGGGAGCGAATTCGTTGGCGCCGTGGATGTGGTTCTGTGAAATTGTCGGAATTGCATCCCTGATTCTCTTGCTGATCCCCAAATTCCGCCGGGATGAGAACATTTTGACGGCGGCCTGCATCGGCGTGTTCATCTCGCTGTGGATCGACAAGGGATTGGCGATGGTGGTGGCCGGATTCGTGCCGTCGCCGTTGGGTAAAGTGACGGAATATGCGCCGACGTTTCCGGAATTGATGATCTCGCTGGGGATTTATGCATTCGGTTTCTTCTTAATCACGATATTTTATAAAATCGCCTTGTCAGTGCGCAAGGAATTGCCGAATTGATCGAATTCAACTATTCATTACCGATGGAAATCGATGGGGTACGGTTTTACCGTGCCCCTTTCTCGTTCACGTGGATATACAAAAAAATATCATGAGAGAAGGATTTTGCTGTAAAAAACAGATGGAATATTAGCGAACAGGTGTTAAACCTTGAATCCGGATGATAGAATGAATAAATTGTATCATTCATTTTTTTTTCTGTTTGCCGATAGATAAGGAGAGCCTCAAGCATGGCCTTGAATCCGGGGATTCCCATTTCTGATACTGACATATCCTGCACATCCGATTTTGCTCAAGCCGTTTTAAATGCCATCCAATCCACTCAACAATTTTTTCTATCCACCCAAACTTCCGCCGGTTATTGGTCAGCTTATCTGGAAGCGGATTCCACGTTGGTCGCGGATTATATCATGCTGGCTCGCTATATCGGCCACGAATCGCCGGTGTTGGAACAAAAGGCGGTGCGCCGGCTTCTCAACACACAGTTGGATGACGGCGGGTGGAACATTTATTACAACGGTCCGAGCGAACTCAATGCGACCGTCAAATGTGCTTATGCATTGCAATTGGCGGGGATGTCATCTTCGCACGAAGCGTTGATCCGCGCGAAGGATTGTATTCTGCGTCATGGCGGGTTGGCGAAAGTCAATAGTTATACCCGTTTTTATATGGGTCTCTTCGGTTCCTATCCGTGGAAAAAACTGGTTTCGATCCCTCCTGAATTGATGTTTCTGCCGACTTCATTCTATTTTAATATTTACGAGATTTCTTCCTGGTCGCGTGCGATTTTGGTTCCGATGAGCATCATCTGGTCGCATCGCCCGATCAAGACGCCTCCGCCGACGGTTGATTGCGGATCCTGGTGGCTTCCGAAAAATCAGGAGGCGAACGGAAAGAATTTACGCAACACTATTTCGTGGAAAACATTCTTTTTTACAATGGATGCGATTTTAAAACGCTCGCATCGGTTCTATTCGCCGTTTACGAGACGGGAATCCCTTCGCCGCGCCGAGCGTTGGATGCTGGAGCATATGAGTCGCGGCGGGGGATTGGCGGCGATTTATCCCGCCATGCTCAATTCGATTATCGCGCTGGATTGTCTGGGGTACGATCACGACCATCCCACGTTTCAACATGCGTTGGATGAATTCATGAAATTGATGGTGGAAGAGGATGACGTATTGTGGTTCCAGCCCTGTTTTTCGCCGGTGTGGGATACGGCCATGGTTACGGCTTCTCTGGAGCGATCGGGGATGCCATCCGATCATCCCGCGATTCAGCGTTCGGCGGAGTGGTTGATCAACCAGGAAATTGGAATTCGCGGCGACTGGCAGGTGAAAAATCCCTACGGACCGGCCAGCGGGTGGGTGTTTGAATTCGAAAATGATTTTTATGCGGATACGGATGACAGCGCCATGGTTTTAATGGCGCTGCATGGCTCTCGAATCCCGCTGGACGCGCGGCGCAAAGCCTCCATGAAACGAGGAGTGGAATGGGTGCTTTCCATGCAGAGTTCGGACGGGGGCTGGGGCGCGTTCGACGTGGATAACAGCAAGGAAATCCTCAACATGGTGCCGTTTGCCGACCATAATGCCTTACTGGATCCGAGTACGGCCGACGTCACGGCCCGTATTTTGGAAATGCTGGGCGTTTTTGGGTACGACGAGAGTTTTTCGCCCGCTTCCCGCGCGGTTTCCTTTTTGCGGAGTCAGCAGGAAAAGGATGGGGCCTGGTACGGGCGTTGGGGAGTCAATTATATTTATGGCACCTGGCAGGTGATTACCGGTTTGGTGCGCATTGGCGTGTCGCCGGCCGATCCTTGCATTCAGCGGGGCGTCGAATGGCTTCTCAAGCACCAAAATTCGGATGGAGGGTGGGGGGAAACGGTGGCGACGTATGATGATCCGAGTTTGCGCGGACAGGGAGATTCCACTCCGTCACAGACGGCCTGGGCATTGATGGGACTGATGTATGGAGGCGCGATTCGCCAGGATGCGGTGAAACGCGGGATTCAGTATCTGCTGGAAAATCAAATGCCGGACGGATCGTGGAAGGAAGAACACTTCACCGGCACCGGATTTCCCCGCGTGTTTTATCTGCGCTACACGTTTTATCGGAATTATTTTCCCTTAATGGCTTTGGGGTTTTATCGTTCCCTGATGCGATTGTGATTTGTGCTTTCCCACTCCAAATTTATCCTTTCATCTACTTTTTTGCGATGTAGTGGATTCTACCTTCATTCCTATTTATCCTTGTAATAAATGATCAACTCCCTATAATGCAAGAAGAACTCCATTACGATCGGAGGCTGTCATGGAAATCATTCTCCCAATTGAACTGGAAAATAAGATTGAACATCTATTGGAAGGAACAGGGGATCATATCGACCTGTTTATCCGCCAGGCTGTCGAAGAACGAATTCAAAATATAGAGTATTTACGGGAAAAAATTAAAGAAGGCATGGAAAGCGGTCCGACAACTCTTCTGAATATGGAAACCATTAAAGCGGAAGCCCGCTGCCGTGATTGCGCGCGGTTCGTTACTCTGTAATTGCGTGAATTCGTGTTATAATTCGAAAATTGTTTCATCCGCACACGAAACGATGATGAAAATTTCGATTTTTCGATTGGTTGAAAGATCGAGAATGAACCCATCAAAGATATCGTGCAATTCTGTTTCCCGTGGAGGATAGAGAGTGAAATTCCCGACCGTTCTTTATACGACGATGATTAAATATATGGCGAAGAAGTTTTTCGCCGGCAATAAACGCTATCCGCTGGTGATGATGTTGGAGCCGACGCTGCGCTGCAATCTCGATTGCATCGGCTGTGGAAGAATCGCGGAATACAAGGCCAATCCGATTGCGGACCTGACGGTGGAGCAGTGCCTGGAATCGGTGGAGGAATGCGGCGCGCCCGTCGTTTCCGTTTGCGGCGGGGAGCCGTTGGTTTACAAACCGGTCGATATCTTGATCCGCGAAATCATCGCGCAAAAAAAATACGTCTATCTCTGCACCAACGCCATGTTTCTGGATCGTTATTGGGAACGGATTCCTCCGCACAAGCAACTGGCGCTCAGCATTCATTTGGATGGGATGGAAGCCGGACACGATTGGGCGGTCGACCGCCCCGGCACGTTTCGTAAAGTGGTGGAAATGATCGACGAAGCGAAGGCTCGCGGCTATCGCGTTTGCACCAATACGACGGTTTTTAATGGCACCAATCCCGATGAAATCGTCGAAATGATGGAATATCTGCATCAAAAGGGCGTCGATGGCATGTTGATATCCGGCGCGTATCCACAAGAGGGTGAAAAAGGCGAATACGGATTAGTCAGCGAACAAATGAATGGAGTTTTCCGAAATATTTTCAGTCGCAACGGCAGCCTGGACAAGTTTAATTTCAACAATTCGCATGTGTATTTCGAGTTTTTGCAGGGATTGCGTGATTTGCCCTGCTCACCCTGGGCCAGCCCGAATCGCACCGTGAAAGGTTGGAAAGGCCCCTGCTACGTGCTCACCGATCGCTATTACCAAACCTTCCAGGAATTGATGGAATCCACGGATTGGGATTCGCTGGGACCGGGACGGGATCTACGATGCGCCGATTGTAAAATCCATTCCGGTTTTGAACCGACCGTCGCATTCGGCAAAGGCTGTACACTCAAGGATCACATCCGCACGGTAAAAACGCATCTGTTTTCATAAAAAGCCGGAGCGCGGACGTCCCGTCCGCAACTTCCTGGGTAGAGCAGGCGTCCCCGCCTGCGTTGTACATGCAAGCGAGGACGCTTGCGTAATCCACAAATGAACGAACGAGGGTTATTTTCATCTTTCGCTGTGATTACCGATTATGATCGTGTGGGGATAACGGATGATCGAATTTTAAGTGAATGTGACGGAGTGGTTATGGAACGAATCGTCATCTGCGCCGCCTTGCCTGTCGAAATACGGTCGTTTTGCCGCCGTTTCGGATTTTCCGCGCCTTCAAGGCAACGTCAAATTGTTTTAAACCGATTTAATGACCGGATCGACGTTACAATCGTGGTTTCCGGCATTGGCCGCGATCGCATGGCTCGCTTGCTCGCCGCGACTTCCGGCGAACCGGCGACCTGTTGGATATCGGCGGGATTTTCCGGCGCGCTCACAGACGGCTTGAACGTGGGAGATTGCGTGAAAAGCACGCAAGTAATAACCACAAATGGAGAAGTGATTCATCCATCTTCTCCCCGTTGGATCGATGAGAACGAATTTTCCGCAACGTTGCTTTGCGCCGACGAAATTGTCTCTTCTTTCGAGGAGAAACAGGCGCTTCATAATCGGTACGGCGCTACAGCCATTGATATGGAATCGGCGGCGGTGGCTCAACATGCCCTGAATCGCCGTGAAAGTTTTGTCGGAATCCGAATGATTTCCGACGATGGGAGGGAAACGCTGCCGATTGAATTCTCGCAGGTATTCGATTCCGCCGGTTTTCCCTGTATTCCGGCCGCCATTCGGTTGATGATGAGGAATCCGTTCCTCATTCCCGAATTTTGCCGAATGGGGATGCGATCCTTCCGTCTAAGCGCTCGACTGGCCGATGCCGTGGGGGATTTTTTGTCTTCAATTCCTTGATGGTTATAACAAATCCGCAAATTCCCGGTGGCAGCGTGTGAACACGGAATATCCCACCGTGAAAGTGGAGGCGGATAACAACGTTGCAATCGCCCAAAAAAGGAAAGTCGGCCATTCCCCGTAATAAATCAGCTGGTGGTGGATCATTACGAAATAGGTGATCGGATTGGCGTAAATCAGGGGTAAAAACGGATCGGGAACCATATCGATCGGGTAGAGCATGGGAGTGGACCACATCATGATCATAGTCATGATGGTGACCAAGGGCGCAATATCGCGGATATAGGTGTTTAATGTGGAAAAGAGTAATCCGGCGCCGAAAAAAAAGAAAAACTCGAGTATCAAGATAAAAGGTAATGCGAGGATTGTAACCGGCAGATAGCCTTGAATCGCCAAAATCGTTATCAAAAAGATGGCCGTGCCGATCAGTTGGTTGATAATGCTGGATAAGGTGATATAAGCGGGCAGGATTTTTGCGGGAAAACGAACCTGCTTGATCAAATGAGCATTATCCACAATGCATGTTGTTGACCGGGCGACGGATTCCTGAAACGCATACCAAGGCAGCAGGCCGCAGAATATGTAAAAGGCAATGTTGCCGATGGGATTGACGACGCCCATATGTTGCCATTTGGCCTGGATGATTACCCCGAAAACGAATGAATAAACCAGCAAAAGAATGATGGGATTGATGATCGACCAGAAAAAACCCATCGCGGAGCCGACATAACGAGCCTGCAAATCCCTGCTTAAAAATTCCCAGAGCAGATAGCGTTGAAAAAAGAGATGGTGGATATATGTTTTCATCATGCTTTTATAAAAGTTGCCCGGTTGACGATAAATCCATACGGACGCCATTACGGTGGTTTTTTACGAAGCCTGTATTGCGCCGAAAGATGGTTTGTCGTTCGCCGCGAGAATGCAAAAGGTATTATACAGACCCTCGGATGGCCTGAAACCTCTCCATCGAACGCTTCACCGGTTCCGATGATACCGGACGGCTTGAAGACGAGGAATGGGACGAGAAAATCCATTCGATCCCTGTCTCGTCATTGCGGTACGAAGAGGATTTTGTGTAATATTATAATACAATAGAGGCTTTAAAAACGATAATTTCGCATCATCGTTTCATAATGAAGTGGAAGTGTTACGGTATAAAAGTGGTCTTTTCATTCCGAACCTGTTCCACTTGTTCCAGTTGCGATGATAACATTCTCATAACAAAATACTTGCCAAACGGTCTGTCACGCCCACATGGATAAGTTCAAAAATGGGATGGGCGAACTTTCCCGCATTTAACGTATTGATTCCCAAAAGGTTATGTCATTTGTGACGAATTGGTTCTAAAATCATTGGCACACATGTTCCACAAATTAAAGGAAAACTTTGTTGAATATTCATAACCTATTGATAAAAAGACTGTTGACACTTGTTGGTGAATAATGTACAGTAGCTTTGCTTTGCATTGGTTCATGATGGAATTTCGATCTTACTTCCCATGTAGGGAATGTAAAAAATTGAAACTTCTTAAATTCAATCAAGTGATTATTCATCTTCATACTGTATAATGATTTCATTTGATGGTATGGCAGGTTGAGGATCATGGTTACACAATTCCCGATAGCGAAAGAAAAACAGGATAAATTGCTTCGTCCCGATTTTGATAATCTTCAAAACAATCTGACCCAGATGGAAAAAATGGCCGCTATCGGACAACTGTCGTCCAGCGTGGCGCATGAAATGCGGAATCTGCTGGGGATGATCCGCACGGCCGCTTTCAACATCGACCGTGCGGCGCATTCGTCCGATCCCACCATTCAAAACAATCTCGAAATCATCAATCGAAATGTTGCCCGGGCGAGGGAATTTATCGATAATTTACTCAATCTTTCCCGCGTGTCCAACGGAAACACGGAAGTCGTCAATTTATGTAACGTGGTGGATAATTTGCTGACGTTGTTTTCGAAAGAACTGGAATGGCGGGAAATTGTCTTGAAAAAGAATTACCGGCATTTGCCGTTGTACCGAATCGACCGCAATGCGATTCAGGAATGCTTTCTGAATCTGATTCTCAATGCAATCCAGAGTATGGATCGCGGGGGGAGCATCACGGTGGATGTCGAAGATTATCATCAAGGCGTGCGGATCACGGTGACGGATACCGGTTGCGGCATTTCCCCGGAAGATTTGGATATCATTTTCGACCAGTTTTATACCACGAAGAAAAACGGGCAGGGAACCGGCCTGGGATTGACGATTGCGCGCAGCATTGCCAGAGATTTGGGAGGGGATGTTCAGGTTCGCAGCCGCAAGGGAGTCGGGAGTTCCTTCATGATCTGTCTGCCTCGCCTCGTTTCCGTTCCCGATCAACCGGAGCCCACCACCGAAGAACTGACCGGAAGTCGGGAACGAAAAACCGGTTAATCCGTAAATTCGTTCTCGTATTCCTAAAAAACGTTCCTATTGAACGTCGGGATGCAGCCATGGATTCATGCCAATCCGATATTTCCTTGCGAGTTCTCGTCGTCGACGACGAGCCGGATATGGTTACGACGCTTCACGATCTTCTGATCGGAGAAGGCAATCACGTCGATACCGCGTATAACAGCGCCGAAGCGCTGACTCTGCTCGAAAAAAAAGATTTCGATCTGATTCTCACGGATCTCTCCATGTCCGGCATGAACGGCGTGGATTTGTTGAAGGAAGTGAAAACCGGCCATCCGGACACGGAAATCATGATCATCACGGGGTATGGGACGATCAGCAGCGCCGTGGAAGCCATGCGTCATGGCGCGCTGAATTACCTGATCAAACCGGTGGAGCCGCAGGAGATCATCTTAAACGTCGATCGGGTCAAACGGCGTTTTGCCTTGCGGGGGTTCGACTACAAGGAACATCGGTTTCATAACCTCATCGGCAAGTCTCCCGCCATGCGAAAAATCTTCACCCTGATTCCCCGCGTCGCCCGCATGCACGGCTCCGTTCTCATTCAGGGCGAGAGCGGCGTCGGCAAGGAACTTGTGGCTCAGGCCATTCATTTGTCAAGCACGCGAAAAAGCAAACGCTTCGTCCCTATCGACTGCGGCGCCCTGTCGGACACTCTTCTCGAAAGCGAACTCTTCGGCCATAAACACGGCGCATTCACCGGCTCCACATCCGACCGGATCGGGATGATCGAAACCGCGCACGGCGGCACTCTCCTTCTCGATGAAGTGGGAAACGCCTCCTCCTATCTGCAATCCCGCCTGTTGCGAGTCATCGAAGAGAAAAAAGTGCGCCGCCTGGGTGAGAATACGATGATTCCGGTCGATGTGCGCATCCTGGCCGCCTCCAATGCTCCTCTGCATGATCTGGTCGATGACGGCAGTTTTCGCGAAGACCTGTTTTATCGGCTTTCCGGCTTTGTGATCAATATCCCGCCGCTCCGAGAACGGATCGAAGACGTTCCTCTTCTGTCCCGTTTTTTTTTGGAACTCAACGCCCAGTATTACGAACAGCTGCCCTCCGAATTCAGCCCGCAGGCAATGGAAATTCTGATGCAATATTCCTGGCCGGGCAATGTGCGCGAACTGCGTACTGTCGTCGATCGGGCCATCGCGTTGGCGGAGGGAGACACGATCGAGCATATGGATATCACGTTCAACGGCTCCCTGATGGACGATCTCCCTTTTGAAATGCCTGCTCTATCCGATGCGAATGAATCCGTTCTTTCCACGCCATTCTACACGGCCGTGGAAACGTTCGAGAAAAACTACCTTTCCCTTTTGCTGGAACGGGCCGAGGGGAACATCTCCAAGGCCTCGCAACTATCCGGCGCCAGCCGCAAAACCATTCGCGAGAAGGGGAAAAAATACGGCTTGTTGTAAATCACGCAGGAATGCGGGGCGTCGCCGGGGTGTTCTTCTCTCTTCCCGCCCGCGCGCGGACCGGTTCGGACATTCGACTTTCGCGAGTAAAATCCTTTTTTCCGTAACCGAACGGGAGGGAGAATCGTATGTTCCCATAGTCCGGCAACGGTTGGCATCCACCAGGCAACGTCGGCGCCCTGCCGGCAATTTAAATAAAAATGCCCCTCGTAGGGGCGGTTCGCGAACCGCCCCTACGAGGAATAATCAATCGCAAGGATTACAAGGGCGGCGTTGTTTCCACCCTTGGTTGAATGATATTAATTAGGAAGAAAGGAATGTGAAAAATGATGGCGCTGAAAATCGGTGGAATCAGGATGCGAACGAGACGAGAGGTTCTCTTTGTTTTCCCCCTCTGTTTGTTGCTTTTCCTCGCGGTCTCCTGCGGAAAAAAGACGCCGCCGGAAGAATTTACGGTAAAAATCATCAACGTGCAAAATGAATTGATTCCGTCCGCCTGGATTCAATGCGCGTCCCACTATCGCGCGGCCCATCCCGGCCTCATTCTCCACACCTCGACCGAAATCGTCTCCGCCGATGCCTCCTCCGCCGAGTTGCAGGCGCAATTGGAAGGAAGCGACGTCGTCATTTTCCCGTCCCTCCTGCATAAAACGCTTCATGCCCTGCCCCATGCGTTTTATCCGGTTTCCGTGACGGACAGCGTCCTCCCGCCTATTGTTAATACGGCCTACGCCGCCGCCTCCCCCAATGCCTATTGGGCCGCGCCGCTGCTGCTGGATCCGGTTTTGATGATCGTAAAATCGCAGGCCGCGAAAGGAATCGGGAAAATTCCTTCCAATTGGATCGATTTTACCAATATGGACATATTTTGGGATCCGCCTCGCCCCCATCTGGTGTTTCTGACCGGAACCCCGACTTCCCTGGCGGATGGCGTGGCCGCACAGCAATTGGCCAGAGGCTTTGAAAAATACGCCCTGCAAAATATCCCTCCCGATCCGCAATTTACCCGGGAAGAAGAAATCGAGGTTCTTCAGAGAAGCTTGCAGAATCTCAACGCTTATTTTTCACTTGATATGGATTCGAAAATAATCGAACTTCCCCAGGTCGAGGATCTATCCGCCTTTCTTCGCTCCTCCGCCTATATGACGTTCGCCCGAAGATCGGCGCGGTTGGCGCTGGCAGAGGAAGAACAAATCCAATTGATGGAGATTCTCACACCGGCCAACGACCGCGAGGCCATTCCCTGCTATCTCATTTCCGCCGCGATTCCATTGAACGCCGCCAATCCGTCCCGGGCGGAAGAGTACATCGCCTATTTGCTCGATCATGCGCGGGAACTGGCCGACGCACAGCATTATCTTCCATGTTGGACGCTGATCGGAACGGAGGACGGAATCGGTGAATTCTCACCCCACGTACTCTATACGCCGCGCATTCAAAGCATCAATCTGGGGCAAAAGGCCGTTATCGACGCGATGAACGGCGCGATGGCCATCGAGGAAATGAACGGAATTTGGAAAGAAGGATTTTATATCCCCGGCGCGGGAGTGTAAAATCAATTTGCCATGAAAAAAGATGATTTTTTAACTCATTACCAAGCCCGGATTTGCCATCCGGGCTCGATTTTTTTTCTTAATGGAACGTAAACCTTGATTTTACAGGATGTTATATAGTTTTATGGCGATGAAACGCAATCGAAATTCCGTTTCATCCTCCCATCCGGTTCCCTTTGCGTAAGCGCTTCTCGAAAAAATCTGCATTTATTATTCGTTTTTTTCTCAATCTCATGTTGACAAGAACCTTGGATTATGTTAAGTTTAGTCTGTTTACTGTAAAATCCTCTGTGAACATTGAAGATTGGTATTTTACAGCGAAGGGGAAACCCTTCCAGTCTGGAACAAAAAGACCAGATTCGCGTAATGTGCTTTGTTTATTGATGTTATTGTTTGGATCCCCGCTCACGGTGATGGGAAATCCGTTCCGAAATGCGGGAGCGGATTCATGGCCGGAAAAGTGGAAGAGAGTGCGTATGCAGTTGATTTTGTTTGACTTGGCGATTTTAGACGATGAATGTGGTTCTTTGGCACGAATGATGCTAAAGAATCTTCGTTGTCTTAATCGAAAATCGTGGTTAAAATGAGGATTGAATTTTTGCCGGGTGCTATAGTCCGGCATTATTAAGAGGAAAGGATTAATACATAATGTCGGATATGCCATGTCGGAAATCGAAGAAGGGAACGTTGGAGGAAAATGAACCAATGAGAGGGATTGATATGTGGTCACACATTTACAAATCAGATAAAGAACAGCCAGGAAAAGGAGAAATCATGAGAAGAGCAATCGTTGGCAAATGGATGGGAATTTCTTCGTTTTTGTTTTTCGTATTTGCCTTTGCAACCCTTTTTTCATCGTCGGCGGTTTATGCGGCGGAGGATATGAGCTTCCGGACGATGGAGTTCGATTTCTATCGGCAAGGGCAACAAGATTCGGTTTTGGCGGGAAGAATGCGTTCGGCCACGGCCATCCTGGCTGCCACGGATACGGACAGCGATTTTTATGGCGGCGATAGAGGCCATATCAAAGGCGATGGAAAACTGATCTCCAACACGGGCATCGGCAACTTCCTCGTCAATGGCAGCAGGACCATAAAAACCGGTTCAGGCAATAGTTTGATGTCCCGCCCGGTGATCGCGAACATCCAAACCGGCGATCCTCTTATCCTGGTTGCATTGATCGAGGATGTCACCGCCAGCGTGGTGAGTGGACTGCAGACCGGTTCGATCAGCCCGACAAATAACGACATCATCAATCAAGTGACGGCGGACTTCTCGGCCGAACTTTTTAGTGGCAGCACCAGTCCGTCGATTTACGCGGGCGTGCATCCCACCTACGTGACCGGCGTCGGCTTCAGCGCGGCGTCTTATGGTTTGGCGAAAGTAAACAACGACGCCACGACGGTGGTCGTGATTTGGGAAGTGCCTTCCCTGGTCGTCGCCGCCACGGACGCAGCGATTTCGCGATTGAGTTTGAGCGCCACCCTGGGCATCAATTTGGGCGGCAAGGCGTCTCACATCGCCCGTTCCAACCTGGTGGGCGTCGAAACGAACAGTTCCGGTCCACAATTGGTTGCTACCCAGTGGGCGAACAGCCTGGCGATTACCGGCGTCACGGATACGGTGACAAAAGTGATGTTTGAAGGCGTCGCTCCGGCCGATGCGTTTGCGGGAGTAACCACGCATTATGCGATTCCGGTCGCGCATGTCGGCACGGACGGTTCTCCCCGGGTTCCCACCAATACGGCGTTGGCCCGCAACGTTCGTGGTGAAGACCTCCTTCACATGAAATTCCATGTAGATCCAAGGGCGGACTTCGACGGCGAGCCGGACGAATACTTCGGCGCGTCATCTGACCCGTTGGTTTTGAGCGCCACCGGCTCCGGTTTGTTGGAGGGAAGTAAATCGTACGGCAGCGTCGCATACGTTCGCAGTACGTTGACAAGCAACGATACGGCCGTATTTACAGCCGATGCGGCATTACCGGCCGCCGCGAAGGAAATTATTCCGATCAATAGCTCAAGCCGGAATGATGGCAAGCGTATATTCAATTTCAACGAAATTTCAGCCGGAGCGGGGATCGTTCACGTCAGCGCGCAAATTGCCGCGAATGTGGTCACATCCGGCAGTTTCTCTACCTTCTTGTCGGAACTCTATATTGCGGACGATGTCAGGAACGTGACGTTCGGGTATACGGTCGGCGCAGTCGATACGTCGGCATTGTTCATTTCCGATTTGACCATGCGCGATGAACTTGGCGTCGAATTCGGTGAAATCGGTGGGGCAACAGATTATTATGATGAAGCCGTCGTGGCATTTGATATTTTGACCGGCGGCGAGCGACCGGATCTATACCAAAACTGGCTGAATATCTCTGTGGACCCGAGATTAGGAGCCGGCGGAACGTTTACCTCTGCAGGTGGTCTAATTACGTTTCGAGCGCCGGATGCGGATTATCCGGGTGTCATTCTTTCCGCTTCGGAAGGTCCGGCGACGGTTAAAAATATTCCGAGCGGTAACGTGAACGGCGTCTCCGCGATTATGCGCATCAACAATGATTTGATTGTCAGTGATCGTACGGCTTACGTGATTGCCAGCGTTTCCGACGATGCGCGTAACCCTGCAAAAATATATGTTTCCGATTCGGATGGTGGATACGGAAGCAGGAATACGACTGCGGCGGGTGCAACAGTAGTCAACGCTACATTGGATTCGCGCCGTTATGACAGCTATTCCAAAACTAGCACAGATCCGTTGATTGCTTTGAAAATCGATAATTCAACCGTATCAATTGACAATCTGTCGCCGGTTGTACTGGATGCAACCTTATCCGTTTTGAGGATGCCGGTTAGTTACTGGAATGATACGACCAATACGAGTGACACTGCCACGACTCGCTTTAATTTGATTCGTAATGCGACAGAAGTGAAGGAAGCTCCTGTTAATTTCGAAGTGGCTAATGGCATTTATAACGTGACAAAAGGTACAGTGGCATCCGGTGTAAATTTACCGGGAATTAAAAATGCGCAAAATGGCAGCCCGGTGCGTCTCGTAATTCGATTCCGTCCCACAATTGAAGCGTCCAAAGCTTTGGATGTGGATCATCTGCTTACCGGCGCGACTGGTCTCAGTGATGCAGCATTCAAAACCTACTTCCAACAGAAATTTAAAGTGGAAATTGTAAGCCCGCAGCTGGTTGGTTGGAGTACGGGCGGCGCGGGTGTGCTTCCTTCCGGATGGACGCTTGATTCGGTAACGATTCATACTACGGTCGGCGCTGACAATGTCGGCTGGGCGACCTATATCAATGAAACAGGCTTGCCGAAAATTACTCGTCAGGCAATTGAAAATACGCTTACTTCTGACCAACTGAAGACTGCTATAGGCCAGCTGAATCCGAACGGTATTGCATTGAGCGTAACAGGTGTTTCAGTATTTATCACCATCGCTGACAATACCATCAACTATCCGGATTCCTCTGGCGCGAATGTAAAGAGCAGTAATACTTTGATTGTTGATGCAAGTAAGCCGTCAGTTAATCTAATTCCTTTGCCAATTGCAAGTGATGGTGTTATGGATGCAACATTATTTGCTGGTGGTTTGGGAAGACCTGCATCGACAGTTCTGCTAATCACTAATACAGCAAATGCTGATCTTGCCACAATTCGTACAAGAACAGGATTTGATGAAGATGTGGATAGTGTGGCATTGCTTGGCTTAACCAGAAATGCAACTGGATTCATTAACAATGCTCCGTACGCCGTCAATAATGCTGCGGATCTCGTTAAACAAACGGTGGCGCCGGAAGTACAAGCTGGTTACATGATCATCATATCGGCGACATTTGAAGAAGAAGATCATGCTGACAGTGAATTTGGTCCTCAGCACTTTACGACATGGAAAGGTGGAACGGCTGGTACTGTAACGGAATCAACCGCATTCTTCCCGTATTTGATTACATTGGGTGATGCAACTGCAACGCATGTCATTAATGCAGCATCCACTACTTATGGCCGTGAATTCAAGACAATAGCAGCTGATTTTTCAGATTTCATCACGAATGCCAAAGATGTATTGCCTGACGCCTCTTCCGTGATTGGTGGTGGAAGTGTAAGTAAACCGGGTTCGGAATCGATTATTGCCGCCACTTGGTTTTATTTGATCAGGTCGGAAGATCCACTGAATACGAGTATTGCAAGTAATTCGATTCGTTATGTCACGTTGACGACGCGTGATCTTTCAGGAAATGTAAGCGCGGTTGGTATACCGGTTGCAACAGGCTCATTCGTAAAACCGACGCCGGAAATCTGGGTGTATCAGATTTACGGTAGAAAACGCGCGGAACATTTGGACGGCGCAGTAGTGCAACGCAGCAGCTCGCATCCGTTGGGAACGTCCTCCGCGGCATTTACCATAAGCGCGGCTACAACGAATATCAATGATACAACGTTGTTGATCGTAACAAGAGTAACCAATGCGCATTTGACAACGACCAACCCCATTCAGGCTGATTTAAGCCAGTTTGGACTGGGAACCATCAATCCGGTTGCAAGTAATGCCGTAAGCGCCAATGGACAAGTGATCACCATTGCGAATGCCACGGCAGGATCGGTTGCTTGGGCTACATTCGAAACGAACAAATTAACTGCAAGTACGTTTGGCGCTGGAAAGAAAGCGATAATCTACGCAACCGGCGTTACGTTTGGTGTTGGCAATGTTGAAGCCGCTCCCATATCAGCTGACAGACAAGCGCCGACAACCGTGGTTGGAAAATTCACCACCGGTAATGTAAGATCAGCAGCGGGTACTCTTGGTTTTAGAGAATTGCCTCATATCAGCGGTGACACTCTGGATGATGGTCTGGCGCGACCAGGGCAGCAGTTGCAGATAGAAGGTGGAGTGAAGCTGGATGCGCAGGATCAGGCCAATATCAGCAGTTTGACTGTGAAGGCGGATCTATCCAAATTTGGCATCACGGAATTAAGAAACGCCAGTGTAACGAAACAAGCAGTTGCTACGGTGGGAGATGCAGCTGAATTTCCGTCATTAATAGCGGGCGACCCCGTTCTATGGGCAACATGGACATTCTCGGTTCCGGGAACGCCGCCGAATTTAACCGCGAATGCGGTTCTTTGGGCGACGGATGCTGCCGCGAATGATTCCAGCGTACAGAATCTGAATATTCAGATCGATGCGACCAAACCCTCGGTTGTCAGTAACGTTCTCTCTGCTTCCGTGGCGATCAACCTGGTTACGGATACCTTTGGAACCCAATTCGTTGGTGGAAGCATTCCGACGGATTATCCGTGGTTCATTGTTGGAAAACGCCCGACGCCTGCCACGATTTATAGCCCGACAGCGATTGTGAAACAAGGCGACAAAGTGCGCGTGGAAGCCATCTTCAACGTGAACGACTCCGTGTTTACCTCGTTGACGACGACAGCTAATTTCAGCGATATCAGCGGCAACTCTTCGGTGTCACCGATTACTACGAAAGCTCAGGCCGGTCTGTATTATGCAACGTGGGAAGAAGTGGTTGCAGGCGACACCGTGGTGAAAACCAAGGACAACGCCGTGGTTACGATTACTGCAACGGATCCGGCAGGTGAAGCAGTCTCCAATGATGAAAGAGTCAGCGTGCCTATCATTGTTGATGTGTCGAAACCGGAAGTGACGACCGTTGTCAAGTATTTCAAAAACAACGTCGCCATTAGCGGTACGGTGAATCCGCGTGATTTGAATGCCGCATGGACCGGACAGAATGGTTGGGCGACTGCATCAATCGTTGTGGATGCTACATATACGGATGCCGGTATCACAAAAGGCTATGCCGGCAGTGTTTTAGTTTCTTTGGCCAGGAAAGCCGGCCTTAATCTGGATACTCAACATTTATTGACATCGAGCGTAAATCCAGCTGTGTTAGGTGGCTGGCTGAGCATAAATGGAGAGAATTTCACACCAGTCGGTATCGCCGACTCGAAGATCATGCTGCCGAGTTTGTGGGTGATTATCGGTGATGGCCCAACTGTCTGGGGCGGTGACTTTTCGTATCGCGCACCGGATGGAACCGCTGGCTTTGTATCGAGAGCAAGTACAGCGAATCAGGTTCGTCAAAGCACCAATACTCATGTGATTGCATACTACGGAACCAATCCGTATGAAACAATTACAAATGAACAATCCGGTTATCGGATCAAAACCGATATCGGTGTGGCAAGCGCCAAATTTGTCGCTCGTGTGACCGATTCAATTGGTAATATGGGCAGTGTGAATTCGACCGCAATCAAAGTCGATGGTCAGTCGCCTGAATTCCCGGCTGCGAAAACGGTAGCGGGTGCAACATTGGATATTTCATCTGCAAGAACATTGCAACCGTATGTGGATTATATCCCCGCCTTCTACAGCGCTTCGGGTCTGATTCTACGACCTACACGTGTTGGAATAGGCAGCTGGTTGCAAACCGAGCTGTATATAAAAGAAAGACCGACATGGAATGACAAAGTTCTGGTCGAAATTGATACGACTGATAATCTTGGCAACAACAATCAATTTGCCGGTCAAAACTTCTCCGTGTTGCCGATCAATAACGTATCGCCGACGAATGCTTTGACCAAAGGAAACCGGTTCCAGTTTGAGGTAGTGCCGGCAATTAACCCGCAACCGGTTACCGTTGAATTTCAAATGTCTACGAATAGAGACAATTTGGACGGCAGCTGGCCGATTACTGCAAATAACACCGGTAATAATGATCGTACCTACAACTGGGGTTATGGCTATGTCCAAAACAGCTTGGTATCAGGCTCCGCCGTGTTGCTATACGCCACGGATGAGAGGAAGAATGATACCCAATCTGCGAATCTAAGATCATCTCGTCTGGAAATCGATAAGGATGGGCCGTATATCGCAAAGGATAACTTCGTAAGTCAAACTACGTTGGAAGGTGTGAATGCACTGAATGAAAATTCAGCCATATTGAATGGTAATCAAGTCAACTTCTTACCATCAAGTTGGTTGGTTTATGCTGCCACGTTCGTTGTCGACGGTACGGAAGATGTCCACTTCAGGAACTTCAACTTGGATTGGAGTGGCGCATTCGAAACCGATACCAACCGCTTCGTCCGTAGCGGCGGCAGTTTGGTCAATTATTGGGGACGGAAATTCGTCGTTGAATCCTGCACAAGAAGCATTATTTTCGTCACCAATGCAGTGCAAATTGATTCGAATGCTTCGCCCAGCACACAAAAGAGAGTGTGGATGTATGTGTACGATGCGTTCGGAAATGAAACAAAGAAAGAAGGTCGCGATATAGCCATTAACGCTAGAGGCCCACGAGCGGTGGAAGTAACGTTGACCGTAAATGGAATCTCCGAAGTTACGGCTGGCAGCGCTTCCAACTTGGGAATTGGAAATCGTTCCGATACGTCATCGGCGCAGTTTGAATTCGCCATGGGTGATAGACTTGTGGTGGATGCGTTGGTCACTACAATTAACGGTGAAGCGCCGGATACGATCTTCATGGATGCAAGCGATCTCTATCCACCGAAGCTCAACGTATTAACGAATGAATTGATTCCGAGTGCGACCGAGTTGAGCGCACAAGGGACGATTCATGCCAGGTGGGATACGATTGCCTATGACTATACAGGAACGGTTGTAGGACAAGCGGCAGGTTTGGCCGGTGTGGCGCGTGATGCAAGCCGATGGTTTGCAGATCAAAGTGTTTTACGAACTTTGGTTAACAATAATGCGCCAGTGCCCGGACATCCATTGCCTGGTATTGCAACCCAGGGTAATTACGCAGGTGATGTTGTATTCAACGGCCCTATCGTCGGTATTACTCCGGCCACTTACGTTGATGTACAACCTGCTCAACTCTCTGGTGCGCAAGGCTGGAATCAAGCAAGCGTGGCACAATCAATCAGTACACTCCAAGGTCTACCGTATATTCAAGTCCAAAATGGCGCAGCGGCGAAGAGAGTTGCATGGGTTACGGTATTTGTTTATGACAATGACTCTCTCTTCCCGGCAGAACAAACGTTGTCAGCGTTGTTTACCGTTGATGCATCTCCGCCTTTGGTTTCCTTCGAGATACCAGCGGCAGACATCGTTAGAAAATACGCTGCCATGACGACTGAATTTGTTACCATTCCAGGTAGCGCTAGAATTGGTTATCCGAGTGCGCCGAACATTGCCGGAATCGCAACGATACCAAATCGCGTGCGTGAAGGTGATACGGTAAAGGTAATCGTCGATGTCACCAACCAGTTGATCAACGGCGCCGGAAACGATGATTTCCGTGGATTGCCAGGTTTATCAAGAAGTTCGTCGAATATGTTCGATATCGATGTAAATAGCACCGTCCTGAACGTGACCGCAGACTTCAAAGACTTAAATCCATCGTTAGATAACGTGTTCGCGGTTCAAGGACAAACAGGAATCATCCCGACGACGTTGGATGTAACGCATCGAACGGAACTTCCTTCGTTGATTCGCGCTACCTATCAGGTACCGATTGCAAATTCAGTGGGAGTAACTTCTACGACATCCAGAGATCCGCGAAGCGTAACTCCGACAGTGATGGATGATGCAGGTAATGTGCCGCATAACAACGTCTTTGATAACCGAATCAAACGACAAATTACACCCAATCTTGCGGTTGATAATGCTCCTCCGTCCATCAGCGGTTCTTTGGATGTAGTGATTCAAAGATTGCCGGAAGGTTCAGCGTTTGGAGCCGTAAGTCCTGCGGGCGCTCCGTTGGGTGAAGGCGCGGTTGTGCCTGGCGGTTCGTCGATTGTTGCTGGAACAGTGTTAAGAATTACTGCAACAGTTACGGATCAGGTTGATAGTCCTATCGATGTGTTAAGAAATCCAAACTACGGATTTGTATCGATGGATGCGAGTGGAATCAATTTGAATGTGGTTCCAAGAGCCACTGACCTTGCCGTATCCGATGTGGTGTTGGATATTTCAAGAGCGCAATTGTCAGGACCCGATTCCGTTGCGATTCCGTTCCTCGTACAGATTCCATCCACGGAAGGTGGAATAAGCACCCCATCATTCCGATTCATTGTAAACGCAACCGATACGGTTGGTAATATGGATAGCAAACAATCCAATGCATCCTTCTCTTATGATGCAAAACCAACTGTAACTGTGACATACAATAACGCAGTATTGGATACGGAAGCGAAGAGAACCCTAACACTGGATGCCGGTGGAACCTATACATTAAGCGCCGCCGGATTTGATGTGGGTGGTGTTACATCCATTCGTTGGATTGTTCCTGGATCCGCTGTAACAACGACCGTATTCTCGACGTCTCCAGCGACGGAAAACCTTATCCGTGAGGACTTGTTTAATCCTCAGCGTCTCAACCTTGATCTGCTGATTCAGCCGAATATCGATCCGGCAGGTCCGTTCGTATTTGCCGCAACCGCCGGTGTGATTGATACTCTGAACAATGAAGTGTTCAGTGGACAACATATCCTTAATATCAATCAACCTGCATTGTTCGCCGCTGAATTTGTCGCGGTTGAAACCAATTCCGCCGGTGTTGTGGTGGAAGGCGTCACCCAATTCCTCACCGCGATGCTGGATACGGAAACTACATTGCATCCGGCTGATGCCGATGTCAGAGAAGTAACGATTCCTGAAGGTTCGACATTGGTGGTGGATGTTGTGGCGTCTGACGCAAACGGCGATCCGATAACAATGGCCGCATCGGGTTCTGCGCTCACGGCTACAAACATTCAATCTTCTGCGTTTGAACCTGTATCGAACGGCTTGTATCGTTACACATTCGTTCCAGGATACCAGGCGGTAACCGGTTTGGTCGAATCCACTTCATTTGAATTGGATGTCACCGCCACGGATGGTAAACATGCAGGAATGGATAATGTTTGCCTGTTAGTGAATGTAACCGCACAACCGGCAACGCCAACTGTCAACATCGTTTCTGTGAGTGTGGCAGATGTTGTTCAACCGGGCGTTGGAAATGCAGGGAACGTAAATGTGAAAGAATTGCAAAAGTTGCAGGTGGTTGTACATGGAGCAGATGCTGGTTTGGATGATGTAACGATTGATGTGTCCGCTCCGGCTTCTGTGCTCTCTTCACCTGATTACAGCGTCGCATCCGTATCCGCGAATGGAGTTGTGGATGCAACAATTACATTCACACCGGATGTAAACTTCTCCGATCTGCCATCACTGAACAATCCGGATGATCCGTTTGTCTTTACATTCACAGTTACGAATGTTCCGGATGTAGGAACACCGGTTGCAGGATCAACAACGTTGAATGTCGATGTGATCAATGAAAGCCAACCGCCGCAAATAACGACGACTGTGAGCGTGAATGTCGGCGCTGCTGCAACGATTGCTAATAATGGAATTGTGAATATTGCTGGATCCAATACAGTTGTATTCAAATTCAAAGCAGCCGATCCGGATGGCGATTCAGTCCTCTTCCCGACGGTAACGTTGTTGAATGCGGATGATTACACCTATTCGTACACGGTAACGAACATTCAGGCGACATTTGCGGAAGCGCAGTTGACCATGAATGCGCCGGCATCCGTTGCTCCGGAAAACGTAACAGCAACAGTGATATTCAGCGCAACGGATACGTCAACGCCGCCTAAATCCGATTTTGCGACATATTATGTGGTGATGACTACCGTGACGCCGCCTGTTGTCGTGGATATCGATGAAATCGTATTCGCAGCCGGTCAGGGTGGACAAACATCCGTCAACGTACGGAACTTCGATCCGAATGGCGCAGTGCCGATCAACGGTAACCTCAGAGGATTCCGAGGCGAGCCGATTGCATTTGCAGAAAAAATCGGCGGCGGTTTGAATCGCGCTTCCTTCGTGTCTGTAGGCGATCTTGATATGGACGGTCAGCTGGATATCGTAACGACTCTCGGACCGGTCATTGAAGCAGCGACGCTGCCGAATATCGTTATCCCGAGAGATGGCGTCACGAAGATTGGAGTTTCTCACCCGTTCAATGCCTTCCCGTTTGATTACACGGGTGAGGATACTCGACCTGTCGTCCATAATTATGGTGGCCTGAGAACAGCGATTGGTAACTTTATTGGCTCATCGGTCAATCAAATTGCAGTCGCGCAAGGTATTGGCGGAAAACAAATCATTCGCTTGTGGCAATATACTGGACTGCCAGCTCCGAATGGATACAAGCTGGTTGGTCAAATCCAGGGATTGTTAGGAGCAGAGTGGGCTGCAAATGCCAACGGTGCAATAAATATTGCAGCGGCTGATCTGGATAATGATGGTGTGGACGAACTCTTGGTTGCGCAAAGCTACAGTGCAACATCGAACACAACCTTCAATATCGTGAACTTCGTGCAGATAGGTGATGCCGGAGTCGCAGCCAATACCATAGCCGGCGAGGCAAGTCGTGTTGCATCACTCCGTGGTTTCCACAATGATCGTTTCCGTGGAAACGGCGGTATCGATATTGATGTAGCGGATGTGAATGGTGACGGCAATTTCGAATTCGTGGTAGCCAGCACAGGCGATACCAAGAAACTCGCAGGCGATAACTTCATCAACCTGATCGGTGTTGTAGTTCCAGTGATTACAGATGGCGTAGTCACCGGAGTCGAATATAAGAATGGCTATGTCATGAACATATTCGATCCGGAAACAAATCCATCAGGCGCCATGAGATTGACGACCGGCGAATTTGACGGCGACTTGACAAATGGTGATGAATTGGCTCTAACAACGGGTGCAATTCTAGAAGTAGATGGTTTTGATGTGACAACCGTACTTCCGGCGCCAGTAAATAAGTACATCATCATCAAGGTTGCTTACAATGGTACTGCCTTCACGGGTTGGAGCCGAGCAGTTCAAGGCGGTGTTCCGATTACGCCGAGTCAAGGCGTCCAGGTGTTTGCAGGCGCCTTTGCCCCGCCAAGCGGAGCGCTTGATCTCGCGGCAGGTAATATCGATAAACTTCAGATTGGTAACTAAACCAATCCTGGAAAGTTGGTAAAAAGGGCGGGGTTCATCGAACCCCGCCCATTTTCTTGAAAGAAAAGAAATAATATGATAAAAAAAATAAAATATGGTTTTCTTTCGTTCATTCTTCCGTTTCTAATGATTTCATGTGGACAAAAAACGGATTCAATCATTGAAATCAATCAAGATAAAAAGAACATTGTGCTCGGAAATGAATTGGATTTGCTCTTTTTGTTGGATAAAGCAGAAATCCTTGCAGAACAAACCAATTATGTTTCACCGACGTTTGAAACGTTGAATGATGAATCCTATTGGGGAATTTTTCAACATTCCACAAGTTCGATTATTTATAAAAATTTATATATCGGCAAGAATTCGAAGATGGATTTTTTTGTAGGGATGCGAGAAAAAACCTGGGATCAATGTGCAGATGGAGTTGTATTTCAAATTTTAGCCAAATTCGATGGAAATAAAGAAATCGTGATCTTCGAAAAATTAGTAGACCCTTTGCATAACAAAGAAGACAGGAAATGGCAAAACGTATCCATTCCTCTTGAAAAATGTGAAGAGAAAATTGTAGATCTGATTTTTAAGATACTACCGGGACACCAAAACAATCTTGCATACGATTGGGCGTTGTGGGGAAGACCGGTAATTCAATCCGATGGGAAACAATATAATAGTAATAAAATGCAAAAAGAGAAGAAGACAAATGTAATATTGATAACTTTGGATACCGTGCGAAAGGATTATATCGGCTGCTATGGAAATGATTGGATACAAACAAAACATATCGACGAAATGGCTCAAAAAGGCGTTCTTTTTAAAAATGCCTATTCCGCTGCCTACACCACCAATCCGTCTCATGCGTCAATTTTGACTTCGTTGATGCCGTTCGAACACGGTGTGATTGGTAATGATTATAATTTAGCCCATTCGATTCCGCGTTTACCACAAATCTTAAAAGAAGAAAAATACGTCACCGGCGCGTTCGTCAGCGTATATCATCTCGACAAACAAAATTCCGGAATGAGCTTGTGGTTTGATCATTACGATGAAGTTCCAAAAAAATGGCCGGAAGAATTCGGCAGTATGACCTACAATCTAACCCGAAGCGCATCCACGGTAACCAGCGCGGCGATAGATTGGCTGGAAAAAATATATGAGGAAAATTTCTTCTTGTGGATCCATTATTATGATCCCCATTCCCCTTATATCGCCGAAGGGAACTATCATCGCATGTATTACCAAGGCGATCCAAGAAGCGATACGCACACATCGATGCAGAATGTGAAATTCAATCTGAGCTGGGACGTTAACTTATTGGATTGGATTCATTCATATAATGATCTCGAATACTTTAAAAAAGAATATGGATCGGAAATAACGATGACGGATGATCAAATCGGACGTTTGGTGAATGCGTTGAAACGAATGGATTTGTACGAGAATACCCTCATCGTGTTGACGGCGGATCATGGAGAAAGTTTTGGCGAGCATAACTTGTACTTCGATCATTGGACCAATTTCAATACGGACATTCACGTCCCTTTGATCATTTCCTATCCACCGATGATTCCACAGGGAGTGGAAGTCGAAGCCATCGCGTCGGGAATCGATATTGCGCCCACGATTCTCGATATGCTTGAAATAAACGATAATTTTCTGGCGAAAAACACATTTCAAGGCAAGTCTTTACGACCTTATTGGGAAAGCAAAGAAGTGACGGAAAATCGGATCCTTACATCCGATGGCTTATTTTATAAAGATATCGCCGCCTGGAATGAACGGTATAAACTGATTTGGGATTTGTATACCACCGGCGCGCATGATGATTTTATACAAAAAGAGGATCGCATAACCGTGTATGACATTGTAAACGATCCGCAAGAGCAAAATCCGATCGGTTGTTTTTTATGGTTGGAAAAAATGGTGGATCACGATCCGGCGATGGCGGCATTCGCGATCAATAAGAGCGATCCGTTTAACGTGCAAATCAGCAAACGATTTCTTCGCATCAAATTTCGAGTAGAGAAAAAGAAGATTCCATCCGTCGATGAACTCCAATCGTGGTTTCTTGCAGACAATGACTACGCTTATATCATTCCCGAAAAAGCCAACGACGAAAGATTTTACAAAATCGTTATTGAAATCATGGAAAAATTGAAACTCTGCGCAAATCCGCAACCGTTAAAAGAACGTTTAAAGAGTATTTACGATGTGAACGCAATGGATGATGCGGACTTCGAAAGTATGCAGATTACCGATCCGAAATATCAGGAAGCGCTGCAAGGGAACCTCTATACGGCGCCGGAAATTCGTAAATGATATTGTTTGTCGTAAGCATTTCATTGTAGGATATGTGTGGAATGTGAAGTTTTTTTTCTCTACCCATCATGGAAAACAATCGATTTCATCTCCATTTTAGAAAACATCCCATCGTAATCAATGTTCTCTTGATTCTTTTTGCGTCGGGTTTCACCGTAATCCTATTTGAACTGCTTTTTCGTGTAGGCCTCGCTCATTGGAAACCGGTTGAAGCCAATATCATTCGTGATTTCTTGAAACAGGCGAAAAAAGATATCACTCTGATGCGGTTCAAACCACATCCCTATTTGAGTTACGTTCGTACGGATGCGGTGTATGAAAAAGACGGTATCCGTATCGGATCGCAATTTTATCCTCGAATCAAACCGGAAGATACGGTACGCATCGCGTGTCTGGGCGGTTCGACGACGATGAATAAATATCCGTTATATCTGAAAGCCGAATTGTCAAAACGCCCGAGCCGCCTAAATTTTGAAATCATGGATTTTGGGTGCGATGGCTGGACGTTGATGGAATCGACCATCAATTACGTGATCCGTGTGTCGGATTTTCGACCGGACATTGTGCTCGTTCACCTTGGCGTGAATGACGGGCCGCCCCGCGTCTGGCCGAATTTTCAGCCGGATTATGCTCATTTCCGCAAATCATGGAGCAATGAGAGCGGATTTATCGGACGATGGCTTGCCAAAAAAAGCTGGTTCGTGGTTTTTTTACAGAGAAAGCAAGGTCTGTTCACCTTTGATTTGCAAAACCTGGTCAACATTCGCTGCCGTCAGGAAGACATGCTGGCAAAAGCGCCTCCCGAAACCATTGAGCCGTTGAAACGGAATATTCGTCATCTCACAACAATGGTTCGCGCGGATGGCGGAGAATTGATCATCGCGCCAATGGCCTATAATCGGGAGCAGGGGGGCGCTCGTATGCATGCGTTGATTGAAGAAAATAATGATTGTTTGCGAGATTTGGCAATGGAATTGAAGACGCCGTTGGCGGAAACCGATCATCTTCTTTTGAATCACACCGACTGGTTTCTCGACAATGTGCACATGAAACCGGAAGGAGATCGGTTTAAATGTGAAATATTCGGCCGTGTCATATGGGACATCCTTCTCGGCGCGCATCAACGCAGAGTGGAAAAACTCAGCCGTTGATCCAATGCACGGTTTTTCCGATTTTTTCATTCTCTCCGATCTGCTCAGCGGGAATCCAAATTGTATGTTGTCGTCGATATCACATAAAGAAACGTCGTTCTTATTGCTCGTTGCCGGCGTTTTTCCATCGTGCTGTAGCGCGGATGTCCCGTCCGATTCTTCGTGGGTAGTGTAGTCATCTCCGCCTGCGTTGTTCATGCAAACGTGGACGCTTGCTTCACTCTTGAAAGAACGTCATTCATTTTCGTCCCTTTTTAATGGCCATAGAGTCATAAGTATTTTTAAATAAAGGAGTTATGCCAATGAATGAGCACGATACCCATTGCGGCAATAAGGAATTGTATCGCTGTTTCATCAACGCATTTGTTGTAATCATGCATTTCTGCATTGTCGCTGTAAATGCATCGGAAACGCTGGAGGTATACGTTCCCACATATCCTGGTTTGTACGGCGAAACCGTAATCGGCCTTGGCGGATTCAGCGACATGGTTTTCTCACCAAACGGTCAATATATCGTCGGTTCCGGCGAAAGCGGTATCTACGTAATCGATGCAAAAACGTTGGAACTCATCCTTCCGATTCTCTACTCACGTAAAAGTAATCGTTTTCTTGCCATTTCACCCGATTCGTGCACGGCGGCCGTCGATGATTATAGGGATAATTCCATAACGATTTACGACGCGGAAACCGGAAAAGAAAACTGCCGAATTCATGTGAATGAACCTATCCGAAAATTCGCATTTTCGCCGGACAACTCGAAAATCGCCTTTGTGTCCGATAATTTCATAGGTTACGCGGATGTGGATGACGGCGATATGATTTCCATTCACCAAATTGATCTCTTGCTGGAGAGCGTCCTCTTTTCTGCAGATGGTAAAAAATTACTCT
Organism: Candidatus Omnitrophota bacterium; assembly: GCA_003598175.1. Lineage (GTDB taxonomy): Bacteria > Hinthialibacterota > Hinthialibacteria > Hinthialibacterales > Hinthialibacteraceae > SURF-12. The sequence continues at coordinate 44,999 of QZKN01000184.1, forward strand.
TCGGCGGTCTGCAAGGAATCGTGTATGAATTGGAGTTGTATTCCGATACCTTATCGCCTTGCTTCCAACCCGGATTCACGATCGAAATACTCGCCGGCGTTCGTGAAAAGGAATCACTCATCGCGGTGGGAGGGAGATCGGGCAGGATTCAACTGTGGAACGCTGAAACCAAAGAAATGTTGTGTGAATTATCGGGACACACGGGAACGGTCTATTCCTTTTCACTCGCGAATGATGGAAAGCGGTTGATTTCCGGCAGCAACGACGGAACCGCGCGGATTTGGGATATTCGTGAGGTATCCGGTTTAAAAGGATGGAAATTCCTTTCCTCGTTAATTGATCCTGTTCGAATAGCGTCTACAATTGAGTGAAGCATCAAATCATAATACGAACCTTTAAAAAGGTTTCGAAACAAGATTGAAACATGGACATGATTCATGAATTGATCCAATCCGATTCATCCGTCATGATGGGCAAGCCTGTGATTAAAGGGACAAGGATTACTGTGGAACTTATTTTAGAAAAACTGGCCGCCGGTGAGAGTGTTGAACAGATACTGGAGGCGCATCCACATATTACAAGAGATGGAATTCAAGCGGCGATTTCATTTGGAAAGGAAAGAACGAATGAATTATAAAATGATATACTTTCTATTATTGACTCTTTTTTCTGTTTCTTCCACTTTTTCACAAGGAAGTAAAGGCATACGTTTTGAAACCTACGTCACCGCTCATCAAGTCGATTCTCTCCTTTCCACACTCAAAGACCGCGAAAAGGCATTGCAGGCATTTCAAGAAATCGGCATCAGCAAGGTCTATCTCGAAACCGTACGGCAAGGGTATATTCCCCAAGAAGAAATTTTACATGAAGCAATCCGATTTTTCCAACAGAACGGCGTCGAAGTCATTGCCGGAGTCGCCACGCTCGCCGGGCCGGAATTCGGCGTCAAATCCAATGATTCCACCCTATGGCTGAATTATCAGGCCGAAAAAACACAAACCGATTTGGCCGATCACTTTCGTCATATCGCGAAATTCTTCGACGAGATCATGATCGACGATTTTTTCGCCACGAACGATACGACGGAATTGTCCCAAGCCGCCAGAGGCGGCCGTTCCTGGTCCGAATATCGGTTGGACCTGATGATGGATTTCGCGGAAAGGTTCATCCTCCAACCCGCGCGGGAAGCGAATCCCGACATCCGTTTCATTCTCAAATATCCGCAGTGGTACGACCGTTTTCATAAATTCGGCTACGACGTCGTTCGCGGCCCCTCATTGTTCGAGCGGATTTGGGTGGGGACGGAAACACGCAATCCGGAAACCGTCCGTTTCGGCTTCGTCATGCCCACGCAGGGATATATCAACTTTTCGTGGCTGCGATCCATGGCCGGAAAACAGACCGGCGGCGGCTGGTTCGATTTCGGCGACTGCACGCCGCAATCCTACCTCATGCAGGCGTATCAGACAGTCCTGGCCGGCGCCAAGGAAATTGTGTTATTCGAAGCCGGCGGCGTGATTCAAAAAAATCCCTGCATCGAACCGCTGCTGCAGCGGAAAGAAGCCGTTTTGGCTCTG
>QZKN01000013.1 GCA_003598175.1 Candidatus Omnitrophota bacterium
AATTTTTCATGCAGATGATTCATCGACATCGGAAGGTTGGCTTGGCTGACTTTCCTCATGACCAACGAACGAAGAAGCAATGCGATGGAACAGTAGAGAGCATGAACGCGAATCATGGAATCCGTCCAGTGGAACATCGGCCACCACGTTCCTATTTTGCGATCCTTCATTTGCTTGAATATATCCTCAATCACATACTGGCTGCGGTACGTTAAAATAATGTCCTCGGTGGACCACTCGTGATTGTCGGTAAAGGGTCGTTTTTATGTTTCCCGCCGGATAATGACTTTCCCTGACTCATAGCGACTAACACACTTATTTTTCTTTGGTTATGCTCTGTATCCTCTTTTTCCGTTTGCGCCATTTTGAGGTACAGTATAATCCTTACCGGCATTCGAAGAAATTGATGATTTGGAATGGAAGCGTACCAAAAAAAACTGGATTTACCATGCCTGTCGGTTCTTTCGGTTCATTCCCTCAATGCGCCATTTGCACAATCAATTCTTTCCGATATTGCGCCAGCACGTCGGCTTTCGAAACCGTGCCGATAAAACGATCCCGGTCGATGACGGGCAGGACTTCGGTTCGGCCTTGCTCGAAGTGATCCATTACACGGAGAAGGTTATCGTTGGGGGAAATGCGAATATCCGAACTTTCCATGATTTCCTCGACGACAATGGCGTCGTACAACTCCGGGCTGAGCAGGTAGGATTGAACCATGTCGACCAAGACCAGGCCGTGAAATTTTTCGGTTTCCGGGTCGATAACGGGAAAATGGGATTGGGGAGAGTTCTTGATGCGATTGACGAACTCACGCAGCGTCATTTCCGGCGGAAGAGGTTCCAAATCTTCTTTTAAAATATCGAGGATGGCGATATCCGCGAGAATCCTCGCATCCGTGCGCGGGCGCAGCAGTTGGCCGCGTTCCATCAATTCGCGGTAGTAAACGGAAGCAGGCATGTAAGCGCGGGTAATGGTGGACGCCAGAACCGAGACGAGAATCAACGGCAGGATGACCTCATACCCGCCGGTGATTTCCACGATCAGGAAAATACCGGTCAGAGGAGCGTGCAATACGCCGCTGATCATGCCCGCCATGCCCAGCAAGGCGAAGCATCCGCCGCTGGTCCAGGCGTTGGCGGGCCATAAGGCATTGATCATTTCCGAATAAGCCAATCCGACGAAACAGCCGATGACCAACGCCGGCGCAAACACGCCGCCGGCGCTTCCCGTTCCCAGCGTGAGCGACGTCGCCGCGATTTTACAGAAGATTAAAAGAGTCATAAAGAGGAGCGGCGGGGCGTACAGGTCTTCAATAATGGCGCGAATCGTCTCGTATCCTTCTCCCAGAACGTCCGGCGCGAACCAGCCGATGCATCCGACGCACAACCCGCCGGCCGCGCCCCGCATATAAATGTTGCGAAACAGGCGTTTGGACGCGTGTTCCACATAAAACAGGGTTTTGGAGAGGAGTACGGCGGCGACGCTGACCAATACCGCCAATCCCAGACAGGCGATTATGTCCATCGTGTCGATAATGAACACCCGATGATCGAAAGGAATTTGATTGCCTTGTAAAATACGGCTGGTTTGTGTGGCCACGACCGATGCGATGGCGATGGGGACAAGATTGACCGATGCCCATTCGCCCAAAATCACCTCCACGGCGAACACGATGCCGGCGATCGGCGCATTGAAAATCGCCGAGATGGCCGCCGCGATTCCGCATCCCACCATCACGATGCGCTGCCGTTCCTTGAAATGAAACAGGCGCGCGATATTGGAGCCGATGGAGGAGCCGCTCACGACGACCGGCGCTTCCGGCCCCGCCGAACCGCCGAATGAGATCGTGCACAAACAACCGATTAGATGGGATAGAGAGGAACGCAATTGCAGCAGGCCGCCCTTGCGCGTCACGCTGTGAATGACAAGCGGAACCGCATGGCCCGCGCTTTCGCGAAAAACGGCGGAAAGGCAGAAGATAGAGAGCAATGCGCCGATGGCGGGGAAAAAAATAAACAATCCGTGAGAGTGGGAAACCGGCAAAAGGGAAGAAGCGAGATGGATGGAACGATTCAGCGCCACGGACGCCAGTCCACCGCAGATGCCGACGGGAATGCCGAACAGGATGAGCAAAAAATGTTCATCGAAGAATAAAAACAGGTTTTCAAAAATCCGCCGGATCAAACGCAGAATGCGTTTTGCAGAATTCATGCTCGATGGTCCAATCTAGGCTCCTCTTGCTTTTTCCATCCGCTTTTCCACCTGTTCGACTCGCCGGCATAGGGCGTCGCTATCGGGTTGCTTACGTAGAAAATCGATGAATCCATCATCACGAAGACAAAAACCCAGCCGCGCCAACAACTGCAGATGGACTTTCGTGTTAGGAGACACCATCAGAAACAAAACAAAAACCGGCTTGCCGTCGATGGTGTCGTAATCAACCGGCGCGTCTAAAAAACAGGTGGATACAATTGGGCTTTCAACGCCGCTTTTCAGAGGCGTTCGCGGATGAGGAACCGCAATCCCGTGTCCCAAACCCGTCGAGGAGAGTTGTTCCCGTTCGATCAGTCTTTTCAAAAGCAACTCCCGATCCACCTCTTCCGGCAGATGGATTGTGGATACGATATTTTTTAAAATTACCGGTTTGTCATTGCCGATAATGTTGTGGTAGAATCCGCCCGCCATCATGGCGCCGGCCAAACTCACGGCCTGGGGATCCACCGAAGCCGGCGGTTTGGCATCTTCCTGCCAGTTGATGTTGTGGGAACTTGCCCATGCTTTCAGTTGCGGTTTACTGAAGACGATTTCACCGTCGGATTGTCGGCACGGAATGGTCCCCTGGCGGATCCAGCGTTCCAGCGCATGAGGCGTAATTCCCAAAAAATGGGCCGCCTCTCCAAGATCGATCCTATGGTCGGCGTTACGGGGCATATTCTTAACAGTAAGTAATTGTGTAGAATGTTATCCGGCTGTGATTGTTCGCCGTCCATTTATGCAATTCCTGCCACGAATCGTCACTTTTGTTTGCCTGTGGCGTGGTTTGTCGAGGAAACAAACATATTATGTTTGACTATTGGATCGGATAGGGCGACAATCTCTCTTTCCATTAAAATTATGTTACTATTTGTATTTCATTGAGGGAGGGGAGTGAATCGATTTTTTGTCATTCGAAAGGAAAATCCCATAAAATCATGGCGGGAATATTGATTACATTCGAAGGAATCGAAGGCTGCGGAAAAACCACCATCGCTAAATTTCTGTATGAATTCCTGGACGAAAACGGGCATGTTTGCCGCTACGCCAGGGAACCCGGCGGCACGGCGGCGGGAGAAGCCTTGCGCGCGCTTCTGCTGGATGGAACCGTCACATTATGTAATGAATCGGAATTGCTGTTGATCGAAGCGGCTCGCGCCCAGCTGATGCGAGAACTCATTCTTCCTGCTTTGCAAGCCAACGAAATCGTGATCCTCGATCGTTACACCGATTCCACGATGGCGTATCAAGGCTATGGCCGGGAAATGGATCGAGAACTGATCGCGCGCCTGAATCGTTTCGCAACGCAGGAACGAAAACCCGATCTGACGTTTCTCCTGGATGTCGATGCCGTGATCGGGCTGGCGCGCGCGCGGGAAATCACGGCCCGGGAAAACCTGCATGATCGCTTCGAATCGGAGGATATTCAGTTCATAGAACGAATTCGACAGGGATTTTTGGAAATCGCCAGGAAAGAAACCGATCGCATGGTTCTCGTCGATACTCATGCGAATCTCGAAATCGTTTGGAATCATGTGAAGAGGGAATTTTTACGCCGTTTTTAGCCTGATGGGTAAGATCGGGATGGAGAAAATTCAAGCAATCACGTCCAGATTTTCTCCCAGCCCTTCTATCGCAGAAGCGATGGAATCGTTAATCGTGTTTTGCATGGTCATCGCCGCCTGCTGTTGTATCAAAGCCGCCGTCTGATCCAGGACTTTCGTGATCAACTGCCCCATCACGGCTTGAGCCGATAAAGATTGGGATAATGCCGCCAGTTCCATCATGATCCACCTTCATACAACGTCCATGTTGCCACCGCAATCGAGTTTGCCTATCGGAACGATGGTATAAGTCATTTCCGATTGAATTATTTTCCGATATCGTTCAGGCAAACGTACCCAATTTCGATTATCGACCGCTGGGGGCAAAACTTGAGAATTTTTTTCTGACGGGGAAAAGAAATCCGGGGAAATGGAAGGGGGAAACGTCAATATAAATGCCGAAGGCGCAGCCGGCGCCGCGCCTTCGGATGTTCATGATTCATGGATTGTTGTTTTATCCGGTTACCTGCATATTTGAAACCGCCAAGGCGGAATCACGCAGCAGCAAACGAGGCGCAATAACGATTTCCCGTTGGGAATTCACGGCATTTTCACCCCGCGCGACCGCAAGTTCCATCATCAACACGCGAAAGATCGCGTCGACGTATTCGGCGTGGCACGGCGAAACGGTCGTGAGCCGTGGATTGGAATACTGACCGCCGGGATAATCCCCATGGCCGACGACGGCCACTTCTTCCGGAATCCGCAAACCGAGCGCGGACAATCCTTTCATCGCCTCGAGAGCGATGGTGTCGTCGTATCCGATGACGGCGGTGGGGGCATTGGAACTGCGAAACAGGTTTTCCATGCGTCCGGAATGGGCATGCCAATCGCGAAAAACCGACGGATTGATCAACCATTCGTCGGGATTCCACATGTTGTTGGATTTCATGAAATCTTTATAGGTATACCAGCGCTCCAGGACCGGTCCGAAATCCGATTCCGAACCTTTCGGCCCCACATAAGCGATTTTCCGATGGCCGAGTTCATAAAGGTATTCGAGAATACTTCTCATTCCCTGCGAATAGTCGCTTCGCACGCAAATCCAAGGCGCATCGAAATGATCCGTCACTTTTTCACCGATCACCACCGGGATCTTGTTTTTTCCGAACAACGAGGCGACGCCGACATGCTTTTTCGGCGCCACGGGAAACCAGATCAAGGCGTTGATTTCCTTTTCAAACAGCAAACGCGCATTGTTCAGTTCGATTTCTTCGTCATCCGGGGCATACATCACGAGAACACGGATGTTATGTTCATTGGCTTCGTGCACGATTTCCGTAACCAATTCCTGCGAATAAGGTTGGGCGCTGGGAAGCAGCAAACCGACCGCGATGGAATCCACATTGGTTTCCGTTGCTCCGTTGGTTCGCTTGACAACGAACGTTCCACTGCCCTGGCGGGAAACGAGCCATCCCTGACGTTCCAATTCCGAAATGGCGCGGGTAACCGTGCTTAAACTGAGATCGAACTCTTTCATCAACCGTTCTCGTGTAGGCAAGGGATCGCCGGGTTTCAGTTTCCCTTCCTCGATCTGATCACGAAGACGAATCATAAGTTGAACATATTTTGGCACACGTAATGATTCAAAGTTTTTCATTGAACACCTCAACATCTACAAATTTTGTATTAAATAATCACATCGCCGAAGTGAATATCCGTTTTCCATCTTGGGCAGTGATTTTTTAATCGTTAGAGCGTACTAGCGTATAAATTTCATTGTGATAGTCGTTGAATGGCGCTGAAAAGTTCCTATCAATCGAGAAATGTGTGAATGGTTTTCAACTGAATATCGATTTTTCCATAACAAAAAGCGTAGCCACTAATTCCGAATAAGCAAGCGCTGTTTCGCTCTTCTGATCTTTAAAATAATGTTTTCCAAAGTGGTCGCTCTTTTGTGATCTGTATAAGAATAATACATGAAAAAAGCCTGGAAATAATACGGTTTATCTTAAGAATTAAAAAAGAAAGGTCTTTTATCGGCGTTCTCAATCCTCGTTGAAATGATTTCTTCGATTAAATCGATAGAATGATTGAATATAAAAGCCTATGATAGATAATATCACAAGCGAGAAGGAATGTCCGCAATTTTTTTGTGAATTCAGCAATCTCTATTGTTGCGATCATACGAATGAATATATCAGACTTGGATTATACAATGTCTGGAAAAAAAATCAAAATGCATATAGATTGAGTAAAAACAGCAGGATTCATACTTTAGAATTATTGAGGTCTTCCCTATGGCGCGTCCACGGTTTGTCCGAGTCACCATTTGTGTTTTAACCTTATTCCTTACTTCGGTTTCTTTTGCATATTGTGGGGAGAGTGCGAATCCATTCGTTTGGCATTCCTCCGTCCCGGAAGAACTGGGGATTTCGAGTGAGAAATTCGATGCCATGCTTGATCGTTTAAAAGAGCGGTCCACAGCCGGAATTCTTGTGGTTCGCCATGATCGCGTTGTCGGTGAATGGTATTCATCCAAACTGGGTCCCGATATCAAGCACTACACCGCCTCGTTGGCGAAAGCGCTGGTCGGCGGTATGTCGCTTCTTTTGGTTTTGAATGACGAACTCATGCAAATCGATGATCCGGCAGAGTGCTATGTTGCGGAATGGGGAGACGATCCGACGCGAAAAGGGATCACCATTCGCCATCTCGCCACGCATTCGTCCGGCATCGAAGATGCGGAAGTTGCGGGCATGGGGCATTTCGAATCGGGCGGCTGGAAATCAAGGTTTTGGAATAAAAATCCCGATCCCTTTACCATCTCTCGCGATTGGGCGCCGATGAAATTCAAACCGGGAACCGGTTTTGAATACAGTAATCCCGGCATGGCGATGCTGGCCTATGCGGTGACGGCGGCGCTGCAAAATTCCCCTCACAAAGACATCCGAACCTTACTGCGGGAAAGGATTATGAGGCCGATCGGCGTTCCCGACGAGGAATGGAACATCGGCTACGGTCAAACGTACGAAGTCAACGGCAGGGGAATGGTCGCGAATTGGGGTGGAGGAAATTATTCGGCGCGCGCGGTCGCCCGAGTGGGGCGTTTGATGTTGAGAAAGGGAAACTGGGAGGGGGAGCAGCTGATCGATTCGAAATGGGTGGAAAAAGTAACTGCGGATGCCGAAACGCCCGATCCATTTCGTGGGCCCGGCGAGGGGCCCTGCCCTCGCGCCGGTCTTGCATGGTGGGTGAATTCGGATGGAAATTTGTCAAAAGTTCCCCGCGATGCATTCATGGGAGCGGGTGCGGGGAACCAGGTACTTTTGGTGATCCCGAGTTTGGATTTGATGGCGGTGCGATTTGGCGGATTGATGAAGGAGGAAAGTTTTTGGGGTGGTTTGGAGGAATTTCTGTTCAATCCATTGATGGACGCCATTGTCAAATAATAAAAATGGGATGTGGATTTTAAAAAATGTCCATGCTTTTTCGTTGCTATAATTGAATAGTCGAAGAACTTGGAACTTCAACTATATCGTGTTTTGCAAATTTTTTTCAAATGAATACCGATATGAATCTGTTGGTGGTTACAAAATGCTGAAACGAGTCAAAATTAAAGGTTTTAAGTCGTTGGTTGATATCGAGGTTGAGTTACGACCATTGTCTGTTTTTTTTGGCCCAAACGCGGCAGGGAAAAGCAATTTTCTTGATGCGCTCCAACTTCTTTCCCGAATTGCTTCCAGTCCGACTTTAAAAGATGCTTTCGAACCATCCTATCGAGGTTCTCCTTTGGAATCGTTTACGTTTGAATCGTATGGAATAGAAGGATTGCTCGAAAAAGAGTTATCAACGTTTTCCCTCGAAGTGGATGTAGAATTATCACAGGCTGTAATCAATTCGGTCAATCGACAAATCCACGAAATGAAGCGGACCAAAATCAATGATGAAGAGAACCACAAAAAAACAACGCGAGTCACCAAAAAAAAATTGCGTTATCAGATCGAGATTCAAATCAAGCCCCAAACCGGAATTTTACAAGTCACGAATGAATATCTTGCCGCTTTAAATGATAAAGGAGAACCTTTTAAAAGTCCCCGTCCGTTTTTGGAAAAAAAAGACAATCGGCTACATTTACGTATGGAAGGACAAGCCCATCCCTTCTATCACGAATTAGGATTGCACCACAGCATTCTTTCCAGGCCACTATACCCTCCTCATTATCCTCATATTGTCGCCATGAAACAGGAACTTTCCAGCTGGTTCTTTTTTTATTTTGAGCCGCGAGAACGAATGAGAGCGCCAAATCCGGTGAAGGAAGTGCGACACATTGGATTGATGGGAGAAGAATTGGCGGCTTTTTTGAATACATTGCGCGTTACCAATGAACGTCAATTTCGATCGATTGAAAAATCACTCCAATTGATAGTGCCTTCCATAACAGGCATTGATGTGGGCGTCGATAAATTAGGCCAGGTCAAATTAAAGTTAATGGAAGGAAATACTCCCATTCCGGCAAGCGTCGTATCGGAAGGAACATTACGAATTTTAGGTATGCTCGCATTAGCCGGCGCCAACGAGCCTGCTGCTCTGATCGGATTGGAAGAACCGGAAAACGGCATTCATCCGCGACGGATCCAATTGATAGCGGAGCAATTAAAAACCCATGCAGAGAGCGGCGACACACAAATCATCGTCACCAGCCATTCGCCGATTTTACTGGAATTTCTTCCGCGGGAGTCTCTTTATAGTTGTAGTAAGATTGATGGAAAGACAACGCTGGAGCCTTTCCGTGATCTTCCATTATTTCATAACCAGGATATTTGCCAAATTCTGGATCGGGAAGATGAAAGTTTAATCATGCAAAAATTCATCATGCGGGGGGATCTCGATGGATAAGCAAATTACTGCATTCGTGGAGGATCGAGGTCACGAAGAATTTATTAAGGAGATCATACAAAAAATCATCCGGGTCAATCATTTCACGTTCAAACCGAAAGTGAGGTTCGCCAATTCCATCAGCGGATATGGAAAAGTGAAAAGAGAATTACGTGATTTTATCCATGATTGTAACCAGAGGATTATCTCTTTCCCGGATTTATTAATCGTGGCTGCAGATTCAAATTGTGTTGGGTATTCAAAACGATTGAAAGAAATCCGAGATATTGTTGGCCATTTTCCATCGCTTGTCTCATATGCCATTCCCGAACCGCATGTTGAGCGATGGCTGCTGATCGATCCTTCCGCGTTCAAATCGGTATTTGGAAAAGGATGCCAATTGCCGGATCAGAAATGCGATAAGAATCGTTATAAAAAGTTATTCGCTGACGCGATTCGCAATACCGGCATTAAACCGGTAATCGGCGGTCTCGAACATGTCCATGATATTGTGCAAAATTTTGACATTCACCGGATACAAAATGCCGATCAAAATTTGGGTAAATTTCTTCAGGACTTACGAAATGTGTTCCAAAATTGGGAACAAATGGTGAGTAAAGGAACTTCGGTATAAAGAAATACGTTGATCAATTCCTCATTTTTCATGCAATCCATTTCGAGCGCCTGTTTCTTTTTCGCGTTCGTCATTGCGATTCCTGCGCGACGTCAATCCGCGTCATTTATACTGCTTTGTTAATAATAACAACGATTTTCAAGTGGATTATCCTTGACAATACCACTCAACCGGCTGGAATGACGTATAAACAAATTCTGAAAATGCATGGAAAAGTGGGTTTTAAAACATGACGGATGCGCCGTTTCTTTTATTTTGCTGCTGCAAATACGCGAACATCGTGCCTGACAATACCAAACACGAAATTTTGCGTTTTTTTACACGAACCGGAACGCCGTTTCATGCCGTTCCCGATTTGTGTGAGATGGCATCCCGAGGCGATCCTGCGATGAAATCGATGGTCGAGCAAGAAAAGTTAACCATCGTCGCCTGTTATCCACGCGCCGTGAAGTCGCTTTTTCAGGCCGCCGAGACGCCATTCAAGCAAGAAAAAACCACCGTTTTGAACATGCGAACGGAATCGGCGGAAACGATTATTGACGCCTTGTCGAAAAAAGAATCAACATAAATCAAGTGGTTTCGACAGCAAACGGGGTAGGAATCGTAATGGATACACAACCGTCTCTATGCGTGATTTTGTATGAAGGCCAGGGAAGCGCTCCCTTCGAAGCGGATACTCGTTTCGAAGTGGCGCGCGCCGTATTGGATCGCGGGTATGAAATCATGGTGAGCAACGACTGCGCGGCTCTGACATGGGTCTCGAACAAGCATTTTCTGGTGCTGGGAAACTTCTCCGCCGTCCCGCCTGCCTTGAACGAACCGAGTGGATTCAATCCGCACGTTCACATTCATCCCTGCGATCATAACGACGGTGGTCAAATCCTTCAAATTCTCGATACGTACTGCGAACGGAATTCGATCCGAAAACCGGGGGGATGGACTCCCTGGTTTCCCACGATCGATTATGATCGTTGCGTGAATTGTCATCAATGTTTGAGTTTTTGTCTATTTGATGTATACGGATTGGACGCGCAAGGTCGAATCAAAGTCCAAAATCCTATCCAATGCAAAACCGATTGCCCCGCCTGTTCGCGCATCTGTCCGGAATCGGCGATTATTTTTCCGAAATATAAAAACGAGCCGATCAACGGCGGTGAGGTGCAAGAAGATCAGCGACGGGAAAAAGTGAAGGTTGATCTGTCCGCTCTTTTGAGCGGAGATATCCATGAATCATTGCGAAATCGCACGGTAAAAGCCAAAACACGTTTTTCCTCCGACCGGGATGAACAAAAAGCCTTGCAGGAACGAAAAAATTGTATTAAGAAATTACAGGATGAACTCGATATTCCCGATACCGTTTTGATGTCGCTGCCGGTTTTGGAAGCAAAACGAACCAAGGTGGAACCGAAAAAATAAACATCATGATTTCATCGACGGATTCTAAATCACTGACGCCCAGCGTCATACTCGTTGCGGATCGCACGTTAAGCGCGGATTATAAAATTCTGTTCGAAGGCATTTTCGCAACCATGCAGACTACGCAGGCGCCGGATATGGCCATGCGCTATTTTGTTTCTCCCCAAGCGCCTTGTGACGCCAAGGGACGCGCGCGAATCGCCCCATTAGGCATCCGCCGTCTGGAATCGTCGCTTCTGCACGATACTCCATTAACGGAAAATGAGGTTGTCTGTGCGACGCCGGAATCGCTGCCTCGGTTATTGGGGCCTTGGGTTAAAGTCGTCGCAGTAAGTTCCAGTGATCCGTTGGGACTCGGCATGACCAACACCACCACCACCTATTTTTGGCGGGGCGAGTTATATACGAAAACCTGGATGAACCGGTTGATGGAACGCATTCGGGAAGCCAAACGGAAATACGGTTTTCACGTAATCGCCGGGGGCGCGGGAGCATGGCAATGGATTCAAAAACCTGGCGAGGCCGAACGGCAAGGGATTGACGTTGTGTTCGACGGATATTTCGAATCGCAGGGACCGCAATGGATGCTGGATGTGATGGAAGGGAAATATCACAATTCCACGATCATAGAGCCCACAACTGCGATTGACCGCATTCGACCTATCCGGGGCGCTTCCATATTGGGCGTTGTGGAATTGTCACGTGGATGTGGAAAAGGATGTGCGTTCTGTACGATGGGATTTAAAAAAATGGATCACCTTGATTCCAACGTGATCCTGGCCGATTTGGAAACCAACGTAGCCAATGGCGTTTCGGCGGTCGTCAGTGGCAGTGAAGATTTTTTTCGGTATGGCGCAAAAGGCGCGGCGGTCGAATTTGAAAAAATCAGCGATTTGCTGGTACAAATGAAAGAAATCCCCGGTCTTACTTTTATGCAAATCGATCACGCCAACATCTCGTCAGTTCTGCAGCTATCAATCGATCAATTAAAGGAAATCCGCCGTCTGCTCACATGGCAAAATCCGACCGATTATCTTTGGGTCAGTATGGGCGTGGAAAGCGCAAACGGGCGTCTCGTGCAACGAAACGGCCCTGCAAAAATCGCGCCTTTCGATCCGGACCATTGGGAAGACATGATCCGTGAAACCGCTGATCGGATGACTCAGTCCGGTTTTTTTAGTGTATTCAGCGTGATTCTCGGGCTCCCCGGTGAAACTCCCGATGATGTGAAACGAACCCTGAATCTGGTCCATTATCTCGCCACACAACGAGCGGTTGTGTTTCCTATATTTCATGAACCGGTCCTTACGGATCATCCCCGCGGCGGGAAGCGGTTTACTTTCGACGATATGAGACCGGAGCACCTGGAACTGTACATGAAATGTTATGAAATCAACTTTAAATGGGTACCCCGTCTGTATTGGGATAACCAACGAGCGGGAGGAGTTCCTGTCTGGAAGCGGTCTCTCATCCAAATTCTGGGCAAATCCGAAGTAAGAACCTGGCGAAAAAATTTCGCCAAGGCCAAAAAACGCATTGCATTGAATAGGGAACAAAAACAGTTGATTGAACGCGGCGTGGAATGTCAATAAAACCACCACGCGGCATAAAAAGAGAGAAAACGATGATATCGTTTCCCATCATCAATCCAAATCGATTGGCGCCGGTCGCCAGGCTACGCGCTCCCCAGGAAAAAATCCCGCAGGAGCGCTGTGTGCGCGATCAAATCAAACGCCAGATCGAACGTTTCGTTTTGGCACAAAATCCGGTTCCACCCATGCCGATGGAGGAGATACGCGAGTATGCGAAAGCCTTTATGCGCCATTATCAACTGGACGAAATCTATCAGGATTACGTGGCGGTATTGATCAACAACGAAGCCTGGCGGGATACACTTGCCTCGATTCCATTTGAACGCCGTTTGCTACTTTTACCCAAATGCCTGCGCGATGAACGCCGCTGTCCCGCTCCCATTGATGAATTCGGATTGCTCTGCAAGCAATGCGGCCTTTGCAACATACGTGATTTGGAAGAGGAAGCGCAACAATTGGGGTATGCGGTTCTGGTCGCCGAGGGTTCGGCGCTGGTCACCAACATGATTCAGGCGAGTAAAATTGAAGCGATTGTCGGCGTGAGTTGTTTAAACGTCCTGGAGCGTTCGTTTCCTTATATGGAAGCGGCGGCCATTCCTGGAATCGCTATTCCGTTGTTGCAGGACAATTGCGCCGATTGCACGGTCGACCTGGATTGGGTATGGGATATTATTCACCTCACCAGTGAAGATAAAACCTACCGTCTTGACCTGGATGCGATTAAAGAAGAGGTTCATTCCTGGTTTGGTCCGGAAATGCTGGCGGAAATTATGGGACGGCCGGAAAGCGAGACGGAACGTATCGCGCGAGGATGGATGCTCGCTAACGGCAAACGGTGGCGTCCCTATTTAACGGTATGTACGTATAAGGCGTTGCAGGATCAGTTCGATATTCCTTATCCGAATGATCTTCGCAAAATCGCCGCGGCGGTTGAATGTTTTCACAAAGCGTCATTGATTCACGACGATATCGAAGACGGAGACGCCATTCGTTATGGGGAAGAAACGGTTCATGAAAAATACGGCGTGCCCATTGCGTTGAACGTGGGCGATTTTCTCGTGGGTGAAGGCTACCGGTTGTTGGCCGAATGCCAGACGCTCCCCGAAATTACAACGCAAATGATTCAAGCGGCCGCCCGAGGTCATCGCCGACTATGTCAGGGACAGGGATTGGAACTTTGCTGGTCCCGTAATCCCAAACCGCTTTCCTCCCCCGAAGTCATTGAAATATTCCGGCAAAAAACCGCTCCCGCTTTCGAAGCGGCGTTGCGTCTGGGCGCAATCCATGCCGGCGCGAACCAAGAAATCGGCGATATCTTAAGCCGATATAGCGAAGCATTGGGCGTCGCGTATCAAATTCGAGATGATTTGGACGATTGGTCGAGCGCGGACTCCTCGTCGGACGTATCGCAGATGCGCCCCTCCCTTATCCTGGCGATGGCCTGTGAACAGGCTCGCAGCGACATGAAGGAGTTAATGCAATCGGTATGGCAGAATAAAATCAGCCCGAACGATATCAAGGATCAAATACAGGATTTTGTGGTCCGCAAGAAAATTGATATTCGAGCGCAGCGGTTGAAAGAAACCTATAAAGAAGAGGCGATTCAAGCGTTACGAGTGTTGAATCATGCCGGATTAAAAGGCCTGTTGCGTCGCGTGGTGGTAAAAATTTTCAACGACATTAAGATTGAGGGGTGGTGTAGTGAGTTTGAGAATCGAAATGCTGCAAGCGGCTAAACTCGCTGCCAATGTTCTCGCCGATTCGCAGGAGCTGGCCGCCCGCTTTTTTTTCTCCCAAAGAACTTCAGGTGGCGGTTTTCGTGATCGGGAAGGAAAGCCCGATCTTTATTATTCTGTTTTCGGCGTGGAAGGTTTATGCGCGCTCGGCTGTGATTTTTCGCAGAACCATGTGGAGGTCTATCTGAAACAATTTGAAAATGGAGAGAATCTCGATTTTGTTCATCTCTCCAGTTTGGTTCGTTGTTGGGCCGATCTGAAGGGAGACGCCGGCCAACAATTGGATGGAAAAAAAATCATGACTCACTTGGAGCGATACCGCACGCCCGACGGCGGATTCAATCCCACACTCAACGCCAAACAGGGAAGCGCGTATGGATGTTTCCTGGCGTTAGGAATTTACGAGGACATGGGTATGGAAATCAACGGCCGGGAGAAATTAATTCACTCCATCCAATCCCTGCGCTCCAATGACGGCGGGTATGCCAATTTACCCGGCATGGAGTATGGTTTAACCACAGCGGCGGCGGCGGCAGTGTGCCTGCTGGATTCCTTGGAGTCTCCGATCCCGGAAGGAATCGGAGACTGGCTGTTGGGATGTTGTCATCCCCAAGGTGGATTCTTTGCTGCGTTGATGGCGCCGATTCCGGATTTACTTTCCACCGCAACGGCGCTGCATGCGTTGGAACGAATGCGGATCTCCCTGGCGCCGATTCAGGAAAAGACCCTCGACTTTCTTGATTCCTTATGGTGCAATCAAGGTGGATTTTATGGCAATTGGGCGGATGATATTTTGGATTGTGAATATACCTTCTATGGATTACTCTCGCTGGGACATCTCAGCCATTAATCATGCCGATTGATCGCGCCCGTCTTGCTGAATCTCTCCGAAACGGAGCTGCCGTTCTCCTGCAAGAGCGTAATGCGGAAGGATACTGGGAAGGACAGCTCTCCTCCAGCGCGCTTTCCACCGCTACCGCCGTTTGTGCTCTAGCCGTAGTCAACCGTAACGATACTTCTCATATTTATTCTTCTACGCCATTCACCGCTTTGATCGATCATGGACTTACGTGGTTGGCGAACCATCAAAACCGGGACGGAGGCTGGGGAGACACCATCCTCAGCGAAAGCAATATCAGCACGACGGTTTTGAGCTGGGCGGTTTTTGCTTTCGCGGATCGCACAAAAACACAATTTCAATCAACCCTTTCGTTTGCAGAAGATTGGATACGCGCTTACGCGGGTGGAATCGAGCCCCATCAAATCGCGCAAACGATTTTGAGCCGTTACGGAAAAGACAGAACCTTTTCCGTCCCGATTTTAACTCACTGTGTATTGGCCGGACGTTTGGGAACAGGTAAAGAAGCGTGGAGTTGGGTCAAACAACTTCCTTTTGAATTGGCCGCCTGTCCCCATCATTGGTTCGCTGCATTGCGTTTGCCGGTGGTCAGTTACGCATTGCCTGCCTTGATCGCGATGGGGTATGTGCGCCATTTTTATTACCCAACACGAAATCCATTAATGCGCTGGATTCGCTCGGCGGCCAGGAATCGTACGCTGAAAATTTTGGAGGAGATTCAACCCGCCGGCGGCGGTTATCTGGAAGCGATTCCATTAACGAGTTTTGTCGCCATGAGTCTGGCGGCCAGCGGCGCCATCGATCATCCGGTGGTTCATAACGCATTGCGATTTATAGTCGCTTCCGTTCAGGCGGACGGCAGCTGGGCGATCGATACAAATCTGGCGACCTGGGTCACGACGTTAAGCGTGAATGCATTGAGCCGTCATCCCGATTATGAAACGTTGGTTCCAGAGAATGAACGCTCACGCATTTTGCATTTCTTGCTGAACCAGCAATACAAAAACGAACACCCTTACACACACGCCGCGCCCGGCGGTTGGGCGTGGACGCATTTGCCGGGAGGCGTGCCTGATGCGGATGATACCTCCGGCGCGCTATTGGCGCTTTCCCATGTAAAAGATTCAGGCGATCAAATCCTACAAGCGGCGCGAGCGGGAATCGAGTGGTTGGTTAATTTACAAAACCGGGACGGAGGCGTTCCCACGTTTTGCCGTGGATGGAGTAATCTTCCTTTCGATCGCAGCTGCCCGGACATCACCGCGCACGCCATTCAATCCATGTCGCTCTGGAAAAACGCCGTCGATCCCGCATGGAAAGGACGGATTCATCGTTTCGAACAGCGCGCCTTGCGCTATGTAATCGAAACGCAACAAAGCGATGGATCCTGGCATCCCTTATGGTTTGGAAACGAGCGGGAAAACAACCATTTCAACAAAACGTATGGAACGGCCCAAGTCTTGATAGCGTTAGGCCGATTGGATCGCGAATGGTTTTCTTCAAAAATTGAAAAAGCGATCCAATCAGGCGCAGGTTACTTACTTCATTCACAAAATCAGGACGGGGGATGGGGAGGCGCGATGCAACTTCCCGCAACGATTGAGGAAACCGCTTTGGCGACGCTGGCTTTGGCATCTCTTTATCGAAAATTGTTTACAAATGGAAACTTCTCACAATTGGAAGATCGTCAAAAATTGTATAACGCCTCTATTCGTGGAGCATCGTGGTTGATTGAGCGGACCAATCTAGGACGGCGCTTCGCACCCGCCGCCATCGGATTTTATTTTGCGGAATTGTGGTATTATGAAAAGCTGTATCCCATCATCTTCACACTGGCGGCTCTCTGTGAAGTGGTGAAGATGATCGAAATCAGACTTTGAATTTGTATACAACCAAGTATGGGCCATATCCGCGACTTTGTCCACCCGCGGCCAATCATCGTCAAACGGCGGGAGGAAAAAGGCGACACTCTCTGCTTTGTGGAAACACCCAACGGATTAGAGATTACACCCTACGATCCGGAATTCGAACAAGAGATAAATGCCGCCCGGAGCGTGATGCGCAAGTATCGCAACGCCCTGCGAGAACCGGCCCAATGACCTGGTGTTGGATATCCGATTTGACACTCAATCTCTTTCATTACGGGTCGCCTCGGTTCCCATAAAACCACCGTATCGTGCGACGCCTTCTCTCATTTGCGAATCAGTCCAACGAGATGATCCGCATCTCCTTCCAACACGTTTCCATCGCAGGTCCCGCATGAATTTGGAAGGCAAAAATCCCCTTTTTATTCCGTTCCGGGTCGTTGTGTTCAATCGATTTGACGCCGTTGATGAATAACTCGACCTTCGGCCCGATGGCGGTGATTTCGTACGTGTTCCAGCCATTCCAATCGATGAGTTTACTGAAATCCTGTTTGGGTTTCACTAAAACTCCTTTCTCGCTTTGATCGTAGAGATGGCCGTTGATCCAATCGCTGCCGGACGCCAGATCGGCCTGGAAGCCGTGGATCATGTTTTCCACCGGCCAGCTGCGGAATTGGATGCCGGAATTGCCTTTCGCCATTTTGAATCGTGTGGAAAAATGAAAATCCTTGTATTCGTTGTCGGACACCAGCCAGCCATAGCCGCCGCCTTTCGATTTTCCCAAAATATAGTCGTCCTGAACCGTCCAGGTCGAGTCGCCCAGTTCATGCCAGCCGCTCAAATCCTTGCCGTTGAAGAGAGGCGTCCAATCCTTTTGATCCGGAATCGGCAGCAGGCGAATGTCGGTCCATTCAAGGCCGGCGTTTTCTCCCGGGGCCATTTGCAGGGCGATGATTCCCGTTTTCGCTCCTTCCGCGTCGTTCAAATCGACCACTTTTTCGCCGTTGACATAAATGACGGTATGGTCGCCGATGCAGGAAATCTCATAATCGTTCCACTGATCTTTTTTCCATAACTCGTTTGCAGAAATGTTGCACGCCTGCAACATCCCCCGCCCGTTTTCGTCCAGCAGGGAGCCGGTCGCGAATTCTCTTGCCCAATCCAGATTGGCCTGATAGCCGATCATTTTTCCGTCGTCGATGTGGCTGCGGACCTGAATGCCGCTGTTGCCTCCCTGCCATTTGAAGCGAAGCCGCAGGATGAAATCGGCGTATTCCTTTTCCGTCACCAGCCATCCTATTTCCTTGCCGGTTCCCTTGACCACGAGTATTCCATCATCGACCGACCATGCGGGATCGCCGATCACTTTCCAGCCATCCAGATTTTCTCCGTTGAATAGAAACTCCCATCCCGCCGCTTTTGCCGACATCGGTTGCAATACGAGACTACCCAAAACGAGAATGAATAAATGCTTTCCTTTCATCACGTTTTCCTTTCCGTTGGTTTTGAATTCACGATACAACAGCTTCGAGAAAGTTTCCATACCTAAAGCCCCATCCAACGGAGTGAAATGATGTTTTCTTCAATCATTCTCATCGCAAAATCGGATCCTTCCATGACTTTTTCTTTTTTTTATGCTGTGATATAGGGCAGGTTCATATAAAGCGATATGATCGATTGATCACAACGAAGGGTAAAAAAACAAAGTTTGTTCATACGTGGGTAGAGCAAGCGTCCTCGCTTGCGGGAACAACGCAAGCGTCCTCGCTATCAGGAACAGCGCAGGCGGGGACGCCTGCTCTACCCGTGTATAAATCTATATGATCAGTTGGTTATTACGAAGGGTGAAAGTGTAACGACGCCGTCTCGGCGGCATTTCCGGGTAAAACCGGCAGGATGCCGGCGTTACCTTTTCATAAAAAAGGAGGAGCAAGATCATGAAGACAATTTGGGTCTGGATTCTATTCGCCGGCGTTGTTTGCCCGATGGGGTATGGGTATCCCGCTTCTGATTCGCTGATTCTCGATGAAAGAAATGATGGAAGCGGATTTCAACAGTGTAAGCTGTTGAATGAACTGCTCATTGCGCAAGCCGATCCGCAACCGGAGCGGGAGCGGCAACGCGTGGAAATCAATGAACAGCAGATGCGTGCACGGCAGGAAAATCGCGAACGGCAAGAACGTGCAAGAGACGGCGCTCAAGAGGGAATTGACAAAAACAGAGCGGAGTTGGAACGGCAAAAACGAGAGCTGGCCGAAAGAGAACAACATTTGAAACAGATGGAAAATGAAATTTCGGCGAGGGAGCGTCATTTGGAAGAACGGGAACGTCAACTGAATGAGCGCGAACAGGATATCGATCGACGAAATGAAGAATGGAAACAGCGGGAAGCGCAATGGAACGAACGGAACAATCAATTCCGGCAAACAGAAGAAACATTCAATCGGCGCGACCGTGAATTGAATAAACGACAGCAAAAAATGGAGCAATGGAACAACGATCTGCAACGGAGGCAGGAAGAAATCGACCGACGGCAGCAGGAATTCGAACAACAAAACAACAAAATCCGCCATCGCGAAGACGAGCTGAATCGTTGGAATGAAGAATTGAACAATCGTCAGCGGGAATTCGAACGGCAGGAAAACGAGATGCGGGAAAAGAAGGAAAGAGAGCGTGAACCGGAACCACTTGTTATCGGTTTGTTGGTTTTGTTGGTTGTTCTTTGGATTTGGGCGCTGCAAAATTGCCTAAAGCGGGAAAACAATAATTTCCCGACCGGCGGACCCTACGATAAAATCGTTTGGACGATCATTCTTCTTTTCACATTATTCATCGGCGCAATTCTGTATGTCTTTCTGGTTCACGGACGCCCTCGGCCATAATGAATGTACTTGACGATTCTTTTACTAAATGATTCCGCATTCCTTTATCAATCGATTTATCTTATGTAAACTGATTTCCATCTTTCCGGGACAGAATCAATGTTAAAGAGGAGAATCATGACTGAATTAGCCCCTTGGATCACCTTTCGACCCGAAATCAAGGTATTGGATTGCACCATCCGTGATGGCGGACTGATCAACGATTCACAATTCGACGATAATTTCGTACGCGCCGTTTACAGAACCTGTCTTGAGGCGGGAATCGATTATATGGAAATCGGTTACAAAAATTCGAAACGCGAATTTCCGAAAGAAAAATATGGCCCCTGGCGGCACTGCGACGAAGAGGACATGCGCCGCATCGTAGGCGAAAATGACACGCCGATGAAACTCTCGGCCATGGCCGACGCGGGCGGGAAAAGCGATTGGAAAACCGATATTTTGCCGAAAGAAGACAGCGTCCTCGACATGATCCGCGTGGCCTGTTACGTTCATCAAATTCCCGAAGCGGTCGAGATGATCAAGGACGCCCACGCGAAAGGATACGAAACCACCTGCAATATCATGGCGATTTCAACGGCGCAGGACGCCGAGATCGATCAGGCGCTGGAAGAAGTGATCAAAACGCCCGCATCCACCATCGTCATTGTCGACAGTTTCGGCGCTCTTTATTCCGAACAGATTCGTAATCTCGTTTTAAAGTACAAAAAAGCGGGAGAAGCGACCGGCAAGGAAGTGGGAATTCATGCGCACAACAATCAACAATTGGCGTTTGCCAATACCATCGAGGCCATCATTCACGGAGCGAATCGCATCGACGCCACCATGGCGGGGATGGGACGCGGCGCGGGCAATTGCCCGATGGAATTGTTGCTGGGTTTCCTGCGCAATCCCAAATTCCGCATTCGACCAATTTGGAAGTTATTGGAAGATCATTTCGTAAAACTGAATGAAACCCTCGAATGGGGCGCTCTTCCACAATTCATCATCACCGGCCAGCTGAATCAGCATCCCCGCTCCGCCATGGCCGCCAGAGCCGGAGATAAGAAGAACCTATACTCGGAATTTTTCGATAAATGTGTCAGCGACGTTTGACTGCAAAACGGGTAAGCAGGGAGTTGGAAGCAGGTTTTAATCCAATCTTCTAAATCCTGCATTTATATTTTTTTACTAAAATTTTCCATGCACATTGATGTTTTCCACCCACTTTTGATATGATGTTCCAATGATCAGGCGGAAGGTTGACGACGGAAGGCCGAAGCGGATTACAAGGGTTAATCTCGTTCCGTCTTCGGCCTTTTCCCTTCATTCTTCATTTCACGACGAAAGGTTAAGTCAATGGCTCCAATAGACTGGTTGATGATTGCCGCATATTTCGCGCTGCTGTTCGGCATCGCCTGGTGGGTTATTTTGAAGGGGAAGGACACGGCGGACGATTATTTTCTGGCCGGGCGTAATTTGGGGTGGTTTATCGTGGGGGCGTCGATTTTTGCTTCGAATATCGGATCGGAGCATTTGGTCGGGCTGGCGGGATCTGGCTGCACGGACGGTGTGGCCATGGCCCATTATGAGCTTCACGCGTGGTGCCTGCTCGTGCTCGCCTGGGTGTTCGTGCCTTTTTATTCCCGCTCGAAGGTTTTTACCATGCCGGAGTTTTTGGAGAAGCGCTATAACGAAACTTCTCGTTGGTTTTTATCCATTATTTCACTCGTCGCTTATGTGTTCACGAAAGTCGCCGTAGGAATTTTTGCCGGCGGCATCGTGTTTCGCACTTTATTACCGGACGTTCAGTTGGATCTGGGATTCACCGTGATCGACAGTTTCTGGCTCGGCTCGATTCTGGTGATTGTTTTGACCGGGCTTTATACGATTTTGGGCGGCTTGCGCGCCGTGGCGTATACCGAAGCGGTGCAAACCATCATTCTCATCGGCGGATCCGTTCTGGTCACTTATTTCGGATTGAAGGCGTTGGGCGGCTGGGGTGAGTTACGCGCCATATGCGGCTCCGACATGTTCAATCTGTGGAAGCCGCTGGTACCGGAAGGGATGCAGGGAACGTGGGCGCCGGTTATGGAAGAGAATCGCATCGCCTGGTATTTCAACGGCAATTATCCGTGGCTGGGAATGTTGTTTTGCGCGCCGATCATCGGGTTGTGGTATTGGTGTACGGATCAGTACATCGTGCAGCGCGCTCTCGGCGCTCCCAACGAGCAGCAGGCGCGCCGCGGCAGCATCTGTGCGGCGTTTTTCAAACTCCTGCCGGTCTTTATCTTCATCATTCCCGGTATGATCTGCATCGCTTTGGCGCAGAGCGGAAAACTCGATGTGCTGAAAGATGCTCTTTATACGGCAGGGGAGATCGATACTGACAAATGCCAGGCGGCTTTCCCGTTACTGGTGAAACATGTGCTGCCGGTCGGTGTGCGCGGAATCGTTGTGGCCGGTTTGCTGGCGGCCTTGATGAGTTCGTTGTCCGGCGTTTTTAACGCTTCATCCACTTTATTCACAATGGACTTTTATTCCAAGTTTCGTCCGCAAGCGTCTCAACACCAGCTGGTCTGGATCGGACGCGTGGCGACTGCCGTAATGGTCGTCATCGGTCTGCTGTGGATTCCCGTCATTCAAGGCGCTCGTGGATTGTACGATTATCTTCAAGGAGTACAGGGGTATTTGGCTCCGCCGATTTTTGTGGTGTTCTTTCTTGGCGTTTTCATGAAACGAATCAACAGCGCCGGATGTTTGGCCACGCTGGTTGTCGGATTCATTTTGGGGATATTCCGAATGGCGATCGATACGCCCGTCGCGCTGAAAATGACCGGATTTGAAAACGGGTATACGGAAGGCTCGTTTTTTTGGATTATCAATAACATCTATTTTCAATATTACAGCCTGTTGATTACCATCGTTTGCGTCATATTGGCAATCACCGTGAGCCGGATGACCACCGCACCCGACGAACAGCGTATCAGCGGATTGACATACGAAACCATCACCGACGAACACCGGCGCGAGTCCCGCCGCAGCTGGGACTGGCGGGAATTGTCGGCGTCGATCCTGCTTTTGGTGTGTATCCTTGCGGCGTATCTCTACTTTACCGGATGAGCGACAAATCATGCGTTTTTCCGGGATGTATTTCGTGAAGCGGGGGCGTTTGGACTGGTTGTTCAAATATTTCTTTAGCCGAACGTGATAGGGGTAATGAAGGTTCAATCCAATTTTTTATAGAGTTCCTGATTCTGTTCCCATGCTTCCATGATCTGTGCGGGGGAAGCGGTTCCGGTCGTGCCCAACTGGCGAATGGTGATCGAGGCGACCAGATTCCCGATTCCGGCGGCTTGCGCTTCCGTGGCGCCGGATGCCAGCGAGGAAACGATGCCGGCGGTAACGCTGTCTCCCGCGCCGACGATGTCGATCGGACCGGCGACGGGTGGGCAGGGGATGGTGACGGTTTTATTGTTTGCAATGGCGCAAATGCCTTCTTTGTCCAACGTCAGAAAAACCGGTCTGCCGTTTTTTTGGTGTAGTTGTTTTGCGCATTCGACGGCGAAGGGAGTGGGGGGGTCATCGTCGTAGTCCGGATGAATCGCCATTGTTGCTTCGAAACGGTTGGGTTTGACCGTCATATTTTGGAATTCTCCGATTCTCTCGCGAGAATCGACGAAAAAAACGGTTTGCGGATAGTGGGGGGCTATTTCCGAAAGATAGTCACGCAAACGATCCGTCACGACGCCGCAATTGCGTTCCTGCACCTGATCGGAGATGATAACGGCATTGACCTCGGGCAACAGTTTTTCCAAACGGACTTTCAATTCGGTTTCCAACCAGGAATGCAGGCGCCGGCGATTTTTAATGTCTTGCCGCTCGATTTCTTCCTCGCCGGTCATGTGTTGAAGCATCGGTTTTGTATAAGTGGGGGTAAATCGTTGGTCGGTGACGATGAGATTGGAAATATCGACGCCTCGGGATTGTAAGGCTTTTTGCAATTCGTACCCTTCTCCATCGTCGCCGATGACGGATAATGCTACAATTTTGCCGATCCCCAATGCTGAAAGATTATTGCATACGGTCCCGGCCGCGCCTGGCTGCAGGCGTTTTCCGACGATTTGATAAGCGGTCAAACCGGTCTCGATGGATACTTCATTCAGGGATGGATCGATTTCAAGGTATTTGTCGAGAAAAAAATCTCCGAAAACGAGAATGCGGCATTTCGGAAATCGATCGAGTATGCTTTGGAGTGTCGCGGTATCCATTATTCCACTTCTTCTCCCTTTTATGGTTTTCATGTTGAGAGCCGGAACTGTTTTCCCATGCGGCTCGTTACTAAAATTAATGTTATCCTCGTTTCCGTGAAAGCCGAATGCGTGGACGGGAAACCATTTATTCTGCGACCTGATGATCCGTTTCCGAGGATTGGGTGTGATCATTCCTCGTTGAATAAATAGGCCATCAATCGATCGCATTCACGATAATGAGGGATGATCATGTCCGCTCCCGCCTGAATCAGTCGATTTCGTTTCCATTCGTCCACGTTGATTTTTCCGACTTCGTCGGTCGGCACACCGACCGCAATCCCATCCACGACTTTCGTGTCTTCGATCTCGACGTATCCGTCGCCGAAGGTCAACAACTGCGGGCCGGACAGGTGATTGTCTTTGATGATCTTTTGAATGATCATTCGTTTGGAGAAATCCTTATAATTATCCAACGCGCCATAAATATGTGGACCGAAATAACGCGAAACATTCAGAACTGACGATTCGTCCTGCACATATGGTAGATCGGTTCCGCTGGCGAGGTACATCGTCACGCCCCGCTCTTTCAAGGCCTCCAACAGATCGTACGAGCCGGGAACCACAAAGTCGATAGGATCGAGTACACCGTTTTTGAGTCCTTCCACGCGATGCTTGATCCGCGTCCATAGACGATCGAGATACATACGTTTGTATTCCAGCGCGTCTTTTGGTTTGCCGCCGCGTTTTTCCACCTCATTCGCCAGCTCGATCATCTGATAAATCGTCTGTTTGCCGGTCAGGCGAGTGACGAACTCATTCACGACGTCATAAAGTTCCTGTTCGCTTTCTCCGCTTTTCGTTTCTAGTAGAATTTCGACTCCCATCGGGATCATGACTTGCTGCCAGCCCTCGCGAATGAGGGAAAGAGTGCCGTCGAAGTCGAACACGACATGCCGGACGTGGCCTCGTTCGATGGCGTCGTTGATAATTTCGATTTGAGAATTGGGGAGATAACGTTTTGTGTCTGCATTGATTTCATTCATGAGCAAGATGAATCCTTTTATCGGTTTGAAAAATCGAAGTTAAAATATAGTGGGGTTGGGTACCGCCGTAAAGTGAACAATCAATAAAATACCGAAACGAGCGCATCCGCGCTCAGGTGTTTCGCATTCGGGGCGGCAAGAGCCGTGTTGTTTTTTTTTCCGGTTCGGCTGTTGCTCCTTTCTTTATTCTTTCTGTGAATATAAAATCGTCAATGTGCCATGACAAACGGAGCGATTTTTTACAAGTCCGAGAAACCGATAGTTTTTTATTTCCGATGTGTGGAAATTTTGAAAAACGGATAATCCATGAAACGGCAGCGGCGGACACTCGAACAACTCTTTGAAAAACCGACGCGTTCGGATATAAAATGGGATGACGTGGTTTCGTTGATTGAGCATCTGGGTGGAACCGTGAAGCAAGGAAGCGGTTCACGAGTTCGTTTCATCCTCAAAGGTGAGTCGCTTGTTGTTCATGCTCCCCATCCGCAAAAAGAAATCAATCAACCGACGGTTCGTGATATCAAACGATTTTTGAGCAGAGTTGGAGAAAAACCATGAATGTAATGAAATACAAGGGGTATTCCGCCTGGCTTGAATACGATGCCGATGCCAGACTATTTCACGGACGCGTATTAACCACTCGCGACATGATCGCCTTCGAGGGTCAATCGGTGGATGAACTGGAAGAAATGTTTCATAGCGCCCTTGAGGATTACTTCGACCTTTGTAAAGAAGAAGGAAAAATTCCCGCAGAACCGATCATGGGAGAATTTTCTCCGAAAATCACGCCCGAACAACTCGCTGAAGAAATCTTGAAAAACCGAGATGCTATCACCGTCAATGAAGTCCAGGAATTGCTTCAGGTTTGTGATTACGATCCGGGCGAAGATGGTTCGGAGTGGAAATTCTGGACGCAGTGGCATACTCTCAAAAAGGGGAAAGAAATGCTATCGAAACAAGCGTCGAGTTTTTGAAAAAAATCCTTCAGGAAATGGGAGCGGCCAACGCTCGCTCCATTCTTTTACGATGTGTGGGCATCCGTTTCGACGGTGATGACCTCCACTCCCGCCTCTTTGATTCTGTTATACATCGTTTCATGCTCCGGCCAGAAATCGGTGATGAGGATGTGCACGCGATTTAAACTGCAAAGATGGCACATGGCGCGTTTGCCGATTTTACTGTGATCCGCCAGCACGACCACCTTGTCCGCATTGGCGATCATGGCCTGTTCGGTTTCCACGACGAGTTCGTTGGAGTAAAACAGGTTTTCTTCATTGATGCCGCCGACCGAGATGAACGCCCAATCGGCGTTGTATTGGGAAAGTCCGGCTCTTGCCTGTGGGCCGATCAGCTGGCCGGAGAAAGGATAAAGGTGGCCGCCGGATAGGAAAATTTCCAGCGGCGTTTCCCCAACGCGTTTTTCACCCAGCACATTGGCCAGCCGCAGTGAATTGGTGATGATTCGCAGAGGGAAATTGGGAAGGCAATTGGCCAGATGAAAGGTCGTGGTGCCGCCGTCGACCATGAGCACATCGCCGGATTGAAGCAGAGAGACCGCTTTTGAGGCCAATGCGTGTTTTTCTTTGGCGAAGCGGACTTCTCGAAGCGGGTAAGGGGTGACGCCGTTGATGGAATTGGCAATCCGTTTGATTCCGCCGCGCGTTCTGCGAATCAGGTTGTTTTTTGTCAATTCGTTGAAATCCCGCCGTATGGTCGCGGGGCTGGCGTCTAATTTCCGCACCGCTTCTTCGACGCTTAAAATATCGCGCTCGGCAAGAAACGATAAAATCCAATCATGCCTTTGTTGTTGAATCATCCTATCTTACGCACCAATCAATCAAATTCGATCATCAATTGTAATGTCGGTTTTTACTGAATCAACCCTGCAACGAGAAAGTTAGGGTACTAATAGGAACTCCTATTATCCGAATTGCCGTTGACGGATTGCGTGGTGAAAGTATTGTTCTTGTTTGGTATGTTGTATGAATATCTTTCCAATTCCTCGGGTATTTGTCAGGAAGAACAACATCCACCTTGTGTAAATGCTTACCTGTTTTCAGCATTCAGCTTTTTGTGATTATTCGGGAATCTGTAATTGAGATAATGGTTTAATTTTATGTGCAAATCCGTGTATAATACATTTATGACGCGGCGGCAAAAAGTATGATTAAGTTTTGGTACTGACACATATTGTGGAAATAATCCAGAATCTTCCATCATATACGGTACAGACAGGATGTCCGCACCATAATTTTTGACTTTTGGCCGGGGTATCATTTATGATGAAGGGAAAAAAGGATGAGATTCGATTTCTCGTGTCTTATGAAATCGTTATTTTAAGAGTATTCTCGTCTGTCTGATCAAAAATCCAATATTGAATGGGAACAGGGCAATGGGAATCTCATGACGAAGGAGGGATCATGTTGGATGACTACTCATCGGTAGCGGAGCAATTCAAGGAATCGTTGATTCAAGAATTCTTGAAAAAAAATCCGAAGGTCAAAAAAGAGGAAATCGTCACGAGAACGGTGAACGGCAGAATCGTGATCGACACGATCGATCACGTGTTCAAACATGCTGCCGGACAACGCAAAGTTCAAGAAACCGTCGATCGGAAAAAAATCAACGAATTGCTCGAAAAGGGAGAGAAACGCCTGGCGTCATCCCTTGAGTCCCTTCAATCCTCCCGACAATATGCGCAATGGCTGTATCGTTCTCGTTTCGCCGATTTTAGTGAAAAGGAAAAAGACCAAACACTGCTATTTCTGGCTCAAAAAGAGGACGCTTGCGGAAAATGCGCCATTGTGGCCGACTCGTCAAAACAGAAATTGCTGGAAGTCATCAACCAACAAGCGCGATCCACCAGCTCGCTGGTTCGAACGCTCCTGCAGGAAACGTTACAATCTGTCTTGGATTTGTTGAAATGCCAGGGGGCGATTTTTAAGCGCGAAGTGGAATTGGGAGACCAGGTTTCCGTTTGCATGAGGGATTTTATCCAATCCACAGTTTCGGTTGCCCAAGCGTTGGTGAAACCGACTACCGTCAACGCCATGGCCAGGGCTTATCAAATCCTAAAAAATGAAACAATCGACGCCACGGCGATCACAAAGGCTGAAAATATAAAAAAATTAAAGCAAGCCGTGGATGAACTCGAATCGAATTTGAAACAACGGCGCGATATGATCAATTCCATCCAACAGCTGGTCCATTTCGTCGAAAGCGTCCTGGAAGCGGCCGGACAATTGGAACCAAAAGAAAAACCGTCAGAACCGGCGTTGGATTCAAAATCGGCGCCGACTCGTCGCATGGCGTTTACAAGTCGATTGAATCGAAGATAAACTGGAAATGTATTTTTTCGCTTAACGTGGTAGAATTAATAAATATTATTGTTTTCGTGTTCCTGAGTAATCCTGGAATGTCCGTCCGGAGATGTGGAAAATGACACAATACGATGTCCAGAGCATCACGGGATTTCAGATCGGCGTCCTGTTCGGGCCCGATCAGGAATCCATTTCGATGGAACGCGTCGAGATGTTCTTAAAAAAGGCCATAAACGTCGCTTCCGAACGAACCGGTTGTACTCCCAACCAACTGGTCCGTATCGTTCACAATAATAAGGTGATCTGGTTGACCCAGCAGCAAGCGGCGGATTTTCTCGAAACGGGATTGGAACCCGATGTGCAAAAGGAAGTGGAGCGAGTCTTGCGCGGCGATTTGAAATATATCCGCCAGGAACTCGAAATTTTATTAGCCATCGCATTTTATATATTAAATAAATACAAAGAAAATGAAAGTATTCCGCAGGAAGACATCAATCGCATCGAACCGGGTTTGCAGCGAAGGCAACGGGAAATGAAAGATGGGATTTCCAACACGACCGAAAGTGAAATGATTCTGGCGGATAAGCGCCGACGCAATCCCCTGATCGATGAATACGAACAGAAAATGGGAGAGTTTCTCAATTTAAAGGCAAAAGGAGATTTGCAGCGCGCCGTCGTTCTTGCGCGTGAGCTGAAGGAAGAAAAAAAACGCTATCTCCTGCTGGTGCGATCCATCGAGCCGGATGTCAAAACCATTTATTATCACCGGCTGAATTTACAGAAAACGAAAAAAAAAATCATCAGCACACAAAACGAATTGTGTTCGACGCGAAAAGATTTGTTGGAACTGCAAGTGATCGATCTGCAGAACAATATTGAAGCGATTCAGGTAGAAACAGATACTGCCAGTGAACATGGCATGGATTCCGCCAGCGCCGAGATCAAACGATTGCGGACATATGACATCGACGACGTTAAAAAAGAATTGACGGAAAAACAGAGGGAAATTCAAACCTTGGAAAAAGAAAGCGCGATTTTGGAACGGCAGGAAAATGAAACGCAAGCCGTCATCGAGCATATCGCCGATACCGTGTTGGAACAACAGGATTTGAAAATCGACACGAAAGACATAGTGAGAAAGGCGAGTAAGCCGCTTTTTACGGCGGAGTCTAAGCCGGTTAAAGAGGAGCCACCGAAAAAGTTAAGCGGTATGCATTTTTCAAAATCCAGGAATCAGTAATCATGCAAGGGCTGCGTCAAATTCCTTTCTAATCAAGCGATATTTTTACTCTAGCTTCAAGTAGGTACAATTATTGCTGTATCATTTAGAATGAGTACTTTTTTCTCAAAGTGGAACACTTTCCGGATTCATGGTCCTGGTTGATTGACTTTTTTTGATTCGGAATGACATTTCTTTGTTTGGATTTACGTAAAAAGTATTCTTTTTCTTCCGGCTTGGCTTGTTTGCGGAAGAGGGGAAATCCCCAATGGAATTTTCCATCCCGGATCATTTCCTGCCATTCAGCAAAGGGACAAATGGATGCCGCTTATCGGGTATGGCGTCGGCTAAGGGATGTGAAGGCGCATTGCAAAAATCCCTGACTTGACGGATGGGGACGGGAAACCGAGGATGTTGACGCATGGATTTTCATGAAAAACAAACCGATTGTTCATTTTGGACTCATCCAAATCAATAAGAATCATAGAGAATTCAAGTAGAAGAAAGTAAAACACGATGACACGTATAATACCCCTGGAACGCGTTCGAAACATTGGAATTATGGCGCATATCGACGCCGGAAAAACCACGGTGACGGAGCGAATACTCTATTTTACCGGAAAAACCCATAAAATCGGTGAAGTCCACGACGGCGCCGCCACGATGGACTGGATGGAGCAGGAAAAGGAACGAGGCATCACCATCACTTCCGCCGCGACCACCTGTTTTTGGCGGGATCATCGCATAAATATCATTGATACGCCCGGTCACGTCGATTTTACTGTCGAAGTGGAACGATCCTTGCGAGTACTGGATGGCGCAATTGCCTTGTTCTGCGCGGTGGGCGGCGTCGAACCGCAATCGGAAACCGTTTGGCGTCAGGCGCAGAAATATGAAGTGCCCGTGATCGCCTTTATCAATAAAATGGATCGAGCCGGCGCCGATTTTTTTCACGTCGTGGACCTGATCGAGTCGAAATTGGGCGCCAATCCGGTTCCCGTCGTCATTCCGATGATGGACGATGGGGAAATGAAGGCGGTCATCGATTTGATCCGCAATGTGGTTCATTATTACGATGACGTCATTGGAGATAAACGCCATGATGAGCCGGTTCCGGAGGAATGGCGGGAAGAGCGGAATCACTGGTACAAACATTTGATTGAAAAAGTCAGCGAAGTGGACGAACGTCTGCTCGAGAAATACTGCTTGGGTGAGGAAATATCGGAACCGGAACTTCTTGACGGTCTTCGCCGCGCCACACTCTCCAGAAATATTGTCCCGGTTCTCTGCGGCGCCGCGTTCAAGAACAAAGGCGTGAAACGTCTGATTGACGCCATCGTCGATTTTCTTCCCTCGCCGCATGATTTGCTTCCCATCATTGGGACGCTTCACGAAAAAGAAATTCAACGCAACGTGGCCGATGAAAGTCCCCTTGCCGCGCTCGCTTTTAAAGTCGTGGCCGACAAGCATATGGGACGATTGGTCTATTTCCGCGTCTATTCCGGCGTGATGAGAACCGGCAGTTATGCCATGAACTATACCAAAGGCAAGAAACAACGGATTGGGCGTCTGCTGCAAATGCATGCGAACAAGCAGGAGCAGCGGAATGCGATCTTTTGTGGAGATATCGGCGTTGCCGTTGGTTTGAGTGATACCACCACGGGCGACACGATCTGTGATCCGGATTATCCGATTCTTTTGGAAGCCATCGAATTTCCTTCGCCGGTCATCGCGGTCAGCGTCAATCCTGTCTCGAAAAATGATCGAGATAAATTAAGCATCGGCCTTTCCCGCCTGGCCGAGGAGGATCCTACCTTTCTGGTCGAGTCGGGTGTGGAAGAAGGAGAAACCGTCATTTCCGGCATGGGCGAGCTGCATCTGGAAATCATCATTGATCGTTTGCAGCGGGAATACGGCGTAACCGCCCATATCGGCAGGCCGCAAGTGGCTTATCGTGAAACCATCACTCGCTCCGGCGAAATCAACCATCGCTATATCAAACAGACGGGTGGAAAAGGACAATTCGCCCACGTCAATTTTCGTATCGAACCGGTTCCGCCGGGACAGGGCTTCGAATTCATCAATGAAATCGTTGGCGGCGCGATTCCACGGGAATATATTCCCGCGGTCGAGAAGGGGATTCTTGACGCCATGCGGGAAGGCGTGTATGCCGGATATCCGGTGGTGGATTTGAAAGTGGAATTGTTTGATGGATCCTTCCACGAAGTCGATTCGTCGGAACGCGCCTTTCGCATTTGCGCCAGTCAGGCGTTTAAAGAGCTATTTCTCCGCTCTCATCCGCACCTTTTGGAGCCGATCATGGCGGTTCATGTGACCACGCCGTCCGAATTTGCCGGCCCGGTCAACGGCAATCTTTGCGGCAAACGCGGCCGTATTTTGGGGATGGACAGCAACGCCGATATTCAGATTGTTCGGGCGATGGTTCCGTTGGCGGAGATGTTCGGGTACGCGACCGAATTACGAACCATCACGTCCGGACGCGCCTCGTTCACCATGCATTTCGAGCATTATGAGCCGGTCCCGGCGTTCATCGCGGAAGAGATCGTGGCGGTGAGACGGGAGAACCACAAACACAAGGGCGCCGCCTGATAGGAGGGAGAAGATCGGGGAGATTTTTTTGTTGGGGATATGATGAGATCTGTTGGTTCGCCCGGCTGAGTGAGCACTACCGCGATCTTTGGCTGCATTACGCCTGAAATTGGGTGCGCCGAACCGATGCGAGCGATTACCTGCAAATGGATGGAAATCTCTTTGAAGAAGTGGTTTATCTGGTTTGAAAAATTTATAAATTGTTCGTATTTCTGCTGCTTTCCGGCATGAGGAATCGTTTTGCTATATGTTTCATCGCTATTTCACAGCTGAATTGCTGGAGTAAAGCTACACTACGAAACATCCACAGTTTCCGTATGCTGAATGTTTTTTTATAGATATTCGCCTATCGATCATACAATGGCGTTGCTTTTCTTGTCGACGTTTAAGATCGGTGATGATTCGTGTACGGTCATATTGCTGTTCTTCCACGTAAGCATCTCGATTGCGCCACACTTCTGAAATAATCTCATTGCTATACATCGGCTATTTCCTCTCCTAATAATTCTAGCGGCGTACAAATTTCCGGACAAGTATATTCATGATCTGCGCATACTTTACGTATCATGGATTTTTTTTTCGCATTGTTGATATGCCTGCAATTCCAGGTTAGAAGATAATCGATTCTTTGAACTGCCGCAATCGCAACATGGATCGCATCCGCTTTCGCAGTGGCAGGTACAGTTTCTTTTTCTAACAATTGATGTGCAAGATTTTCCACTTCATCATCCACGATTAGTTTTCTGATATCTTTCAGTAAATGAAGTCTACGTTCAGCAGCCTCCGAAATACTAGATAAAGCTTCCACGATCACAAGTTTCGATGTAAATAGATGGGAATTGTGGTCCGGAATAGCACAACCAAGCGATTCATCGAAGCCAGACGCAGTAGGGATTTGCTAGTCGTGCTACTGCTACGATTCCACGATAACGCGATTTCATTTTTTCTGGATGTAACTTCGTTTCATTTCGAACGGCGCAGACCGTTGAACTACCAAGCATGAATCTAATTGGCTTGTGAATGTCCGAGAAATCTCCGTAATCCCACAAATCCAATGTTCCGTTGATGGTTGTCATCATATCGAAAACCAGGGCAGTTGCGCATTTATTCAACTTCCCAGTGACGGGACTTAAGTCTTTCGGAAGTCGATGCCATAACACTCCATCTTTGGAGTACTCTCTCGCCACGTCTTCCACGACAGTGGGACGAGTACCACCCTTGGTAGCTGGTTCTACAAATAATGTGTATGTCCGGGAGTGTCGGCAAATCTCCTGAACTCGCACAGGAAGTGTTTTGGGGGATCTTATGAACCAGAAAGTTAATCCCTTTCGCTCTATATCGGCTATTTTTCTTTTAAAAATCGCACAAACACTTTCGCCGGCATGATCCCCTATCACGCTCAACACACACAGTGGGCTTGTCAATGCCGCTTCAAGTAATGTCATGGTTTTTTATTACTGCAATTACAAGATCAATTTTGCACATCACAAAATATATCCCGGCAACAAAATAATTATCATTATGATTTATCGATTTAAGGATTCATCTTGCTCATGCTTAACTCATACCTACACTTACTTCCATCTGTTAATAAATTCTATTCTATTTTTCATTTCATCCGCTGAAATTGTTGCGATTAATTTCAGAAGATTTCGTAAGAGAATTCCGATTGAGTATCGTTGCTGTTGTGCAAGGATAATTCCCGCGTGAGGTTTTTCATGCTTCATGAATTCGGAGTGCAAACGATAAAAGTCACCTACATTAAAACTGAATAAAACATGATTTTGTGAGGATGCGTAATTTAGATGCTCCTCATCCGCGCGTTGGATCATTCCGGCGTCAAGAGCAGTATTCACTTTGATGTTACGGGCGCGCAAGGCTCGCACCAAATGTTTATCCATGGAATCTTCGTCAAAATATAAGGATATTTTCATGGATGATTTGTCAGGGATAGATAATGATCACATTCAAATTGTTCGGCTTCGGTTTCTGCTTCAGTCATTTCTGCTTCAATTTGTTCCTGATTCACATGATAATGCGTTAAGGCAGCGTAAACCTGGGACAACGATAAATGTCCGATTTTGTCTACAATTTCTTCGGGGCTCAAGCCAAGCTTGTACCACCCAACGATTCTTTTTACGGTGACGCCCGTTCCCGCAATTCGCGCAGAACCATTGCGAATGTCGGGCGTTTGCACAATCAATGTTCCAATATCGACGGAACTTGTCATGGCCAATACTCCATCATCGAAGTAAAACTGAATTATTCGCCAATTCAGTTGGAAATATGATAGCACATACGCAGTCAGTGAACAAATTCAACTCCAATATCGGTCTGATCCGAAGTATAGTAAAGGGGTGGAGCGAATTGGCTTTGATCGATTTTACAGGTGAGATTGAACGGCGCGAGTTTTTATTTCGGACGCGGTGGAACCTATCGAAGATTGGTCTTCAAAAGACAAATATTGGACGAATGTGGAAAAAAGGTTGCGGAAAGTGTTGAATGAGCTGCAAGGGAAATGAAAAGGATGTTGGGGTATTAAAAAATGATTGTATTATTTAAGAAAATCGGAAGTTTTTTCCACCAACGGCAATACATTCTTATCGATCGAGGCTTCATCCTTCCCCACTTCGGCTTTGAAGA
The DNA here is from genome assembly GCA_003598175.1 of Candidatus Omnitrophota bacterium. Lineage (GTDB taxonomy): Bacteria > Hinthialibacterota > Hinthialibacteria > Hinthialibacterales > Hinthialibacteraceae > SURF-12. The sequence goes on from QZKN01000013.1 coordinate 34,730, forward strand.
GGAACCAGTTTTCCACATGTTCCACCATACCGCCGTCTGCTGTGAGTTTGGTCAGCGGGCCGAGCGATTCGATTTCGAGAAATTCCTCGTTGGTAAAGGTTTCCGCGTTGCAGTTGTAATCGGGGTAGACGGCGTTGGGATCGAAGCCGTGCCGTTTAATGAATAGGTCGCCGCCGAGCGCATAGGCTTCCCAGCCTTTGGTATTCAGTATCCCCACTTTTTGTTTGCGCGAGTTTTTGGGATCCTGTTGCAGTTGGAAATATTTCGTTCCGATGATCCAGCGTGGGTCGCTCAAATCGGTGTAATGCCACATCACCATCGGCCGGGCGGGGAGTAGATAATCGGGATGGGGGCGGAAATCTTCCTGCGGGAAAATGGCGCGCCCGTTCTGCGCCATAACGGTCAAACACCACGGCGACAGTTCGATATCCCATAAATTATGGTTGATCAGATAATGGTTCAGCGTAACTTGGTTACGATCCGAATGCAGAGTGATCTCGAATTTTTTGGAAACGCCGGTTTCCGGTTCGGTGGGTTGGGTGATGGTCAACGTTTTCCCGTCCCATTCATACGGAACCGGGGAATTGTCGAGCGCATAGGTGCGCGGCATGGCTTCGGGGGCGTGCCAGAGACGATGTCCGCCGTAACTGCGCCATTCGTCGCCGCCGGTTTTCCCGACTTCTTCCTTGAATTCCTTGAACAAATTCTGCCCGCCGACAAATCCGCAGCGGATCACGCGCGGACCCACGTCGGTGGTAACGATGATTTCCATTTCGCCGTTGCTCAGTTTGAGGCAATTCGGCCAGCCTGCATACGACACTTTTTCCATTTTCACCGGACCTCCCATCGTCATTGCGGGTACAAACAATAAACAGATCAACAATGTGCTCAAGCGCATCATCAGTCGCTTCTCCCTTCTTTTTTGATAAACGGAATGTGTTGACGAAACTACTTTACAACAGCAGAATGGGAATGGAAAGTCGAGTAGGAGATTGCTTTCCACAAATTAATCAATAACAGGCGGGACGCCGGTTCCACCCATGTGAAAGTATGATGAATTTGAAACAAATTACCGATCAACTTGTGCAGGCATTGGAGCCGTTGGAATTTTCGTTGCCGGTTACTCACGTTTATAATCCTTTGCTTTATGCGCGTAAACCGTATGATCTCTACCTTGATCGATATGGGCGAAGTCCGAAGGAAATTTTATTATTTGGAATGAATCCGGGGCCGTGGGGGATGGCGCAGACGGGCGTTCCGTTCGGCGACGTCAAATGTGTGCGCGACTGGTTGGGTGTCGATACCCCTGTCGGCAAGCCGGAAAGGGAACATCCCAAACGCCCGATTCAAGGTTTTGCCTGCCCACGCAGCGAGGTAAGCGGTACGCGGTTGTGGGGTTGGGCGAAAAACACCTTTGAGCGACCGGAGGTGTTTTTTCGGAGATTTTTCATTGCGAATTACTGTCCGCTTTGTTTTATGGAAGAGAGCGGGCGCAATCGCACGCCGGACAAATTGCCGGCGAGCGAACAAAAACCATTGCTGGAAGCGTGTAACCTGGCCTTGCGCAGAACGGTTGAATACTTGCAGCCGAAGTACGTGATCGGCATCGGCGGATTTGCGGAAAAGCGGGCGAAGGAAGTGCTCTCCGATCTCGGCGTTGTCATCGGCCGGATGCCGCATCCCAGCCCTGCCAGTCCGGCGGCGAATCGCGGCTGGGCGGAATCGGCGAGAATGTCGTTGACGGCATTGGGAATCGTTCTTTGATGGAATTCGTTCACTCGCGCGGTAACGTCAACGTAAAACAGGCGCCATCTTTTACTGTCGGATCCAGTTGGAGATCTCCGTTCATTTTTCGGGCCAGCCGGCGGCTGAGCGCCAGTCCCAAACCCACGCCGGGAGCGGAATTCACCTTATCCTGTGCGGATTTGCAAAACGGTTGAAACAGATTCCTGGCGTCGGTGGGAGAGATTCCCGGTCCATGATCCCGCGTTTGAATAGTGACTTTCCTATTGTACTGAGTTGCCGTGATCTCAATCGTTGGATCGGAAGTGGGAAACGCGTACTTGCAGGCGTTATCGACCAGATTAAATATAATTTGTTCTACAAAAGAAGGATTTGCTTGGATGTGGAGATCGTTTTGCATTGAGATCGACAAATGCAGTCCTTCTTTTTCCGCCCGTTGAGCAAGCCTCGGCTTGATGGTTTCGAGAAAGTCATTGAGGGAAAGGGGGACAATACGATCCGATCCCTGGCCGCCGTCGAGTCGGGCATATGCAAGGACGTTTTCGACCAGATGCCCCAGTCGATCCGCTTCGGCGCGTAAGGTTTCATAGTAACAGTGTCGTTTTTCCTCCTCGCGGACCATCCCTTCGGCCAGCATATCCGCATACAGGCGAAAAGTGGTCAACGGCGTGCGTAATTCGTGCGTGACCGCGGACATGAACGCGCCTCTTCGCTCGCTTAAGGAAATCACGCTGCGTAAAAGCGTGGCAATCGCAATCGCGGTCAGCGCGATGCACATCCAAGCGATCAGCAGAAAAACCGGAATCGGGCTGAATTCAACATCCGGCGCGCCAGAGATCGATCCGGGAATTAATTGCGCCGGAATGGCGGCAAGACGACGTCCATCGGAATTCGGATTATCGGCAAGAACCGGTTCGAGATCGGCGAGGGGAAGCAAATCTCTCACTCGTTCCAGCAAATCGTTTTTTATGGTCGGCCAGTTCAACCAACTTCCTTGCCTATATTCCTTTCCGTTTACCGTAATACGTTTCGCGAGAAGAAGTGTGCTTTCGAGCCAGATCGATTGCATCAGTCCCTCATCGATTCCCATTTGTTCCTGGAATTGATTGACGCCCATATTGTCGAATGCGATGGCCTGTTGGCTGTAATTTCGCACATTCCATTCGATGGTGTTGAGTAAACTTTGCTTTTTTACTTGTTCCTTATTTTCTTTTATAGAGGGAGGAATTTGAGTAATTTCAGGAAGAATGGGTCGGCCATGGATGGGAGGAAGAGACGCTTGCAGACTCTCCGGATTGATATTTTCCTGCAGTTCAACCAAACGTTGTTCCAAATCAATGATTGTTTCGTGGGTCACGTAACCGGTTTCGGCAAGATCGCGCATGGTTCCTGTCGGCGCTTGCGGCGAAGAGATGCCGTTGTTTTCATCCCACTGAAAATGCAGTAAAATGTGAGGCGAGCGGAACGTCAACAACGGAGAAGGCGTCAACACTTCTCCCTGATTGATTTCCGAGAACATGCGGGTATATGCCCGTTCGATGGGATAAAACGCGGAATAATGAAAATAGGGGCGGGCGCTTTCCTGCGCGATGAGCGGCGCAAGAAACAGTTCCATTCGCCATAGCGCCAGCCGCACATTTTCCTCGAGAACCGCCTGTCGGCGCGCTTCCGTTTGTGCGCGATCCAGTCGAATAACGGTCTGGCTGATCCATCCCATCGCGATTAATGTGATGATCAGGCATAACGCGAACAGAAACCAGATCAGGCGTGTTCGAATCATGAGGATACCTCGACGTCGGCAAAACGGTATCCTTTCCCGCGCACCGTTTCAATCAAGCGGGGGTGTGACGGATCGTCGCGCAGTTTTTCACGCAGGCGGGCGATGTGCATGTCGATGGTGCGGGTTTCGATGCCGTGCGGATTGATTTGCCAGACGTGCGCGAGGATTTCTTCGCGCGAGATGACTCGACCTGCGTTATGCGTCAAATAGCGTAGCAATTGAGTCTCCCGTTCGGATAGTTCGCGTTGCTCTCCGTCCTTAAAACGAATGACGCCGTTGGCCAGATCGGCGGACGCATGGGCAAGTTGAATTTCGAGACGAGAAACCGGTCGTTCCGGCGACCTGCGCAGCACCGCTTCCACGCGAGCCAGCAGCTCTTTGACACTGAACGGTTTGACGACATAATCGTCCGCGCCCATTTTCAATCCTTTGACGCGATCTGTTTCCTCGCCGCGCGCGGTGAGAATGATTACCGGCTGCGTGGGATACAGCGCGCGCACTTCGCGCAGGATTTCCAATCCGTCCCGCCCCGGCAAAACCAGATCGAGAAGCAGTAAATCATATCGGCGCTGAAGCGCCGATTCCAAACCGACATTCCCATTCTCCGATTCGATTGTGTCGTATCCCTCGAAACGGAGCGCATCGAGAATGCCGCGGCGAATTGCCGCATCATCTTCTATGACAAGGATCGTTTGTTTCATTTATTGGTCTCAATGCGCTTGCGCGTCGCTGAATAGGATTCCTTTTTTGATCGTTTGTTCTTTGATGCACTGGAAAATGGCATGGTCGAATGATGCTTTTCCTTTGAGCCCGGATTTGCGGATTTGTTCGTCGATGTACATTTGGCGCTGCGCTCCGATTTTCTTGATGCTTTCTTGCAAGTGGCTGCGTTTGTCCATCATTTCCTTCACGTATTTCTCCCGTTCCTCAACGGACATAGATTGCAGGTTGTCGGGAAGTTGATCTTTTTTCACTTCGCTGAGTTTGATCTCTCCATCAGCAATGGCGCTGATTAATTCCTTTTCCCCGGCAAAATTTTTGATTCCCGATTTGCTGACGTTGAAATAGCTTCGCTGAGCCTGCGCGCTCAGGGGTGCGGTGTGATAAATTTTTTCAGCGACATCTTTCCGTTCCGCCATTTCGTTGCGTTCCGTTGCGTCGCCGAAGCCGATGCGGGTTTCGTCGAGTTCTTGCGAAAGTACCGCGAGTGTGGCGTCGAACGGAGTGGAGGCCAGAATGGCACCGCCCGATTGCTCGACGCGGAAATAACGGCCTTCTCCTTTTTGCGCGATGTCGCTCCATATCGGTTCGGTTTCCATGTGATTGCCGCATTGTATCGTATTGATGATTATACCGCGCTCCACGCTCTTTTTGCAGATGTCGGGGTATTTCATGTCGTCTTCATAATCCATGTGCGGTGGGCAGTCACCCACCAAAAAAATAACTCTATATGTCTTTTCGTCTTTGCTCCACGCATTTTCAATAACCGCTGTATATAAGGCTTCGTTGACGCTTTCCGGCGTATCGCCGCCGCCGTTTGCCTGAAAGGCCATCAGTTCCGCATAGACTTTGTCGAGGTTGTCCGTCAAATCGGTCCATTTCGTGACGTACTCGTCTCCCCGGTCGCGATAACCGACGAGTCCCATTTTGATGTCGGGCGCGGGCGTGGCGGAAGCGAGGGTATTGGCGATGGCCCAGATTTTTTCTTTTGCCGCTTGAATCAATCCGCTCATGCTGCCGGTCGTGTCGAGCGTAAAAACCACTTCAATGGTTGGCTTGACGAATTGGTTTACTTCTTCATTGAATGCTTTCGTGGTTTGTATGGTAACAAACAAGAATGAAAACATCATTAAACAACTCACAGATCGGATCATCTTGATTCCTCCTTTGCTACTTATATATACAAAATACCCCCTTCAGGAACCAAAGATATATGGTTTCATGAAGGATGTGGTTACACAGTCAAATCCATTCCAATTAGAGTCCACTCATGAATTAAACGATGTATGGAGGGAAAAGTTGATCATTGTTTTATCAAGGCTTTCGATTTGTATGTTTCAACCTCAAGCAATGCTTGCCATGGTGAAGGCTTTGCTTAGTCCATCAATGGCCCTTTGACAAGAATTGTTTCCCCTTCCATTTCCAACAGAATATCGCCGCGAAGAGACAGGCTGCCCTGCCGCCCGGTTTCCGCCAGTTTGAGCGCCAATTCGCGAAATTCATCGCTGCCGAATTCAATGGTTTTTGTCGGGTGGATATCCTGCTCTTTCTCCACGATTTGGCTGTCCACCCAGCGATTCGCGCGTTGATAAAAGGCTTTGTCATGAATCTGTTGGACGTTGCCGATGGACACGGAATTCATTTTTTCATCGTAAAATCGATTGGATAAATTCAACACCTGCTGTGTTTTCATGAAATTCGCATTCATCCCTTGATTGACCGCGCCCAGGCCGGTGCGTGTATTCATGGCGCGTTGATTGAAATTACTCACCGCTTCGGCCAATACTTCGCTGCGCTGATTCAGATTCGTTCCTTCCCGCGCCAGGAACGATGTGTATTCCGTCAAAATGCCGAATTCGATCGACAGACGCACGATCTCGTCGGCGAGTTCCTGCACTTTCCCCTGATGCGTTACCGTCGGCGTGGAAGAAAACGGACTGCCGTCAGCGCCCAACTGACGGATCGCGTCCACCAACACGGCAATCTGGCGACTGGCCCAGAGTCGTGGAACAAAGGCGTTTTTCACCGTTGCTTGATCCAGGGTAAAATGAAATCGAAAGGTTCGTTGTTCGCCAAGATAATTTCCGCGCAATCGAAAAGTCAAATCTTCGTCATCACTATATTGTCCTAACAAAACCATTTGATTTCCTTCAAACAAATCCGGAATGGTATCGGGGATCACGTCGCGGACACGGCTGGGAGCTGGATTTCCGGATGCGTCGACGACTTCGATTTCCGGATCGGCCAGCACCGGGCCTGTCAAATAGTTGAAAACCTGTGCGACTTTCACTTCCACATCTTCGTTGGGAAATACAAATGTTGCAGTCGCGCGTGTTTCCGATGCGATTTTTTCCAGCAAGGGTGTATTGACATCGACGCCCACGCCAAACGTGAAGATACGGCGATTGTATGGATTCGCTTTCATCGCCACCTTGCGGATTTCCACTTCCGAGGTCTGCCCCACCGTCGGCAATCCGTCGGTCAGAAACATAACGATGGGCAAGCTATTATCCACTGGCTTCACGCGCAGCGCTTCGGTCAATGCATCATAAATATTCGTTCCTCCACGTGACTGGATTCCGTCCAGATAGTTTCTCGCCGCCGCGATTGTGGTTTTGGATGCAATTACGGCTTCCTTTGAAAATTGATCGACGACATTATTGTAGGTGATGATGTTGAATGATTCTCCTTCCCCGAGCGAGGAAAGGATTTGCTTTGCCGCTTCCCGCACCTGTTCGATTTTTTCACCGTTCATGCTGCCGGAACGGTCAAGAACGAGAATCACTTCTCGCTTGATCGCGGTTTCTTTCTTCGACTCCTGCGGTTTCGAGGGCAAGCCGGCCAGTAACAAAAAATATCCACCCCCGACTTTTGCCTCCGGATAAGCAAACAAGGATGCCGTCACTCCCTCCTGCTCCAACAGATACGAGAACCGAAACGAACCCGGCTGCGTCATTGCTTCCTTTGTGGTTCGCACCGAAAGAATATCTGTCGATGAGGATTTCCTATCGGGACGGATGGTTTCGATAGGATGGCTGGGTGAATAGACCGTGGAAATCGGCGTCTTGGATTTGATTCGTAGAGAAATCGACCAGGGAACCGTGTTATGGATCGATTCGCTGCGCGGCAGGACATAATCGATTCGGGAACCGTCGGCGGGCAGTATCTGTTCATACGTCAAACGGAATTTTTGGGTTCCGTTCGCTTCGATCGGAAACACGCTGGTGCGGATCAGGTTGTATCCGACAAACTCGAGTAAAGCGGGATCCCGCGTTTTGGCTGTGATCGCGTCGTATGTTCTTCTCGCTTCGTCCTTCGGAAGTGTTTCGGCGGTGGGTTCTTTGGCCGCGCCTTGAAATGTAAACTCTCGTACGACTGCTCCGTCCGGAACTGGCGTGACCAGCTCGGCTTCCTGCCGCTGGGAATGGGGATTGCTTATCTGAATGTCCAGCGTCGTCGTGGCAATTCCGTTTTCGATGACCACGCCCGCTTCGATTGCATCCAATCGCACATCGGGCGCGTGATGCGAGGATAAGTAGTGTGCTTGAGGAACGATGACGTTTGAAGATAACGGCCGTCCGGCGATACGGGATACTTGCGCCTCGCTCTGTACAGCAAAAAGAGAAGCACATAGGATAAACACGCGGATTCGGATTTTCGTAAGTGGAAACATGATTGCACCTCGTGGATATGGTTTCGATGTTCACTTCTACTATACGGCTGAAACGGCGAATCGTTTGTAACAACTGTGTAACAATTGCGGAGGAGTCAAATTCCATACCCCCCCTATAATCCCCCCGTCAACGGGGGGATAAACACTCCCGCCCCGTTGACGGGGAGGGTTTGGGGAGGGGAATTTCAACCGGTTTTTGAATCTTCCGCGCAAGGAGTGCGAATAAAAGGAACAAAAAATGAAATGGTTTACATGTAAACGCAGACCTATCTATGTCGGAATGGTGATTGTGCTGGCGGTTGTATTCGGACTGGGAATTTGGAGTTGGTGGATGACGATGAAAATGCCGGGGAAAAGTTATCGCGGTCCGCTGCCGCCTTTGTCGGAAGACGAAAGCGTATTGATATACACGCTGCGGCAGGATGTGGAAACACTGGCGACGGATTTTGCGCAACGCAATCTTTATCATTACGAAAATCTCCGCGCCGCCGCGGATTTTCTCGAATCGTCTTTCCTGCAAGCCGGTTATGAAGTGCATCGTTACGGCTATGAGGTGATGGGAAAAACGTGTGAGAATCTCGAAGTGGAAATCATCGGGAAAGACCGCCCTGAAGAAATCGTCATCATCGGTGCGCATTACGACGCGGTGGAAGGTTCGCCCGCGGCGAACGACAACGGCTCCGGTGTGGCGGCGCTGCTGGCGCTGGCGCGAGCGTTCGCCGGATTGGAACTCCCCCGCACCTTGCGCTTTGTCGCCTTTGTGAACGAAGAACCGCCGTTTTTTCAAAATAAACAAATGGGCAGTCATCAATACGCGAAACAATGCCGCCAACAAAACCGGAATATCATAGCCATGATCAGCCTGGAAACCATCGGATATTACTCGGACGCCAAGGGCAGCCAACATTATCCATTTCCGTTGAATTTCTTTTACCCCTCGACCGGCAATTTTATTGCGTTTGTCGGGAATATACCGTCCCGCAATTTGCTTCGCACGGTGATCGGCTCCTTCCGAAAGCATACGCAATTCCCTTCGGAAGGCGGCGCTTTTCCCGGCAGTATTCCCGGCGTCGGCTGGTCGGATCATTGGTCGTTCTGGCAGGAAGGCTATCCCGCGATCATGGTCACGGACACGGCGCTGTTTCGCTATCCTCATTATCATCAACCGACCGATACGCCGGATAAAATTGTGTTCGACCGTATGGCGCGAGTCGTTTATGGATTGCATAAAGTCATCGAGGATTTGAGTGGATTGAACCCATAAAGAATGGGTTTAGTATGTATATAATGTGTAGGATTTTTTAGAACATATAAACACATCCTTCCGTCGAAGGGACGAACAATCTGCCGCCGGAATCCAATGCGAGACGCCCTTCGATGCACCGCTCCGCCTCGAAAAACGGTTCTCCGATTCCTTTCGCATCGATGCGATGCGCCTTTCCTTCCGAATCGCCGACATACACGGTTCCCTCGCCGTCGCAAACCGGACCGCCGAAGATGAAATACGAGCCGGTCTTATAACGATAGTGAAGGCGGCCATCCGCGTCGAGGCAATGCACGTCGCCGGCCAAATCGCCCACCGTTACGCAACCATCGTTCATCAAGCACGGAGTCGCATACACGTTGCGAGCCAATGCATAATTCCACCTGGATTCTCCCGAAACAGGATTCACGGCATGAAGCATCGATCCCTGATCGATGTTGGAGATGAAATAAATGAGATTCCGAATTTCATCAATGACCGGCGCGGCGGCCAGAACCGGCGCATGAGAAACCGAACGGTCGAAGGGGTGGAAGAACATGGATTTTTCTTCACCGGAATCGGGATGGATTTGAACCAATTCGACGCCGCGCCGCGATTTATCGCCGCCAAACTCCGCCCGAACGATATAAATGGTTTCGTCATGATCGGCGGCAGCGGCGGCGCGCGGCGAGGGACCGGCGGGACCGGTGAATTTTTGCTCGCCGTTGCTCGCGTTCAACGCCGTATAGTTCCAGTCCCAGCTGTTGAGGATCAGCAATTGTTTTTTTTGTAAAAATAATAGGTCCGATAAAATACGCGGATCGTATTTCCCCGCCAATGTTTTTTTCCAGACCGTTTCTCCATTCGCGGCGTCGAGAGCACAAACAGTTCCCGTCACCGTCGCGACAAAAAGAACATTTCGTTCCAGGTCCAATGCGGGAGACGCATGAACGCCGCCTTCGATGGTTTTCTGCCAAAACAATTTACCGTCATGGGAATAGGAAAATACACCGCCGGCCATGTCGGCAAAGAAAAGATGACCCTCGCGATTCAACACCGGCGATCCGAAAATCCCGCCCTGCGCTTGCAAGCGAATCGGATGGGCGTCGGTCGCCGCCGATTTCACGCGGATTGTACCCGTGCGGGCGTTATTCCCGCCCATCGTGGTCCAGGTTGGATTTGTTGTTGTGTCCGTCATAGTATGGTTCCTCTATAGGTTCTCTTCGATTCACGTGCCTGTCTGCAATATTCTGTAGGTGAAACCAAATCGACTTGAACTCTTCCGAAATATTCGTTCCTCCGAATGCAGGAGAAAGATAGAATCTTTTATTCATTATACTTGTATTTTCTACTCAATTGATGAGCGCATGGATATCTTTTATCAACATATTTAATATATTATATATTAGAAATTTTATTTTTCATGGAATCGATTTCTATGTGTATCGTCGAAAAGAGTCGGCTGCAATGTTCCGCTTTCGATCGAACTACAATGGGATTTATCATCTTCAATAACGCCGCGCCATGCCAAATCTTGTTATAGCGTCCTTTTTGTGTATGTTGACTTGCCTGTATAAGCGCTGTTTCTATTTGTTTTTTGTCAATTTGCTCCACGTTTGGATTTTTAGGGATTGCAGATTCATGAAATCCTTGACCATAATACGTTTTCAGGGATTCAATATCGGCAATAAGCCAGGCTTCCATTGTTTGAACCATGAGATGATAGCGATTTGCCTGCAAAGGCGTCGCCCAATGATCCTGCATACGTAAATGGAGGTGTGGTGGATCCTTGACCGGGCTTTCGGCGTCAACCAGCAGCACATTGAACGATTCCGGATGTGTTTGACAGTATCAGGTCAGCCTTATGAAGTGATTTTTTGCTATGTTCAATAAAATCAATATGTTAGAAATACCTAAGGATATTAATATATTGAATTAAGCATCGTC
>QZKN01000106.1 GCA_003598175.1 Candidatus Omnitrophota bacterium
TCATTGATTGTTGTGACCAATCGGTCATATCGGTTTATTTGAAAATGTAACGCCGGCATCCTGCCGGCTTTACCGGACATGCCGCCGGGACGGCGGCGTTACATTTTCATTTTTCGTAGTGACCAATTGATCCTGTCGAGTTAGCCGAAAACGATGGAGCGCGGACGTCCCGTCCGCATCTTCCTGAGTAGAGCAGGCATCCTCGCCTGTGCTGTTCATGCATGTGGGGACGCTTGCTCTACTCAGGAATAAAAGAATATCGGTTGTTTTTCATGAGGAGGGGGAATTCAAGGCGGCGGCCGGATTTGAACCGGCGCATAAAGGATTTGCAGTCCTCTGCCTTACCACTTGGCTACGCCGCCATTCGTTGGATAGGAATCCATAGCATACACGTTTCGAAAGATCAAAACAAGATTGTAGCTGGCGCTTTGCGCCTGTCAACCGGTTGGATGGAATATTAGAAACGGCTCATTTTGCCGCTCGGGCGGCATTGAGTCCGATTTGGATGTCTCCCCGGCTATGGTTTTCGATTTGAATTTCGCTGTTGAAATGATTGCCCATGATAATCCCGGTTTTTACTTTTTCTCCGAGAAAGACGGCTGGTTTGCGTTCGGTGAATCGGCATCCGCTGATGTTCACTTCTCCGCCTTCGATGCGTAGAGCGTGGGCGGTGGGATCGTCTTTTCCCCAATGCACGAAGTTGCACTGCTGGAAGGAAACGTATCCGTCTCCCTGAATCAGCGCGTTGCGATGCGCCGGTCCCCAGAACGAGCAATTGGCGAGTTGCACTACGCCTTTGAACTCTTCCGTCGTCACGATTTCCGTCGGTTTCTCGCCGGCGAAGGTGACGAATTCACCGTTGGTGATCAACAGGCCGGGCGGTTGAGTCGCTTCCACCCACAGACCGTAATGGCCGCCATCCGCGCCGATGCCTAAGAAATTACCATTGCAAGCGCCTTCCGGAGTTTTGATGAATTTGTAGCATTTATCGAAACCGAACGCGAAGGTATTCAAAACGTATTCCCAATCCGTGCGCCCAAAGATGAAGACTTCGGTGTTGGCGTTGAGATAATTGATCAGGTCATTCATGCGCCGAATCCGTTTTTCGGCGGGCAGGTTGGCGCGCGCCCAATAATGCGGATTGAAGTGCACATTTTCGATCCGACCGATATCCGTGCAATTGTTGATGTAGATGCCGCGGCGCAGAACGACGCCGAAAACGTTGCGGATATAATGCAATTCGTTGTGATGCGAGCCGAAATCGATGCCCTGATAGGCGTTGACGAAGGTGATGTCCATCACGCTGCCGTGCATTCCTCTTCCCTGGATCGCCCACGGATACGGCTGAATGTCGGGAAAGATTTGATCGGGGTAATATATGGTCAATCCGCACACGGCGGCGCTGGGTTGCAGCTGGATCAACGGCGGGCCGTTTTCCTCGCCGCGATGGCCGACCGCATGAAGCACGGTTCCCCAAGCGATGTCTTCGTGGTGCGGCGCCTGCCAGCTGCCGCGCAACGTGACGCCCGATGGAACGGACAAATGATCTTCGATGCGGTAGGTTCCCGCCGGAAGGTACACTTCTCCGCCTCCCGCTTCTTTCGCGGCGGTCAGCGCGTTTTGAATTGCCTTGCCGTCGTCGGCGATTCCATCGCCTTTTGCGCCGAAATCTTTCGCATTCCAGCCGGATGTGGCTTCCACCTGTCCGATCAGGCAAACGAATAATCCGATTAGGTATAATCCGAAGTGGTGAGTGAAATAGTTCATGGTTGGTTTCGTATTCCTTTCTACCGAATGAAGTGTTGTTTTATATTGCTCTTTGATGCCGGATTTTGTAAGGGATGATGCAACGCCATGAAATCAATCCGCGTTACTTTTTTCCATCGAAACGCATTATATAATGACGCTTTGTGTTATTCATCCGCGCGTATTGCGGGAGTTCATGAACGAGACGATGAGCACAATGTATGATTTTCAGTTGGAACGGGATGCGGGCGCGCTGCCTCGATGGCTTGATTCCTGTGCGCGAGTGGAATTGTGTGAATCGTCGCACACATTCGAAGTCGATCTTTCCGGCGATCATTCGTTGGCAATGCGCGAAATCGGGCGCTTGATCATTTTGAACGGCAAGTGCCGTGGCCAGGGATTTCAATTGGTGTTGAAATGTTCCCCTCTAATCGGGGAGCAGATGCAGCAATGCCGCTTGAATCGAATTATATGGGTGGAAAATCTATAGTTGGTTTTTCCCGAAACGGTTTTGTCATTTTATCATCAAAACGGATGAGGATATGAAACAACTTTTATTGAAGATTTCGAGAATAACCGCCGGCGTTATATGTATAATCATCGGCGTCATCGGCGGTTTTATCCCGATTCTGCAGGGTTGGGTGTTTATTTTGCTTGGCTTGGGATTGTTATCCAAAGATATCCCGTATGTGGCGAAAAAGCGGGATCAATTGAAAGAATGGTTGGAGGAAAAAAAGAGGAAAAAGCAGGAACGAGAATCCGCAACACACAAAACGGACGAGAAATCAACAAAGACTTCCCGTCCGATAATCGATTGACTGGAACATGGAACAATCGATGGACGAATCAACGGATTATTGCAGGTTGTATTTCCGTTTGAATCGCTCCACTCGCCCGGCCGTATCCACGAATTTTTGTTTCCCGGTGAAAAAGGGATGACAGGCGGAACAGATTTCCACTTTGATGGCTTCTGTCGTCGAGCCGGTCTGAAATGTGTTCCCGCAGGCGCAGGTTACGGTGGCTAAATAATAATTGGGATGGATATCTTTTTTCATGATTTCGATTATGGTCACCTTTATTGGATTCGATATGAGAACAAATATTATATTCTTTCGATAGGGACCGGTCAATGCGTACTCGGTGAATTTCAACGATTCGGTTTTCGCTGAATATGAGTATCCTTGCAGACAATTTTCATATTTCTCTCTTTTTTTCTCCCGATTCATGGTAGGATATTAAAAATCATTGTTTGAAGAACCACCTCTTTTCGGAAAGGGGAGCCCCATGCAATACCCCATCTGGGATGTACCGCAACTTGGCGGCGGGATGGTCATCGCCATGATTGCGATCTTTCACGTGACCATCGCTCATTTTGCCGTCGGAGCGGGATTGTTCAGCGCGGTTACCGAACATTTCGCGTGGAAACGGGGCGATCAGCTGATGCTTCGTTTTCTCAAGGATTACATTCGCTATCTCATCCTCATTTCCTTTATTTTGGGAGCATTAAGCGGGGTGGGGATCTGGTTTTCCATCTCTCTGGTCAGTCCGGAAGCCACATCCGCCCTGATTCATCAGTACGTTTGGGGATGGGCTACGGAATGGGTGTTTTTTCTTGTCGAAATCGTTGCCGGTTACATTTATTATTACACCTGGGATCGCGTGTCTCCGAAAAAACACGTGATCGTCGGTTGGATTTACGCCGTTTCGGCTTATATGAGCCTGGTCATCATCAACGGCATTTTGTCGTTCATGCTGTCGCCGGGCGAATGGCTGCAGACGCGAGAATTTTGGGATGGATTTTTCAATCCCACCTATTGGCCGTCGCTGGTGTTGCGGACCATCAGCGCGGTGTCGTTGGCGGCTATCTTTGTGACGATCATAGCCAATATTGCGCATGGGTACTCGCGTGAAGAGCGGCATCGGATCATCACCGCGGGTGGTCGTTGGCTGATCCCACTAGCGTTGATGATCCCCGTATCCGTGTGGTATTTTGCTCGTGTGCCCGACGCGGCGCGGGATCTGGTGACCGGACAGGCCATCGCCATGACTTTGTTTTTGATGTTCGGGATGGCGGCTTCCACGCTGGTCGGTCTTTACGCCTATTTCGGATTGATTCTCAAACGACGGTATATCAATCTGGAAACGTCCATATTATTGGGCCTGATCGCTTTCATGGCGACGGGATCGATGGAATTCGTTCGCGAAGGCATCCGCAAACCGTACATTATTTACGAATACATGTACTCCAATGGAATTCTGCGCGAAGAAGTCGAGGTATTGTCGGAAAAGGGAGTATTGTCGTGGGCGCCCTGGACCGCGACGGCGATGGGAACCGAAATTTCCGCGTTGAATCAGGATCAGCGTGGCGAAGCGCTTTATCGCGCGCAGTGCATGCGCTGTCATACACTCGACGGCGTGAACGGCATCAAACTGCTCATCAAAAACTGGTCGGAAAATTCCATTCGGCATGCGCTGGAAAATTTACACGAGGAGCAATATTTCATGCCGCCTTTCATTGGTCCCGAACAGGATTTGCAGGATGTCACGCGCTATTTGCTTTCTTTAAGCGGGGGAAGCGACGTTTCCGACGCTTCGATGAGTGAAAAGGAGGGTCAATCATGAATCATCCGTTGATTCCTCCCGCCGATCCGCTCGGCATCCCTTCGCCGGTATGGATTTTTCAGGTTCTGGCCATTGTGACTCTCCTGCTGCACTTTTTGTTTATGAATTACGTATTCGGGGGAATGCTGATCGTTGCCGTGAATGAATGGTTTTTGGGAAGAAAAAAGGAAGCGATGAAAGGCAATGGGATTCTGGTGCGCGTCATGCCGGTTTGCCTTTCGATGGCGATTACGATGGGGGTGGCGCCGCTGCTGTTCGTGCAGGTGCTTTACGGGCAGTTCTTTTATACGGCCAATATCATGCATGGGTGGTGGTGGCTGGCGATTCTGGCGGCGCTGACGATTGTTTTTTACGCTTTTTATGTGATGATGGCCAGACGAACGGACGCGGAGGAGTCCAACGCCGTCGTCAAATTGCTTTCTTTACTCACAGTGATTCTGTTGATTTTCGTGATGTTTATTCTGACCAATAATGCGGTAATGACGGATCGTCCCGACTATTGGAAAGCCGTGTTTTCCGGCGAACGAAATTTTATTGTTCCCGATGGCTCGTTTGTACCGCGTTTTTTACATAACTTCATCGGCGCGATTGCGGTGGCGGGGCTGTGGATTGCCATCATCGGCCGTTATCAATTGCGGTTTCATCCGGACAATGCGGATGCGGCCAATTATCTGATCCGCTCGGGCTTGCATTGGTCCGCGATCGGCGTCGTCGGCGGAATGGTTACCGGTTTTTGGTTTCTGTTTTCACTTGGCGGCGAGACTCTCAAAACGTTTATGGGCAATGGGATTCTCTTTGTCGGTTGGGCGATAGGCGCTCTCACGTCGATCGGTATTCTCATCTGCCTGATTTTGGCCTTGGTCAAGCCGGAACATCCAAAATATCTTTGGGGAGCGACCGGTTTTTCCGTAATTACGCTGTTGGGGATGGTCATGGGGAAGGAATTGTTGCGCATTATTGCTCTGGACCCTTACTTCAGCGTGCAACAATTATCGGTTCGGCCCAATTATTCCAGTTTGGTACTTTTCCTGGGGACCTTTGTGCTGGGATTGGCGGTGTTGGGATGGCTGATTCGGCTGGTGTGGAATTTACCGAAACATGACGAGGCATAACGGTTCGCATTCAATTCATGAAACCGATCCATCAACCATTGCATCTGTTTGTCCGGCATCATATCCGGTTTGATATTTCCTATATTTTGGTTTGTGGGGGAATCTTTTTTGCCACATGCCTGATTGTCGCGGGACTTGTGGTAATTCAGCAACGATTGATGCAGAGAGGTTTCGGAAGCGATGCGTTTTATTTGATATGTTTATTTCGGGACATTTTTGTTGACGGATACGGGATTTCCGGTTGGTATCTCACTCCCGCTCCATACTTTTTCCCGGATATGGTTCTCCTGTTTCCGCTGTTGGCGGTGTTTCGGGAAATCGGATATTGTGTATATGCCTATAATTTGTTGTTTGCGATTTTCAGTGTTTTCCTTTTTACCATGATTCTTTCTCTTTTGCGTGTGCGATTGCATTCTATTTTTTATGCTTCCATTACCTATTTGATTTTTATGCTTGCCGTTTTGCTGCAGAAAGATATGGATATTTGTTCATTCTTCTTTTTTCCGACTTTTCATGGCGGTTGCATTCTGGCAGGGATGCTGTTCCTCGTATGGATTCTGAATTTCATTAAAAATGGGGGTTCCCGTGTCTCACTTATTGCTTATTCGTTTTTCTCGTTTTTGATGTGTGTTTCCGATTTGAATTATATTCCTCAACTTTCATTTCCCATTGTCCTGGCCTTGAGCGTTTGCTGGCTCTGCAAACGGTTGGATTTTCAATTATGGTGGAGGTTGACGGCCGTAACGTTGTTTCCTGCAATTGCGGCATATGTATTGCTGGCCAATTTTGAGCGGTTTCCATTTCCTTTCATCATTTCTCTTCCTCTTTTTTCATGGGATTTCCCTCCCTGGCGGGAAACGACCGTGCTGCTTTTGCGGGATATGAAGAATTGCATTTTGACGGATGACCGTTCGTTCGGCGTTTTTTTCCTGCTGTTTGCGGTGGGATCAGCGCTTGTCGTTCTTTTTTCTCGGTTTTCCAAGACGGATCGTCGTCGTGAATTTCTTTGCAATGAAGAGTCGAAAACTCTTTTTCTCTTCGTCATTGTCGTGTTTTGGTTTTCCATTATTGGCAGCTTCTCTTCACGAATATTTGTGAATTCCTGGTTTGGCATCGCCGATCGCCGGTTTTTTCTACCTTTTTATATTTTTCCGATCGTATCAATTGCCATGTTAGTGTATGGGGTGCGAAATCGAATCCATTTCGTGTGGGAAGGATGCGCCGCAGGTTTGATTTGCCTGTTTGCCGTATTTGTGATTTTTCCGGAAATTTCGCGCATCCGAGCCAATCCAATACAACTTCCTTATCTCGAGTCGATACGCCGTCTGGATCAGCTGGCAGAAACGCATGTTTTTCGTTATGGTTATGGCGGGTATTGGTACGCGAAAAGTGTAACCGTGCAATCGCGAGCGGGAGTGCGAGTCAATCAGCTTCACGATTTGTTGAATTTGTACCATAGCATTAACAATATCGATTGGTATCGTTATGATGTTCACGATCGATCTCGTTATCCTCTCTACCAATTCATTATCACCAATGATCTACTCAAGAATGAGATCGAGCGACGATTCGGACAACCGGCGTGGATCGAACTTTGCGGAGATATGGAAGTGTATATTTATAATCGGGAAGAGGATATCGGATTTCGGAATTATCTTCGTCATAAGGTGGATCCTTATTTGCATGTTCCTGTATCGCCGCTATCCCTTCGATATTATAAACGGGACGGAACGGCCTGGGATGCGCCGGATAATGTCATTATCCAAACACCGGAGGGGTTGCACGTTTCGTTCGATCCTCCCGCAAACGGTGATGTATTGGAACTATCGACCGATGACAACGATGCGTATGAAATTTCGTTTTATGGAAAGACGACTGATTCCGACAAGGAACCTACCTGCCTTCACCGGCTCGAAATTCCACCCGGAAACGGGTGGGGATTGCGGGCTCATTATGTTCGAATTCCCTTTTCCTTCGCGGATCCGGGCATTTCGTTTCTGATCATCAAACCGCTGTCGGGCGATAAGGCGTATAGTGTGGGGCATGTGTTTATTTACAAGGATTCCTTGACGGAATCCGGTGAATCATGATCTTGGAAACCGCATGGCGGTAATCCGGATCAGCAAGGATTTAGAATTCCGTATCATACAGGTAACATGCCTTTGGAAAAATCCTTTGAAGAATGAAAAAATGACAGGAATAGAGTCGTATCCGGACGGCCAATAATTATATAAACAAGGTAATTTGTTTGGAAAGTTATCATCGGCAATGAACGTTTTTTTTAATAATCGGGGTGAATTTCGAATTCTGTTTTTCTATGTTCCCGCCGTATTGCTATATGGAATGCTGGCTACCGTAAACCTCTCTATCGTGGATGTGTATTGGGATGCGGTTTTTTATAAAACCATGGCGTTCGGATTGGCGGATATTTCTACGTTCGAATTGAAACGGCATATTCCCGTTCCGATCCTCTATCCGTGGTTCCTCTCCCTCGGGTGTCACGCTTCTTCGTACGAAATGGTCGAGTGGATCCATTCATGGATGAATCCAGCGATTTATTGTTGTGGGTTGTTTCCGCTTTACCGTTTATCACGCTTTTTTCTTGATGCACGATCCTCCGTTGCCACCTGTTTGCTGTATCTTGTGTATCCGGCTTCGATTTATACACAATGGACCGTAAGTGAGAATCTTGCGATTCCGTTAACTTTGTTTGCCGGCGCCTATTCAGCTGCCATCCTCGTCGATGATCAATCGTTTCGTTGGAATGGAATACTGTTGGGGATCATTCTCGCCGCGTTGGCGCTGACCCGTATACAATCTCTCGTTATTGTTTTGGTGATTTTGGGGTGGCTTTGGTTTCGTTTGCGAAGAATGAATGCTTGTCTTCTTTCATGGTTTCAGGCCGGCTTGATTTTCTTTGTTCTGGTTGCTCTTGTCTGGTTCGGACTGGGCTATGTCTCGTGGAAGGGAGTGTTCGTAATCTACTCAAACGTCAATCATGAGCAGGTTCATGGTATTGGCGCGATTCTTGGTACTTTTGTGAATCGCTTTGTCACGCATTGGACCGCGCTTTGGCTGGAAGGAGCGCTTTTAATTCCGCCCCTGGCATTGTTCCTGCTATTTCGTAGTTTTATTTTTCAAGAATGGGAATCGCGACCGCGAAACGAGATTATGCTTTTGCTTTTCATCATTTCGCTGGTTATCGTAGTCTCGATCGCCGCCTATCGCGTTCTGCGCGCCGGTTTGGAGCCTTGGTCGGTTTCCTTGCGGCATGTTTGTTATGTGAATTATTTGTTTCTTCCGCTCGCGGTGTCCGCGATGGGGCAATGCAATCGTTTCCCGTTTACGGAAATCATCAAGCGATGGTTGTTGTTGCTCGCGTTGACAGCCGTTTTGGGAATCGGATTCTTTTGTTCCGAAGCATGGGAGGGCTTGACTCATAACTTTCGTTTTTTTTCCAATTCTCCGTCATTGGACTTCATGCAACAACTGTCGAATACGGCGCCCTGGTTGGCGGATTTGTTCCTTCTGGTCCTTGCCGCCGTTCTTGGATTGGGGTGTCTGTACAGTCGCCGCTGGGGAATCGTCCTGTTGACCGGATTGCTTTTCTATATTCAAGCGAGCGCCTTCGATTACATGTATGAAGATCAGAGTTATTCGATCCGGGTGATGAATGTGAAGGGGATTCATGATTTCTGCGCCCAACTCGATGCGGGACGCTGGAAACAGATTCCGATTTTTTGTCATGAAGACCATCGGGTACAATATCTTGTTCCTAATTTGCTGTATTGGGTTTATCGGCGTTCAAATGTATTGCCGAATGAGAGTTCCCGACCGCAACTTCCGTATCTTTTTTTGACATTTAACGAACAAGAGGAAGGCGAATTGGTTTTTTTATCCGGCAAGCTGCGCGCTTACTTTTATAAATAAAGCAGAAGGAACCGAGTAAGTTGTAAATACTTGACATGGTCAAGTATTTGACCTATTCTTTTGCAAGAAGGAATCATGGAAACAAAGAATTGTGGATTTCATCGTATGCTCCATGCGCTCATGTGGAAGACGAAATTCAATGCAAATGAACCTGGAGTAACGGATTACTGAAATAATGAAAATACTACTAATTCAACCGCCCGACTTTCACATGATCACCACCAACGTGCCCAGCGTGGTGGATGAGGAAAGCGGCGCGTATCCGCCGCTGGGGATTCTGTATATCGCGGCGTTTGTCGAGCAAAACACGAATTATACAGTCGAAATTCTGGATACGCTGCTCGATCATTTGAAGTATGAGGAGATCGAAGAGGAAATCCGCCAGCGAAAGCCGGATGTCGTCGGCATCCAGGCGATGACCTTTACGCTGATCGACGCCGCGCTCACGGCGAAAACGGTGAAGAAAGTCGATCCGAGCATTCCGGTGATCTTCGGCGGACCGCACGTGTATATTTATCCACGGGAAACACTGGATATTCCCGAAGTGGATTATATCGTTCTCGGCGAGGGTGAAATCACCTTTACCAGCCTGCTGGAAGCGCTGGAAAAGGGGACGGATTTATCCACCGTGCCGGGCATCGGTTTTCGCCGGAACGGCGAATTCGTACAGACGCCGCTTGTCCCTCTGAATGTGGATCTCGATTTGCTGCCCATGCCCGCCCGGCATCTCACGCCGTATCACAAATACTATTCCGTGTTGGCGAAGGAAACGCCGATTACGACCATGATGACCAGCCGCGGGTGTCCGTTTCAATGTATTTTCTGCGACCGCCCGCATTTGGGGAAAAACTTCCGTTATCGCAGCCCCGAAAGCGTCATTGCGGAGATGAAACTCTGTCAGGAGATGGGCATCCGCGAAATCTTCGTGTACGACGACACCTTTACGGTGCGCCGCGACCGGGTTTTGGATATCTGCCGCCTTTACAACGAGCTCGGCCTGAACATCAAATGGGATATCCGCGCCCACATCAACACCATGAACGACGAGGTGCTGGATGCGCTGGCGTCCGCCGGCTGCATGCGCATTCATTACGGCGTCGAATCCGGCACGCGCGAAATTTTGAAGGTCATCAAAAAAGGAATCATCCTGTCGCGCATCGAAGAAGTGTTTGCCAAGACCAAAGCGCGCGGTATCACCACGCTCGGTTACTTCATGATCGGCAATCCCACCGAAACCAAGGCGCAGGCGCTCGCCACCATCGAGTTTGCCTGCAAACTCCCCGCCGATTTCATTCACCTGTCCGTCGCCACTCCATTCCCCGCGACCGAACTCTACCGCATGGGCTTTCGTGAGAATATCTATACAGTAGATTATTGGCAGGAATTTTCCCGCAATCCTCATCCCGATTTCAAACCCAAATTGTGGACGGAAGTGATGACGGAGGAGGAACTGATCAACCTGATGCAGTGGGGGTATCGTCGCTATTACATGCGGGCGGGGTATCTTTTCAAGCGCGTGCTGGACGTGCGCAGCTGGGCGGAGTTCAAACGCAAGGCGAAGGCGGGGATGCGGCTGCTGTCGTGGGGGGCGAAGGCGCGGGCGGTATGAGTGAAATTGATTCCCATTGTTCGTTACGCCGGTGATGACATTATCTTACAAGACGCGCCGGCAAAAAGTCGGATTAAATTTTGGAACCGGCACATAGTGTAGTATCAATGAACAATCTGCCACTATATATTGTGCAGACAGGATGTCCGCACCACAATTTTTGACTTTTTGCCTGGGCATCTTTCAAGGATTCCCACTTCGTAGTTTAGTTTTTCGCAGGATTGGATTCAATCTCAGTTGAGGTATCGATTCCCAGACGTTTTAATATGTCGATGCCGTGTTGTTGGCTGCCGCCGTAACCATACCAGGCTTCGGCGATTTTCCCTTCTTTGTCGATGACGTAGGTCATGGGTACGGCGCTCATGCCCATCGTTTCATATTGATAAATCGCCCGATTGGCCTCGTCGGAGGAATCGAGAATATTCGGATAGGTCACGCCGTTTTCGATCATGAAGTCGATGGCGATCTTCTTATCATCCGCGCTGTTGAAACCAAGAACCACGACGCCTTTGTCTTTGAATTGTGTATATAATTGTTGGAGACTCCCTATCTCCTCGCGGCAGGCCGGTCAGCCACAACGCCATTTGTTCAACCAGACCACGTTTCCGCGGTAATTCGAAAGTTTGATGACGCTGCCATCCGCCGCTTTCAACTCGAAATCCGGCGCTGCCGTCCCCGGTTTCAACAAACCTTTCTCCAGCTGCGGCTTATGAACCTGTTTCCAGCCGGGCGGCAGCGTCCAGGAAAATTTCTCGATGGGTATTCTCGGATTGACGGCGACGTTTGACCAGTTTTCAACCATGACAATTTCCTGGCTGACGCGCACGACCTGTTTCAATTTGCGGGGAAGATGATCCTGCTGCGACAGCCACAAATACCAGCTGCGCTGATGTTTCATGAAACTCACTTCGATAACGTCGAATTCTTCTTTGTCGATCGTTTCCCTCCCCATATTCCGCACGCCGTCGAGATAAGCCTGCATGGAGTCTTCGTATCCGTGAAAAGTGCTGGCGTCGATGATTGACATGCCCATGCCGCCGCCCAAATCGCCGATGTCGTGGCCGAGCGAATGCATCCCCACCGGCGTGTACGTCTTGTCATAGAAGGTGTATTGATATTTTTCGTAGTCGTACCGATACGGCTCCTGATTTTCCCAGCCGTATCGCGGTTTCCCGTTCGGCCAGTAAATCCAGAAATAATCTCCGTCGCCGATGAGTACACCGGTTAATTGGTTGTCCATCGCACGCGTCATTTCGATGCGGGCGTAATTCGGTTTCTTGAGCCAGATGCGGTATGCGCCGCCGGGCATTTTTTGCCCGCCATATTCGTTTACGAATTCACTCACCCACGAAAGCGAATCCGCCTCCCGCATGGCTTGCGTCATGCGATCGTACAAGGCATGCGCATCCGGATCATCCACGATCGTAAGGTCGGATCCGCTCTCCTGCGTAGAGACCAGAGTGGGGATGAAGAGCCATCCGGCGATGAACATGTGAGTAATGTGGGGCGCCAATTTCTTTCTCACGGTTGTCATGATCTCATATTCACTTATATTTATGGTTGCTTTCACATTGAACGTGATTCCATAGAGAGGATAACAAAAAACGACCTCTTTTGACAGATCATCATTCTTTTATTTCTTGCAATTGGGATTCATGTTTTAGTTTTTTTATGCGGGACGTGTGGTCGAATGATTAGGAGGTTTTATCCATTCCCGTATCGTATGCCAGAAGAATACCACATTTCCCAGCAGATACCGTTTCCATAACCGCCGCGGTTCCAGGTACAGGCGATAAAGCCATTCCAGCCCGATTTTTCGCATCCATAGAGGAGCGCGTGGATTCTTTCCGGAATAAAAATCGAATAGGCCCCCGACTGCAAGAGTCACTGTTGCGCCGCATTGTTTATAATTTCGTTCAATCCATTTTTCCTGTTTGGGGACGCCGAGAGCGACCAGAAGAACATCCGGCGCGGCCATGCGAATGGTTTCGATCATTTGCGGTTCATCCGCATATGTAAAAAAACCGTGATGCACTCCACAAACATGCAGATCGGGGCAGAATTCCAACGTGCTATTGCGCATACGCTCCGCGATTCCCGGCTCTCCACCCAATAAATAAACGCTCAGTTTTTTTTGTTGCAGCGCCTGGCACAGCAACGGATACATGTCCGTCCCATTCACATTGTCAAGCAACGGCTTGCGGAATAGGAGCGAAGCGATTTTCATCCCGATTCCATCTGCCAATACAAAATCAGCTTGTTGTAGTATGGTGTGATACTCGGAATCGTTATGGGATAGGTTGATGCAATGCGCGTTGACGAAAAAAATGCGAACCGGTTTGTTTTGGATTGCGCAGCCGATTATCATTTCGACGGCTTGATCCATCATTCCGTTACGAATAGGGATATCGAACAGTCGAATGGTATTCATCCGTTTTTCCCTTTGATCGTATCATGATGCAAGCGGTGATGGTTTCGGATGGGGCGTATTGATAAGATGCCGGGGGAGAGGATGGGAGTGTTCTGTGGACCGATCGATCAATAAATACCCCACGGACGCACCATCACGGCGCTAAACGGTCCCTCAACATATAGTAGTTTATATTTCGGGAGACTTCCGGGATTGTTCAGCGGCGGGCCGATGACGACGCCCATCGTGTTTTCCGCTACCCAGAAAATATTTACGATTTGATTGTCGGCGGACGCATCATTCAGTGTGAGAAAATCAGTCGTCGCGCCGCTGGGTTTGAAGCGGACGATGCGGCTGATCGGCGATCCCGCGCCGGTCATTTCCGCACTGGCGGCGATAAAGGTTTCCCGTTCTCGCGTAACCAACGGTCCCTGGCCCTGTGGCAGCAGAAGAATGGCGGAAATGCTCCCTATTTCCCGTTTTTCATATCCGGATTCAATGATAATGGGGGACGTATCGGTGATATCGGGAACGCGAATGATGCGTTCGATCGTGATTGGCTCCAAACCATTGGAAGTAATCGTGACGGAATATTTCAATGCGCCGATGGGATCGCCGGTCGCGCGTACTCTCCACGTTGGCGATGCAACCTGATTGGGATTGATCGTTCCCAGCGAACGAGACCGTTCATCGTTGGGCATCAACTCTAAGCCGGCGGGAAGGGTAAGAACGGCAACGACGTTCGAGGCGGCGGCGCCGATGTTTTCGATATTCGCCTGAATGTTGAACGGATTGGGTGAATATTGGGAAGCATCAATGGACAGTTGTTCGGGACCAGTCAATGTAACCGTCAATTCTTCCGTGCTCACCACTTCCGCTCCGCCCAAACCATAGTACACAATAAATGTTCGCGAGTGGCCGGGGGACAATGATTGTTGGTTCCAGACCATGTGAACGGCGGAATCGTCGGTAATGCTCTTGGTCGGTGTGATCTGATATTCGGATGTGGGAAGATTGTAGGCATCGGGCCAAAGCGCCAATTGGAAGATGTCCGGTTTATGCGCTCCACCGAAACTGATTTCTCCACGCAAGGTCGGATTAGCCAGATCGTCCATGACTTGGATAAAATCGGGGATCCGATCACCGGTCAATTCGAGTTCTTGCGTTTGTCCGCCCATTTCAGGAATAAAGAAGGGCGCTCCGTCGTTGCCGGCGATCATCGTATCCAACAATTCGCGAAAACCGACTTGATGGCTTTGTGAATCGAGATTGGTCAAAGTCCATTCGATGGCGACATTGTCCAACTGGCCCGACGTCAAGCCGCGAACAAAATAGAGATTCATTTGAATTTCGATATTGTCGCGCCGCCAGGCGCCGCGGATACGTTGCGAATTGATTACGGTAACCGCTTCAATCGCGATTCCGATGAACGAATCCGATCGGTTTGTATAGGATTGCGAATCGATCACAATCGTGGACCAGCTCGACCAGGGCCGAAAATCGTCGAAGTAAAGCATTTTTTTCTCATCCACCGTTTTCAGCGTAAACCGTCCCTGCTGATCCGCGATCAAAACCAGCCTTTCCGATGAGATGATCGTGGGAAAGGATATTTGCAAGGTATACGCGCCGCCTTCCGATGAGCTGTAACTATCGACTTCGATACGCAACACCCCGGAGGCGTCCGATGAATAGACGATTTGTGAATTGGTATTTGTTCCCCCGTCGTCATTTTCTTCGATTAAAGCGCCATCGCGATAGATGCGTAAAAACGTATCGAATTCAGGAGATATCAAATCGATGGTGATGGAGATTCCCGCCGTATAAGCGAACGTATAATAGTTTTTTTCTCCGGCAACCAACGTCCCTTCCGTGATTCCGGTAGTAATTTCCCCCAGTTCCGCCGAGGGGCGAAATGAGAGGCTTTTCGCGGGTGCGAGTGTGGATTTTTCCCGCATTTTTTCAGATGGCGGTATTTTTTTGTACAGGTCTGATCCGGTGTTAGTGAATGTCGTTGTTGGAATAATCAATAGAATCGTCAGTGATGTAAATAAGAGAATTGAAAAAAAATAAGGACGACGTTTTGATCTCATATAGGTTGCCTTTCGCGCCAGTCAATTGGTTATTGGTGATGAAATTGTATTGTTGCCTTGGAGATGATCAAGAGGTGGACGAGAATTCTAGTGATTTTCTACTGATTTAAGCTGATAGGAGGGAAGATTGTAAAAAAATGAATAATTTTTTACAATAATAATAATAATACTTCCTGTTCCGGTCCCTGGCTACACACCGCGCCGTCATAATCGATATAGAGATCGATTTCCGTCCGTACGCCGATCGGCGGTTTGTAGATACCCGGTTCGATGGAAAAGCAGAGGCCGGGGATGAGTCGGCGTTCGTCTTTGGTTTCGAGATTGTCGATGTTGGCGCCGATGCCGTGGACTTCGCCGCCGATGCTGTGACCGGTGCGATGGGTGAAATAGTCGCCGTAACCGTGTTTCGTGATGTAATGGCGGACGGCTTCGTCAACCTCGTAACCGAAAATGGGTTCATTGGTTCGGAAGCGATCGGTGATGAGCTGTTTGGCGAGTTTGCGGGCCTGCACGACGATGGCGAAGAGCTGTTTGTATTCTTCAGGTGGATGGTTCCCGGCGTAGGCGCACCATGTGATGTCGTAGTAGACGCCTTTCGGTTGATCGAGTTTGGCCCAGAGGTCGATCAGCAGGCGGTCGTTTTCTTTGATGAAGCAGGGGTGGTCCGCGTTTACTTCAAAATGAGGATCGGCAGCATGTTCGTTGACGGCGACGATGGGCGCGTGCTCCCCGCATGTGAGGCTTTCCTCCGCGAATCGTCGCAGGATGAATTGTTGAATCTCGTATTCTGTTTTATATTTCTTTTCTTTTAGCGACGTGGAGACCAGTTCGAAAGCTTCGTCTTTGATTTTTTGAACGAGTTCCCCCGCCTGGATGTGCAGATCGATGCTTTCTCGATCGAGGCGGGCGAGGAAATACTGCACGAAATCAGCGGAAGAGACGATGGCCGCGCCGAAGGAACGGATAAGGTCGATGGTTCCCCCGTCGATGAGCGAGATCATCGGAATATTATTATCAGGCGAGTATTGCATGGCGATGGTTTTATCATGAATGACGGTATTCAGAAATTTGTGTAAATCGCGCCAGCTGGAATAGTGGATGGTTTCGCCGGGAAGGGAATCGAGGCGGGCGGATTCGATGTTGTGAACGATTTTCGTCGGACTGCCGGATGCGGGGATGAAATAAAACCATCGGCGGCTGGTCATTTTTTTCGGATCAAGGTTTAATATCGCATAGGCGATTTCGTCGCGGTGGTGGTGGTCGCAGAAGAGCCAGCCGTCGAGGTTGGATGCGGATAATTTCTGTTGTATTTCCTGCAGATTCATCGTATAGATTCCTGCGGATAAAATGTTTGTGTGAAAATTCCGTGGGTAGAGCCGGCGTCCTCGCCTGCGCTGTTCATGCAAGCGAGGACGCTTGCTTTACCCACGTCGGAACACACGACGCTTATTTTATCGTTTGCTCTGATCAATCGATCATGACGGTTTCTATGATAATATTGTGGTGCGGACCTCCGGTCTGCACCACAATTTTTCATGCTTCGTTGTGATCAACCGATCATGGCGGTTTCTATGAAAATATTGTGGTGCGGGCTTTCCGCCTGCATGTGCAGACCAGAGGTCTGCATCACCACGCGCCGCCAAGGTGGCCTTTTAATTTTCCTGTTATCTTACGGGAATGTAGACGATCTGCAAGAGTGTGGATAGGTTATTATGGTGGAAGGCATCATTTTCGACATCAAACGCTATGCGGTGCATGACGGACCGGGCATCCGCACGACGGTGTTTTTGCAGGGGTGCCCCTTAAAATGCTGGTGGTGCCACAATCCCGAAGGATTGCGGGATTGGCCGAACGAAACGTTTGTCAAACAATCTTATGCAAAATCGATTGGCCGGGTGAGCGTGGAAACTATCATCCAAGAAATCGAGAAAGATCTTTTGTTTTACGAAGAATCGGGCGGCGGGGTGACGTTTTCGGGCGGGGAGCCGTTGGTCCAGCATGAATTTCTGCGCCAATCTCT
Source organism: Candidatus Omnitrophota bacterium (assembly GCA_003598175.1). Taxonomy (GTDB): domain Bacteria; phylum Hinthialibacterota; class Hinthialibacteria; order Hinthialibacterales; family Hinthialibacteraceae; genus SURF-12. Next base: position 17,540 of record QZKN01000106.1, read on the forward strand.
TGCCGAATGCAAGCGGAGAGGGATTCATACGGCGTTGGATACAACCGGCTATGCGCCGGCGGATATCGTGCAATCGATTGCGAACGCCGTTGATCTATTTTTGTACGATTTAAAACTAATGGATGGAGAATTGCATGAAAAATACACAGGCGTTTCGAATTCGCTGATTCACGAGAATGTGAAAATGCTGACGGCGAACGGAAACGCCATGATCGTGCGGGTTCCGCTGATTCCGCGGATCACGGATACGGACGATAATTTGGAACGATTGGCTGAATTTGTGCGTGAATTGAATGGCGTGAATACCATCCACTTTCTCCCTTATCATCAAACCGCTTCGCAGAAGTACCGTCGCTTGCAAATTGAGAATAAAATGACGGATATCCATCCACCGTCGGAGGATGAGGTGAATGCGGTGAAGAATCGATTTGAAAAACAGGGTTTTCTTGTGAAAATCGGAGGATAACCATGCGGGACAGGATTAAAACACTGCGGGAATGCAGCACAGCGGCGCGGCCGAGCATTTCCTGCGAACGCGCGAAGTTGGTGACGGAATTTTATCGCAGCCACGAAGCGGATTGCGTATCCGTTCCCGTCAAGCGGGCGCTGGCGTTCCACTACATCATGGCAAACAAGGCGATTTCCATTCAGGACGACGAACTGATCATCGGCGAGCGGGGACCCGCGCCGAAAGCGACTCCGACATACCCCGAAATTTGCATTCATACATTGAACGATCTCGATATTCTCCATTCCCGTGAAAAAATCCCGTATTCCGTCGATAAGGAATGCCGGTTGCTTTATGAGAAGGAAATCATTCCCTTTTGGCGGGGGAAATCCATGCGGGATCGGATTTTTTCGGAAATATCCGATGATTGGAAAGCGGCGTATGAAGCAGGAATATTCACCGAATTTCAAGAACAACGCACGCCGGGACACACGGTGTTGGGGGACAAGATTTATAAAAAGGGATTTTTGGATATAAAACGAGATATTGCGGAAAGCAGCGAGCGGTTGGATTTTTATTGTGATCGCGACGCGCTGGACAAGCGGGATGAATTGAAAGCCATGGAGATTGCCGCGGATGCGCTGATTCTGTTTGCGCAACGCCATGCGTAACGATTGGATGACATGGCGGCGCGGGAAACGGCGCCGGAGCGAAAAGAAGAATTGCGGGAAATGGCGCGCATTTGCGAGCGAGTCCCCGCCCATGCGCCGCAAACATTTTGGGAAGCGCTGCAATATTATTGGTTCGTGCACGTGGGCGTGATTACGGAACTCAATCCGTGGGATTCCTTCAATCCCGGCCGGCTGGATCAACATCTCTATCCTTTTTACAGAAAGGATCTGGAAGAAGGACGATTGACGGAAGAAAGGGCGCGAGAACTCCTGCAAGCGTTTTGGATCAAATTCAACAACCATCCCGCGCCGCCGAAGGTGGGGGTAACGGCGGAAGAGAGCGGGACCTACACCGATTTTGCCCTGATCAATTTGGGCGGCGTGCAAGCGGACGGTTCGGACGGGGTGAATGAATTGACGTTCCTGATGTTGGACGTGATCGAAGAAATGCGCCTGTTGCAGCCGAGCTCGATGCTGCAGGTGAGCAAGAAAAATCCCGATCGTTTCATCAAACGGGCTTTGAAGATCATCAAAACCGGTTTCGGGCAGCCGTCCATTTTCAACACCGACGCCATCGTGCAGGAATTGGTGCGGCAGGGAAAGCGGGTGGAAGACGCCCGCTGCGGCGGAGCGAGCGGTTGTGTGGAAAGCGGCGCGTTCGGGAAAGAAGCGTATATTCTGACGGGCTATTTTAATATTCCGAAAATTGTGGAATTGACGCTGAACAATGGCTTCGATCCCCATACGAACAAGCAATTGGGTTTGCAAACCGGCGATCCATGCGACTTTCACAGCTTCGATGAGTTTTTTACGGCGTTCGAAACCCAACTGCGATACTTTATTGACATCAAAATTCAGGGAAACAATCTCATCGATCGGCTGTACGCGAAATATATGCCTGCGCCGTTCCTTTCTCTGCTGATCGATGACTGTATTGCGAACGGGAAGGATTATCACGCCGGCGGCGCGCGCTACAACACCAGCTACATTCAAGGCGTGGGACTCGGCAGCGTCACCGATGCGCTGACGTCGATCCAATATAATGTGTATGACAAAAAGATTTTGACCATGCCGCAACTGCAGGAGCTGTTACGCGCGAATTTTTCACACGATAGAGAGTATCGCCGACGCTTTTTGAACGAAACGCCGAAATATGGCAATGACGACGACTACGCCGACGCGGTGATGCGGCGAATCTTCGAAGCCTATTACAACGCCGTCGACGGGCGACCGAATGTGCGGGGCGGCTGTCATCGCATCAATCTGCTGCCGACCACGGTGCACGTCTATTTCGGCCGCGTAACCGGCGCATTGCCCGACGGGCGACTGGCGCGCGAACCGCTCTCGGAAGGCATCTCGCCGGTGCAGGGTGCGGACCGCAACGGCCCGACGTCGGTCATCAAATCGGCGGCGAAAATCGATCATATTCGGACCGGCGGAACTTTGCTGAATCAAAAATTCACCCCGCAACTCCTGGCCGATGACGACGGGATCGCCAAATTGACGCATCTTATCCGCACCTATTTTCGTTTGGACGGACACCATATCCAATTCAATTGCGTGACGGCGGAAACGCTGCGGGAAGCGCAGAAAAGTCCCGAAAAATATCGTGATTTAATCGTGCGGGTGGCGGGGTATAGCGACTATTTCGTGGATTTGGGGGAAGAACTGCAAAATGAAATCATTCGGCGAACGGAACACGCGGAATTTTGAAAAGAGAAGCGGACCGGAACCAAGGTCGAAGCCGATTGTTTCCCCCATTCTCTTTTTCCGTGATATTTTCTGGCGCGCGTTATATAATGTGTCGATGAATCGTTAAGAACGCAAGTATATCTTTGATAGGCAAATGGAAGAATTCCATGTTCAAAAGGCTCCGAGTTGATTTTACGCATCCGTTCGTTCGCGGATTGCGGATGGTCGCCGTCTTGTCGATAGGGCTTGGTTTTGTTGGCGGCCATCCTTACGCATTTGCGGAACAACTCGGAACGGCGAACGAGCCTGTTTGTTTATGGGTAAAGGCAACGGATATGGAAATCGAGTTCACTTCGTCCGCGTTCGATATGGGAGTGAACTTTTTTATCGACGGTTGCCTTCCGAACGCGGATGACGCATGCAACGACGACGCCAAGGAGCCGCGGCCTGAGCAAGTTCTCATTCCGTTTGAATATAGAAAAAATCATCACCGATTCAACGCGTTTGTGGATGCCCATCGGATTCGCAGCCACGAATATGTCTCCTTTTACAGCGTGTTTCGGATCGAGAGAAACGGCAAATTTTCCTGTTCCTGCCTGGCATTTTGTGAATCAACCCTGTCGCTTGGCGGTTTTCGCAGTTTTGAACAAGGTCCATTCTTGAAATTCCCGATTCTTGATCGCATTGTCCAATACCATTTCCCGCGGTCGACTACCGATCGGGAAGATTTCCTTTCAATACGCCCCGTTTAGTTTCCGATATTCCCATTCCGGTAGAGACTGTTTTCTTGCGTGTGCATCGTTTTTATTATTATAATTTAATAATGACGTAAAATGCGTCGGCGGAGTTGGATGACAGAGAATTTCGCGGACAAGAGCATCCGGATGATCAATTGATGTTGCGAGGGATGAACCTCGAATACTCCTGTTCGACAATCGCGAATCTTTCGCGTAAAAAAAATAGAAATCGTTGATCGGTTTCGTGTATTTTCCGGGAAGTTGAGAAATGATACGCATGATAAAAAGCATCAAAGCATATATGCAGAGCATGATGAAACATACGGGAACTCCGGAGGAGATCGCCTGCGGCGCCGCGATCGGGTTGTTCGTCGGCCTGGTGGTTCCGCCGGGCATCCAAATGATCGTCGCGTTTTTGATCGCGGCTGCCATGAATTGCAATCGGGTTCTGGCCGTCGGCGCCACCTGGATCACGAATCCGGTGTCCATTCCGATCATTTATTCCATTCATTTGACTGTCGGAAGCCTCATTACCGGCATTCCCATTCATGATTTCATCCCGGTGGGTCGGGAGGATTTCTGGGAATTGATCCTGTCGCCGCATTATCCGAGGAAGGTGTTTTATCATCTCGTGATCGGCGCCATATTCAACGGAACCGTGGTTTCCGTCATCGCGTATTATTTTTTTCGGTGGACCGTCATTCGGGCCCGGCGAAAAGAACGCGCAAGAGAGTTCGCCTTTGCCTGGTTCCACTCGCACGACGACCACGGGAAATCGTTCGATTCTCGTATCCATCCGCAACGTCTGATCAAACAGTTGGGGGAGGAGGCGATTCATTTTTCGCCGAAAACGAACGGAAAGAATATCGTCGGTCCAATACAGTGCGACGAGACGGAATGAGGCAAGGCATCAGGAAGACATCGATTGCAGAACAATGGGACGAGGAGATGGCTTATGTCGAATATCCAAAATGGAAAAAACCTTACGGAAAAGGGAGCGCATTTTTGGCGAACCCTGCAACAAACGGTAAAAGACGTCACGGCGGAAATGAAGATTTTTCATCCGCAGGACTGGAATTGGAAACGGATGTTCCGCTTCATCGTCCTGCTGTTTCTGTTGGTGTTCGGCGCGGCGATTCTTTCCCAGGGAATCACGCGGGTGCACGAACAACAGGTCGGCATCCACATCAACAACGTGACGGGGAAAATTCAACAGAAGGAACGCGTGGGATATCATTTTCACTTTCCTTACGTTTCTAGTTTTTATACGCTGGATAAAACCATTCACCGCCTGGATTTCAGTTGGTCGGCGCGCGGGAACGAGGCGCGCAAAGAGATTCAACTCAAAACCGGCGACGGCAGCCACGTAAGTCTGGATGTGACGATCAGTTTCAAATTGATCCCCGAAAAAGCGGTCGCCGTGCTGCAGGGAAGCGGAGCGGGCAAACGGTTTGCGGATCTTTGGATCGATCCCTATGCCCGGCAATTGGCGCTGGAGATGTTCGGACAACTGACGACCGAGGAAATGTACAATGCGCAGCAACGCAATGAGAAGGCCGTGCAATGCCTGGAAAAAATGAACGAATGCCTGAATCCGCAAGGGATCGAAGTGATTGCCTTCATCCTCGGCGATTTTCGTTTTTATAAGGAATATGAGGAGGTCATCCAACAGAAGAAACTGGCCGATCAACAGGTGGAGGAACAGCAGGCGCAGGCGAGAGCGTCCCGGCAGGATCAGGAACGTCAGATCGTGGAATCCGTCAAGAAATCGCAGGTGCGCATCCGGGAATTCGAGGGCGAATGTGAGTACCGATTGATCCAGGCGCGCGCCGAGGCTCGGAAAATAAAGCGGGAAGGGGATCAATATCTGCAAACGATGATCTTTGCCGCCGATGCGGCGATCTACAGCGCCTCGCAGGAAGCGGTGGGAGTGCGAGCCAACCTGTTGGCCGAGGCGGATGGAATGGAACGAATGCGGCAAGCCTTGTCGGGAGAAGGTGGAGTCGGTCTGATCGGTTTGGAATACGCCCGGCGTTTGCAGGAAACTCGATTTACCGGGACGCCGATCACTCGGGATGCGCAAATCCGCCAATTTTCGGTTCAGCAGGATTCGTATCCGTTCCCGCTCACAAACGTCCCGCCCACCGGCGGCCAGGAATCCAAAGGAGGCGCACAATGAATCGTTACGTGAAACTGAACTTGCTGCTTATCGTTGTCGGCATAACGGCGCAGGGATGCGTCAGGATCAATCCCGATGAAATCGGGGTGAAAACCGTGAATCTGGGAGAAGGAAAAGGCATTGTGGCCCACGATTACGAGCCGGGGTACCACCGCTATCTGTGGCCGCTGGATTCCTGGCATCGTTTCCCCCGCACGGTCCTGAAAATGGAGTTCCTCAAAACGTCCATCCGCACGGCTGAGTCCGGCGAAGGGCCCCTGGTCGTCACGTCCGCGGACGGAGACCGGGTGACGATGAATGCGGAAGTCTTTTACCGGATTGCCGAGGGCATGGCGCATCGGGTTCTTCAGGATTCGGGGATGGGCGCCAATTATGTGAATATCGTAAAAACCCTCTCCATCGACGCCGCGCGCGCCATCTTCGGCCAATTGAAAACCGAGGACTTTTATCATTCGGAAAAGCGGGAACAAATCCGTATGAAAGCCAATGCGATGCTGCGGGAGCGGCTGATTCTCCGGGGAATCGATCTGGTCGATTTTTTGGTGATTTCGCTCGAATTCGATCCGGCGTATGAAGAATTGATCAAGCAAAAGAAGATCGCCGATCAGATGGTCTCGCTCGAAATATCGAAGGCGCTTGCGGCGGAAGAACAGGGAAACGTGAATATGATCAAACAGGAAACCCTCGTCAAATTGAAGACGATCGAGAAAGAAACGGAGTCCGAAATCGTGAATCTACAAAGTGAAACCGATCTGCAGATCGCTGTTCTCCTTTCCGAATCGCGCAAATATACGGAACAGCAGAAAGCCGACGCCGACCTCTATCGGCAGCAGAAACAAGCCGAGGGGATGAGGCTGTTGAAATCGGCGGAGGCCGAAGGGACGCGCCGCATGAACGAAGCCCTGGTCGGCGCCGGCGGGCGCAATCTGGCCGCTCTCGAAGCCGCGAAACGGATTCAGCTGGGAGAGATCGCCTTTCCCAGCATCGGCTTCGAGTGGTTCAATCCCGGAGAGATGGCGATACGGCTCGGGGCCGTCGACGAGTCGATCGCAGCACCCGCGCCTTCCCGTCGATCACAGGATGCGGTGGAAACGGATTCCGGGAGTTGATGATGATCTCATTATTTGTTTATCTGATCATCGGCCTTTTGGTTCTGACGAAAGGCTCCGAATGGTTTGTTCGTTCGTCCGCCATGATCGCGCATCTGACCGGTTTGCCGAGGCTGATGATGGGCGCGATCCTGATCGGACTGGCCACCAATTTGCCCGAGTTCGCCGTTTCCATTTCCGCCGCCTGGAAAGGGCATGGCGGCATTGCGCTTGCCAATCCGGTCGGCTCCAATATCGTCAACACCGGCCTCATTTTCGGAATCTGCCTCGTCCGTTCGCGGATGGTTCTGGATCCGAAATGCTTGCCTATTCATGGGATTCCCATGCTTCTTGCCGCCTTGTTGACCTATGTCCTGATTCTGGCGGGTTCTCTGACCTGGATCGGTGGGGGAACGCTTTTGTTTGCGTGTGTGTTGTATGTGTTCTGGTCGTTTCTCAGTGGGAAACAGGATTCTCCGGCGGAGCAACTGCTCGAAGAAGTGGGGGAGAATCGATGGGAATCCACTTTGTCACGGCGGAACCTGCAATGGACGGCGTCTATATGCCTGGCAATCATGGGGATTACCTGCGTAATTCTGGGAAGCCGGTGGGTTTTATCGACGGCAGTCGCGCTGGCACGGATATTGGAACTCTCCGAATCGGTGATTGCCCTCACGTTCATCGCCGCCGGGACTTCCCTGCCCGAACTGGCCACGGTTCTGGCCGCCGGTTCTCGCAATCATCATGACACGTCCGTGGGAATCATTTTTGGATCCAATATTTATAATATGTTGGGCGTGATCGGAATCAGCGGATTGATCGGCCGGCTTCCCGTGGAAACCGCCAATCGCTTGTTCGATTTTCCCGTGATGATGCTGATTCTGTTCATTCCCTTTGTTCCCCTGCTGATGAATCGCATGCCGGGACGCAAGACCGGATGGACGCTATTAACGATCTATACGATTTATACGTATTCCTTATTCACGATTTACAAGGTGTTCGAATCATGACGGAAACCTATGCGATTCAAATGAATCGGGTCAGCCGATATTATGGGGCGCGTCCGGGAATCGTGGATGTCACCGCGACTATCCGGGAAGGACGCCTGGTGGGATTGTTGGGACCGAACGGATCGGGAAAAACCACCACGATCCGGCTCCTCACCGGCTATCTTCCTCCGTCCGAGGGCGAGGTGCGGGTGTGCGGATACGACGTGTTCGAGGAGTCTCTCGAAGTGCGAAAGCGGATCGGATATCTCCCGGAAAATTGCCCGCTATACCCGGAAATGCGGGTGATCGACTATCTCCGCTGGATCGGAGAATTGAAAGGCATCACCGGAAGCGAACTGGATACGGCCATTTTTCAGAGCCTTGGCCAATGCGGATTGGATGGGATGACGGATCGCGTGATCGGTCATTTGTCGAAAGGATATCGACAGCGCGTGGGGCTGGCGTCGATCCTTTTGTTTCGACCGCCCGTCATGATTCTCGATGAACCGACGATCGGATTGGATCCGTTGCAGGCTCGCGAGTTTCGCCGGTTGATCGAGACCTTGCGGGGGCGGCATACGATCATTCTTTCCAGCCATATCCTGACCGAGGTGGAGATGTTGTGTGATGAAATACTGATTGTGAGCGAAGGGCGGCTCGTGACGCAAGGAACTCCGGATGAATTAAAAAAGCAGGTCCGTCCATTGTACCGATTGTGCTGCAAACGCCATTCGTCTTATGCATCCCTGCTTCCCGTTCTCACTTCCGCGGTTCCCGACATCCGGATTGAAGAGTACACGGAAGGGGAAGAAGGTATTTATCTTCGAATGCGTACGGTAGAATCGGATCCCCGTGAGCTGCTTTTTCAGCGCTGCGCGGAAACCGGCATCGTCATTCTTGAGATGGGGAAGGAAGAAATTACGCTCGAAGACGTGTTTGTGGAGTGGATTTGCCGCTCCAGGGAGCCATCCGAAACCGCGGAAATGAACGAGGTGAATCGATGAAACAGGTATGGTTGATCGCGAAACGGGATTTTTTTACCTTCATGCTGTCGCCGACGGGATTTCTGCTGCTGGCCGCGTATCTCGTGATTTCCGGTTACGTTTTCGCGGCCGATCTCTCGACGTCCCGGGAGGCGTCTCTGCAATATGTGTTTTCCACGTTCGGGATCATCTCCATTTTGTTGATTCCTCTCTTGACGATGCGGTTGATTTCCGAGGAAGTGCGAACCGGCACGTTCGAGGTCCTGGTTTCCGCGCCGGTGCAGGATTGGCAGATCATTGTGGGGAAATTCCTGGCCGGATGGATGAGTTTTCTCATGCTGTCCGCTCCGACGTTTTCTTATCTGTTCATTCTGGAGATTTGGGGAGAGCCGGACTGGTCGATGGCCTTGTGCGGGTATTTGGGACAACAGCTGCTGGCTATCCTGCTCGTGGCGCTGGGATTGTGCTGTTCGGCGGCGACCGTCAATCAGGTCCTGGCGGGAATGAGCGCGATGGTGTTGGGTCTTCTGTGGGCGACCACGCACGAATTGCGCTATTCGTTGCCCGATTCCTTCGGCGAATGGATGGCCTATTTTTCGATTTTTCATCATTATGCTCTTTTTCGGCGCGGCATTTTTGATTCCCGCGCCGTTCTGTTTTTTGTTATCGGCGCGGGAATGTTGCTTTTTCTCGCCGTCCGGCTCATCGAATCCCGGCGTTGGAAAACGGCGACGGTTCCGAATGCCGTCGCGTCTCTTCCCCGGTATTCACGCTTGACCACGATGGTTTCGGCCCTCGCATTGATCCTTTTGATGGAATGTGTGATTTCCCGGTTTTCCCGCGGGATTTGGAGCGGATACAACACGTCTCTTTTGTTGGCTAGCGGTGGATTGGCTGGTTTCGTTTTGTGGCGAAACCGCATCCGGGTGGCGGCGGCGTTGGCGAAAAAACGCAGCGGATTGGCGTTGATCGTGTGCGCCAATTGCGGCCTGATCGTCGCCATTTGGTTTTTTATATTGTATTTATCATATTTTTATTATTTTCGACTGGATCTGACCGGATCGAAAACGTACGAAATCTCCGAACTGACCCGAAACGTGTTGACCCGGATCGAAACGCCGGTGGACATCGTCGTCACCATCACGAAGCCTTCCGATCTGGTCATGAAAATCGAGAATTTGCTGGACGATTACGCTTCCCGCAGCGCCTGGTTGAAACGGCATTACATCGATCCGGCGCAGTCTCCGGCGGAAATGGATTATTGGCGGGAAAAACTGCAATTGTCCGGTCCCTTGTCCGAAGAAATCCTGATCGCGTCCGGCGAGAAATACCGTCGTATTCCTCAAGCTGCCCTCGTTCAAAATAAGATTCTCCAGGTGGTCGAAGGACGGCGGATTCTTGGCCCCGCCTATTTTGTGGGCGAGATTGAAATCACTTCCGTGCTTCTGCATTTGACGCGTGCGCAGCCCGGCAAGGTGGTTTTCCTTTCCGGTCACGGCGAGAAAAATCCGGAAGCTGCCGGCGACGCCGGTCTGTCTCACATCGTGCAGGAATTGCAGAACGCCAATTGGGTGGTTCAACATTCCATTATCATGCCGGGCGGAAATCCGCGCTTTTCGGAGGATACGCAGGTCGTGGTCATCGCCGGTCCCCGGCAGGCGATTACGGCGGAAGAAGTGAATTCGCTTCGGCAGGTGCTGGATCGCGGCGGCGGAATTCTCTTTCTTCCGGAGCCGGGATTCGACGCCGATCTTGTGTCCTGGCTGGATACCTGGAACATACGTCTCAACAACGATATCGTGGCCGATTTTCAAAGCCACCTCGCCGGCGGGGATGCAAGCGTTCTTTATGTGCATCGATTCGACTCCCGACATCCGATCGGCCGGAGCATGGAGAGACAGGCCGCCGTGCTTCCGGCGGCGCGGCGCATCGGCGTGAATCTCACCACTCCCAATCCCTCCGTTTACGCGACCAATTTCATGCATACGAGCGGCAGTGGCTGGGCCTTGGAATTCAAGGAGAGCGGTCCGCTGCAGCTGGATTCGCAACGGGACCGAAAAGGCCCGATCTCTGTCGGCGTGGCGGCGGAGCGGTATCAATCGTTCGCGGATCCCGGGCATGATCCCATGCAGGGACGCATGGTGGTCATCGGGGATTCCGATTTTTGCACGAACCAATATGTTGAATTGGCGGGAAATGCGGACCTGTTTCTCAACTGCGTGGAATGGCTGGCCGGTCGGCACGATTTGCTTTCCATTCGCCCCAAACGGGCGGAAATCTTTACACTGGCGTTGACGGCGAAGGATGTGAAATTGATTTATTGGTGGAGTATGATACTCCTACCCGGCGCGGCCATCTCCGCCGCCCTTTTCCTGAACTACAAATGGAGGAAGGCGAAATGAACAAGCGGTTGACGTTGTTCCTGGCCATTGTCGCAACGGTTCTGGGCTTGCTGACCCTGCTGACTCAGAAAAAATATCGTTCGGACATGCGCTCCGGTTCGAGATCGCAATCCGTCCTGCGGATTCCCGCGAATCAGATGCTTCGCATTGAGGTCAAAACCGATTACTGGAACAGTTTTTCATTGGAACGTGACGAGAGCGGAAAATGGGCGCTTGTGGAACCGAGCCGGGAAGCGGCTGACGAGTCGGCGGTGAATCGGCTGATCGACAATTTATCCGATCTGCCCATCCTGGCGGAATTCGATTCTCCCGTCGATGACACGGAACGCTATCAGCAATACGGGTTATGGAGTCCACGCGGCGAAATTCTGGTGATGACCGCTGACGAAGAAGTTCTGCTGCAATTCGGCTCCGACAGCGCCATGCCGGCGGGAGTCTATTGCGCCACGAACCGAGATGACAAAATCCACGTGATTTCCACGGATGCCTTTGAAACCCTGGTCGCTCCGTTGGATCACTATCGGCTGAAGCGTAGCCCTCCGCAGGAGTAAAGATCACAACGAACCACGGAATTCCCAATCCTGCCCTCTTGTGGAAACCTTGACATTTTCATTGCCTGATGGACTAATCACTTCCATGATAATGAATGGGAACCGGTATCGCCTCCGGTAATCAGGAAATCCAATCGAAATCGATCACAAGATATAAAGGAGTCCATATCATGAGCAACCAGTTGAATAGGCCGAAGCAAACAGAGGGGTTTTCCCGACGAACCTTTATGGGTGGGTGTGCGGCGTTCGCCGGAGTATCCGCATTGTCGGCGTTGATTACCCCCACGGCGGCGCGAAGCGAAGTCAATGAGATCAAAACGAAAATCCGGCTGGTTTTCGCCTATCCTTCCCCGGCCAATCCGATCTGGCCCAACATCGACTATGATTTCGACGGGCATAACAAGGAATTCCTGTCTCGACTGCAAGCGGTCAGTCCGGGAATCGAATATCTTCCCGCCATCGTCATGTCGACGGATGATGCTAATAAGGTCGTGGAAAACGACAGCGAAGTGGATGGCTATTTGATATATTTCGCGGGGTGTTTGTGGGGAAACGCGGCAGATCTCATCACCGATACGGGAAAACCCGCGGTGATCGCCGACCATCTCTTCGCCGGTTCGGGCGAATTTCTGATGTCCTACGGACGCGCCAAACGGGCGGGGAAAAAGGTGTTGGGCGTCTCGTCCTCGAAGGTCGAAGATATTGCCAGGGCGGTGCGCTGCATCCATACGCTCAAACGCCTGGAACGATCCAAAATTCTGGTCGTGGGCGGAAATCCGGATGCGCGTTTCGAGGAATTCTTCGGAACCAAAATGCTGGATGTGCCCTTCAAGGAACTGAATGACGCCTACGATCGCCATTTGGGGACGGAGCAAGCGAAAGACCTGGCGAAAGAATGGATTCGGAACGCCGAGAAAATGATGGAGCCGACGCGGGAGGAAATCGATAAGTCCGCAGCGATGTATTTAGCCATGCGCACAGTGCTGGATGAGCGGGAAGCGCAGGCGATCGCCATCAATTGCCTGGGCGGATTTTACGGCGGACACATTCACGCCTATCCCTGCCTGGGATTCATGCAGCTGGATGATGAAGGCTGCGTCGGCGCATGCGAGGCGGATCAACGCTCTTGTTTTGTCAAATTAATGATGTCGTATCAAACCGGCCGCCCCGGTTTTATTTCCGATCCCGTGATCGACACCGCCAAGAATCAAATCATTTATGCGCATTGCGTGGCCCCGACGAAAGTGTTCGGCCCGGAGGGACCAAGCAATCCCTATCATCTGCGCGACCATTCCGAAGATCGACAAGGCGCGTGCGACCGTTCGCTCATGCCGCTGGGCGAAATGACGACCACGATCGAAATCATCATGGATCCCAAACAAATTCTCTTTCATCAGGGCGTTACGGTCGAAAACGTCGACGAAGACATGGCCTGCCGCAACAAACTGGCGGTCGAGGTGAAGGGCGACGTGTACAAATTGATGGAAGGATGGGACGCCCGCGGCTGGCATCGCGTTACTTTTTATGGCGATTTCAAGCGGGAAGTATATAATCTCGCCACGTTAAAGGGATTCGAAATCGTAGAGGAAGCGTAATGTGTAAAAAATTACATAAATAGTCAATTTCCTGTACAGCACTTCCGCCTGTCCCGACGCCGCACACACTCCCTTAATTTCCCCCAATTTTGGAAGGAGTATAAAGAAACACGTTATTTTCGTGCGTTTCTTCATCGACAATCTCGTCGGGATCGATGATCATTTTAAAATATTCGATGTCGGCGGGAATTTTGATGCCGCCGGCGCTGTATCTCTCACCGGGCTCGAGAGATACGAATTTGGGAATGGGCTGCTTGATTTCCTTGCCATTCGGCTGTTTCAGCGCCATCTCGATGACGATTTTTTCGGCAGGACTTTCTCCTTGATTGACGATTTCAAAATAGATTTGGAATAGCAGCCCATTGTTTATCGGTTCGATCTTCGTTCGCGTTACATCGAAGACGAGATCCGCTTTTTTTCGAACGTTGATCGCGGTGGAAATTGTATTGTTGTCTTCGTTTTCCTCCTCGATCCGTTTATTCGAATCGATTTCCAGCGAGAGCGTGTGATCCCCGTCGTTGTCGGTCGGATCCCAGCGCACACGGACCGGAAATTCTTCGCCGGGATCGATTCGTGGGACTTTCGCGCCTTGCGAACCAACAACCACTTTAAACGGGGTTTTCCCTTTTTTTGTTTTTTCCGCGAAACCGGAAACATATACATCTTCGGCGCTTGCCTTGCCCTCATTTCGCACTGTCGCGGAAACGAAGATGGTTTCGCCGGAGCGTGGAGACCGCGGTTCCACAACGATCGAATCCGATTGGAAGGTCAGATCGGGCAATCGGCCGGTCGTGGCGGGAATAAAGGCGGAAGCCGTTTCTTTCGGCGGCAGAGAAATCGATCCGTGTCCGACAACGATTCGTTCGTTTCGAGTTGTAAACGCATCGATCCCGATAGTTTTGATGTTCGTATCGTCGGAAGAAAGACGGCCCTTCACGTGATCGATGGTTTCCGGATTGGAAGCCAGTTCTTGTTCGATTCGTACGTCGCCTTCGGTGGCTGACCAGACCGTGAAACCGGCGGCGCTTTGAATCTCGTCGGGAATGGTCCAGGTATAATCCCAACCCTGATCCGTCGATTCCACTTCTCCGGCGATCGGAATGAACGAAGGGAAGGCAATAGTCGGGTCGCCGAGAATGCAAAATTGGTCTTTCGGTTCAAACGTCGGATGGTAGGCCAATCCGATCAGTTGGGCGGCGAAGAATATTTGCCCTTGCGTTCGCAATCGATAGGTAAACGCCGCTTCGTGCATGGCGCGGGCCAGCACGACGTGATCGCTGGGATACCCGCGGCCGGTCGCGCCGATCAGCGTGACGGCGCCGCCGTTCGGATGCGTCAGCAAATCCTCCCCGATCGAGATGTTCCACTTCTCGCGCGGATAATCGAACGAAGTGGTCTCGCAGGTAAACGCCCAAATAATCGGTTGGCGGCGCAAATTCGTCAATTTTTTCACGTCCGAAAATTTCGAACCGCCGCCGAAAAACATACGCTCCTCGCCAAACACATTCGGCGCGCCGTGGCCGAAAAATTCCCATAAAAATACGCCCTGCTCAATAATGTTCAGGATGTCTTTCGTGGCTTCGAGACTCGTTTTGGCTCGCAACGATGCGCGCAGGCGTTCGGGCAGATAAATGTTGTCGATCAGCGGATAATCGACGATATGCCTTCGCGTCAAACGAAAGTGTTTGGGAATCCATTGTTCCGCCAATTCATTGGAATATTGCTCGAAGGTATCGTCGGTCAGCAGGAATAAGCGGTTGAGCCAATCGCCGGGCAACGGATTTTCTTTATAACGAATGGTTTTCTCCATAACCGTCTGTAGTTCCGTCGCGGACCGCACCGGCCAGCGGGCGATCATCATGTCCGAAATCCCGTCGCCGGGATCGTCGCAGCGGGTAAACCAGTTTTCCACGGCGTACAACATGTGCTCGCGAAAACCGGGAACGATATTCACCACGCCGTTGCGATAACGCCCCCAATAATCCCACGTCGCGTCGCCGATCAGAAGAACATACGACGGCTTGGGATTTGCCCAATGATGAAAGGCATGATGAAGAAACGAGCGAATGGCGTAGGGAGATAAACGGCCGTCGCCGAACACATCGTAAATATCCTCAATCGCGGCGAAACGAATCGTGTACCCTTCGCGCCGCAGCGAGGATTGAAACAGGGAAAGGATGGATTCCCACTCGCCGGGGGCGATCAATATCACGTCGGCCTGCCGATCGTCATGCCAGGAAAACGACCGCGACTCCATACTGCCTTTTTTTTCTATCGTCACTTCATCGACGATGGCATCAGCCGATTGAAAATAAATGCGCCAATCCGCGTCTGTATTCGGTAATTGCGCCGTTTTACGCTCACCGGAAGCGAGGCCGACGTCTTCCAAACGGCTCCCCTGATTCCGTATCCACCACACCCATTCGACGCCGGCCGGAATCGTGATGGTTTGAGTCGGCTGCGTGGGGAAAAACGGCTGATCGCAGGGGTAGGCGCGTGTAAAATAATCCATTTCGACCCAATCCAGGAAAACTCCGACGGACGGATCGGAATAGGTATTCTTCAGCGCTACTTCGATGGACAATTCGTTGGTTCCGGATTTCAACTGATCCGGCCCGATCGTGGCCGTCGCGGAATACAAACCGGCGCCGACGGAAGATAGTACTCCAACCAGCGGATTCCCGTTGTATAGGGCCGTGAGAGCATCGGTGGCCAAGGAAATATACGCCGGCTGCGCGCCGATTTGAAATCGGATCGCGGCGGTAACCGGTTCAATTGTCGGAGGAAGCGAAAACGATAATTCCTTCTTTCCCTCCTGCTTGAAGTCGTGCCACATCCAATAATCTGCCTGTTTTTCGTTTTTGTTGTGTTCTTCCACAAACAAATGATCTTCTTCCAAACGGCAAAATTGTTGAAAAAGGGAATGTCCCTCGTTCACGCCGCGGGATTTTGTTGGCGTAATCAACAGATGATGTTCCGGCGAGGAAACGAACCACGTCGCCGTTTCCGCCGCATACGGGGAATCCGATTTCGGCGCATAAAAATATACGACGTCATCCGCGACTAATTTTCCCTTCGTCTTTGCCTTGCCCTTTCGATCGGCAACGAAAAATGGAATCCCCGTTCCTTCCCGCAGGAATGCCAGCGATTGGATCGCACGATCGGTCTCCGGCAAGTCCAATAACCTTCGCGCGGGGATTGTGATGATTCCTTCCTTTTGTGTCATGAGTTTCAGGCTTGTGGTCCGGAGATAGGGGGGGATCGAACTGTCCGTTGTTTTCCTTTCCATGCAACGCAGAGGCGGATGATTGAGGAACAGGCTTTGCGCGATGGGCGTCATATCGTTCGGGAAAGCGACGAAGGGCGTCGCATCGATTTGCTGAAATTCGATATGGATTTCGCCGGAAGGAAAGATTACGTTCGGCCGGTCGTCCGGTTGGTACGAAGACGACTGCATTCCCAGAGTCAATTGCAGCGCCGCAATGCGGCAACCCGCCAACGATCCCAATTCACGGAAATATACCTGTGGTTTGGTTCCGTATCGTTCGCCGGTGGGAAACGAGATGTCATCGCCCGATGCCAGGACTTCTCCGTTACGAATGGACTGCCATTCAAATCGCCGGACCGTGCAGGTCGCGGCTGCAACCGGACCGGGAACAAAAAGCAAAACGCGATGAACCCGCTCCGCCTCCAGATCAGGTATTTGCCAATTTAATCGAATTTCCGAATCTGTGTTTTTTAAAAGAAAAAGATCGGGAGAAAGCAAGCGGGGGGTCGCCGAAGCGGCGGCATCCGCTTGAGAAAATCCCATCAAAAATGCGATCGTACTTACAAAAATACAAAAACGATTAGTCCTACCGGGAAATCGAAATCCAACCGACCGGAATCTCGCCTTTTGCCAAATCTTCATACGCATATTCATCCTGGACGCGCTCCCCCCATGCATTTTCGAGGTACAATCGCTCGCCGATCTCCACAAAACCGTCATCGCCATACGGCGATGCGAGTTCGCTTTGCCAAATCAGTGTTCCCGCCGGCGTTTCAAATCCGAGCGCCATCATCGTCGAGGGAGCATGGTTTTTATAATATTTTTTCAACGCTTCGATCAACGGAGATTCCGGCTCTTCCGGATCCCCGTCATAATAATACTGTGCTTCTTCCGTATACGCCCGCAGAAGAATTCCTTCCTCATCCACCAGAAAAATTTCCACTCGCTCGTTCATGTCTGCACAACCGTACTCTGTTTCGAAGGCATCATCGAAACTGATGTTCCCGTGCAATTATAGCGTTTTGGGACAGGAATAAAAACAACCGGAAACGTGGATTTCAATCAAAGCGGATCGAGCCGGACGCGCGCAACCCCTTGCCGCTCGAAATCCAAACGGCGGGCCGTTGCGAGAGAGACGTCGATGATGCGATCCTGAATGGACGGTCCGCGATCGTTGATCCGCACGATCACCGAATTTCCATTTTCCAGATTCGTGACTCGTACTTTTGTATTGAACGGAAGAGTGTTATGCGCGGCCGTCAATTTGTTCATATCGAATCGCTCCCCGCTGGCGGTGCGTCTTCCCTGAAACTGCCGGCCGTACCACGACGCCAATCCTTCCATAGCGCCGGGCGTCGTTACGGTTGGAGACGGGGGACGGGAACGGTCGGTTACCTGTTCGGTTTTTTTCCCAAAACCAAACGTGGGAATGGGGATGGGAATACGAACCACCTTGAATCCGCCGCAGCCGGTAAACGATAAAATTAAAACTCCAACCAATCCAATCAGAAATCCACGCAAACTGTTTCGAAACAATCGCTGTATCATGATATGCCCTCAACCGAAAAAGAATACAAACCTTCAATCAGAGAAATACAAACAGAAAAATTCCTCTATATGAAATCATATTTTGAGTAAATGTCAAATGATTGTGAAGCGATTCTCTTTTTAAAAAGGGCAATCTATGATAAGAAAGAGGAAAACCATCCCTTCACGATCCATGAAAGGTGAAAAAAAATGTTGAAATCCCCGACTGGCAAAGGCAGCGACTTCCTCTCTCCCATCACGACTTCCGATCAATCGAAGTTCACGAAAATTCCCAAATTGTTTCTTGTCCTCTTTTGTCTGTTCCTGTTGTTCGTAGCCTGCGGAAACCAAAACCATGACGCCGCCGTACTCGATACCTACCGCGTGTTTATCGCCGGCAAGGAATGTTCATTCGATTTGCAAATGCTGTATCTGATCACCGTGTTGGAACTCTATCGCCTTCACGTCGGCGCATACCCGT
This sequence comes from Candidatus Omnitrophota bacterium, assembly GCA_003598175.1. Lineage (GTDB taxonomy): Bacteria > Hinthialibacterota > Hinthialibacteria > Hinthialibacterales > Hinthialibacteraceae > SURF-12. The sequence continues at coordinate 36,151 of QZKN01000106.1, forward strand.
CGAATGAGAATCATTTGGAGGCGTTGGTGGCGCAGCCGACGATTCTCGAGGGAACCGGGGAATGGCGGGGACCCTACGTCGATTCGGAAATCGCCCTGCGCGACCCGTGGGGAAACAAATTCTTCTACCAGGTCATCCCTCCGAGCAAGGTCGATCTTCGCAGCCTCGGCGCCGATGGCGTGGAAAGCACGGACGATATCACCGCGGCGGAAAAGTTTCCGGATTGGTACCGGGAAATGGAAAAATTATCGCAATACGGATCGATTCCTCTCCAACCACAAAACCCATCGAATGAAGAAACCATGAAGAGGCAATGAAAATCGCTGCGCCGCCCAGCCTTGAAAGGCTGGGCTTATCATCAATTGCCCCTACCGGGGCAAACGATATGTGAGCCCACCGTTTCAACGGTGGGCGTTATAGAAGGCGTGGTTATGGGCTCCGAATTGTTTCGTGCTCACGGCAAACATCTCCAATTCGTTTCAACGGTGGGCGTTATAGAAGGCGTGGTTATTGACGCGGTTGACCATCCTATCAATCGCCGACGCATAGAAAAACAAAACAGAGCCCATTTTTTAAAAATGGGCTCTGTTTTTCATGCTATTCGCACGGTGAAGTTACAATCCCCGTATTACGATTTCTTTTCTTCTTTTCGCTTGGGCGCGCGATCAATTACTTTTTCCCGCTTTTCGTCGAAATACAACACTTTCCCGGTGCGATACGATTCCACCGACATGGCGATGGTGACCATTGCCTTATACGCCGTTTCCGTATCCAAAACCGGTTTTTCGCGCGTGCGAACACATTGCAGGAAATTGTCCATATGATCCATGCGCGGTTCGCAATCCAGCTGAATTTCCTCTTTGCCGAATTTCTCCGCGAATTGCTTGCGATAGGGGCGCTGCGCGGTGACGGTAATGTGATCCACGCGGCCTTCGAACTCGCCATGCGGCACCATCATGATCGTGCCTTCATGCCCGCGGATCAGGCCGGGAATGTGCATGTTGTTGGCCATGCTGGAAGAAAGAACCACCTGATGCTCGCCGGGATATTCCGCCATCAAGGCAAACGTGTCCGGCACTTCGCGTGTGTCTTTAAACACGTAAATCCCGCCGCTGGCCATGACTTTATACGGAAATTGCGGCTCCGGCCAGCAAATGTTGAGCGGGGCCATGACGTGATAGAACAAATCGGTGGCGATACCGCCGGAATAATCCCAGAATTTACGAAAACGGAAGAAGCGGTCGGAATCCCATTCCCGTCTCTTCGCGGAGCCGAGCCAGGTATCCCAATCGATGTAATTGTCGCCTTCCGCGTCCGGACCGGCGTTGGGATCGATACTCCAGTTCCATTCCCCTTCGGTGGAATTGCGATGGTACGATCCCTGGCTCATGATCAATTTCCCGATCATGCCGTCCTGGATCGCTTTTTTGGCTTTCCACCATTGATCGCTGGAGGTGGTTTGGCTGCCGACCTGCAGGATGCGATTGGTTGCCAACCGGGTTTGGTGAACATCCTTCGCTTCTTCCACCGTTCGGGTCATCGGTTTTTCGAGATAAACGTCTTTTCCCTTTTTCATCGCGGCAATGGCAATGGGGGCGTGCCAGTGATCCGGCGTGGCAATGATTACCGCATCGACTTCCGAGCGATTGAGAACTTCGCGATAATCGCCGGTGCAATCCTTTTCGTTTTCGGGATCGAGTTCGGCTTGTTTCGCCGCGTCTTTACGCCTTTTGACGTACACATCACATACGGCGGTGAATTTTACCCCTTCTTTCCTTCTGGCCCAGTCCAACAGCGCGCTGCCGCGTCCGCCGACGCCGATAATGCCGATATTGATCTGGTTGTTCGCTCCTTCGGCGGCAAAGGCGCGATACTCCATCGCCGTCAAACCGGCCGCGATTCCCAAACCGGTCTTTTTCAGAAAATCTCTCCGTGAATTTGTGGGTTGTTCGGTCATTCTTTTCGTTCTCCTATTCCTTGAACGACTCCACCGCCGATCCGATCGGTCCGGATGGTGGAGAAGATTGGTTCACTTCATCTTACTCGCAGGGAGGAACGAAATGAAAGGGTTTTGATGAAAAATCACCATAAAACAGGATGGAAATGGTTGTGTTTATGTGGTTGTAGAATCAACAATTTTCTTAAAATTGTTTTAATACTTGATCATAATCGGCATGTGATCCGATCCAAAACCAGCTGATTGTGTTCTGTTTCCGTACCCCCAAAGCCCGCCAACCTCTTCAAATTCGTATGGAAAAGATCGGTTCCTTATTGTGAACACACTTAAAATGGAGGCTGGGATGATTCGGATCATTCAACCACAGTTTATAAGTATTCCGAGTTTGCTTTTGTATATCTAAAGGCAATTGTGCAAAAAGATTATCAAATTCCTCCGTCAAGTATGAATTCACAATTCCTCAATCCTCATGATTCTGGCCCTACCGGAACGAAAATCTTCAAGGGCTTTTTTCGCCATTTTCGTCATTTGTTCTTGTGACTTTGCAAATTGTTCGTCCCATTCTTTTTCATCCATCAGCTCTTGCAAAATTATAGCGGCAATACCATCTTGTTCGGAAGAAGTTAGTTTATTGACTTCAGCTAGCGCTTCTTCGAGTAGTTTTGTCATAATGTCTGACTCCCTTGCAAAAATTGATAATCAATTTGGGGCTAACGTAATCCAACCACAGGTATCATCTCCGTATTGTACAACACACTATTTTTATTCCTTCATAGCGAACATTCAACCTTGAAGGCTCCCCGTAAACTTATCCGTTTGACGGCTTCGCGGTGATTTTACCCATTTTGTGTTATCTTCTTCGTGGAAACAGGTATACTTTGTAGCAAAACCAAACCGATCTCGGGAGTAATGTGAAGATGAGATCCCTTTCTATTATCCGTTTGCCCCTTCTTTTTTTGTGGCTATTGACCGGTAACGAATTATCCCATTGCGAAAGTGATATCAACCAACAGTGGAAATCCGGCCTGCCACTCGGCGGTTTGGGAACCGGCAAAATCGAGCTGATGGCCGACGGCTCCTTCGACCGCTTTTCCATCAACAACAATCCCCACCGGCAGATCGAGCAACCGAAAGGGTGTTTCGCCGCGCTCGCCGTGTCGACAAACTCGAAAACCGTAGCCAGGAAACTCATTTTGAAACAATCCGACCCACGCGGCATTCAATCGATTCGATTCCAGGCGGCGTTTCCGTTTGTTACGGCGGATTATGATGATCCCGACCTGCCGGTTTCCGTGCGGTTGAAGGCGTTCAGCCCATTGGTCACGGGAAACGAACGCGATTCCTCGATTCCCGCGGCGGTATTGATCTATACGGTTACGAATGAATCGAAAGAACAAATCGACGTTTCTCTTTCGCTGGCATGGCAGAATTGGATCGGCGTGGGCGGCACGGCGAATGAAATGTTCATGCCAACCGGCGAATGTATTCACGAAATATTCGAAGGCGGGGGAATCGCCGGAGTCAGATATCAATTCAAGACAAATCCGGTCCATCCGCAGGCCAACAATGCCCTGGGGGATTACACCCTGCTTTTCAACGGGGATAAAAAAGACCAACTGTCTTTTCTACCCATGTGGATGGAAGAGGAATCGCCCGAAACCTTTTGGCAAACGTTCGAAAAAAGCGGCGCTTTCCCGAAAACGAAGAACAAAACGGAATCGCTGGAGATCGCCGGTTCCAATCGACCGTCTGCCGCGGTTTGTGCGCGGCGAACGTTGCCGGCCGGACAGGCCGCCTCATTCGTTTTCGTGGCGGCATGGCACATGCCGCATTGGATCACGGAAGAGGAACGGGATTTGGGAGTGTATTACGCCAATCAATGGAACTCATCCTACGACGCGGCAAGAGACGTGGCAAAACGATGGGAACGGCTGCGGCAGGATTCGGAAAATTGGCAGAAACCCTATTGGGATTCGACGTTGCCGTACTGGTTGACGGCGCGGGCGTTCAACGGCTTTGCTTCGCTCACTTCGTCGTCCATTTTTTTGAAAGATGGAACGTTCAGCGCATTGACGGGGGACGAGCAATGGCCGGGAAACATGCAGTCGCCGGAAGAATTGCTGGTCGCCTATCCGCTTTTGCGCCAGTTTTACCCGAAATTGTTGGAATCCATGCTCCACTCGTTCGTCAACAAGCAGCTGGCGACTGGAGAAGCGCCCAGCGCGGTGGGTAATATCTATTCCTCCGTCAGCGAAAAGGAAGCGCCGGGAGGCTATTTGAGCCGGCCGGATTCGACCGCTGCGTTCATAATCATGCTTTTCGATTATTATTTGTGGACCGGCGGGCAGGAAACCATTTCCGCATGGTTTCCCCATCTGCGTTCGGCGATTTATTGGCTGATGAGACAGGACACGAATAATGACGAGATTCCCGACGGTCCGTCGCTGTGGTTTTCCCATGCCAGCGAATCCACCACGTTTTATACCGCCGATTTGTGGTTGGCCGCGCTTCGCATCGGCGAGGAATTGGGCGGATGGTTCGGCGATATGCAATTGCAGTCGAGTTGCCGCAAAAGACGTGAATTGGCGCAAAAGAGAACCGTCGGACAATTTTGGACCGGAAATTTTTTTAAGTCGATGCTGAAACCTCCATCCGTCGAAGAGGAACGCCCCTCCTTTTCCCTCGCCTTTCCCGGCGAATGGTTTGCCCTATCGCATGGATGGCGAACCTTATTGGATGAGAAGCTGATTCAACATCATGTATTGACGATTTCCAATCGGTTTCGAGAAATGTCGGCGCTTTCCTATGACGATAGCGAACCAACTGAGTATGAATTCAATTCCGGCGAATCGCTTTCGGGCTGTCATGAAGCTTTTTATGCCTCGTTATTGGCGAGGATGGGAGAAAGCGGGAACGCAATGTCATTCATGAAAACGATCGGCGAGAAGCCTTCTCTATTCGATGGAAATCCGCGGCCTATGCCGTTGCATGGGAGTAAAACGAATCAGCCATCCCTGGCGGGAACCGGCGCGTGGGCTTTTCTGCATTCCCTCTCCGGCGTGGCGTTGGACATGCACCGCCGCTGTCTGATTGTCGGCCCCGTGATTCCTTCCGCGTCCGAAACATTGAAATATCCTTTTCAAACGCCGGTTTATTCCGGAATGCTTCAGTATCGCAAATCTCCGGACACCGGGCAGGAAGAATGTACGCTGATATTCGATTCCTCCGTCACCAAAAAAGATTTGGCGTTGCAGCAAATCGCGTTTCAAACGCCGGCTCATTTGGATTCCAATCAAGTTTTGTTGCGCGTGCTGCTCAATGGAAATCCCATTGCCGGGCAGGATTTTTCGCGCGAAGCGTTGCGCGTGTATAGTTTTGAGACTCCCTTGCAAATCCGTGTCGGAGATACCTTGACTTTGTTTTTGGCGGCCAGTCAAACCGCTTCGATTCTCATTCGGCCAAACAAACAGGAAATCTCCAATTTCGGCGCGCGATGCGCTATCGAAAAACTCAGCCGGTCGGATCCCGGATTGTCGTTTCAATTGATCAATTTACTGCGGGAACGCCAAATCGTGCATCTTGAAGTGGAGCAGGAGGAGCAGAAAGAAAATGAAATCTATGTAAATGGTGAAAAATTAATCGCGCTATCCGCTCAAATGGAATCTCTTCCGATCCTGTTGCAAGCCAGTCCGATTCCGTACGCGGATTATATTCTCCTAAGGCAGGCGCAAATCGCCTGTGCGGATTGTGTTCGCAGGTTGGTTTCCGAATCCACCGCCAGCAATTTAAAATCGCGTTTATGGTCGCTCCAGGAATCGGTTGACAAGGCCGTTATGCAGGATTCGGCCATCCGCGGGATTCGTATCGATGTGTATCCCCCTGATTCCGCGCCCAAAAAAAGCAAAGCCGCCGATTCCGTGATGGAAGCCCATGCTGTTGTCAATACCGTTGCCAACGCGAAAAAGCAAACACAACAATTCATGAAGGATCTCCCGTCATTGTGTAACAATCCGGTTCTTGCATCCGAATTGGCAGGCTATTTTCTGCCGGTCAATATGAGCGTATCCGCCGTCGAAACGGACTTGTCCGAGGGCAAAATCGAAGCGGCCGTTCAAATTCAAAATCCACTGAAAATTCCGGTTTCCATGCGCGTTCAATTGCTTCTTCCCGAGGGTTGGTCAGCCGCAACTTCCGACACGGTCTCATTTGACGCTCGTGAAACCGCCGCGCCGGCGCATCGGATAATCTATGCCGTCACGGCGACGACTTCACTTTGGGAACGCCGCTATGATTTGACGGTTTCTCTTGCCGGAACGTGGGACAATGTTCCGTTTCGCTGCGACCGAATACTATCCGTCGGGCATTCCCTCCTCAAACAGTGGTTGATCATCGGTCCGTTCGCCAATCAACGCGGAGAAGGTTTTGATCAGATCCATCCTCTTGAAACAAACATTCAACCCAATGAAAGTTATAAGGGACTCAATCAATCGGTGCAGTGGCAAAAACAGGTCTTTCCAACCGGGTTCGTGGATTTCGATACGGTTTTCTCTCCCAACGATTATGCGGTCGGGTATGCATATGTTGGGGTATACTCTCCGCGCGAACAGACCGTGCGGTTCGAACTTGGGAGTGCGGATGGCATCAAGATTTTTCATAATTACAAAGAAATTTTTGCGAAGCGGCGGATTCGCGGCGCTCACCCCGGCGCGGAACAGTTTTATTCGGTTTTATACGAAGGTTGGAACCACATTCTTGTGAAAGTCGCGGAAAATACGGGCAAATGGGGCTTCTATTTCGAAATTACGGATCTGCAGGGCCGAACCATTCCCGAACTGGCGTATTCTCTGGAAAAGTTATAACGCGATGAGGAACGGAGGAATGGATTGTGGCACTAGGATAACGTCGAAATTATGATTATACTCGTGCAGCTGATTGGGTGAATCATAATCATCTCAGAAAGGCTTCTGCTGATTTTCTTTCCACTGCGGAGTTCCAATAAAAATGTGGGAAAGGAAAGTTTAGGGTTTAAAAAATCGAAGAGATGGCTATCCTTCCTAAAGGGTTGGCCGATTTCATCCGAAAGATCTACGAAAGGGAGTTTATATGGCTTTGAGTGATCAAGTTGTAGACAACGCAGTTGAAGAATATATGGTATTAATGCAGCGTATGGAGTCTCTGGCCGCGGAAGCTCTCACGGAAAAAGAGGGCGCCACTCCGGAACGACAAAAAGAACTCGATGAACGAATCGGGGATATTGCGGCTATTCGAGATCAAATGGTTTCAACCGTCAAACAAAGCGGAATCAGCAGAGACGTTCTCGAACAGGCGGCAAGACTGCTTAGTATTTTCTAATATGCCGTAAGAGTATTGTTTTGCCGGCGCCCCGCCGGTTTGATAGGAACACCGCCGCGCCCACCGTGTGAACGGTGGGCTTTTTGACGGAATGAAATTATGCGCGGAATGGCTTATTGAATGGACCAATCCGTAATGTTCGTGACCGTTTCGTTTTCGCCGCAGCCGGCCAGTCGGTCAACGCCCGCTTGACTGCCGATCGTGCGAATCACGGCGTATCGGACGCGGCTGATATAAACAGGGCCGTTATCATTGAAAACAAAACGCGCCGCTCCCTGCGGCGACACGTTCACGCCGGTAAAGTTCATGTTTTCGATGACCCACGAATACGAACGCCACAAACCAGTTCCTTCGATAGTCAAACGTTGTTCCGCCGGAACAAAAGCGAATTTCGTCACGCCCAACGATTCGGTTTGATACACTTCGGGTCCGAACGCCAAGCCGGCCAGGGCAGGATCGTCAAAGTATTCAATGCAGATTTTAAAACGGGCGTTGGGCTGGCTCGACGGGCCGAAGCGCTCATTCAAAATGGCCCAATTGATATAACGGTCAAATGGAGTTGAACCGAGATTGAGCGCCGATCTCACCGCGGTTCGTTTGTCATTCGCCGGGCCGATGCCGTTATCGATAATCCATTCCTGGTCGCCGCCGCTGCTTCCCAAATCCAAACCGTCTACTACACCCTTGTTAATATCCCATTCCGCGTAGTTGTCATACAAATCCGGATCGAAGTCAGATGCGTCGGGAATGGGATCTATCCCTTCGTAAATTCCGGAAATGCGGAAAATACCCATTCGATAACGGCTGAGGTAAACAGGCGCGGAAAAATAAAAACGGACGGCCGCTTGTGTTGGAACGTTGACTCCATTGAGCTTGACCGCATCGACAAACCAAACCCCCTGTCGCCAGCGTCCGCTGCCTTCGAGCACGACTCGCTGATCTTCGGGGACAAAGCTGATTACGCCACCCGGGCCGGCATACGCTTCCGGACCGAAGGATTCTCCCGCCAGTTGCGGATCGTCGTAATATTCGACGGCGATTTTCACGCGGGAGGCGGGTTGACTGGTGGGACCGAAATGTTCGTCAAGAATTTCCCAATTCAAATAGATGTCTCGGACGCCGTCCTGGCCGTTATCGAATGCGGCGCGTGCCGCCTTTCGTTTATCGCCCGCCGGACCGATGTTCTCCGAAATCACCGATTCCTGATCGCCGCCGTTAACTACATATAAATTCACTCCATTCACGACGCCTTTATTGATATCCCATTCCGCAAGAATGGCGTATCCGTCAGGATCGAATTCGATTTGCGACGCGGGCTGATTGATATCGTCCGGCTCGCCAAATGTTCCCGCCGGCGCGATGGCAATCGCGCGGATAATCAGATTCACGGATTGTTCAAAGCGCACGGTGCCGCCGTTCACGCCGCCGTATTGGCTGCCCGGCTGGCCGGGATCCACCTGAAAACCGAACAGGCCATCCGCATTGTCGACGCGAAAGAGCCGCCATTCGAATTGATCGGTCACTCGGTCATAGGAACTGGGCGAGGTTCGCAATGTGGGCAAGGAACCAATCAGAAATGCGTTATTTCGGACCGATTGCACATCGGCGAAATACTGCACCAATATGTCAACCGCGTAATAATCGATCCAAACGAAATTCAGATCGTCCGCAACGTTCAAATAAGCGGCCACCGATTTTTTGGCCGGTTTTCCCGCCACCGTAACGTCTTGAGTGACTTGGTCCCCGCCCGTTAAAATAACCAGATTGTCCACGACTGTATTGCCACGACCTTCCGGAATGGGAAGAAAACCGCCCGCCGACCAAAAATGGATTTCCTGAGAAAAATCCGTTTGGGGCGGCCACGCTTCCGTGTCCGGAGTTTGAGTGAAACCCAAATTTCCGATCATGACCATGAAACATGCTAAAACCGCAAAACTTTTCTTCATAATCTTTCCTCCTTAATCATGAATGATTATCGCAACCTCATATATAACAAATTTGCGTGGAAAAGTCGAGGAGATTGTAATAAATACATCG
>QZKN01000060.1 GCA_003598175.1 Candidatus Omnitrophota bacterium
CATGATATCCGATGCGATAAGTACCCTTTACAAATTTCTCCGCCTATTGTCTGATAAAGCATCATTTGTTGAGCAAAAATCAAAGAGAGAAGGAGTAATGAAAAATGAGAACGATCGCGATTTCAACCATCGTGATGTCTTTCGCCGCTTTATTTTGCGCCGTCATGACAACGCAGGCGGCCATGACGTTATCGCCGGGCATCTATGCGGCAGAGGATCTGACCGCCGACGCCGAATCGGTAACGTTGACGTCCTACGGGACGGATGATTTTGATGAAGCCACGTACCGCAAAGCTACGAATGAGACGTTCAATCTCGAAGTGTACGAGCTTTCGCCCGGGCTATATCGTTTCGTCAGCAATCCGGCGGCAAAAACGGATCCGGCGGCCATGAATGGCGACATCGGCGCGGTCAATATTTCCAATCTCGTCGCGGATTCGGGCGCGGACGGCGTTTTGATTCGCGGCATGGGACGGTATCCCGGCGAAACCGCGATCAGTTTCGGCCTGATCAACGTATATCCGGAAGTACCGAAAGGTGCGGACGGCTCCGTGGATTTCGACAAGGCGGCGGTGGAAATCGGCTATCAATTTTATACCGGCCGGCGGTATTTCAACGTCGACGGCGTGATTGCGGCGTTTGAAAACGTGGCGATCGGCGATCACGCCAATAACAACGTCGGCGTAGTGCATACTTACGCCGGCGGCCGCACGTTTATGAAGGATGTTTGGATCTATAACGTGTATGACGGGATCTTTTTCGACGACGCGGCCGACGGCTATTTCGTCAATTGCATTCTCCACCAGACCTACCAGCCGTGGAATGATTTCGCCCTGGCGCAGGCGGATGGCTATTGGACGGACGAATGGAACGCCCTGGTGCAGCCGGACGGCATGGGTGGAACCGCTTATGCGGACGGTTTGGGATTCAGCGTCAGCGAATATCCGCAGCTTGCGGGCGTCACACTGGGCAATAACGTCGCCAATGGCTGGAATATCAACCTGATTGAGACGGAAGGGGCGGATCCGCAAAATGTGTACATGAAAAATTGTACATTGGTCAAGCATCAAATCCGCGATTCGAACCGGCTGTGGCGACACAACGCCGGCGGCGGCGCGGGCGCATTCGTCTTGATCGAGGATTGCATGATCCTCAGCGTCGATTCGGCAATCAACGTGATTCGCATCGACGTGGATGACCCGGATATTTTCGGTAGCATGTTCAATACGAAATTCTGGAATTACGCGACGGAAAATGCGCAAGTGACCGGCGTCACGTCAATGAATTGGAACGTCGATCCCGCCAACCAGGGTTCGCTGGATAGCGCGAAAGTCGACATCGCCACGCCGGGCGGGCTTAACGTGGCCGACGTTTCCACCCTATTCCGAGTGGACGGACGAAACCTGACGAATTTCATGTCCGGAGCGGTGGAATTGACGCTTGCCAGCGACGGCGGGCAGGTGGGGTATCGGCTGCCGGCCACGGCTCCCGTCGGCCCGTTGCCGGTGACGAGTGGTGAATCCGCGCCTATTGCTGTTTGGGAACTATATTAAACTTTACTAATTGCGTAAATATATAACGTAATTATTGTAGTTTATCAACCTTGTTTGCATTGAAGTGTACCTCATTTTCAAACCAATGGGTTGGATGAAACCTACGCCATTTCCAACACTTTTTTAACCAATTTTTCGATTCCCTGCGCCACTTTGGAGATTGTGGGTCCCAACATGTATGCCGGTGTGGTGACAATCTTGTTTTTGGCATCCACGACGACGTCGCTGACGGACGCCGCCTGGTTCGTCGCTCCCATTTCCCGCAAAGCGCCGGCGGTGGCGGCGTCGGTTCCGATCGTTACGGTCGGAGAAACTCCCGCTTCGCCTTTGAACGCGCGCGCGACCAACGCCGGAGCGATACAGATGGCGCCAATGACTTTTCCTTTGGCGTGGGCGTCGTGAATGATGCGCGCGACATCGGGATCGATTTCACATGCAGGACCCGCAACGGCAAAATTGCAGAGATTCTTCGCCGCGCCGAAACCGCCGGGGAAAATCACCGCATCCAATTGGTCGAGATTCATTTTCGCCAGCGGCGCGATTTCCCCTCGCGCAATTCGCGCCGATTCGGTCAGAACGTTGCGGGTTTCTTCTGCTTGTGGTTGCTTGGTGTAATGGTTGACGACGTGCATTTGCGGTTTGTCAGGAGCGAAACAGCGGATTTCCGCTCCATGCTGATCGAGATACAACAGCGTCAGCACGGCTTCGTGAATTTCGGAGCCGTCGAAAACGCCGCAGCCGGAAAGAACCACTCCTACGCGTTTCATGATACCATATCTCCTTTCCTGATTTCACAAATAGTAATCTATCGCCAGCCATAATTCCAGTATCGTTTCACGACGATTTGGTTCTCACATAATCTCTTCCATCAGACTACTTTTCGTTTTCCAAATTCAGAGTTGAGTGGAAATAGCGCTAATTGATGTAGGCGTTATTCACATAACGGTTTACCCGACAATCGGTAGACTTTCCAGGTAGAGTGTGTCATAGCTCAAATCCAACTCGCCGGGCCATTCTACCGAACCGGCTACCACCCGCGCCGCCCGGAAGTCGGCGCGGTTTTGAAGGCGAACAAATACACCATGCTGAAGATAAGGTTTTGCATCGAATAACCGGCGTTCACCGTTTTCAAATACCACCTCAAGTTGGAAATCTTCCAGCGGGCGGATGTGCTTGACATAGGGATTCATAGGGGATCTCTTATTTCAATGGTTCAATCTTGAATAGTTCTTCACCATTCACGGCCAGTTGCCAATCGGCCAATAATTCCTCTCGATGTATTTCAATCCATGCCTGTACCAGTCGAGTTTTTCCAGGCGGCAGGTTGCCTGCTAACACTTCCGTATTATCGATTGCAAAAACAGCTCGATTTTCGGCGTATTCGGCGCGTACATGAGGCGTGTGATGCTGCTTTTCATCGTAAAAATACATACGAATTACGATTCCATAGAACATGGATAAAATCGGCATGGGTGTTTCTCCTGAAACCTTGGATGTCAATAATACATTCACCTGTTTTCAAAATTATTGTGAAAAACCCGTGACCTATGATACCTTTTTCACGTATGATAACCAATACGATTTGTTGCTGGGAGAGGAGAAAACGAACTCATGGCAAGAATAAAAATGGTGGGCGCCATACTTTTATTTTTATGGGTTGTTCCAGCCGTACTTTCGGCGCAGACGCAAAATGTGATGGTGTTCGATCATCCTTCCGACACGTCCGGCGATTTGACCGGCCAAACCGATTTCGATCCCGAAAATGAACGGAATTTGACGATCTCCTGGTCGGATTCAACGGGAAATGCGACGGACTGGCATGTATATGTCCGGGAGGGAGTGGGAGGATACCAATATCTTGGACGAACCGGAAATGGCACAATCACTCGATTGAATTGGTTTGCCGGAGCGCCCCTTATTTCTTCCACTTTTGCCGACGGCCCTCAATATGGAGATTTATATTCGTTTCGTGTGTTCCGGCTGGATGGCCAACTCGGCGCGGATGATATTTTCGATCAGCCCGGATATGTCGGTTTCCGTGCAGAGGGAGGGAATCCCGTTTCACTTGCTCCTCCCCCGTTGCCCAATCCGCAAAATCGGGTAGTTGGCATCTATGACAATCCACTCGATGTGGTGGATATCAACGCCATAGGTTTTGATACGGATGAAGCCAATTCCCGCGCGCTGCAAATTGCCTGGAATTTTGGAATCGACGCTTCGACTGTATGGGATTATCACCTCCAGATCAGCGTGGACGACGGCCCTTATCAGTTTCTTGGACAAACGTACAGCGGTTCGATATCCTGGTTTTGGTGGAGTCCTGCTCAGGATTTTAAAACAGCTGCCGCATTCGCGGATGGACCACAGAATGGAAAACGATATCGTTTTCGGGTGGTGATGATTCCCTTTACCGGTGATAACGATGCGCTGATCAGCCCCGTCATCACGTATTCCGTTGCCTACGAATCGACGCCTACGCCAACCTTGATCCCCACTCCCATTCATACACCCACACCAACCCCTACGCCGAACCAGGGACCGCTGGGTGAAATGATGATCGTTGAATTGCCGGATTTGGATCCGCAAGCCAGGAAACTTGAAATGGTTTTACTTCCGGCAGGAAGCTTCGAAATGGGGAGTCCGGAGGAAATGTCCGCGCGGGGAGAGGATGAAAGTCCGCAACATCGCGTCACATTCACACGTAAGTTCTTTCTGTCGCGATATGAAATCACCCAGGCGCAATGGCAAGCCGTCATGGGAACCAATCCGGCTTTCTTTAAAGAGGGCAATCGACCGGTGGAAAAGGTTTCGTGGTACGACTGTATTTATTTTTGCAATACGTTGAGCTTACTGACCAATCGGTTTCCGGTCTATGATGAATCCGATTTTTCCATCCATCTTTCTGCCAACGGTTTTCGCCTTCCGACGGAAGCGGAATGGGAATATGCGTGCCGCGCGGGGACAACCACGCACCATCATTGGGAAAACATGGCAGCGGATTCCGGAATGGAGGATCATGTATGGTACGGAAACAACGCAGAAACGCAAACGCATCCGGTCGGCCTTAAATTACCCAATCCCTGGGGAATCCATGATATCAACGGGAACGTATGGGAATGGTGCTCGAATTGGTATGGGCCTTATTCCGCCGAGGAACAGATTGATCCGACCGGTCCGGAAATCGGCGCACAACGTTGCGTACGCGGCGGAGGATGGGAATCCGATGCGTTCGAAATCCGGTCGGCATGGCGGGAAAAACTGGAACCGGGCGAGACATTCGGGAATCTTGGTTTGCGGATCGTGTTGCCGATGGATTAATCGCTCTGCAACCAATGTTCTTACTATTCAAGATGAATAAACCTGCCGTTCACAAATGACGCTCCTCATCCACACTTTTATGCAGAACACGAATAATTTCGATGCCGGCGTCCGTCAGGTTTTTCTTTGATGAAATATTCCCAATATTTCCCCAGGCTTAAACTCGTTGTTGCCATCGGAGAACCTCGATTCCATGTTATTCATAATTATTATATATGAATATTCAAGATACACAAGAAGAAATAGGATGGATTGATCCGGTATATTATTAATCTTGAAAGCAGGATTTATGATGTTCCTATAACACAAAAATCGAATCGCCGGAAACGTATGGAAATCATGGCTTTATGGGTGGTTTTGCCGAAAACCGCCTAACAACTATCGTAAGCTAACCGCATACGTTAATACTCCGCTTTTTAAATTCGAGCGACCTCCCGATAAGGGCAAAAGCGCGACCATGAATTGGTAAGTGTGGCCGTCTTGCGGACCGTTTGCATAACTCGTGTTTGTTCGAAAAGTATTTTGGGGAGACCAACGGAAATAATTGATCCGGCCGGTATAGGTTTGGCCGAGAAAATCGAAGGCTCCGCCATCGACGCTTACCAAAACGTGGTAATCATTCACGCTGGCGGGATCGCGTCCAAAATTCCAGGCGATCTGAATTGCCCGGGAAGAAGGCGGATCGACATCCGAGCCGGTTGATCCCATCGGCGCGAGATCGTCGCCGCCCAGAATATCGTCGTATATGACAATTCGATTGGATGTTAAGTTGGGAATTTCCGGTAAATCCGGTGAAACCGGATTCCCACCTTCCAGGTTGAAACCCACTGGCGCGGACGCCTCGAAAAAATCATCCGGTCCAAGCAACCCGTCGATACGGATGACGCGAAACAGGTAGACGGAATTGAAATCGGGTCCGTTGATAAAATCATCATCAATAAAATTTCCCCCCGCATACCAATGAAAACGGGTTGCCGCGCCATCACCGGTGCGTCCGAGAAATTTCATTCCTCCCAGTCCATAACGCATATAAATATGCCAGTCGGTGGCATTACCGCGTTCCATGTTCCATGCAATGGTCAGGTTGCGGTGATCGATTGCGTCGAAGTCGGTTTGGCCGGTCAGGTCGCCGGACGTATCCTCCGCGTTGTCGTAGATGAATATGCTTTGATTTTGAAATGGCGTCGGAGTTGGCGAAAATAAAGGTTTTACGAAGGTGGGGATGGGAGTTTGTGTTGCGGTAGGTGTGAACGCTGGCGGCGTCGGTGGTGCAACCGTGGCGGTTGCAATCGGATTGCCATTTTCAACCACTTCAATCCACCCCGTAATCGCTCTCGCTCCGGCGATATCATCGAGAAAATTTTCCGGCGTAATCGGATACTGTCCCAATGCCGTGGCTTGAATGGTAAATATCACTTTGAACAATACAGCATTCCCTTCAATTCCTCCCGCCGAACCGGCAAAACCGGAAATAACCACACGATCCGTGAGCGGAACGCCGACAACGGATGAAAAATTTTCCGTTGCTGTTCCTGCTCGATCAATATGGATAAACTGAATTTGATTCACATCAAATCGAAGTTCCAATGAAAATGCGCGAATATCCATTCCGTTTGCGATATGAATTGGTAAAGAGAGAGTATCCCCGGTTTTGCCGGCGACAACACCCACTTGAATCGTGGAGGAAGAAGCGGGAAGTGAAGTGGGAGAAGAAGTCCGAGTTGGAATGGGCGTAGGCGTTGGCGTAGAGGTTGAGGTGGGAGTCATGGACGGTATTCGTGTGGGAGTCGGCGTCGATGTCCGTGTGAAGGTCGTAGTCGGTGGGATAGCTTCGTTGACCATAATCGATCCCGAAATCGCTTGTGCGCCGGCGATATCGTCGAGAAAATTTTCCGGAATGATCGAAATCAAGCCGGAGGCGGACGAACTAAGCTCAAAAAGGATATTCAACAATACCACGTCGCCCGTGATCGCCGCCGCCGAACCGGCAAAACCGGAAATAACGACACAATCCGTCAATGGGGCGCCAACGACTGTGGAAAAACCTTCCGTCCCGGTTCCCGCTCTACTGATGCTTTTGTATTGAAGCAGATTGGTATTGAAACGGATATCCAACGAAAACGCACGAATGTCGATCCCTTGCCGGACACGAACCGGAATCGACGCCGTTTCGCCGGGAATCGCTTGGATCGAACCCACTTCGATCGACGCGGCTGCGACGGGTAGGATATTTCCTCCGATTGAATTTATAGCGGTTGCCGATACGTACGAATTAATCGTTACAGAGAATAATACAACGATTCCAACCGATAGAAGGACTTCAAATCTTCGTTTCATCACGGTGATTCACTCCTTGAACGTGTGTTAGTTCACAGAATGAGAGTGGAAGGCATAACATTGCATATGCATCATGAGATCAACATATTTTATCATATTTTTGGAACTGAAACAACAAAAAAATGTATCAAAATGATAATTAATTTTACGGTACAGGGCGGGATGAGCAAAGTGTAATGAAGATGTGTTTAACTATTTAAAACAGAATCCGACCGACCCGGCAATCATCGAACAGGTTAAAGAACAAGCTGAAAAGTCTTCGCTACATACCAATGAACGGAATCGGACACGATTCAGGAAACCATAAACTCGATTCTCCAGGTTGTGTTTTTTATAAGGCGGCTTCTCAAACGGTTACACCGCTTTCGCCGTATGCCCCACCTGTTCGAGAACGGAATCCAAAATGCGGTCGGCTGTCATGCCTTCCGCTTCGCCCTCGAAATTGAGAATCAGACGGTGCCGCAAGGCGGATTTGACGGAACTGCGAATGTCGTCGAAACTTACATTGAACCGTCCGTCGAGCAACGCCTTGATTTTTCCCGCCAGTATCAACGCCTGCGCGCCGCGCGGACTGGAGCCGTAACGAACGAATTGATTCGTCATGTCGGTCGCAAACTCACTGCCCGGATGGGTGGCGAGCACGCAGCGCACCGCGTAGTCGCGTACGTGGGAGGCGATCGGCACTTCGCGGCACAGCACTCGCATTTCTTTGACGTTTTCCTTTTGCATAACGACCTGCGGCGTGGGATCTTCACGGTCTGTCGTACGCACCAACACTTCGGTGAGTTCCTCGCGGGAAGGATATTCCACGATCAGTTTGAGCATAAACCGGTCCAGCTGCGCTTCCGGCAGCGGATACGTTCCTTCCATTTCCAGCGGATTCTGGGTAGCCAATACGACGAACGGCTGATCCAGCGTGTACGTCGTTCCCCCTACCGTCACTCGATGTTCCTGCATGGCTTCGAGCAGCGCGGATTGCGTTTTCGGCGTCGCCCGGTTCACTTCGTCGGCTAACACCATGTTGGCAAAAATCGGGCCGGATTCAAAACGGAAACGGCGGGAACCGTCTTCGCTTTGATCGATCACGTTGGTGCCGATGATATCCGCGGGCATCAGATCCGGCGTAAACTGGATCCGGGAGAATTGCAAATCCAGCGCCAGCGCCATCGTGCGCACCAACAGGGTTTTTCCCAAACCGGGCACGCCTTCCAACAACGCGTTTCCACCGGCAAAAAGACAGGTCATGGCGCCGTCGATGATGTCCTGCTGCCCCACGATCACCTTCCCGATTTCGTTCCGCAAACGAATAAAATCTTCCCGAAAATGTTCTGTTCGCTCTTCGATACTCATCGAATTTCCTTTCCACCAACCGTTGTCATGGTACGACGGATAACCATTCCATCGCGTCTGGTTACCTTCCATTCACTGTGATAGTAAAACTCACGACACGGGGCTATTATAAATGGTAACATAAATGACCGCTATCCGAACAGTGAAAACCGATTGTCCGGATGGTTTGATGAAAAAACGGATGAGTCTTATGGAAACGAACCATCATGACGCGCCGAGTCGTTCCTGCAATCGATTCGGTTTGATCTTTTTTGGGGGGATGGCCGGCTGGACTCTGCTTCTCTGTATATGGCTCTATCATTACACCATCCGCGGCGGCGGATTGCCCTGCTGGGACGAATGGGAGCGTTGCGCCTGGGCCTCAAATATTTGGTACGACTTACTACATTTCGACATCGTTCTGTTTTGGAATCACACGAATACACAAGTCGTGTGGCCTTTCCTTCATTCGTGGGTCACGGGGATCCTATTCGTTCTCTTCGGCCCGACGCTGGAGACCGCCCGGTTGGTCTCTCTGCTTTCCTTGTTCGGTTCGGCCCTGATTCTGTTGTACTTTTTTCTAAAACGCGCTGATCCATTCGACTGGATCGCCGGGATCGTCGCGTGGATTCTGTTCTCGACCTCTCCTCTCATCATCCAACACGCCGCCAGCGTCATGAGCGAACTCCCCGGCTTGTTTCTCGTTCTCCTCGTACTTCTGGTTTGGCCCGACAATACGGAAACCGGCAAACGACGATTGATCCTCGCCGGTTTTTTCATGGGATTGCTATTTTATTATAAATACAATTACGCCTTTTTAACGTATTTCGCGCTGATCACAGCAACTCTCTTCAAGGAGCGATTTCATATTCGCGTGCTATTGAGCAAACAATACGATCTATTGTTCGGGCTTCCCTTGACGATGCTGTTGTTGTGGCTGCTGCCGAGTTTTTCACGAAAAATAGCGGGATTGGTGGGATTTGCCTTGAACAATCCCAACGTTCGAATGCCGTTTACCCTTTCGTCGTTCCTCTATTATCCGGAACGAATCCCCTTGGAGTATTTCGCCTCTCCATTTTTCGCGATTGCAAGCCTCGTCCTGGTCGTGATTGCCGTATTCCTCTCGAAAACCATTCGCTTAACCAATCCGGTCGTGACCTGTTTTCTCATCCATTTTCTCGCGGCCGTCATTCATCCGATGAAGGACGCCCGCTTCATGTTCATTCCGATGGGATTGTTTTTCCTTCTTACGGGCGAGTCCGTTTCCGCGATGCTGCGACGGATTTTCCTAATTTCGGAAACACGCAGGCATCATGCGATTTTGCTGTTGCTGCTTCCTCTCCTCATTCCGACGTTCGTTTATCAAACCAAAGTTTTCCGCCAGGCCAACATTTCAAAAGAGCAATTCTTCCTGGCGCCGATTCAAACGGTAATCAACCATACGCAAAAGACGGACAACATTGCCTTTCTCATTTCGCATGACCAGATTTCCCCTCCCGCCATCACCTATTATTTGACGACGGCGCACGACATCGTGCAATCACGGGAAGACGGATCCCTGAAAAATTGGAACTACCTGTTCCTGTTCGAACCGGGTGAAAAAGTGCGCGCCCTGTCCGCCGAGGAACGACGGAAGCAATTGGAATATTTTCTCTATATTTTTAAATCTACTAAAATCATCACCATTCAATCCACCGCGCCGTGGTCGATTGCGCGCTTTGAATCCTTATTCGGCGGCACCCACGAATATGCGGAACTCGTATCCCAACTGGATAAATTCACGCTGGATTTCGAACGGGATTTCAAACAGACGTATTCCCGGGTGCGCGTGTATTCCTTTCATCCATAACAAAACGGGACCGCTATCTGATCGAATCCGTGGGTCCCAACGGCGAGGATGATATTCAAGGGACGCGCACGGATCCCTATAAACCGGAAAAATTTCATCGCCGACGGTTTGTTGCCTCAATTCAACGTGGAAATCGGCGACTTGATCACTGAATTTCAAGGCGGCGGAACCGGAAACCATCGTAATCTCGATGTCACCCCGAGCTTACAGAAATGGTCGCAGAATCCGTCACAAAATTTAGGTTGGATTTTCGAAATCCTCGGCAACGACGGAGTGGTATTCTATGCCAAGGAATGCGGGGTCGACGCCGGCCCGCCATCCCTGGTCGTTACGTACGAGGACATCACGGGTATTTCCGGTTTTTCGCACTTCTAACCGACGCCGGACAGAATTCGAGATTCGAATGGATCGCTGGTTGAGCGTCAACAACGACGGCGCTCCTTTTTTGCCTCCCCTTGTGATTTCAAATCCCTTCGTGGATTTGCTTGCGAAACCGCTTTCGGATCGACTTCGCAATGGACTTTCCAAAAATCATGAATATGATGAAGACGGTTGTTAACCAAACGGATACTATTGTAAACACGATTACCGGAGGAACATGATGAAAATAACATGCTTAAGACGGGTACTATTCATTTGCATCTGCGTTGGAGTTCTACTCCCGCAATCCCTGCCGGCCGCCGACCAGCCGCCGGTCAAATGCCTGATGGTGGGGATGGAGCCGCATCGAGACGCAGGTGTATGGAAGGATGTTGTCGCGGACATCAACGCCAACTACCCCACGGTCACTCTCACCGCGGTGGAGAAAGACAATCTCGAAGTTCTGCGCTATGAAAATCTGAAAAAATTCGACGTGCTTTTGCTGATTCAGATCCAGGCGGAAAACGGAAATCCACCCGATTTCGTCAAAGACGGCATCCTGCAATTTTTAAAAGAAGGCGGCGGACTCGTCGTCAATCACTTCGCCGTGGCCAACGTCCAGAAATGGCGCGACTCCATCGATATTTTCGGGGCCATGTGGGTAAACGGCCTCTCGACGCACGATCCCTATCACACGTTCCGCGTCGACATTGTCGATGAAACACACCCGATCGTCGCCGGCGTCAAACCATTTACCACCAACGATGAATTGTATTTCAATCTGCTGATGCGGCCGGACATGCACATGATCATGACCGCCGATGAGGAACGCTTCGGACATACGGTTCCCGAACCGATGCTGTGCACCCATTACGTCCACAATGCGCGCTGCGTCTATTTTGCGTTGGGCCACGACGTGGATTCCTGCAAACCGCTGGAATTTCGTAAAATCGTCGTGCAATCCATCGAATGGGCCGCCTGCCGTCGCTGACTTGAAAAGGATGAGATCCGGGAGACAAATTTCGTCCCCCGGATGATTGGTTTCGCCGGCATCCTGCCGGCCTTGTTCGGAAAACCAACTATTCTCGAACCATCAATGAAATAATTGCTACTGCGAAAAACAACGAATCAAAGGATCAACGAAACTGACGGGCGGCGTCGATCCGGCGTCTCGCGGATCGGTATTCGAACGATATTCCTCTATATTGGAAAAACCGTCGCCGTCAGGATCATCCGCCGCATCATCCTTCAAGGGATTGAGCGCATAGCGGTATTCCCACCCATCCGGAATGCCGTCGCCGTCCGTGTCCGCCCGATTCGGATCGGCGCCCAATAGAAATTCAAGCCACGAAATCAAATCATCGAAATCCGGATCCTCGTCGGGTCGGGCGTCGAGATTCCCAAAACGCTCCCGTTCCCAGGCATCGGGCAGATGATCTCCGTCCGAGTCCTCTCCCGCCGCGAAGAAAGCGTGAATCACCGTGTCCTGATCGATCACAAACGTATAAGGATCGGACCAGGATAAATTGTCGCCGATCCATCCCACAAACGTATTGTCCGCGTCCGCCTGCGCCGTCAGTTGAACCGTCGCTTTCGCTGGCGCGTTGAATTCCTTCCGATGGCGGATCGTTTCCTCAGGCGGACGAACCGTTACGCTGCCTTTTCCGTTTCCGACAATATCCACTTCCAATTGAAATTGAGCCGGCGGCGCAAGAGAACGGATCACTTCCTCCTTCTCCAGGTCGCCGATCAACAGATTGCCCTCTTTCCCCGTCGTGACCAGCAGGTAATGGTCGTAATGAAGAATGTTTTGCGCATATCCGTCGAATACGTAAAATTCAGCAATGCGATACATCGTTTCCGGATCGCTGATATTGACGAAAAACAGTGCGCTCTGATTGGTCCCTTCCACCACACCGATCACGTAGGCGATTTCCCCGGAAACCGTCAAATCCTTCACGGCGTATGGCGCAAGAACAATGCTGCCCAATAAATCCGGTTCGCCCGGATTTCTCACATCGACGGCATGCAATCCGCCGTCGCCGGCGGCCACGAAGAGCGTCTCCCCATCCAGAAACAATTCCTGCGCCGATCCGTCAAGAACCAGCGATGCCAGGATGCGCGGGGATTGTGGAATGCTGTAGTCCGCGATTTGCAATCCGGATTCCCCTTCCGCAATATAGACCAACGAATCAGCGGTTTTCACGGCAAGCGCCGCATCCGCGGTTGGCAACGGATTGAACCGTTGCAAACGATCCGGATTGGATACATCCACCGCCGCAAGGCCGTTCTCGCCGTTCGCAACGATCACGATGTTTTTCTCTGAAAACACGTCGATGCCCTGACTCACTCCGTTGGTATTGAAAACGTTTAAAATCCTCGGATTGTCAGGATCGTGAATGTCCACCGTCATGATTCCATGTTGTTCTGATGTGACATATGCGTAGGAATCGTGCAACACGACATCGTAGGCGTAGCCCGGCGAAGGCGACCAGCCGATTTCATGCGGATCGAGCGGATTCGTGAAATCGAAGATTTTCAAGCCGCCGTCATTGCCGCAAGTGGCATAGACGTTTCCATCCGCGGCGGTCAGTCCCGCGGGATTCCACCACACGATCGGCGCTCCCAGCTGCGCTTCGAAGAAAGATGCGGCAGACAAAGAATCCCACCGCTTGCGATTGCGCGTCGCTTGCAGCAATAATTGCGTCTGATCCATCGCCGTATAAGCCCGGTTGAAGGTTTCCAACTTCTGCATCGTCAGATTGTAGAATTCTGTGGGAAGATATTCCTTCAGCGTTTCGTAATCCGGCGGAACAGAGTCGCAAAACACGGAAAACGCCGTGTAAAACGATTCATAGTCTTCCTTGCTGAAATGCGAAAGATCGGTTTTCTCTTCCAGCAAGGTTAGGGTCGTGGCAAAATCAAATAAATACTGATAGAGACGGGAACACGAAGTGAAATCGACGGGATTGACCGCTCGCGAAAGCCGGCTGGTTGTGCTCGTGCCTTGCACGGTTGCCAACTCCGCGTAAAGATCATACGCCCGCCGCGCTTTTTCCTGTATTTCCAACACGGAATAGTCTTCGATCGCGAGTTGTTCCAGCAGAACCGTAAAGCGGTATTGAAAATCAGCCAAACGCCGGCGGGCCGTAGCCAGGTCCTCCAACACACGATCGTAATGGGTAATATTGTTCCAATTTTTAACATATTCACTTACATAAACAAAATTGACTTCCGGATCGGCGGGACACCAAAAATTAACCACCGTTCGCCATACATCGGCGTCCAGATTTTTAAAGAGATCGGGAGTCTCGCTGACGATTTGATTGTGCGTATCGAGAAAACGACGAAATCGTTCCCATAACCGGATCAATTCCTCCGACAAGTCCTTGAATTCGTTGGCATTCAAGATCCATTGCTCACGCAGTTCGGCCGCAATGGCGTTGTATGTTTCGAGGTAGGCGCTTCTCGGACCGGAAAAGGTGAATTCCTTATATCTTTCGGATTCTTCATTGTATTCCCGTTGAAAGGTTACATAATCCGCGTAGGACGCCCGCCCGGTCTTGCAGGTTCGCGCCTTTTGTTTGAAGTCGTTCATTTCCTGGCTGTATGTCTGCGCCAATTCGAGTTCCACCTGCAATCGTTCGTCCACATCTTCCTGCGTCGGCGCGTCTCCCAAAACCGGCAGGCGCTGCACGATCGCCTGCGCCTGTTGCGCCGATTGATTGTAGGTTTGCTGCCATTGGCTGAAATCGGCCTGCCGCTGCGTTTCTCTCTCCCGCTGATTCGCAAATTCCCGCGCCACTTCCTCGACGTCCGCGCCGATTTGAGCGTTGTGATACGCGACGATTTCACGCCACGCCTCATCATAAAAAATGGTCATGCAAATCTGGTGGCGCAGAGTGGATTGGTAGAGCTGGTAATAAAACCGCTCGAAACATTGCGCCCAGCGGTCGCGCAGCTGTTTGATGTAGGTTTCCACTTCCCGCCGCACCATCATCGTGGATTTCTGCGCCTGTTTTCCCGATTGGATGATCTGTTTGATGGCGAATCCATCCCGTTCATTGCGCAAAATGTTGCACCAGATATCGTAAATCGATTGGGTTTCATTCACATAACTCGCCTCGCCGGCAATGAAATACTTATAATTGCCGTCGTCGCGAACGATGAAACCGACTTCGGGCAACAGACCGTTCACCCAGATATCATCGTACATTTGCCGATAATCCGCTTTCAAAATCCCCTGTTCGTCCCAAAACCACTCCCACCCCAGATCCTGCCGATGCCGCCATTCGTCGTAAGCCAGCCGATTTTTGATGTAATACGTCAGGGCGGAATTGATGTCGTCGTATTTTTCGTGGATCACCCAGCTTTTCCAGAACGTTTCCATGATCTTGATCGGAATCGACGCCAGACCGGCGTAACTCAACACTTCGAGCGGCGCCTCCATATTCGCATAATGTTTCAGCGCATGTTTGACGCCCTGATTGTACGCATATTCCGCCGCTTTCCCGAGGATTTCGAGGGGGGGAACCTTTTTCCCCTGCACACTTTTCTGAGTAAAACCGATCAACGCCGACATGATGAACGAAATGTCTTGATTCTGATACTCATTCTGGATGCCGCTGGTGGACAATCCCGCAATTTCCAGCAGCAACTCCTGCGCTTTCAGAGCGCTGTCGATCCCCTCCGTACCTGCGTACCCCAGATGGGAGGCGTTTTCCAGCATCGCCTTGAAATCCGCAACGGTAAGAACGTACATTTCCTGCGGCGGCAACACGCAAAAATCCACCGCCTCGCTGCGATTGGCATAAAACAATAAACAAAGAAACCCGAAACCGCATACAAAAATGACTTTTTTTAGCTGGACCATAGACATTCCCTTTGTCCCGGATGAATTGATATCATGCTTTCATTGTATAAAGGATAATCGGATTTTCAAAAAGTGGAGAGAGAAAATAATCATCGAACATTGATCGGATTGGAAAGGCAACTTCATATCTGCCCATGCGGAAATAGATGCGCACACAAAGGAGCGAACAACAGCGCCCTGGCCACTCGTCTTCCACGCTGCCTTGACATCATAACTATTGATACTATGATGCCAACATGAGAACAACCCTACCCATAGATGACGATGTTCTGGACAAGGCGAAAGCGGTCGCTACAAAACACCAAACCCCATTCCGCCGCGTGGTGAACGAGGCGTTGCGCATCGGATTGCAGGCGATTGAGAATCCACCACCGAATCGTCCCTATCATAGCCATCCCTATAAAATGGGTTTGAAAGCAGGACGAAATCCGGATAACATCCAGGAACTGCTGGCTCAAATCGAGGGGGAGGATCAGCGGTGATCCTCGTCGATACCGATTTCTCCCGCTTTCCCGGCGTACAATGGAAAAATCCGCTGAAATAAGAAGCAAGAAACCGACAAGGTCGCTCAACTCCCCCCACCCAATACCGCGTAAAGCCTCGCCTGGTTGACGAATTTGATCAAACGAAATGTGACCAGCTGCTGTTGCGCCGCATACAAAGAGCGTTGAGCGTCCAATACGCTGAGATAACTGTCCACTCCGCCCGTATATCGCGTTTCGGATAATTGATAGGATCGCGCATTCGCATCCACCAGAGATTGCTGCGCGGAAATCTGTTCGTCCACCGTGCCTTGCACGGCCAATGTGTCCGCCACTTCGCGAAAAGCGGTTTGGATGGCTTTCTCGTATTGGACGACCATGATTTCCTTCTCGGTTTTGGAGGCTTCAAAAGCGGACCACAAACGGCTGTCAAAAATCGGCATGATCAGTTGCGGCGCAAAACTCCAGGTTTCCGTTCCCTTGGAGAACAAATCCATCAAATCGCCGCTGGCGGTTCCCAGCGCCGTGGTCAGTGCGATACGCGGGAAAAATGCCACCCGCGCGGCGGCGACATTGGCATGAGCCGCCTTGAGCCGGTGTTCGGCCGCGAGAATGTCGGGACGGTTGAGCAACACCTCGGAGGGTAAACCTGTGGAAATAACCTGAGGAGGCGTTACACTTCCCAAATCCTCGGGTAATAGTTCCTGCGGTATGGGAGACGAGGTTCCGACCAGAAGATGCAATGCGTTTTCATCCTGCGCCGTCAATTGCGAGTATCGGCTGATATTCACGCGCGCGGAATCGACTTGGATCTGCGCCCACTGCAGGTCAAGTTCGTTGGAGATTCCGGATTGGACGCGTTTTTGAATGAGATCGTACGCATGTTTCTGCGTTTCAAATGTGGTTTTTGCCAGATTGAGATTTTCCCGATCCGCCGCCAGATTCAGATAGGCGTTGGCGATTTCGAACACCAGGGCAATTTGGGCGCTGCGGCGGGCCTCTTCTGTGGCCAGGTATTCTTCCAGCGCCCGATCCTTCAAACTGCGTAATCGCCCGAAGAAATCGAGTTCCCACGAGCTGATGCCGAAGTTGACGCTGTATTGTTCGATATTGACTCCCCCGTCGCCGCCAAAAGCGGAGCTCGATATGCGTCCTTTGGTACCGCCGGCAATGGCATCCACCGTAGGCAAAAGTTCCGCGCGTTGAATGCCATACATCGCCCGCGCTTTTTGCACGTTCAATCCCGCGATCCGCAAATCGCGATTGTTGTCCAAAGCCAGAGCGATGACCTGATGCAGACGTTCATCCTGAAAGAAATTCCGCCAGGCAAGATCGAGCGCTTCCATTGCCCCGGCCACGATCCGGCTGAAATCGTATGCGGCGCCTGCCGGCCATTCCGCGGATATCGGCGCCAACGGCTTTTCATATCGCGGGGCCAGAGAGCATCCATGCAAAACAACGATGATACTGGTCAATAATAGAAGGTTTTTAAACATTTCTTTTATCCCCGATGAATTGGGTTCAAAACGGTTCCTTACAAATGATCGGATTCTTCGATTCTCTTATGGCATTCGCTACGAATTTGTGGAAATCAAGTCGGTTGTTACGCCTGGCTTCTCTCCCTGTTTCCCGAACCAACGAGATACGAGAACATAAAAGAGGGGGATAAAGATGAGATCGATAAAGGTGGCGGAGAGCATCCCGCCGGTGACTGCTGTTCCGATCTCATTCTGGGCTCCCGCTCCGGCGCCGGTCGTCAACGCGAGGGGCAACACACCGAAAAAGAATGCCAGCGACGTCATCATGACAGGCCGGAATCGAGTTTTTACCGCTCCCAAGGTTGCATCAACCAACCCTTCTCCGTTTTCGATGCGATGCTTGGCAAATTGAATAATTAAAATTGCATTTTTCGTGGATAAACCAAGAGTGGTTAGAAATCCGATTTGAAAATACACATCATTGGGGAAACCTCGCAAATAGGTCGCCAGTGTTGCGCCGAAAACCCCCAATGGCAACATCAATAGATTGACAAAGGGGATCGTCCAACTCTCATACAGAGCGGCTACGCAAAGAAAGATGACCAGAATGGAAAAGGCATATAGTGGGGCGGTTTGTGAACCGGCTTGCCGTTCCTGATAAGAAAGACCGGTCCAATCCATGCCAATGCCCTGTGGTAATTCTTTTACAAAATCTTCCATGGCTTGCATGGCTTCTCCCGAACTCCTTCCCGGCGCGGGCTCGCCCTGGATGTTGATGGAGGGAAAGCCATTGAAACGCTCCAGTTTGGGAGAACCGTAGGTCCAATGTCCAGAAGCGAAGGAAGTCAACGGCGTCATTTTTCCCACCGTATTGCGAACATAGAGTTTTTTCAGATCATCGGGCAACATGCGATAGGGGGCGTCCGCCTGGACATAGACTCGTTTGACGCGTCCGCCTTGAATAAAGTCATTCACATAGGCGCTGCCAAAAGCGGCTGAGATCGTATGGTGAATGGAACTGATGGGAACGCCCAAACTCCCGGCTTTTGCCCAGTCCACATCCACTCGATACTCGGGCACATCATCCAAACCATTGGGCCGGACCTTGATTAATAGGGGGCTTTGCGCCGCCATACCCAGTATTTGATTGCGCGCATCCATCAATTTGGCATGTCCCAGGCCGCCACGATCCAGCAACTGAAAGTCAAAACCCTTGGCCATGCCCAACTCGACCACAGCCGGCGGAGGAAAAGCGAAAACCAAACCATTTCGAATGGCGGCAAACCGTTTTGTGGCTCGTGCGGCAATTTCCAGAACTTTCAAATCCGGCCGATCTCGGAGGTCCCAATCCTTTAACTTTACAAACGCCATGCCGGAATTCTGGCCTCTGCCTGCGAAATTGACTCCGGAAATCGCCATACAGGATTCCACCGCTTCTTGCTCATTCTCTAGAAAATAGGTTTGAACCTCTTTTGTAATCTGTTTGGTTTGTTCCAACGTCGAATTTCCCGGAAGAGTGACCTGAATCATCATGATGCCCTGATCTTCATCCGGCAGATAAGCCGTGGGCATTTGTTGGAGCACGTATAACATTCCCGCCACGATGATCAGGTACAACAACAAATAGCGGAACTTCCTGGCAATAGAGTGTCCTACCACGAACAGGTACCCATCTCTGATTTTAAAGAAGACGTGATCGAACCATCGGAAGAACGGCCGCATAAACCAAACACCCGTTTCTGCCGCTTCATGTCCCTTGGGAACCGGTTTGAGAATGGAGGCGCACAAAACCGGCGTCAAAACCAAAGCGACCACCACCGAGAGGAGCATGGAGGCGATGATGGTAATGGAAAACTGGCGGTAAATGACGCCGGTGGAACCGGAGAAAAACGCCATCGGGCCGAACACCGCCGAAAGGACCAATCCGATTCCGATCAGCGCGCTGGTGATCTCGCCCATGGACTTGGCTGTGGCTTCTTTCGGAGATAATCCTTCCTCGCCCATGATGCGTTCCACGTTCTCGACGACAACAATCGCGTCATCCACCAGCAATCCGATGGCAAGCACCATGGCGAACATAGTCAACATGTTGATCGAGAATCCGAAAATTCCCAACACCGCAAATGTACCCAACAGCACGACCGGAACGGCGATGGTCGGAATCAATGTGGCCCGCATGTTTCCCATGAATAGGTACATGACCAGAAAAACAAGCGCGATCGCTTCAAACAAGGTTCTGACCACTTCTTCAATCGCGACTTCAATGAAGGGAGTGGTGTCATAGGGATAGACGACCTTCAAACCGGGGGGAAAAAAATGACTCATTTCTTCCAAACGCTTGCGAATGGCGTTGGCGGTATCCAGGGCATTGGCGCCGGCTGCCTGTCGAATCGCCATGGCAGAGGAAGGTTTGTCATTATAATAGGCTTCAATGTCATAAACCTCCGTTCCCAGTTCCGTGCGTCCGATATCCGAGATTTTTACCACCGATCCGTCGGGATTGGTCCGCAGGGGAATGGAGGCAAATTCCTCCGGTGTTTTTAGTAAACTTTGAACGATGATCGCGGCATTCAGGCGTTGTCCTTCCACGGCGGGAGCTCCGCCAAACTGTCCGGCGGACACTTCCACATTGTAAGCCTTCAATCCATTGATCACGTCTTGAATCGTCATCTGATAGTCGGTGAGTTTGTCCGGATTCAGCCAGATGCGCATGGCGTACTGACTGCCGAAGACTTCCACTTCACCCACTCCGGGCACGCGGGAAAGCACTTTTTCCAGGTTTGATTGCGCATAGTCGCGCAAATCGTTACCATTCATGCTTCCATCTTCGGAGATCAAGCCCACCAGCATAAGATAGTTGCGGGTGGACTTACTCACCCTAACGCCTTGACTTTGAATCACTTCCGGCAGATTTGCCATGGCTAATTGGAGTTTATTCTGCACCTGCGACCAGACCAGATCGGGATCGGTCCCCGGCTGAAAAGTCAGATCCAAACGGGAACTGCCGGAAGAATCACTGGTCGCGGTGAAATACAACATTTTATCAAGACCCGTCATCTTCTGTTCGATGATCTGGGTGACGCTGTTTTCAACCGTTTCCGCCGACGCCCCCGGATAAAACGCCGAAATGGAAATGGACGGAGGCGCAATCGGCGGGTATTGTGAAATGGGGAGATTGAGAATCGCCAGGCAACCCGCCACCATGATGATAATGGCGATCACCCATGCAAAGACAGGGCGCTCCAGGAAAAATTTAGATAGCATAATGAACCTCAGTCAGTTATTTCGATTCAAGGTTGGTGGTTTCCGCGGATTGGCTGACGTCAACGATTACCGGATCGACCGTCGCGCCCGGGCGCACTTTTTGCATCCCCTCGACCATGACGCGGTCGCCCGCTTTCAGGCCGGAAGTGACCAGCCAACGGTTGCCGAAACTGCGGTCGAGAGTCAGAGTTTGCTGCTGGATTTCATTCTCCGAATCCACCAACAACGTATAGGCATTGCCCTTCGGATCACGCGACACGGCTTGCTGCGGAATCAGAATCGCTTGTTGATTCTTCCCTTCCGTAATCTCGCCACGAACAAACATACCCGGCAGCAACACGTGATCCGGATTCGGAACCACGATTCGTAAAACCACGGTCCCCATCGTCGGATCGACCGTGATGTCACGAAAATGAAGGTCTCCTTCCTGCGGATATTCCGTTCCATCTTCGAGATAGATTTTCACTTTGTTCTGTTGGATTCCATTCTGTACGATGTTTTTATTTTCCAACCGCTTTCGTAGCCGTAACAATTCGGTAGTCGATTGGGGAACATCGACATAAACGGGATCCAATTGCTGAATCGTCGCCAAAGCGAGCGGCTGATACGCGGTAACGATCGCCCCCTCGGTAATGTCGGATTTCCCAATCCGGCCGCTAATCGGGGCGGTGATGCGGGTATAGTCCAGATTGATCTGCGCCGTTTTCACCACCGCTTCCGCCTGCTTGATCGCCGCTTCGGCTTCCGCGATGGCTTCCCGGTCTCGTCTTTCCTGGGCTTCGGCGAACTTGAGAGCAGCCTGAGCCACTTCATCTCCGGTTACGGCCTGATCCCGTTCCGTAAGGGAAACCGCTCCGCCTTCGGTCAATTCCTCAAAACGCGACCGGTTTTTTTGTGCAAAATTCAATGTGGCTTTTTGCTGATTGATATTCGCCTGGCTTGCTTGCAATAATGCTTTCATCCGTCCGACGGTTTTTTGCGCCACCGCCAGATTGGCTTCTGCATTTTCGAGTTCGGCTCGATAAAGCGATTCATCGATTTGGTAAAGAACCTGGCCGGCTTCCACATCGGCGCCCTCGGTGAAGAGACGCTCCCGGAGCAATCCGCTGACTTGTGGCCGAATTTCGGCGACGCGGAAAGCGGTAACTCGTCCCGGTAACTCGGTGGTCAGCACCACCGACTCGGTTTCCATGACCACCACTCCGACTTCGGGCGGCGCGGTTTGCGCATCCTCCGTGGCGGGAGTATTATTTTCACATCCGCTCAAAAAAACGCTTACTACAAATAGCGCCGTGTAAACGGCTGGCTTGGAAATCCTTTTAAGGATCATAATGAAAAGCACCTTTTCTAAAAAATCGCCGATCGTGTCGGCCGGGCATTCTTTGAACTAACTATTCATCAATCTCGAAAACGGAATGAACGATCATTCATATTCATGAAAAAAAATAAACTTGGATGCATCCTGATGTTTCATATTACCGTTTGATTCCATCCCAACACGCCTCGATTACTTTGGCGATCATCTCCTCGTCAAGGATGAAAAAACCGAGGATATGATCACGCACCATGTCCATGATGGGACCCAACGCCAAGGCAAACAACACGACCAGAGGGAGGTCCTTCATCACACCTTGAGCATGGCCTTCTTTAAACAATTTCAGAAATGGTCCGGACTCCCCTTTATTCTCCAAGATTTTGTCGCGGCGCATTTCCACTCCATACGGGGAATTGAAGAATTGCTCCAAATATTTGAATTGCAATGGATTGGCAATCAGATATTGAAATAAGGTTGTCATCAAAAAAAGAAAACGGTCCCGTATCGACAGATTATCAAGAGATTTTATCGTAAGCGCCTCATACAATTTCATCTCCGCTTCCTTAAATAATTCCCGAATGAGTACGTCTTTGCTCTCGAAATAGCGGTATATCGTGCCGGCGCCCACTTTTGCCTGATCGGCGATCATTGCCATCGAGGTGGCATGAAATCCGTTCTCCGCGATCAGTTCCAACGCAACGCGGACTATCTCATCTCGTTTTCCCGTTTTTGTCATCTCATCTCCACCGAAAGGAATGTTCCATCGTTATGAAAAAATTTCATGAAATTCTACCTGGCAAGTAACATTTATACGGCTGAAACCACTTATCTTGTTTTTCCGATTGCTTCCTGGCATTTTTGCGGAATGAATATTCACTCTATCAGAATATCCATTTCGTTCGCCGGCGTCAATGAGAAATACAAAATCATAGTGAAATTCCATGAACATACACCTGATAATCTCCTTTCCATGCATTTCGTGATACAAACACTCCCCACAAAAGCGCAAATAATACCGCCATCGTCGCCAGTCACATTCCACATCCACCGATATGGTTTCACCTGGAACAGTGGTCGGACTATCTTACACGCTTGTCATTTTCCCCCTTCCTGGCTACCTTTGATTCATATCGAATCACACAATCGCGGGAGATATTGATGGACATTGCCGAATTATTCGAATTGACCAAAACCAAACAGGCGTCCGACCTGCTGTTGACCGCCGGCGCGCCGCCGGTGTTGCGCATTCATGGGAATTTGACGCGCACCGACTTTCCCCCTCTCATCCCCAAAGAAGTCAAGCAACTGGTTTATAGTTTGTTGAGCGAGGATCAACGGTTGGTTTTCGAGCGGGAAAAAGAGTTGGATTTTTCATTGGGAATGGGCGCGGAGCACCGATTTCGCGTCAATGTGTACCTGCAAAAAGGCTGCGTGGCGGCCGCCTTTCGTCCGATTCCGAACACGATTCCGAAATTGAAGGATCTCGGCCTGCCGCCGCTGGTGTACGATCTGGCATTCTCGCCGCAAGGCCTGATTCTGGTGACCGGCCCGACCGGTCATGGAAAATCCACAACGCAGGCGTCCATTATCGATCTGATCAACACCAACAAGCGATGCCATATCATTTCCGTCGAAGATCCGATCGAATATGTGCATCAAAATAAAAACAGCATCGTCGATCAGCGCGAATTGGGAGGGGATACCCTTTCCTTTTCCACCGCGTTGAAATACGTGTTGCGACAGGATCCCGACGTAATTTTGATCGGAGAAATGCGGGATTTGGATACCATCCAGGCGGCTCTGACCGCGGCGGAAACCGGCCACCTCGTCCTGGCCACGCTGCACACCAACGATGCGGTGCAGACCATTGACCGCATTATCGACGTTTTTCCCCAACATCAGCAACAACAGGTGCGCGTGCAGCTTTCTCTCACGTTGAGCGCAGTCGTCTCGCAACGCCTGCTTCCCAAGAAATCCGGAAACGGACGGGTTCTGGCGGTGGAATTACTGAAAAATGTCCACTCTTCCGCCAATCTGATCCGTGAAGGCAAATCCCACCAATTATACAGCGTAATCGAAACCGGCTCAAAAGACGGGATGACGACAATGGACGCTTCTCTCATTCGTCTTTATCAACGGGGAATCATAACGATGGAAGAGGCGCAACTGCACATGCGCAATCCGCAAGCGTTATTGGAAATGGAACTGAAACAACCCACAAACAATAAACGCGGGGATTAATGTTCGATCACATCTCATGCGAATCGAGTTCGCTGGCGTACAAGGGTTGTTCTTTGGAATCGGTTACATTCAGAAGTTTCTTTTTTCTCTCAGCCGCCTCAAGTTGCATACGTTCTTCCTGCACATCCGCTCGTTTTTTCATGATGTAACGGACGGTTAAATTGACGCAAAGTAGCACAATGACGGCCATGGCCCCGGCAGCGCCGCCAATGGAATTCATTTTGCTGATGGTAAGCGCGCAAAAGCCGGTGATCAATGCTGCAAGAAAGGCGGAAAAAAACCAGCCGAAAATCACCCAGATCATTCGCGCGATTTTCAAATGGGAATCGCCGCGCACAAAAATCCGATCGGCCCACCCGGTTGCAATAACCGCTGCAAAAGCAACATACGTCGTGGATACAGGCAATGCCAGACCGGAGGCAAAAGCGATTACACTTCCCGATACGGAGGTGATCACTGCAGCGCGCAAGGCGTCATAATGCTGAAGTTTTTTCTTCTCCTGAATCAATGGTTCGGGAGCCAATGCTTTACTCGGGTCATGGGACTTGACGAACAGTTCAGCCAGCCAGAGACACCACCGTGGAGCATAGAGGCGGACAATATCACCCTGGCTGCCGGTGTTCACTTCGGCGCGCGTCACCCGCTGGGCGTTTCTCGTCGACATGCCGATGGCTAACAACACTCCGCAAAAGAGAAGAAGCCAGGATGGGACTTCAACACTGGTCGCAATTTCCCCATGTTGATAAATCATATAGGATGCTACGCCCGGAGAGGCGCAATTCGCCAAATCATTCTGACCAAAGGCAAATGCGGTGGCGATCATTCCCATAATCGCCAACGATGAAAATAGATTCCGTTGGACGATGACTCCTCCCACTCGCATGATCACCCACACCAGAATCGCAAGCAAGCACCATAACGAAATGAGAAAAAACGGCGCTCCCAACAAATCTAAAGTTCCCGCTTTTATAACTTTGATGAAAGCGACATTTTTCATTCCTTTCATTAAAATAAAAAAAGCCAGACCGGTCAGTAACGCTCCCGCAATCCATGGACCGTGCAAACGGATTTTCTCAATATCATCGCAATCCTGCCCCATCGCTCCTCGGAACGCGCGCTGGATTAAAAATCCGCAAGCGCCGCTGATGAATATCGAACATACTATGGCTAACAATACGACGCCGCTCGAGGTCCATTGAACCGCATTCGCGCCGCCGACCATGAATCCTCCCCCCAGCAAAGAAAATACAAGTCCCGCGGTAGTGGAAATAGGCATCCCATAGGCGGAAAATGAATAAAGAAGAACAGTATCCGTCAAATACACGCTTATATAGATCGCCAGCGCATCGTGGAGACTTAGAACCGTGGGATCAAAAATCCCTTTGCGAGCGGTTTCCATTACCGGCGATGAGGCCCAGGCGCCGATGATCACCGCCAATCCTGCTATCTGGACGGCCCTTCGGCGGCGCAATACGCGAGCGCCGAACACGGCGTTCACAATATTTGCCGCATCATTGCGCCCCACTTCAATCGTATCCCAAATCAACATACCGATTGCGATCAACACAGCAATGTGTAAAAAATCAAAATGGAATGCACCAGCCAGAAAATCCATCGTCATTTGTCCCATCTTTACTCGTCAAATTGGATATCCTACCGATTATTCTTGAACAATGTTAGAAACAGATTAGGCGACAGCAATACATTAGTATAAATGTATAGACGGAAAGCATGAGTGACAAGGATAAAATTCACAAAGGTTTTATTCAAATCTTGCGCCGATTGGAATTAATTGATATGATCCTTTCCGAAATAGCGCTCCAGAGAACGATAAATCGTATTTCAGCGTCCGAATGACGCGTTCCATCAAATCGGTTCGGAGAAAACCATGTACGAATGCAAAAAACAGGATGAAAAACTGATGGTCGCGTTCAGCGGCCGCCTGGATTCGTTGGCGTGTGCGAAGATACAGGATTCGTTGTTGGAAAAAATCGAAGAAGCAAAACTGCCGGTCGTGTTCGATTTCAAAAACGTGGATTATGTAACCTCGGCGTTTATCCGCATCTGTATCACCGTCTACAAACTTATCGGGAAAGAGAATTTAACCTGCGTCCGAATGAATTCTCCCGAAGTGAAAGAAGTTTTCAAACTTTCGAGGCTCGATCACTACATCCAAATGGATTCCGAGATGGACAGTTTCATGCACGGATGATCCACTCGTGGGTAAAGCAAGCGTCCCGCTTGCATGAACGGCGCAGGCGGGGACGCCTGCTCTACCCGCGTAGATGTAAATGCAACGCCGCCGTCCCGGCGGCATTTTGAATTGCCGGCAGGATGCCGGCGTTACATTTTCATCTAAAAGAAAAAGACCGGATCCAAGCTCCGCTTGTTACCCGGCCTCAAAGTTACCGAAGGCTGTTGGTCAGCTCCGCCAACATCAACCTCCGAAACCCCTGAAGGTTGTGGGGTTTTCCTCGGCAGTTCACTCGAATTTTTTTATCCTGTCGAGGATTCCTTTTTTAACCTTCTCTACAGCACCCGCTCGTATCTAATAACAAACCACGTGCCAAAACCTGACGCTAGCAGAACTTTCTTTTCCCTCTCAATCAAGAAAAATGATAAGTCATTAAAAATAAACACGTTATGATATACCATCCCATTTCTCGGTTGAATCAGACGCGGTAGGAATGCACAAGGAACATGATTGGCGACAGGAAAAAAATGCCTATGCTTTAAGTTACCTTACATATAATTTAGAAGAACGTAAACAGAATGGATGTTGCAATCCTAAACGCAAGGAATTGAGGAAGTTATTCGTGAATTATTCGTTGCGGAACGTCGGCGTTGCATGATCATTGATTCATAAATTTCGATACGAAACATTTTTCCTACCACCTACTCCGCCACCATGACCACGCCTTCCTGAATTTCCCTCTTGTCATACACGTAACCGGGTTTCAACACCCGGCAAATACAACCGGATTCGATTTCCGGGCAGGATTCGGTTCCCGTGATATGCACATAAGTCGGATCGGCTTTTTTGCCAATTACGCCGGTTCGTTCCAGCGGCATCTTTTCCAGCGCGGCGTCACAGACAACCGCCGCCTGCTCCATCGGTTTGTGGATAAAAACGAAGCTGTTTTGCAGAATCCCCAAATCCCCTTCTTCCACCTTCTTTTCCATAAACCGCATCGTGTCGTGAAACAGATCGTATTTCGTCAATAATTCCGCAAAATGATCTTCTCGCAGGCAGGTAGTCGGGATGCCTTTATAATCGAAGACCTGGAAAGACAACGTTTCCATACCATAAGGAAACTCACGCAGCCGCCCCAAACGACCGGGATGGTTGCCGGCTTCCTCCGCCACAATCGCTTGCGCCGCGGCAAGAAAACGTTCGAGATGGTCGTGACATCGCCGAATCGCATCGCCGATATCGCCGGAAATGGTGGCGGAATATCTTCGGAACGCTTCCAACGATCGCGAAAATGCGGGATCCATGCCGCGCGGTTGGGGAGCGACGGCATCCACGATCACTTTCCATCGTTCGGAGGGTACATAGATATCACGAAGGCGGCGGTTCATTCGCTATTCTCCAGAATAGTTTTCGAAAAGCCCACATTCCGGATTCCAACAGAAAATAAACACCGATCCAGATATACATCAATAGAAAGGGTTCGATGGGAAGGCGAAATCGTGTACGGGCAAAATAAAGTAGACAACTCATAGTATAGAGACCGATGATGGAAAGATAAACCCCATGATCGAGTTTCCGCAGGATTGCACAAATGACGCCGAGAATAGCGAAAAAAAGCAAGCAGGGATTCCAATTCAATAACGGCCAGGGAACCGCTTCGCCAAAGCGTAACCTGGTTCCACGATCGTACTCATCCATCGGCCAGGGAGGTCGGCGATCCAAATACAAATAATTCAATTTTTTCAAAGAATGCGGAATCAGGGAAAGCGGATGTTGAGCGAGATAGTTCATTCCCAACTGAAAGAAATGCCGATCTTCGAGGACTTCATCCACTCCGAATTGCCTCTCGAATTCCCGCCGCATCCATTCTTTATTGCCGGTCGAGTAATACTCGTACGTAGGATTGTGACCGATATAAAAATTGATCCCCGCATTGGTGCTGATCGGCACAAAATACCCCAAAACCAGGGCGTTTCGAATCGTCCACGGCAGGATCGGAAGCATCCATATAAATAACGGAATCCAAAAAGAAATGCCTCTCTTCCCCGAAAAGGGCAACCGGATCATTGTGTAAATCAGAATCGGTAAAAAAAACAACGCGATGGGCCGAATCAGTGCGAGCAATCCGAGAATCAACGAAAAAAGGCCGTATCCCCACAAACGGCCGGAATTTTTACTATAAATCAATATCCATACCCATCCCAGCAATCCAAAGATAAAGAGCGTCTCGGTCATCAGAACCGCAGAAAAAAAGACTTGATTTCTCATCCCGGCAAAAGACAAGGCGCCCAAAAAAGAAAAAATATAAGGAAACGCGATAGACCTGGATTGATTGATCATTTGCTTAAAAGAATGGAGAAAAATCGTAAACAGCAAAACAACCGATAGAGAACCGAGGATAGCTTGAACCATGCGAATCCCGGTCAATCCATATTCCGGCAACCACTTCATGCATCCGGCCAGGAACAGCGGATAGAGCGGCGGACGGTACGCCAGGCGCTCAGTCGACATGGCCAGATAAGAACCGCGTAAATAATTGACGGCGCACAAGTAATAGTCTTCCATATCAGAAAAAGGGGGAGGATGCGACGCCATCGCCCACAACCAGCGGGGAATAAAAGCAAGCAAAAACAGGATCAGGCTCAAGCCCCAAAACAGGATTGCTTCATTTGGGAGATTCGATGGCGTGTGTTTCATGAGTGGGCTTTACATGATATTGGGTATAGTCGATCATCAATATGCGTTCAGCGCATGACGGCGGCGCGGAGTTTTTCGAATCGTTGCCGATACGTCGGATTGTTGGGGGCGAGTTCCAGCGCCTTGCCCATCGCCTCCAGGCTTTCTTCCAGTTGCCCATTCATATAATAGGCCTGCGACAGATAGTTATAATTTTCCGCGTTTTTTTCGATTTCCACCGCCTGCCGCATCAGCTGCAAAGCCTTGATCGGGTCGCGATGCGCCAACAGCAACACGCGGGCTAGCGTACGCTGCGCCTCGACGGCGTCCGGTTGCAGCGCCAGGGCTTTATCCAAACAACGCTCCGCTTCCAGCCACTCCTTTTGCGCCGCCAGAATCATCCCCATTCCCAAATGATAGCGATAATCGTTCGCATTGATGACGATCAACTCACCGAACAGGGCGGCGGCTTTATCGTTGCGCCCTTTTTCCTGATAGAGATGAGCCAGATTGAATCGCGCCGGTTCGTTTTTCGCATCCAGCGAAAGAGCGCGCAGAAAACAGGATTCCGCCTCCTTATCCCGTTTTTGTTGATAATACAACGCTCCCGCCTCGATGAGAGTTTGCGCGGCCATGCGCGCGGCGCTTTTCTCACCGGAATCCGGTTTCTCATTCTGTTCAATCCATTTCTCTTCCGCTTCTTTTTTAAGGCGAAACCGTTCCAGCATTTCTTTCGATTGATCCGGATTCCCCTGCTTGCGATAGATATTCGACAAAAGGTAATAGGGCTCCGGAAAGCGGTTGTCGTGTTGTATCGTCAGTTCGGCTTCTTTGATGGCTTCTCCCAGCCGTCCCTCGTCGGAATAGCGTTCGGCAAGATGATAATGGGCGGAAGCGTCCTGCGGATCGGTCCGGACCGCATCCTCGAACGCCTGGCGCGCCTCTTCCATTTGGTTGCATTGAACCAGAGCCAGGCCCAATCGTTCGCTGGCCTGCGGCGCGCGCGGATTCAGGGCCAGCGTCATACGATACCATTCCGCCGCTTCCTCAAACCGGCTCTGCCGCGAATAGATAAAGGCGATCAGTTGCACGATATCGATCTGGTTCGGCTTGATTTCCAGCCCCTTTTTGAACGCGGCGATGGCGTCTTCATATTGCTGGGCGCGGTAATACACGTTGCCGACCAGAAAATGCGAATCCGCATTCTTGGGAAACTGCTGTTGCGCCTTCTTGGCGATTTCCAGCGAGAAGGGAAAAACGGTTTCGGGGGTGACGGTTTCTTTTGCCGAAACTGATATGCACGGTACGGATACAAATATAAATAGGAAACTAATGCAAATGGGATAGAGTGTTTGTTTACACATTTTTCCCCCTCAAATCAGCCTGAGTGTGTGATGAAAAATTTCTTCGAAAAACCGTTCTCTCATTTTGGGATTATCCAACAACTCAATGATATCGAATGCTCGTTCCACTAATCGATCTTCATTGATACGTTTATTCAATTCCTGGGTAAAACTTGCTGAAAGATAAAAATTTTTACATCTCGGGCTTATACTGATGGAATGCTGAAATGATTTTGTCGCCGCTCCGTATCGTTCCAATGCTCCCGCCGGATCGATCCCTCCCTTGATCTCGATAACCAACTTAAGCGCATCGTCGCGAATAAAAGAAATGTCAGGCTCAGATCCAAATCGCATAATCGTGTTTTGGGGTAATGTATAAACCGGGGAAATTTCCGAATAGATTTGATCCCGAGTGATTTT
This sequence comes from Candidatus Omnitrophota bacterium, assembly GCA_003598175.1. Classification (GTDB taxonomy): domain Bacteria; phylum Hinthialibacterota; class Hinthialibacteria; order Hinthialibacterales; family Hinthialibacteraceae; genus SURF-12. The sequence continues at coordinate 31,033 of QZKN01000060.1, forward strand.
GGGAGAAATGATCAATTCATTTTCCAGCAGCCATTCAAGAATCAGAGTGCGAATTCTCTCTTCCGCAACGTGTCCGATCTTGTTTCGCATAACTCCATCCAAAGTAATACCCAACGTTGCAATGATTGTTCGTTTTCCATTTTCCAAGGTCCAATCCGTCGAATTTTTTATTACCGAGCAAATAAAGGTATTCAAGGTGCGAGCTATCTTTAACGCTTTCTCCTCTCCTAAAGCCGTTTTTGATTTTCCCATTTCAAACATATCCACGGATCCCATATATTCTTTTGCGGCTTTCAGCGAGAGTCCACAAAGCCCTCGATAATAAAGACATGTTGAGGGATTCGCCAACAAAATATCCGGATGACAAAATACCAATTTCGGATCATATTTTTGAGTATCGACAACATACACCCAGACTTCCTGATCGATGAGAAAATGATCCAATAGGTTCCAATCCAAATCTTCCAGATAGTTTTGAATGAAATGCAGCGCGTGCAAATCTCTTCGTTTTTGCAGAGATGTAACAATTAAAAGAGAACGAAAACGCCGTATTTCTTCTGAATATTCCGTCATTGTTTACCCATACCCGACGTTATGGTTTTGACCAAACATAGATACATTTTCGGAGTTCGTTTCTTCCATGAATGCCCATTTGCTGGCTGCTGTTCCCTTTCCCTTTTGGCAAAATCCAGATATGGTCCACGTGGAAACCGGCCATCGATGCCAAGTCGGAAAGAATCAGATCCACAGGGATTTCCTCCCCCAAATATTGAACATTATCGTTGACCATAAAAACACGCCCGCCGGGCTTCAGCACTCGGGCCAGTTCGTGAATGACCACATTCATTTCAAAAAAGTAATTTTCGACCAGATTGGGAATGTTGTTATTGTTCAGTTCTTTATTTTTTTTTGCATCTTGTAAAATAGCAAGAATTTCATGCAGCGCTTTTTGATGGTTGAAATTTTTTTCCACTGTTCGAAAGAAATTTTCCCTGTCCTGACCAGAATACTGTTGAATGATCTGTTCTTTTTTGTCCTTATTTTCAACCGTACAGGACAACATGGTCTGGCGGAGTTTCTTGACCGAATCTTCATCATAATTCATGAACGCCAGTTCCAACGCATACGTTCGAGTGTAATCATATCGATTGCAGTACGGCGGGGAAGTCACAACGAGATGAATGGATTCTTCGGGTAGTTTGATTAATTCGGATAAGCAGGATCCTTCGATGACGTTGATCTGATCCACGCGGATATTCGGTTTTTGAAGTGTGATATCCTCTGAAATTTGTCGCAATTTCCAGAGGATGGCATCCTTAAAATCCGGGATTTCCCCTTTATAAAAATTCGATTTCAATCTTCTTCCCGATCGGGAATCCCATCGCAAATATTGACCGTCTTTCCTCGTGTAACTGACGTCTTCCAGAATGGATAAACAAGCAAACCAGAACAAATAACGAATTCTATCATTTTTTATGGTTTTTAAAAATTTAACAAAGGACGATAAGGCCGATTCCGTTTTTTGAGAAAATGCCTGTTGGGTAATGCGAAGATGGGGAAAACGATATCCATTGCATGGGGTGGTCGATAAAGAAAGAGATTCCAATTGATTCAAATAAAATCGAAACGATTTCAAATCCGCGGAATTTGCCATAATTCTGGATTTCATGGCCGCGACGCCGATTGGCATTATTTCTATTCCTATCGCTTGATATCCTTCTTCCGCAGCCACAGTCAACGTTGTGCCCACTCCGGCGAAAGGATCAAGTATCTTTATCGTTTCGTTTTGAGGGTATGGTGCAAAATGTAATAGCGATTTCACCAATCTTGCGGAATAAGCCTCCTTATACTTAAACCAACGATAATAGGGAGTTTCCTTATTGGCCTGAAACGACACCAATTGACGATTCAGAGTCGGATTGATGGAAAGTCTCGATGCATAAACCTGGTGTAACGCGATTCGCTCCTCGCAACGGCAATTGCCTTTCAAACGATCAAAATCCGACTTTTCGATTGCCTCGAAAAGAAACGGTTGATGAGTATGGGAAATTGCGATCACACCCATGAATACTACGACTCCCTCTTCCCTTAAACTGGATGGATATATCTTTCCAGATAAACATTCTTGAGTCAATATACTACAGTCGGCATCGAAACGTATGCTGATTATACATCGAAAATCATGGAATCGTTCTCATGCAAATCATCCCCGGTATCTATCTCGTCGGCAGTCAGGATTGTTTGTTGACCTATTCCGATTGGTACAGCCCTGACTGCGAATATATCGACAGCAACGTCTTCGCAATCGATCTCGGTGCGGAAATCGTGCTGTTCGATTGTGGAAACGGCGATTCTATCGATCAAATCCTTGAGAATATGCGCGATTGGAATCTCGATCCCGCGCGAATCACCCATTGCCTGCTTACCCATTCGCATTTCGATCATGCGGCCGGCGCTTGTCGGTTGAAAAAACGCGGCGTCCGGCTTGCCGCCCATCGACTCTGCGCGGAAGCGATAGGCGCGGGGGATGAACGAACCTGTCCGTATCTATACCATCGCGCATTTCCGCCTTGCGATGCGGATGTTCGGTTTCGAGATGAGGACAGCATCACGATCGGCGGCCTGCACATTGACGTGATTCATACGCCCGGTCACGCCGATGGCTCTGTCGTGTATTCATTCGACTGGAAGGAACGTCGTATTTTCGTGACCGGCGATCTGGTCGCTGAAACGGGAAGTTTGGGCTGGTCGGGGAGCATCGATTTCGATCCGCGCGCATACATTGAGAGTTTGAGGCGTCTGGCGCGTATGAATGTCGACATCATTCTGCCCGGCCATCGCCGGCCCGCGCTTTCCCGAGGGTATATTTGGGTGGAGCAGGCGTTGAATCGCGCCATCGTGACGTGGGGGAATCCACGCTAGGATGAGGTAAACCAACGCATGATTCGATCCGGCCAGCCGAGAAAAATCAATGCATGCATGGCCAGGCAGGCATAAACGCTCGCAATTAAATCGTCGATCATGATTCCGACGCCGCCATGAAGATTCTGCAGATTTCTTGCGGGCGGCGGTTTGATGATGTCGAAAACGCGGCAGAGTATAAACGCCGGAATGGTGTACTGCAATCCGGCTGGCAAAAACAGGACCGCGACGCAATATCCCGCCACTTCATCGATATTGACGCGTGAATCGTCCTTGACGCTGCTCAACCGCTCTGTCATCTCCGCGCTGCCAATGCCGACGCAAATAATGATAACCAGAATGAAAATCGCAAGCGGCCAATGCGCAAACGTGAAGCATTCCGGAAACAGAAATGCGTGAATCAGCCAGGCAACCAACGCGCCCCACGTTCCGGACGCGGGTAAGTGGCCCGTGCCAAACGTGGTAGCGACAAAATAAGCGACCTTTTGCGCCAGGGACGCGGCGAAGAAGGAGGGTGGAAATCCTTTTGCGGGTGGAATCGAATAATTCATGCTATGACCGATGCGATTTCAACGTTTACGTATCCGTACAAATTATCTTCGTCGGCGGAGGTGATGCGGACGGGCGCGAATTGGCCGACGATCAGTTTGGCGCCCTGCACCATCACTTCTCCGTCCACTTCCGGCGCCTGGCCTTGATAACGTCCCCAATAAATTTCTTCGTCAGGATCTTTTCGATCGATCAACACGGTGATGATCTCCCCCACGAAACGCTGATTTTTTTCCAGCGCTTTCTGCGACGCCCAATTCACGAGTTTTCGATACCGTTTTTCCTTGATGCGATCAGAAACGTGATCGGGCAGCGTCTCCGCCGGCGTACCGTCCTCGCGGGAATAGGTGAATACTCCCACGCGGTCAAAAGCCATCTCTTCCAACAACTGCATCATATTGTGAAAATGCTGGTTTTTCTCGCCGGGGAAACCGACGATGACGGTTGTGCGGATAGTCAGGTCATTTCTTGCCGAACGCAGTAAATGAACAGCGCGACGGATGTGTTTATCGTTCGAGCCGCGATTCATCGATGCGAGAATGGTCGGGTCGCCGTGCTGAATGGGAAGATCGACGTAGGAAATCAGTTTTTTGCTGTTCGCAAAAAAAGCGGCCAACCGCCGATCGACCAGATGGGGATACAAATACATCAAACGCAGCCATTCGATCCCCTCGATTTTTTCCAGTCGAGTCAGCAGATCCGCCAATGCGAATCGGCCGTACAGATCGTATCCATACGATGTGGTATCCTGCGACACGATGATCAGTTCCTTCACGCCGCCGGCCGCCAGCGCCTTTGCCTCCGCCATGATTTCCTCCATCGGCCGGGAGCGGAGAGGACCTCGTATGGCCGGAATCGCACAGAAACTACAGCGATGAAAACATCCGTCCGAAATCCGCAGATAGGCCAAATGCGGAGGCGTGGTCAATAAGCGAGGCGCATACGAGAAAGAAAAGCGCTGCACTGGCGCGGAAGGTTTTCGTCCCAACGCTTCCCACGCAATATTCAAAAAGGTTTCCTTGTCTTCCACGCCGACGAATGCATCCACTTCCGGCAGTTCTTCCCGCATTTCCTTGCGATAACGCTGCACCATGCAACCGACGACCACCAGGCGCTGCTGTAGATTTTCCCGCCGCAGTTCGGCAAGATCCATGATGGCGTCGATGGTTTCCTCTTTGGCCGATTCGATAAATCCGCAAGTGTTGATGACCAGCAGATCGGCCTCTTCCGGTTCGTGCACCAGCACCATACCCGAGATCGACAGTTGCGCCATCATTTCTTCGCTTTCCACCAAATTTTTGGGACAACCAAGCGAGGTCATGTGATATCTCAAAACCCGCTTATCCGAAGACAATGTTGCCTGAGATGATTTCAAGAATTCGTATTGTTCCATTTTATTTCATTCATATTGTGAGCAATTTTGATGATTATCCTTGGCTGCTGAATCTGGTCTTCGAATTCCATGTCGCGGATTCCAAAATTTTCTTCCGAAAGTAACCGTTTTTATATAAATAAACCGTGGTTCGGACATCCTATCCGCATGATTCACCCGTTATTTTCACTTCATCGTCGCAACGAAATGATCACATCTGTTTTTTCGGAAACCACGCGCTGGAAAGATGATTGAAAAATCGTTACATCGAACGAGTTCGAGGTCAGGGAGTCGGTTTGCCATGAGTGGATTCGAGAACGATCACTCAACACGATTGTAAAATACTTGTGGATTCTCACCGGACTTCATGTCATTCTTATGGGATAATTATAGCAAAGCAAATTCAAGTTTCCAGTGAACCTATCGGTTCCATAATCTCACAGTCGTTCTGATTTATATGACAATGCGCCTCGTAGGGGCGGTTCGCGAACCGACCCTACGACGAATTTTCATTCTTCGTTGTGATCCACTGATCATGACGGTTTATATGACAAGCCCCCCTCCCCAACCCTCCCCGTCAACGGGGAGGGAGCCCATTTCCTCCGTTGACGGGGAGGGAAGCTATTTCCCCCCGTTGACGGGGGGATTAAGGGGGGAATGAAGCGCGGGCATCCTGCCCTCGCTTGTAGACCGAAGGTCCGCGCCACAATCACTTTTTCATTTTCGTTGTGATATCTGGTCATTCCGCGTGCGATGATTTACAATCCGGCAATGGAAAGGAGAATCTCATGAGAAATCAATCTATAATATATGGCATTATCGCCGCCCTTTTGTTTCCTTTGCTGGCAACAGATACCTCGAGATCATCGGAAGATGCTCAAGCGAACAAGGCTGTTCTGTCCACGCTGCACGCGCCATCGACGGAAGGGGAGAATGATTATTACGTCGCCAATCGCGCCCCGCTTCTTCCGAATCCGCTTATCAAACTTCCTGTCGGCGCAGTCAAAGCGGATGGTTGGTTGCGACGGCAGCTGGTTTTGATGAGGGAAGGCATGTTCGGACGGCTGCCCGAATTGAGCAAGTTCTGTCAGGCGAACGTCAGCGCGTGGATGTCGCCGCGCGGCGAGGGAGATTTCGGCTGGGAGGAACTACCGTATTGGCTGAAAGGATACGGCGATTTGGGATACCTGCTCGAGGATCGACGCATCATTGATGAAACCAAAACGTGGATTGAAGCCGTCATCGCCGGTCAGGAGGAAGACGGCTGGTTCGGTCCGCGATTGAACAAGAAAAAACGCGACGTCTGGCCGAATATGGTCATGCTCGACGCCTTGAGATCGTATTACGAATTTTCGCAGGACGAACGCGTCATCCAACTGATGACGCGATATTTTCGCTGGCAACTGGAACTGCCTCGGGAACAGTTTCTACCCGGCAGTTGGCAAAAAATCCGTGGAGGCGACAATCTGCATAGTATTTATTGGCTCTTCAACCGCACCGGTGAGATGTGGCTGCTCGATCTGGCGCGGAAAAATCATGAACTGACCGCCGATTGGACCGCCGGAATCGCCAGCTGGCATGGCGTGAACATCACCCAATGTTTCCGTGAACCGGCGCAATTCTTTCAACAGTCGAAAGCCGCCATTCACTTGCAAGCGGTGGAACGGAACTACCAAGCCGTAATGGAACTATTCGGGCAGGCGCCCGGCGGGATGTTCGGCGCAGATGAAAACTGCCGTTCCGGCTACACCGATCCGCGCCAGGCGGCGGAATCCTGTTCGATGGTCGAATTCATGCGCTCCAACGAAATTCTGCTCGCCATCACCGGCAATCCGCAGTATTCGGACCGCTGCGAAGAGATCGCCTTCAATTCCCTTCCCGCCGCCATGACGCCGGATTTGAAAGGCCTGCACTATCTGACCGCGCCGAACATGCCGCAGCTCGATTCGAACAACAAAAGTCCCGGCCTGCAAAACAGCGGCTGCATGTTGACCTACTCGCCTTGGCGTTATCGCTGCTGCCAGCATAACGTCGCGCAAGGCTGGCCTTATTTCACCGAGCATGTATGGATGGCTGTGCGCGGAAACGGACTGGCAGCGACGCTGTATGCGCCGTCGCAGGTGGAAGCCAGGGTTGGCGATGGAGCAACGGTACGTATCGTGGAAGAAACGGACTATCCCTTCGGCGAAACCATCGATTTTTCCATCTCGCTTTCGAAGCCAACCGCTTTCCCTCTCCTGCTTCGTATCCCCGGCTGGTGTTTCGGCGCGAAAATATCCATCAATGACAATCTCGCGGCGGATCTGTTGCATCCGTCCAGCTTCATCGCGCTGGAAAAGGAATGGCGGGATGGCGATCACGTCAAACTCGAATTGCCAATGGCGATTCACATCAAACGTTGGCCGAAAAGCATGAACGCCGTGTCCGTCGAGCGCGGCCCGTTGACGTACTCGTTGAAAATCGGCGAACGCTGGGAAATCACAGGCGGCGCGGAAGCATGGCCGGAGCAGGAGGTATATCCGACAACAGCCTGGAATTACGGCCTCGACAGGAACGAAAATCGATCCCAGTTTCAATTCTCCCTTCATAAAAAAGAAGGTCCGCTGGCAGAACACCCCTTCACGCTCGAAAACGCTCCCCTCGAAATCCGGACGTTCGGACGCAAAATTCCCAACTGGAAACTCACCGGCGGATTGGTCGGCAGGTTGCAGCCCAGCCCGGCTTTATCCACGGAACCGCGTGAGGAAATCACCCTCATCCCGATGGGATGCGCCCGCCTGCGAATCACGGCGTTCCCCGTTGTCAGCGACGGAACGGATGCGATTGCCTGGCTGGAACTACCGCCGCCGCTGTCAATCACCGCCTCACACGTCGGCGGCGATCTCGACGCCGTGAACGACGGCGAATATCCGGAAACTCCTGAAGAGAAGGCCATCTCCCTATTTTCGTGGCAACCGCATCGCGGAACCGACGAATGGATTGCCTACCGATTCGAAACGCCGCGGCGGATATCCCATGCGGTGATTCTGTGGGCAGTCGACGACGAGGAAAATGGCTGCCGCGTTCCGGAACATTGCCGGATTGTGGGGAAAGACGGAGCAGAATTACAAGAAATGGGACGCTATGGCGACGGCCTGACGCGCATTGCTTTCTCGCCCGTCTTTACGGATGAAATTCGATTGGAAGTAAAGTTGCGGGATGGGTATTTGGCGGGGATCTATGAGTGGTTGGTGGGAGATTGAACAGGGGATTTGTAAATGATCACAGGATGGACAAGAAAGGTATTGCTCTTCGTCATCAATTTATCACTGTGAGATTTTCGAGTTGTGTTAACCAGCAATTAAAGTGAGGACATTGCATCCGTATTTTTTGAATCCCAATAGACTCGGCAAGTATTTTTCCCATGGCAACTTTTCGATATCCATCCTTCAATGCCGTCAGACGCTTGGATGGCGCTTTGACCGGATCATCGTTGATTTCTTCCGGATTTCCATATCCGTGAAGTAATCCAATGATTTGTAATTGATCAATCCCAATCGTTGTAGCCAAAATAACCGGGTCGCTGAATAGTAACGCTTCAAATTCATGCATCTGAATATAGGGAATAAAACGTTTATCTGCATCACGATTGGGGAATGCGTGCACAATTTCATTCAACGTTGCTGTCTCCAGAATCTTGGCTTTTTGGACAGCAGTAAGCATGGTTCCTTTTTGCATTTGTTGGTGGACATTTGCTCGTCCCGGCCAGTTTCCATTGATTCGATAATAATCAAACATTGTTGAAATATAGGCGTCGCCACGTTGTTTGAGGAATTTTTCGATGTCGCTCCTTGCTCTCTCGAAGCGGATATCACCTCCCTTATGGCCGGGTTTGCCTATCAACGCCGGATACAGATAGATTTTTTTATGGGCGATCTGTGGGGCCAGTACGTCACGCACGAAAGTTTGCTCGGTTTGCCCTTCCACAATGATATAAATATGAATACTACTCATGAACAGGTCCTCCGGCAACGATGTTTTTTCGCCAAAGGTCGCCCAGCGAATAGTCTTCAAGCCAAGTCGATAGTTCGTCTCTATTCAATCGCTGAAAAGTGGATGCTCCATTTTTACGATTCACGACAATAATCTCTTCCGGTTCAAGGCAATCGATAAAAGCGGGAGATTGGGTTGATACGATAATCTGCGTTCTTTTGGAAGTGGAGCGAACCAGCTCCGCTAAAATATCGATCGCATACGGATGCAAACCAAGTTCCGGTTCATCGATAATGATGGTTGATGGGAGATAGGGTTGCAGCAGGGCCGTTATCAAGCAGATAAATCGAATCGTACCGTCAGATAGGTGATGAGGCTTCAATGGATAATCGGAACCCTTCTGTCGCCAGAGCAGACGAACTTTTTCTTTTTTATTTGGTATCAAAATGAAATCGTCAAAGAAGGGAGCCACCAAGCGAATCGTTTCCACGATTTGCTGGTAAAATTCAACTTCAGAATCCATCAAATCAAGTAGAAATGGGGCAATATTCGCTGCATCAAACCGCAAATAAAGTCTATCGTCAATTGTCTCAAAACGACGCATGGGCGCCAGTTTGCTTGTATCGTGAAAATGATAGATTTTCCAGGAGGAAATGGATTCGAATACATAAGAGGATACACTCCGGCGTCCCATGACGCCTTTTTGGTCTTTCTCTTTCAGCAATATTGGAGTTGCATGGCCGCTCCCCATTTCCCACCATCCGGTGGTTCCTCCTTCATCGAGTCGTGCTTCATCATTGATTAGGAATGTGGCGTTTGCGGTGGGAACAAGATTGAAACGATAGCCGTTTTGGCCGAATCTTGTTTCTATTTCAATTTGGTTTGTAATTTTAGGGCCGTTAAAGAGAAAATCGTCGCTGCCGCCTCCATCCTCGATAAAAGCCTGTAGACTCGCATTGGGAAGTCCGGGCAACGGCAATTCCATCATGCTGCGAAGCAAACGGAAAAAATCGATGAAGTTGCTTTTCCCCGCGCCGTTACCGCCGATGAGAACGTTCAATTTTGTCAGCTCGAAATCTTCCAGCGAGCGAATCGACTTGAAACCTTTTATCGTCACTTTGTCCAATGTATTTGCCATCCTAAATACTCTCTATCTTCCGAATTTTTTATAAAATAGTTAATTAAACGCTATATTCCATTTTACCATTCGTGATAAAGAGAAGAAGGTTACAGCGCATGCAAATGGTTTTTCCCCGACCATGATTTAAAAACAAACAAGGTTAATTTAGCCGACAGCCAATAGAGCAAAGGTTCTGCGCCGCTTTATGACTGATCCACAACATGATAACGTAAGAAAGGAAAAGAAATGCCGGCAGGATGTCGGCGATACAGCTCTCCGCGAGTAGAGACGACGTCCCCGCCTGCCCGGTAATGCAAGCGGGACGCATTCTCTACCCGCGACATATTTTGAATATAGATAGCAAAAAGAGGAATTCCATGAAAACCATCCTCGATCAAGCCGAAGTCCTCATCCCGCTGGTCACGCCGTTCGATGCAACGGGAAATCTCGAACGGAACGTATTGAAAACGCTGTTGGATTGGCTTGTCGAAACGGGCCGCTGCGACGGCGTGATCCTGACCGGCACCAACGGCGAATTCTGGGCGCTCGACGACGTGGAAAAACTCGATTGTTACCGCATCGCCGTGCAGCAATGGAAAGGAAAAGTACCCATAATCGCCGCGACCGGCTGCACGGCGACGCGCGAAACCATCCATTTAACGAAAGAAGCCGAACATCTGGGCGTGGATATGGCCATGGTCATTGTTCCACCTTACGGCAAGCCGGAACCGGAAGGCATCTACCGCCATTTCGCCGCAGTTGCGGAAGCGGTAACCATTCCCTTGATGATTTATAATATTCCCACCTTCACCGGAACCAACATCGATGTGGAAACAGTGGCGCGACTGGCGCAATACGATCACATCATCGCCATCAAAGACGAGGCCGGCGTCCACGCGACGCAAACGGCGGATTTTATACAGGCGACCGGCGGACGCATGAAGGTGTATAACGGCGACGACAAGCACATCCTGCAAGCGCTGGCGGAAGGCGCATTCGGCCTCGTCAGCGGCGGCGCGCATGTGATCGGAAAAGAATTGAAACAAGTGGTGAAGGACTTCAAAGCGGGCAGACTCGCGGAAGCGCAGACGAATTATCGCCGCTTCATCCCCTTCCTGAAAAGCCTGCATCAATCCGGCCGCGCCAATCCCGTCCCACTGCTGAAAGCGTCACTGGAAATCATCGGTTTGCCGGTCGGACCGCCCCGCCTGCCGTTTTATCCCGCAACGGAAGAAGAGCGAAAAGTGTTGAGAGAGAGGATGCCGGCGAAAGCCTAAATATTTAATACAAAAAATAATTCAAATTCACATCCCCCGCCAGACCCGTGGAACCGTCGGAGCGCAGGAACGAAGTGGTTTTCGTTAATTGATTCCCCCCGGCAATGATTTCATTGCGGTCCTGGCCATCCAAAAAAATGGCGACGATGCCAAGTTCGCGCAAGGTTTTGAGTTCGTGCGCCTGCGATAGACCGTCCATATTCGCATCGGCGAATAACCGCAGCTGCGAAAAAACAGAATCGCTCGCATCAATGATCCCGTCGCGATTGTCATCGAATTTTCGCAGTTCTTCCAATCCATCCCGCGCGCCGTGCTGATCGCCGAACAGTTCCAGGCCGCTGTCGATCATCCCGTTGCCGTTACGATCGAGCGCCAGAAAAGCATCCCCGCCGGTCACGAAAGCCGTTTGGCGTCGTATCCCGGTTCCGTCGATGGCAAACGAAACCCCCTCCGCCGCGCTCGTCAATTCGATTCCATCTCCATCCAAATCGAAAACCAGCGGATCGGCTTGTTGCATTTGCATTTCTTCGGAAACCATTGCGGTAATGCGTTGCAGCGACTCCATACCGCCCCCGGCGGCCGCCGCGATTTTAAGCATGAAGTTCGCTTCTATCGACTGACTGGAAACCGATACTGTATTTCCTGCTCCGGTTTGGGAAAATTCGGCCAGAATTCCATCGAGAGATATCCCCGCATCGGATCCGTTTTCAAGGTTCGCGTCGATCTGATCGAGAAAACGATCCAATGCTTCCGTATCTTTTGACAAACTGCGGATGAGTTGCAGATATTTTTGTAAGGTCGGATCCAACTGGAACGATAATTCTCCGGACGCCTCGCCGGCATCCGTGGATAAGGATTCCTGATTGGATGGAACGGATGCAGTGATAAAATTACCGCCGAACAGGTCGCGCATTTGGTTGTTGATGCGGGTGATCCGTTCGTCGGATAAGGAATTGACGGCTTCCCGCGCGGATGAAAACATTTCCGAGAAGTTTTCGGCGGTTTCTTCCTCCACCCATCCGATGGACGTATGGGATTCCATTTGCGCTTGCATTCGCAGAGACAGAGAATAACGTCCATCCTCAGCGACTACGATTTCTTCGAGTTGATTGTGGCTCTCCACCACGGAAATCCGCTCGGAAAGAGTCACCGAATCGGAAACCGTTGCCGGATTTTTCGGTTCATCCTCCTGGGAACGAATGGATTCATCGTTATGGGAATTGAAATTTCGATGAGAGCGAGAGGAGTGTAAATGTTCCGCATGATTATCGAATACAGGGAGAATATCCATGATCGTCCGTCCTCATATCACAATATCCATCCCTGGATCAATAGGCCGTCCTGGCGTTATTTACCAATATCGACTGAACCGGTAGGAAACTTGAACGAATTGACTTGCAGACAATCCCCCTATCATCGTTTCGGCGCCCGATAACACCGCATAAACAATTTGCGGTACACCGTTTCGAGCGATTTAAAACTTTGATTTTCTTCCACATACAGCATCGCATTGCGGCTGTAGGATTTCCATTGCCGCTCGAAACTGAGCAGATCGTTCACCGCCTGCGCCAGCCGCACTTCCGATCCCCGGGCGCAGACGCCCATCTGTTTATGCTCGAGAATTCCGTCGGGATCGACGTTCAGAGCGGCGATGGGCACCCCGGCGGCCAGCGCCTGCGTGAACGAGTACGGAAAGCCTTCGAAGCGGGACGTATTGACCAGCAATTTCGCATTTTCATAGCAAGCCGGCATTTCCTGATACGGCGCCGAATTTTCGAATCCCAAATTACTGACGTTACGGGTTTTCTCGACCAGGCGTTCGAGATAAGCCAGATCGCGCGGCATGACGATCATGGTAAAATTATGATTTGGCAACGTCAGCGCCAACCGCAAAAACAATTCCGGCTGTTTCCATTCCACTGCCTGGCCCACCCAAATAATTTCATCGCGAGGAGCGCTGGATGGGGGAAACAGCGGGATGACGTTGGGAATAACCTGCGCTTTGAGTTGTTCGGTGCGCTGCAATAAATTTTTTTGCGTTTCCGTCTGGCAAATGATCTGATGCGCATGATGCAGCGCCCATTGGAACCGTTCTCCCTCTTCGCCGTTGCCGTGCACGAAACTGCCATCACAATCCCGCTGATGGCTGATCCGATACACAAACGACCGGTTGTTCCTCACACAAAATTCCGCAACATCCTTTGTCAATCCGCATGCGCCGGACATGATGTATGTCTGCGCATCGACTTTTTTCAGGATTTTATGGATTGCGGATGAAGACGGCACGAAACGATGAAACAACGATTTCGGCGTTTCCAAATCCGCGCGGTATACCAGCACTCCGGAATAAAATTCGACTTCCTGCTGCTCGTAATTCCCGGTCACCACGCTGATTTCCATCTCTTCATCCTTGCCGAAAAAGCGGGCGATCTCAAAAATTTGCGCTTCCGCTCCGCCATAGGGCGCGCGTACAAGAGGATTGTAGAGGGGGTAGATGGTGGAAGAAACAAAACAGATTTTCAGACGCACAACTTCAGGCATCGGTGGTTCTCAATGGTTCGTTTTCAAAATCATGCCGCTATGCCGTTTGCAAGGCAACCGGCAAAACCGAAGAATTTAATGAAGGAAAGAATCGATTATTTGGTCTTCTGGCCGACGAAATGATGGGCCTTGTCTTTAAAAAGCACGTTGAAGGTTGTCAAGGTGCCATAAATTTTTGTGATGTATTGCTGCAATTGTAATTTATCTTCATCATCCAGTTTTTTGTGCGCGTTGATGGTCTGTTCCATCACCCGCAGACGATCCCGAAGCATGACGATCTTGTGAAAAAAGATTTCAATCGGTATTTCTTTCTCCTGCATGGTGTGATCTTTCGGCACTAAAATCATGCGGCCGCCCACCCAACGATCTCCCAGCGGCGTATGCCCCACCGGCAGATCTTCCTGAATCAATTCGCGAAGGATGCTTTTCAATTCTTCTCGTGTAATTTCCATGAATCATTCTCCTGATAAGGTATTGATCATCTCCTGAGCCTCATGCAAAATAGAAAAAATGAAAGAATTTTTATCAAAAAAGAGGTGAAGGTATTGAAAGAAGCCTCTCATTTAGCTTAAATTGAGAGAGTAAG
>QZKN01000090.1 GCA_003598175.1 Candidatus Omnitrophota bacterium
GCACAACGCGCCGATGCCATGCAAAATAAACAACCCCAAAGGGGTGCAAGATGATCTGACGTAAAAGTTCGCGCACAACGCGCCGATGCCATGCAAAATGAACAACCCCAAAGGGGTGCAAGATGATGTGACGTAAAAGTTCGCGCACAACGCGCCGATGCCATGCAAAATAAACAACCCCAAAGGGGTGCAAGATGATAGCCCACGGGCAACGCCCTGGGTTCCGGTTTCCAACATAGAATCCAGCCCTGAAAGGGCGTAAGAATCCAAAACATAATGACATCAGGAGCAATCCTGCATGATCGCCCAAAAGAATCGGAGCGCAAAATATGGAAAAACAAACCTGCGAAACTTGTGCAACAACAACCATCCCCGATAAAAACCTGCAGGGAATGACGTTGGATCCGGATTTGGAATTCATCGAGGAAGTGTCCCGCCTCGGCGGTGAAACCTTCAAAAAATGTTATCAATGCGCCACCTGTTCCGCGACCTGCCCCATCTCGCCTGACGACAATCCGTTTCCACGCAAGGAAATGGTGTGGGCGATGTGGGGGCTGAAGGACCTGTTGTTGAAGGATCCGGACGTCTGGCTGTGCCATCAGTGCAACGATTGTTCCGCCATTTGTCCACGCGAAGGCAATCCGGGCGACATCCTCGCCTCGATTCGCGCCTATGCCTACAAGCATTATGCGTTTCCCGGATTCATGGGGCGGTTGCTGTTCGAGAAAAAATTCCTGCCGCTCGTGTTTGGAATTCCCTTCGTGATTCTGCTGTTCGTATTGGAAATCACTGGCAATTTGAAAATTCCCGAAGGCGAAATCGTCTACAGCAAATTTTTCCCCCACTATTTACTGGATCCGTTGTTCATTTTCTTCGCCCTGTTCGCGACAGTCGGCGCGGTAATGGGCGGCTGGAAATTTTGGAACGCATTGAAAGCAGGCCCGCGCCAACCTCTCGCGGAAGGCGGAATGGGAGTCGTCCCCGGCCTCATCGCCGCCGTCAAGGAAATCGGCGTGCACAGCCAGTTCAACGAGTGCGAGAAGGCCAATCCGCGTTATTACTCGCACCTGCTGACGTTTTACGGCTTCCTCGCTCTTTTCATCACCACGACGGCGGTCTTTTTCGGGATTTACATTTTCGGATTGAACCTGCCGATGTCGCTGGTTCACCCCATCAAGATTTTAGGCAATGCGGGAGCGATCGCATTCCTCCTCGGAACCGGCCTGATGCTCTACCACCGTTTCACCGACGAGGAAAAATCCGGCAAAAGCAAATACAACGACTGGTTGTTCATCGCCATCATGTTCGGCCTGGCGGTATCGGGCATCCTGACGGAAGTGTTCCGCCTTGCCAACATCCCCGGCGTCGCCTACCCGGTCTATTTCGTCCATCTGGTCCTGATCCTGTGCATGATCGGCTATTTCCCCTACTCGAAATTCGCGCACCTGCTCTACCGCACGATCGCGATTTTCTATTACAAGTCCTGCTGTGTGTCTGTTGCGGTTGAAGAAAAGAAAGACGCGGAGGAAGCGCCGGCGACGGCGGAAGCGGCGTGATCCGCTTGCAATAGCGCTGCAGTTGAAATAGAATAAATACGCCCTGAGGAGCGTATCTCGCAGTTACGGAAGAAACAAAGCAAACGCTTCTTTTACGCAAATAATCACTCCCCGATACGCTCATGAGATGAATCCGAAACCAGGGAGATTCACGATGCCTACGCATATGGAACAATCAGTGCTCGAAGGATTACGCAGATTGCCTCTGGAGCAACGGGAAAAGGTGGTTGCCTTTGTGCAAACCCTGGTCCAAAACAGTTCTCCTCACAGTACGATCTGGGAAAAAATCGAAAAACGTATTGAACAGGCGTCGCCGGAAGTCTGGAATAAGATGCCTGCAGACGGCGCAGAACAGCATGACCATTATCTTTATGGTGCGCCGAAGAAATGAGAACGATATTTATCGATACCTTCTTTTGGATCGCTTCCATCAATCCAAAAGATCAATGGCATCAAAAAACGAAAGAGGCAAGAATTGCACTTGCTCCTTTTCACGGGATTACCACCGATGCGGTGTTGCTGGAATTGGCGAATTACTTTTCTTCCTTCGGCGCGGAAGCCCGCGACATCGTTGCCAACGTCATCCATGACATTCTCGACGATCCGAATATGGAAACCATTCCACAAACGCGTCAAACGTTACTCGCCGGATTGGCGTTTTATGAAACCCGCCTTGATAAATGCTACAGTCTCACCGATTGCATATCCATGAATGTCATGCATGAGCGAGGAATCTTTGATGTGTTCACAAATGACAAACACTTTATGCAGGAAGGATTCAATATACAACTCCCTTACTAGATGCCCCGGCAAAAAGTCACAAATTGTGGTGCGGACATCCTGTCTGCTCAATATATATTGACAGATTGTTGATTGATACTACAACATGTGCCGATTCCAAAGTGACATCCGACTTTTTTCATATCGGTTTAACAAAAAACATGACTCCGATATTACGGCTTCACAAGTGAAAAGCGGTGGAATCAAGGCGGCAAATTGGGTAACAACCCATTCATGGTATTGATCTGTCTTATTCAAATAGGCAACAAGAGGGCCAGTATCAACTACCACTTTTGGAGGTTTCATTTGCCATACGTTTCAAAGTGCGATTTATTGGTAGAGAGGTCTGATGGCCCCTCGATGCTGCCTACCAAATCCCTGGAACAGTCGAGGAAAGAGCCGGATTCACTCATCTCCTCGCGAGAAAAAAAATCTGTCAGCGCATGACGGACAATCTCCGATCTACTCAGCTCTCTTTTGCGTGCAAATGTGTTCAACCTGGACTCAAGAATGTCCGGTAATTTCAGCGTCAACGTCTTCACAACTCACCTCGGTTATCCTTTTGTTTTGACAGCGACTGCCTGATCGCATTCATTAAAATAGTATATCATGGCGAAGGTCATTTGTAGCCCATGCGGCAAATGACCGCCGCCGCAATGAATCAACGGATTGAAATACGGTTTGCGCCGCCGGCCTGATTCAGAATGATTCCCAACTCGTTACGCCGGCGGAGGCGTCCTGCTCGAATTTCAAGCCCATTACGCGGGTCCCTTTATAACGCGCATAGTTGGTGGTGGTGCGCAGGTTGGTATAGGTGGCTTTTCCGGCAGGTAATTGCGTTGGAAGAATGCGGCAGATGTTCATCACGAACGTGGCATTGCCGGTGGTGTCCACCAATTTAACCAACAGCGGGTGGCGGCCTTGCGGCAAATGGATTTTACCGGCGGATGCGCTGGGCAATGCTGGCGAACGATAACGCAACGCCTGATAATAAATCTGCTCTCCGCCCAGCCAGACGGCGCAGGATTCGTCGTGCGTGATCCACAACTCCGCATCCTGCTCTTCCGGAACGTCGACCCAGCAAAACGCATAGAACACATTGCTGTTGGAAGGGCCGTAATACGCTTCGAAATCGATATATTCGTCTGAAAAGTAAATCGGCTCGGTCCATCCGCCCTGATTGGGCGTTCCGATCGCGTCCGCGTCGGGAATCCCCAGATACGCCGTATCGAGATTGTCTCCCGCGGCCGAATTCAGCAGCCAAACGCGATTGGTCATCCCGAAATGGCCGCGATTTCCCTGCGAACCCGCCTGTGTACGTTCGAAATAGTACATCGAGTCGTCAATCGAATGTTCGCTGGCAATTTCGATTTGGTCGGGATTCATGGTTCCCAACCCCTCGCGCGCGGCGTTGACGAGATGAGCGACGTCGTCGGGATTAAGCCCCATCAAACGCGCGCAGACCGCGTCGATGGCAACCATATCAGTTCCGGCGAGAACCATATTTCTGCGAACCGCCGGATGCGTCGCGGTTTTGCCTCGTTCTTTGCAGACGATGGCGTCGACCAGGCAATAGTCGGAAGGAGCGATCGACGCCAAATCAATGATTTCAAGTTCGACGGAATTATGGTCAGGCCAATCGCGGTGGAGTTTGGGATCGCCGGGATCGGGTCCGCCGACGCCTTTATATGTTCCATATTTCGCGCCCGCGGCGATGCCGATGTAATTTTTTAAACAGACGGTGATTTGCGGCGTATGCATTTTCATGACGGGAACGTTGATCAACACGTCGGCGTCGAGAATGGCCTCGTGAATCCAATATTCCGAATATTCGGGAAAATCGATCCAATCGGGAACCGGCGCCAGACGAATGCCTTGCAACGGATTCTCATACGAACCGAAATCCGCATCCACAATCTCCACGTGGATATGATCCGCCGCCAGGCGATCCTGCATTTGGTAATATCCCGCCTGTTGGTATCCATCCGCGACAGGAGCGCCGCCGGAATTGTATTTGGTGTTGCGCATGCGCGGGGAAAGCCAGCCGCCGCCGCCTTCGGCGACGATATAATTCAAACGATCCGGACCGTTTTGCGCCATCCAGCGAATCAAACCTTCGATGACGCGCGGATCGGTGTTGACGCCATTGCCGAGATTCGCAGGCTCCACGACGTTCGGTTTGATGACGACGTTCGCGCCTTCAAACAACAACGGTTTCAGGTCGCCGGATAAATCCAATACCTTAAAAACCATATCGTTGATTTGTTCGAGCGATAATTCGACGTCAAGGGCGGCCGGATTCTCAACAACGGAGTCGTCCGAGCGAATCATGGCAACCTTTGTCCTGTATTCGTCAGGCACGCCGTCACTTTTTAGTTGCGAAACGGGAATCGCGGTCACCGTCGACGGGCTTTGCAGAGTGAACGCAATATCAAATCCGATGAGTATCACGATACAAAAAGCGAAGAAAAAATAAACGTAATTTTTTCCGGAAGACTGGGAAAAATATGACATGAAGAATTCCTTTCCATGATCTTTCATGAAACGATATCATAAAAAGGGTATAGTTTCATTCCTTTTTTTCAATGTGCACGGCGTGAATCATGCCGAAAGAATACTTGACAGAAACAACCGTTCTTTGAGACAATCGCCAAAAAGTCGAAGGGATGAGAGGATGGCAAAAACAATATTGCTGATCGGGACGCTCGATACGAAAGGGGAGGAATTTGCATACGTTCGCGAATTGATCCGTGCGCGAGGGCATCATGCCCTCGTGATGGATGCGGGGATTGTGGGCGAACCGAAAACCATCGCGGATATTACCGCGGTGGAAACGGCCGAGTCCGGCGGAAAATCTCTCACCGATTTACGCGAACAGGCGAATCGCGGAGAGGCGATTGAGGCAATGACGCGCGGGGCGAGCCGATTGGCGGCGAAACTGCATCGCGAGGGAAAAATCGACGGCGTGATGGGGCTGGGCGGATCGGGCGGGACGATGATCGCCACGGCGGCCATGCGCGAACTGCCGGTCGGTTTCCCGAAAATGATGATTTCGACCGTAACGTCCGGCGATATCGCCCCTTATGTCGGCGTAAAGGACATCGCCATGATGTATTCGGTGGTGGACATTGCCGGATTGAATCGACTTTCGCGAACGATTCTGGCTAACGGCGTCGGGGCCATATGCGGAATGATCGAGCAGGAGATTCCCGTTGCCGAAGACAGACCTTTACTAGCCGCGACGATGTTCGGCGTGACGACGCCGTGCGTGGATCAGGTGCGGGAACGGCTGGAAGCGGCGGGATATGAAGTCCTGGTGTTTCACGCCACCGGCAGCGGCGGGAAAGCGATGGAGGCGTTGATCGAAGACGGCTACATTGCCGGCGTGGCCGACGTGACGACGACGGAATGGTGTGATGAACTGGTCGGCGGCGTGCTGACTGCCGGTCCGCAACGCCTGGAAGCCGCGGGACGCAGGGGAATCCCGCAGGTCGTTTCCTGCGGAGCGCTTGATATGGTCAATTTTTGGGCGTACGACGCCGTTCCGGCGCAATTCAAACAACGCAATCTTTATAAACATAATCCCAACGTCACGTTGATGCGAACCACGGCGGAAGAATGCGCGGAACTGGGGCGGATCATCTCGGAAAAACTCAATCGCGCGACAGGCCCGACGGCGTTGGTTATTCCACGAAAGGGCGTCAGCGCCATCGATCGGGAAGGACAACCATTTCATGATCCTCATGCGAACGAAATGCTCTTTCAAACATTACGTGAGAATATACGGCCGCCGGTGAACTTGATAGAATTGGACCTGCACATCAACGATCCACAATTCGCAGCGGCCGTGGCCGATTGCTTGTTGGAAATGTTGACAAAGAACAACGAAATGAACAAATAGGAGCCGATCATGCCATTTATTCCACGCAAGGAAGCGTTGCAGCGACTGCGGAAGCAAGTGGAACAGAAAAAACCGATCATCGGAGCAGGGGCGGGAACGGGAATTTCCGCCAAATTCGTTGAACGCGGGGGAGTGGATCTGATTATCATTTACAATTCCGGCCGTTATCGTATGGCCGGACGCGGCAGTCTGGCGGGATTGCTGCCCTACGGCGACGCGAATGCGATTGTGGTGGAGATGGCCAGCGAAGTGCTGCCGGTCGTGAAGAACACGCCGGTTCTGGCGGGAGTCTGCGGCACCGATCCCTTTCGCCTAATGCCGGTGTTTTTGAAACAATTGAAGGAAATGGGCTTCGACGGCGTGCAGAATTTCCCAACGGTAGGTCTGTTCGACGGCGTATTCCGCCGCAATCTCGAGGAAACCGGAATGGGATATGATCTCGAAGTGGAGATGATCCGCCGCGCACATGAAATGGATCTGCTGACCTGTCCTTACGTCTTCAACGAAGAGGAAGCAGTTCTAATGGCGGAAGCGGGAGCGGATGTTTTGGTTCCGCATATGGGTTTGACTACAAAAGGCTCAATCGGGGCGGAAACCGCCGTGACGCTGGAGCAATCGGCGAAGCGAGTGCAGGCCATGCACGACGCCGCGAAAAAGATCAATCCCGATATTTTCGTGCTTTGTCACGGCGGGCCTATCGCCGAACCGGCCGATGCGCAGTATATTTACGAACATACAAAGGGAATCGTCGGTTTCTTCGGCGCCACCAGCATGGAACGCCTGCCGACGGAAACGGCAATCGAAGCGCAGGCGCGAAAATTTAAAGAAACGCAGATATACCAAGCGTAAAATAATCTACGCAATTTCGATTTTCTGCATGTGGGTAAAGCAGGCGTCTCGCCTGTATTGCCGTGCAAGCGAGACGCTTGCTTTACCCACATATTTCGTTTAGGAATAGCTGTTATCATAAATCATACCGCCGTAACGGCGGCATGATCGCGAAAACCGGCGCGATGCGCAAAAATGAAAGGGGTATACAAAATGGGAAAAGTCGGCGACGGATATATCGTTTATGGCGATGAAGTGGAAACGTTGGCATATGATTGGGGAGACATCAAAATTTTAAGCAGCCCCGCCGTGACCGGCGCGGAACGGTTCACGTTCGGCATGGTGGTGACCAAACCCGGCAAGGGGCACGATTTTCATAATCATCCCGACGCGGACGAGATCATATTCGTGCTTTCCGGCGAGGCCGAGCATATTTTCGAAGGCGAGAAGCCGATTCGCGTCCGCCCCGGCGCATCGATTTATATTCCGCAGGGCGTGGTTCATTCCACCATCAACGTCGGGTGGGAACCATTGCGCCTGTTGATCGTTTACGCGCCGACGGGAGCGGAAAAAGTATTGCGCGATTTGCCGGATTGCACGGTGATTCCACCGAGCGAAGTTCATTAGTGTTTTATCTTATACATCCCCTGTAATTCCCCCATCTACAATCCTATTATTTCCTATAGGTGAAAAAGTTTTTGCTTTTTTTACCCTAACGGGGTAATAGAAGATAGCCAGTGGGTAACACCCCTGGTTACGTAATGAAAAGAAAACCAAGTCCTGAAGGGACGCAAGAAAATATCAGGCAAAAACACATTCTTTCGCCCCGTTAGATATGGAATTTATTCGATCCATTTTCCAGGGGCGTTGCCCACTGGCTTTCATCTTACACCCCTTTGGGGTAGATTTCTCCCAAACTTGTAGATAGAGAACAGTATCAACGAGGAGATAAACGCTTCCGTCCTGTTAACAGGAAGGATTGAGGAGGAGAATTTCACTCTTTTAGGAATTTGCACACTCCCTCTTTTGTCGTCGTTACTTTAACCAATTTGCTATAAAAAAGTGCAACTATCCTCATCTCTCATGCGAACTTAATGGTGAATCGTGTTACCGCATCAGGATGAAAAACAGTCTGGAACGAATACGTTGGCACAATCGAACGCCGCGCAATATATAGACACGCAGATGGAAGAACGCGAATTGGTTTGCCGCATGGCCAAAGGCGACGAACATGCATACGCGCAGTTGGTAACCCGGTATTCACCGCCGACGTATCGTTTTCTCTATCGTATGCTGGGCAGCATGGAGGATGCGGAAGACGTGACGCAGGACACATTTTTTGAATTGCATAAAAACCGGGAAAAGCTGCGGACAGACGTCGATATCCTGCCGTATTTGTTCACCATCGCGCGAAGAAAGGCAATTACCCTGCTTCGCTGGAAAACCGTCCGCAGGAAGTTGAGTCCGCTGGGAGAGGAACACGAAAATACGGTCGCCTCATCGGCAATCTTGCCGCGGGATCAGTTTCACGACCGAAAAGTGGAGGAACTGGTCAATCAGGCCATCGGCAAACTCAAACCGGCCAAACGCGCCGTCGTTATTTTACGATTTTTCGAAGGACTGAGTTATCAGGACATCGCCCACGTGATGAACAAACCGGAAGGCACCGTCAAATCGCTGGCGTTCCGCGCCGAAAAGGAATTACGCCGCAGATTGGCGGCAATCGAGCAGTTGTGGTAGAGGATCATCATGAACACGCCGTGCAATGTACTTAAAGACAAATTATTGCGATACGTGGAGACGCGATCGGGCAAAACGGATGGCGTCACGGAATCCGAACGACGCGCCATCGAAGCGCATTTGGTTCATTGTCAGGATTGCCGCAACGAAGTCGAACACATTACTTCTCATTTGCGCGCGCTGGCCGGAATTCCTCAACCCCCAATTCCAGCCTCGCTGGCTTCGCGTTGTTTGTTGCCCGCAAAAAACAAGAAATACGGATGGCGTTCGGGGATTTTGAAATGGGGAAGCGCTGGCTCTGTGGTGGGATTGGCGTTGATTTGCGTTTTTTACAGCGGCGTCCGGTTTGGAAAAACAACAAATGAACCAACGATAGAGGAAGACAAATTCGCCACCCTCATACTCGTGCAGAATGAATTAATGGATCGGCTGGAAAAACTGTATGTACAGCGAACCGCCACGGAAATGCAACCAGCGCATTATCCCTTTGCCGAATTGAAATATACCTCGCATATGATCGAAGCCTGTTATCAGCAAACGCAGTCGGATTATGTGGCGCGGCGAGGTTTGCAGGCGGCCATTTTACGGAATATTTTACTGCTGCAATCCTTATGCAACCACTTCGAAAAACACTCGAATCCTACGATCAGCGAGTTCGAATTTACGAAGACGGAAGACAACCCGATAAAACTGTAATGAATGATTTTATTGGCCGCAAGTTTCAAGGATTCATAATTCCCGGGAACAATCCGATGAAGAAGCGGAATTGGAATAGAAAAATCAATCATTCCCCTGTGGAAGGAGAAAACCAATGTATCAACGAAGATTTCTTACAATTCTATATGTTCTTATCGCCGGCGGCGTGCTGTTCGTGAATGCGCCGATGAATCTGTGGGCGCAGGAGTCGGCAACGGATGCTGCAGAGGAGCAGGGAGACAAAAACACCGAATGGATTGAACGTTTCGCGCAAAACATGGAATCCTGGGCGCAACAATTTGAAAAGGATTTTGGTCCCAAAGCGGAAAAATTCGGCAAGGAAATGGAAGCCTGGGCCAAACGGTTTGAAAAAGAGATGAAACCGTGGGCGAAACAATTGGAACAGGAAATGGAAAAATGGTCAACGGAACTGGAAAAAAATACGGAACCGTGGGCGCAGCAATTGGGAAAAGACATCGAAAAATGGGCGGAAAAACTCCAGAAAAATGCCGAACCGTGGGCAAAGGAATTCGCCGAGAAGATGAAACCCCTTTTCGAAGAGATTCAAAAAACGCAAAAGGATTTCCAACCCCACGCGGAAGAATTTTCTAAAAAATTAGAGGAAATCGCTCCGCATATCGAACACAAAGTGCAAAAGATTCTCGAAGCGATCGGGAAGATGGACTTTCAGTTCAATTTCGAAGTTCCACCCATGCCTTCGTTGCCGCCGATCCCGGAAATTCCCGCCATCCCGGCCATCCCGGCAATTCCGGAAATCCCTGCCATACCGGAGATGCCAAAAATGAAGTCATTATCACCCCCTGCGGTTCCCCCCGCTCCTCCCGGCGTCGATTTTTCCCAGTTAATCGACAGTTTTGAGGGAGAAACCGTATCCGAGAAATTGGAAAAAACCGTCGAGATCGAAGAAGGAACGGCATTGACGCTGAATTGCACCGCGACGTCCATCCGCGTCGTTCCCGCCAAGGCGGCGTTGGAAATCACGGTTTCGGCCACGAAAGTCGCCGGCGCAAAAACCAAAGAACTGGCCGAGGAACTCCTGAAAGCAACTGTAATCGGCATCGAACGCGAGGATCATGCGGTTCTGATCACCAGCAGCGGGAAAAAACCGGACGAAGTGAAGAACGGGAACATGACGTTCGTGCAAATGGATATCGCGGTTCCGGTCGGGACGCCCATCACTGCCAAAAACTCGTTCGGAAGCTTGGTCGTCCTCCATATCGGAGGACGCGTGGACAGCGAGAACTCGTTCGGCGCCACCCGCGTCGTGGGATCGAAAGGCGAGATGAATCTCATCAGTTCCTTCGGATCCGTTCATGTTTTTAACCAAACCGGAGCCGGAAACATCAAAAACAAATTCGGCAGCGTCGACATCGACGGCTGGTCGGGAGATTTGAATCTGAACGTAAGTTATGGGGAAACTCGTCTGCAAGGACTCGAACGGGAAGCGCTCGTGAACGGCGACTTCTCATTCGGCAAAGTGCAGGTCGATCTTCCCGATGCATTCGCCGGCAGCGTGGAAGCTTTCACGAGTATGGGCTCGATCAAAGCGCCTGAGGAGTTGAGCAAGAACAAGGAAATGATGAACCAGGAAACCGTCAAAGGATCCTACGGCGACGGCAAAGGCGCCATTCGCATCAAAAGTTCGTATGGACCGGTGATCATTAAAAAAGGATGAAAATTCACCAAATAATAGATTCGTTGATTATCATGGTGAAGTAAGCATCGTATGAAAGTAATCCTATAAAACCTTCCTTCGGACTCTCAATCCAAGATAGCATTCCATCGGATCATAATCACGATTATTGTGAATCAGTTCTCATTTTTTCCAGGTCGTCTTCCCACTGCAATTTTCCCCGATATTGGTGAATAAAAGCCTGCTTTTTCATTTGGATCAACAACCGAAGCGCTTCTTCCACTGTTTCTTTTTTGGTTTTGCAACCGGAAAGTCCAAGCGCTTCCTTCATCAGGGCGTCATCGATCACAATATTGGTTCGCATCGTATCTCTCCATGTGTATCATTGATTATACACATTTTGATCCGACGATGGAGTAACGCGAGGGGAGGCAAAGGTTTTCGGTGTGGGAGTGTTGGTGGGGAGGGATCGCTTCGACCCCTATCACCATTATGAAGTGCAAGATAATATGAAACATTCTTCAATATACCACGAAATGAATCCTTGATATCGGATTCATTTCATGTGACAATAAATGATCTTAGGATTTAAGCCATCTCGACACGGAATAATATGTCATTTATTCGGGGCGAATTGAGATTACAGTAAATTTAGAATGAGGTGGACTGTCATGAAAAGAACGCTGAATCAAACCGCGTTCACGCTCATTGAACTTCTTATTGTCGTTGCCATCATCGGCATTCTGGCCGCCATCGCCGTTCCCAATTTTTTGAACGCACAGATTCGGGCCAAAGTCGCGAAGGCCGAATCGGAACTCAAATCGATTTCAACAGCGCTGGAAGCGTATCGGCTGGATAATAATATTTATCCGCCGTGGCTGGATGCAAGCGGAGTGCAGAAAAATCCCGTCAATCGTCGCCTGATTCCTCTGACCACGCCCGTGTCCTATATCGGCGCCGTCCCGCAGGATCCGTTTTTGTATGGCGGGTATGGCCAACGCATGAACGAAGAACAAAACGCCGCGTACGTCACGTATGACTATACCGACGCCTGGAGCCGGATCAACTTTGGCAAATTGACGATTTTGCCGGCGCAGGCGCGCTGTGCCGAGTACAAGGTCACCAGCGCCGGACCGGATTACGAGAATACCTGGGGCAACACGGTAACCTACATGCCTTCAAACGGTTTGTCTAGTTTTGGAGATCTGATCCGTCTGGGAGCGCGCGCTTCTTCCTGGCCCTGCGATGACGCGTTGGTGGGACTTTAATTATTTTCATCGAAATCCGTTTTGTTGATCCAACCAGGAAGGCGCTGGTCGCCGTTCATTCGCTTTTCATAAAATCCTTGCCAGTTTGGATCCGCGTAGGGATATCGATCAAATACGGTTCCCTTCTTGTCCATGCGGGGATCCTGCTGTTTCTTTAATTCAACAAACAATTGCTCTTTCAGTTTCGTTTTCAAATCCTTATATTGATTCGTTTCCGCCAGATTCTTCATACAATCCGGATCCTCTTTAACATTGTATAATTCTTCGGCGGGTCGTTTTCCCAAATTCCACTGCCAATAGTGATGCAGATCGGGATTGTTGCGCGCCTGAACACATTCCGTCTTTGTCGGGCTGCCGTCGGCGTTCAAATAACCGGTTTCGGGATTGCCCGCGGGCCAGCGCGCCGGCTCAAAATTGTGAAGGTACAAAAAATCATCCTTCACGATCCCGCGAATCGGATATCCCCAATCGTTCGGACGGCCGATGTCGTGCCGTTCCTTGCCGATCAGGACGTGATCCCGCTTGCGATTGACTCTCCCCGATTTTTTTGAATACAAAATATCGCTGAGATTTCTGCCGGCGATCGACTGCATGCCGCTTTGCTTCTCTTGAATCCCCGCCAGCTCGAGAAAAGTGGGAGCGAAATCGATAAAGCTGACATAATCGTCCACAATCCTTCCGCTTTTTTGAATTCCCTGCTTCCACATGATCGCCAGCGGCAGATGGTTGGAATATTCGTATTCCTGTCCTTTGATGCGCGGAAAAGGCATGCCGTTATCCGCCGTAACGACGATCAACGTGTTGTCCAATTCCCCTCGTTCTTCCAATAAGGCCATCATTTTCTGCAAATGTAAATCGAAATATTCGATTTCGAACGCATAATCCAGCATATCCGTGCGCACGGTCTCGTTATCCGGCCAAAATGAAAAAACCTTATCAATCTGGGCGGTATTTTTCCCGCCTTTGCGAATTCCCGACTCATATTCGTAGGCGCGGTGAGGCTCGGTGCTGCCATACCAAAAACAAAAGGGAACGCCATCCGGCTTGTCATCGAGAAAATCCTGAAAATTAGCGGCGTAATCGTTTTTGTTGATCGCTCGCGTCGGTGGAACGGTTTTTCTCGTATCATACGCCTTCCCGGTCAGCAACCGTTTTTGTCCGTTGATCGTTCCGGGAACGCCGGGCGCCCAGCCTTTCGCCGTATACCCCACGTGATACCCATGTTCGACCAACACTTCCGGGTAGGTTTTGAATTTTTCAGGAAAAAAACACCAATGATTGGCCGCTTCCTCCAGCTGCCAGGAATTGCGTCCGGTCAGGATACACGCGCGCGAGGGAGCGCATTTGGCGTTCGGCGTGTAGGCGTGAGTGAAGAGAATCCCCTCGTTCGCCACCCGATCGAATCCCGGCGTATTGATCCACGGGCAGCCGTATGCGCCCATGTGCGGATAGGAAGCGTCATCCGCAATGCAAAACAGGATGTTCGGCTTTTTTTCCGATCGATCCTTGCGCGCAGCGAACGAGGATGAGGACGGGACGACAAGAGAGAACGGCGCGAGTCCCGTCCATGCGAGAAATTTTCGGCGCGACCAGGCTGAATTCATGTTTTCTTCTCCTGCTTATTTCAAAATCAATCATTGCTAGGCCGATTGATACGACTGGAGGCATTTTGGAAAGCGTAACATGACTGACGTGTGAAGTTAAGGATAGAACAACGGCTTAATACCGTTGTCAAATCATGGTATTATGGATTGTTTTTTATGAAGAAAACGGCGAGCGCGCCGGAATCGAGTACGTGCATAAACAAACCCGACTCGCGAAGGAATACATGATCCTACTGCGAGCCGACGCCGAAGCACACACAGCGTTCGGCGGATAACAGGAAAATTGATGAGTCTATCCACATTGATTACGTCATTGACGCAAATTTATCCCCATGACCGACTGTTATTGAACGACGGGCAACTGGCGTCGTACGAATCGGACGGATTGACGGCCTATGCCGTGCGCCCGGGCGCGGTGGTCTTGCCGGAAACCGCCGAGGAAGTGATCCAAACCGTTCGTTTGTGTCATCAGGAAAATGTTCCCTTCGTCGCGCGCGGCAGTGGAACCAGCCTGTCCGGCGCGTCGCTGCCGATTGAGGGCGGAATTGTCATCGCAATGAATCGCCTCAATCGCATTCTTAAAATCGATACGGAGCAGCGTATCGCGGTGGTCGAAGCCGGCGCAATCAATCTCGACGTCACACGCGCCGCGCAACCATACGGTTTGTATTACGCGCCGGATCCCTCCAGCCAGTTGATCTGCACGATCGGCGGCAACGTCGCCTTCAATTCCGGCGGCGCGCATTGTTTGAAATATGGCATGACCTCCAACCACGTGTTGGGGATCAAAGCGGTTTTGGCCGACGGAAAAGTCGTTCAGTTCGGCGGAGAAAGCCTCGAAAGCATCGGACCGGACCTGATCGGATTGTTTGTCGGTTCGGAAGGCCTGTTTGGCGTTGCGTTGGAAGTAACCCTGCGGTTATTGCCCAAAGCCGAATGCTTCCACACCGTGCTGGCGGGCTATGCAACGCTGGAAGCGGCGGGCGATGCGGTGACGAGCATCGTCGCGTCCGGCCTGTTGCCGGGCGCGATCGAAATCATGGATCGCCTCGCCATCGAGGCCGCCGAGGCGGCGGTTCACGCCGGCTATCCGCAAGGCGCGCAGGCGGTGTTGATCGTCGAATTGGAAGGACCATCCCGGCAAGTCGATTCCGAAAAAATTAAACTGACTGAAATTTTAAAACAATCGGGCGCGATGGAAATCCGCGTGGCCGCGAACGAGACGGAACGGATGGCCGTTTGGAAAGGGCGAAAAAGCGCGTTCTCCGCCGTGGGACGACTCAGTCCGGATTACCTCGTGCAGGACGGCGTCGTGCCGCGCGGCAAATTGGGCGAGGCGCTTCATCGAATCCGGCGATTGTCGGAAGAACACGGCCTGCGGGTCGCGAATGTTTTTCACGCGGGAGACGGCAATTTGCATCCGCTGATCCTCTATAATGGTCGTATCGAAGGCGAGTTGGAACGCGCGGAAAACCTCGCCGCGCACATCGTGGAAATGTGCATCGAAATGGGAGGATCGATTACCGGCGAGCATGGCATCGGCATGGAAAAACGCGAGTTTTTACCCAGATTATTCAATCACGATGACATGACGGTCATGAAAAGAATTCGTTGCGGAATGGATCCCAAAGGAATCGCCAATCACGGCAAAATGTTTCCGGACATTTAATTTATGTTATGCTTGTCCGAAAAAAAATAAATTGTACCCCACATATTTGTAAGAAACGAACCGCAAGGGAGTATAAGAGGAAAACGGATGAGGATGATCCGGATTTGAAGGGCAGGAGAATGTAAGAAAATACCCCAACGGGGGAGAAACGGATAAGGATGATCCGGATTTGAAGGGCAGGAGAATGTAAGAAAATACCCCAACGGGGGAGAAACGGATAAGGATGATCCGGATTTGAAGGCCAGGAGAATGTAAGAAACATACCCCAACGGGGTAGAAGAGGAAAGCCAGCGGGCAACGCCCCTGGAAAAGTGGTTGTGACGGTTTACAAGCCCTGAAAGGGCGAAAGAATGTTGGTGGGCAGACATGTTATTTCGCCCTTTCAGGGCTGATTTGTTTGTAGGATATCGTAACCAGGGGCGTTGCCCACTGGCTGTCTTCTATTACCCCGTTGGGGTATACAATAACGATAATTTAAAATAAAAGGCGTATTGATCAGCCTTTGACAGGGAATCATGGTCAGTGTACGTAAGGTACGTCAATAAATGAAAATGAGTTTGAAACCGTCCACAATCGATGAATTACAACAATGCGTTCAACAACATCCGCGGGTATTGGCGCGCGGCGCGGGCACGAAATCCGCATTGAGCCGCGTGGATGCAACGACTCAAATCATTGATATGTCAGATATCCGCGGAATCAAGGAATACGAACCGAACGAATTCACCTTTACCGCGCTGGCTGGAACCACTCTCGCTGAAATCGATGCGCTGCTTGCCGCACAAGGTCAATATCTGCCGTTTGATCCGATTTTGATGCAAGCCGGCGCGACACTGGGAGGCGCGGTGGCGTCGGGATTGAATGGCTCCTGCCGTTTGCGGTATGGAGGAATTCGCGACTTTCTGCTCGGCGTTTGTTTCGTGGACGGAACCGGCGCTTTGATCAAAGGAGGAGGCCGAGTCGTCAAAAATGCGGCGGGTTTCGATCTGCCGAAATTGATGGTCGGCAGCCTTGGCCGTCTGGGCGTGTTGACGGAACTCACGTTGAAAGTGTTTCCTCGCCCAAAC
Organism: Candidatus Omnitrophota bacterium; assembly: GCA_003598175.1. Taxonomy (GTDB): domain Bacteria; phylum Hinthialibacterota; class Hinthialibacteria; order Hinthialibacterales; family Hinthialibacteraceae; genus SURF-12. The sequence continues at coordinate 16,764 of QZKN01000090.1, forward strand.
GCGCGACTGACTTTGCGCGTCACCTGTTCCGATCTCACCGATGCGGTGAATAAACTCTATCAATCGGCATCCTCCACATGGGAATTGGAGGCGTTGGATATCGAACCGCCGGCGACCCTGCTTTTACGCATTGCCGGCGATGAAAATGCCTTACGCGCCCGGGCGCAGCGGATCCAAAACCGGATCGAGCGGCCGGCGCAGGTCATGACTGATGCGGAGGAAAAGGACTACTGGCGATCCCTCGCGGAAATGAAATGGCTGGGAAAGAACGCGATTCTCGTAAAAGTGCCGATGACGCCGAAACGGATCGCCGATTTCGATGCTAGTCTGCTTTCCTATTCTGTCATGAGACGATATTGTGTGGCGGGAAATCTGGCATGGCTGGCATGGCCGGTGGATCGTCCGTTGGACGCTCTCCACACTTTACTATTATCAATGGATTTGTCGGGACTGGTTGTATTCGGTCCCGCAAATCGTATTTTTTTAGGAAAAGAGATCTCTCAGGATTTGATCCGGCGCGTCAGGAAGGCGTTGGATCCGGATCAACGATTTCCGGAGTATTAAATGCAACACAACATCCCTCTCGAACGGCTCGGACCGTTGGGAACGCGAATGACGGAGGCGGTGCAGGCCTGCGTGCATTGCGGTTTCTGTCTTTCCACCTGCCCCACGTATAAAGTTCTCGGCCGGGAAACGGATTCTCCCCGCGGGCGGATCGTTTTGATGAAACACGTGTTGGAAGGGAAATTGGAGTATGAACAAGCCCGACCCCATATCGATACCTGCCTCGGTTGTCTGGCGTGTGAAACCGCCTGTCCGTCCGGCGTCGCCTATCGCGAATTGATCCATCCGTTCCGCGCGCACACGCGGCCGCAAACCGAACTATCGTTTGTCGATCGTTGCCGTCACCAGCTAATCATGCATACTCTGCCCCACCCCCAACGGTTTCGGTTTGCCGCGCATTTGGGCCGCTGGGCAAAACCGTTTCGCCGTCTCCTGCCGCGATCGTTTCACGCCATGCTCGATCTGCTGCCCGAAACGCTGCCGCCCGCGCAATCCCTGCACGATTTCACGCCGGCGCAGGGAAAACGGCGCGCGCGCGTGGCGCTGCTGGCCGGCTGCGCGCAGCAGGTGTTGGAGCCGGACATCAACCACGCCACGATTGCGGTATTATCCCGCAACGGCGTCGAAGTGGTCACGCCGCAAAATCAAGGGTGCTGCGGCGCGCTGGCGTGGCATGAAGGAGATGAACACGGTGCGCGCAAATGCGCGCTGCACAATCTCAACGTATTTCCCGACGACGTGGACGCCGTGGTGGCCAACGCCGCCGGTTGCGGATCGGGTCTGTACGATTATGCGTTTCTGTTTATAGGAACGGACGTGGCGCAACGGGCAAAGGAATTTTCCGCGCGCGCCATCGACATCTGCGCTTTTTTGGATCAGCTGGGCATCCTGCCGCCGCCCGCGTTGCCGCGAAAAATGAAGGCGGCGTATCACGACGCCTGCCATTTGAGCCACGCCCAATCGGTGCGCACCGCTCCGCGCAAATTACTGCAAGCAATCGAGAATCTGGAACTTCTCGAAATTCCGGATCAAGAGATATGCTGCGGCTCGGCCGGCGCATATAACATCAATCAACCACATATCGCCGACGAGCTGGGCCGGCGAAAGACGCTTAACATCCTTGCCGTGAAACCGGATTTGATCGCCCTAGGCAATATCGGCTGCATGATGCAAATTCGCGCTCACCTTCGCCGGGAAAACAAGCCGATTCCGGTTTTGCACACGGTGCAGATTCTCCATCGCGCGTATACCGGCAAATTATAAATGAATAGAATAAAAACATTGTAAGGGAGGACGATCTCATGCAAATGAACAGAAACACACGGCGCGATTTTCTCAAACTGGCCGGCTGCGGTTTATCCTGTCTGCCGTTCAATCTTCCCCTTTTGGCGGCGGAAGAAAAACGCCCGCCCAACGTGGTTTTTATCCTGGTCGACGATTTGGGATGGATGGATTTGGGCTGTTATGGCAGTTCCTTTTATGAGACGCCCCATCTGGATCGGCTGGCGGCGGCGGGGATGCGCTTCACCGACGCCTATACGTCTTGCCCGGTCTGCTCGCCGACGCGCGCGTCGATCATGACCGGCAAATATCCCGCCCGCCTGAATATCACCGATTGGATTCCCGGCGACGATCCGAAAAACCGCAAACTTTTAGGACCACAGGATTTGCATCAGCTGCCGCTGGAAGAGACCACCATCGCCGAAACGTTGAAAACGCATGGTTACAAAACCTTCCTCGCGGGAAAATGGCATTTGGGCGGAGAAGGATTTTACCCCGAAGACCAGGGCTTCGACGTCAACAAAGGCGGCCACGAGAAAGGCTCCCCGCCCGGCGGCTACTATTCGCCTTATAAAAATCCGAAACTCGAGGACGGACCGGAAGGAGAATACCTCACCGACCGCCTGACGGACGAATCAATCCGATTTTTGGAAGAAAACCGGAGCCATCCCTTCCTGCTGGTTCTCGCCTTTTACACCGTGCACACGCCGATTCAAGCCAGCAAAAAACATATCGAAAAATTTAAGAGCAAAGCGGATCATTTACCGCCGTTGAATGGTCCGGTGGAGATTCCGGAGCACGGCGGCCTGACGAAACAGCGGCAGGACAATCCCGATTACGCATCGATGGTTCACGCAATGGACGAAAACGTGGGCCGGTTAATGCAAAAACTCGACGATTTGCATTTGACGAACAACACCATCGTCATTTTCACGTCGGACAACGGCGGATTGTCGACGCGGCAAAAAAGCGGCTATCCCACCTCCAACCTTCCTCTCCGCGCCGGAAAAGGATGGTGCTACGAAGGCGGCATTCGCGCCCCGCTGATCGTGAGAGCGCCGGAACTCACACAAGCCGGAAGCCTATGTCATACGCCCGTGATCAGCACGGATTTTTATCCGACCATTCTCGAATTGACCGGTCTCCCTCTTATGCCGGATCAGCACTACGACGGAATCAGTCTCGTTCCCTTGCTGCATGGGGAAAGCAACTTGAATCGAGAAGCGCTGTATTGGCACTATCCCCACTATCACACCAGCGCCTGGACCCCCGGCGCCGCCGTCCGCGCGGGGGATTGGAAATTGATCAAGTTTTACGATCTGGAAAAAACGGAACTTTACAATCTGAAGGAAGATCTCGGCGAACGCAACGACCTCTCGCAATCCCTGCCGGAAAAAACCGACGAATTATCCGACATGCTACGTTCTTGGCAAAAAGAAATCGGCGCGCAGTCGCCGATTCCCAATCGGGAATATACAAATCAATAAATTAGAAAAGAGGATTTTACCGTGCATGCGCAACTCGGAGCGATCGACATCGGGATTCTGATTCTGTACGCGATCATTTTGATCGGGATGGGGATTTATTTTGTTAAAAAGAGCCGCACGTCCGAACAATTCATGGTGGCCGGACGCTCCATCCCCGCCTGGGCGGCGGGATTGGCGGTGATGAGCGCCTATACCAGCAGCATTTCCTATATCGCCACGCCCGGCAAAGCCTACGACCATAATTGGCACCCGCTGATCTTCGCCTTGACGATCCTTCCCGTCGCCTGGGTGGTATGTAAATTCGTTGTTCCCTATTATCGCGAGACGAAACTGATTTCCGTCTACTCCTTTTTGGAAGAACGGTTGGGAACCTGGGCGCGTTTTTACGCAGGGATTTCATTTCTATTATATGAAATGGGGCGCGTCGCGGTGATTCTTTACCTTGTCGGCTTGCTTCTGAGCACATTCGTGCCCTTGCACATCGCATGGCTCATCGTGATCATTGGACTGATCACCATTTTCTATACGCTTCTCGGCGGCATGGAAGCGGTGATCTGGACCGACGTCATGCAATCCGCGATCATGATCGTGGGAATCCTGTTTTGTGCTGTCATCCTGACGTTGGATACATTCACCGGAGCGAATCCCCTGATCCAATCCGCGTTCGACGGCAACAAATTCAGCCTCGGCGACACGGATTTGACTCTTTATAAACGTACGATCTGGGTGATGATCATCTACGGCGTCGCCGAAAACCTTCGCAATCTGATCGGCGATCAAAACTACGTGCAAAAATATGTCTCCGTCGGCTCGGTCAAGGAAGCCACACGTTCGATCTGGATCGCCATGTTGATCTACATCCCGCTCACCGCGGTTTTTCTGTATATCGGAACCACTCTGTTCGCGTTTTACTCGCCGACTGGAATACCACTGCCTGATAGCATCAGCAAAGGCGATGAAATTTTTCCCTATTTCATCGCCACGCAAGTGCCGTTCGGTTTGCGCGGACTGATCATCGCCGCCATCGTCGCCGCCGCCATGAGCACCGTCGATTCCACGCTGAATTGCTCGGCGACCATCTCGCTGTTGGATTTCTGGAAGCGTTACATCAATCCCGCCATCAGTGAGGCGCGCAGCGTGTTGTTTTTGCGCGTCATGACGGTTTTCTGGGGAGTCATCGGCATCTTTTTCGCCATCCTCATGATCCGCGCCAAAAGCGCGTTGGATGTATGGTGGGAAATCGCCGGCATATTCGGCGGGGGGATTTTGGGCCTGTTTTTATTGGCGCTGTTTCGTATTCCGCTGCGATTGTGGCAGGGAATCATCTCCATCGCGCTCAGCGTCGTCGTCATTGTGTGGGGAACGTTTATGCGCAATCTGTCCGAACCGTATCGTTTTCTGGAATGCCGGATCGATCCCATTCTTACGGGAATGCTCGGCACCGCCGCGATGTTGATTCTGGCGTTGATTTTTGGCTGGCGGAATCGCAAACACGTGTAAATTAAATTCCAATCTGCTCGTAATTCATTCCCCATTTTCAATTCGGCTTACAAAATAATCCTGCATAATTTGATGGAATCTTCTATACTATGAGGTGCAAGAAAAATACGTTTGGTTGAAACATCATGACGATTACTTTTACAGATCCGGATGAAAAAAAACTTACGGCAGAGGAATTAAAAGAAGTCGACAAAGCCTGGGGAAACGAAGTGGAGCGTCGACTGACAGAACTGAGAACAGGTAATAGAAAAGCCATTCCCTCTGACGAAGTTCATCAATATGTTCGAGCGCATTTGAGTAAGATCCAGCACGAAAAATCTTAAAATCCGTATATTATCATAGCGAAGCAGTACAGGACTTGAATGATTCCGCGGCATATTACGAAATTCGGCGGCCCGGTATGGGAGAGATATTTCAAAAGACTGTTTTAAAGGCCGAAGAAACAGTTGCGCGCAATCCGAAAATCGGCGTTATAACTCCCTTTGGTTCCGGTTCGATTAGAAAATATCACCTTACTCGTTTTCCCTTCACGCTATTCTACTATGAACAGCCTGATTTTATCTGGATATTGGCTATTGCTCATGATAGTCGAAAACCAGGGTACTGGATGACGCGAATCAAGTAGGATCCGTCAAGCCGCGTTCCCGGAGCAGTTCTTCCGCGTGGCGCACATCCTCCGCCGTATCGATGGAGCAGCCCGCGAATGCCTGATCCTCGCAGCCGGTTTTCACCACTTTGATCTTATAGCCATGCTCGAGCACCCGCAGTTGTTCCAGCGATTCCTCTCTCTCCAGCGGTGTGGGTTTCAGTTGGGTGAGGGTACGCAGAAAGTCCCGCCGATACACGTAAATGCCGATATGATCGTAAACGGGAATCCCCGTTTTCATGCGCGGATACGGAATCAGGGAGCGTGAGAAATACAATGCGAATTCGTTCAAGTCGGTGATCACCTTGACGACAGCCGGGTTTTCATAATCCTCCTGATGCGCGATGGGATATCGGGAGGTTCCCATCGGAATCGAGGGATCCGCGAGAAGCGCATCGACGATCTCCTCGATCATTTGCGGATGAACAAACGGCATGTCGCCTTGAATATTGACGACGATGTCCGGCTTAATGATCCCTTCCCGCTCGAGACCAGCCACCGCTTCCTCCACGCGATCGGTTCCGGAGGGATGATCGGGAGAGGTCATGATCCCCCGCCCCCCGAGGGTCTCCACTTCGTCGACAATGCGCGGATCGTCCGTCGCCACACAGACGAAATCGAGATTCTTACATTTTTTTGATTGCTCATACACACGTCGAATCAGACTTTTTCCGGAAATCGGAATCAAGGGTTTGCCGGGCAGGCGCGTCGAGCCATACCGCGAGGGGATAACGCCGAGAACAGACATAATTTTCACCTTCAATCATTTTATATGAAAATGCGCCTCGTAGGGGCGGTTCGCGAACCGCCCCTACGACGAATTTTCATTCTTCGTTGTGATCCACTGATCATGACCGTTTATATGATATAAAACGCGGGTAGAGCAGGCGTCTCGCCTGCATGACGGCGCAGGCGAGACGCCTGCTCTACCCACCACCAAATAACATGAAAAGTCATTTTCCTGTCAACGGAGCAATAAAGCAAGTGATACGTATCCGCATCGAATAGTTGATGCAATACGTGTTTGCGTGTACACTGCGTGGAACCGTTTCATCCATAAATCTTGTGCAGAAAGTTTGTTTTTTTGACCATGAAACCGGACCACTCCCGCATCGAAGAATGGTATCACACGCTATCGCAGGAATGCCAGAATCGTCTGGATCTTACGGTCGATATTCTCTGTAAAACGAAAGAAAAAGGTGGAAAAATCGCCGTCGTGACCGGCAGCGGCCCGAATCTGCATGAAGGCGTGACGACCTTGATCGCCGAACTCATGCGCACAGGAATCGTCGACGGCGTGACCACCAGCTCCGCCGTGGCGGCGCATGAGCTGGGCGGGGTGCTGGACCGAGTCAAACGAGTGAACGGACTTGAATTGGATGTCGATCCGGCCTTGCTGCCGCGCGGAAATGTGTTCGAATTCACGGTCATGGATAAAGCGCCGCTTGCTAGCGTCATGCAAGACATTCCCTTTAATCAGGAATTGTGGAAAACGGGTGAAAAAATTACAGGAAACGTCATCATCAAAGCCGCCGGGAATATGGCGTATCCGATGGGGCTTTGGATCGAGCGCATGGCGGAACGCATCCTGGCGGAATCTCGCGAAAAAGCAGAGCCGTTCGAAAAAATCGCAGGCGCTTATGCGGATCCGCGAACCATGATCGGCCAGGGATGCCTGCAATCCCTTCCCGTTCTCGTGACCATTCCGCAATTGGTCGGTGGGGGGAATGTGGGATTGGCGATCGGCGACAGTATTCCGATTAGCCGGCGCGCCCGTTGCGTGGCGGATTTGCTGGAATCGGCGGACGTCATCATCGAATCGGGCGTCGCCCTGACGCAGGAAATTCACGATGGTCCCTTCGAGACCTATACCGGCCACGGAATCTGGGCCGGATGGAGCGGCGCGCCGACATTCAGCCTGAAAGAGAAAAAATTAATCCGCATCGATCTGGATCCGGCGTTGGATCGCGCCTGGCGATTCGAGCGCGAGTCGAAAACGGTGCAGGAGGCCATCGACAAAGGATTGCCGAAAACCAAACTGATGGAAATTCCGTTTCGCATGGAAATGTCCGGATTTGCCCGGCTGGAAGGCAGCCTGCCATTGATCGGCGATCTCGGCGTCATCTGGCCGATTCTCGCCGCGCGCCTCGAACAACGGCTGCAATTGGATTTGCAGTTCATTTCCGCTCCACAGCAAACGCCGGAAGGTCAGGCCATGCGGGAATGGATTGCCCACGAGATCAAACCCATCACCCGTGTGATGGAAAAATCATCGGAAAGGTACAATTATGCTTAAACATTCGACGCTTATATCTGTTGTTTTTATTTTTTCGTTTTTGTTTGCCGAAGCTGCCGAACAACCCATTTTCCGCAGCGAATTCATCAACGAAAAAAATTCGGAATGGCCGTATGCGCACGCATCCACTCTCGAGAGCCTGCCGAACGGCGATTTGCTCGTCGCCTGGTATGCGGGGACGCGGGAGAAAGCTTCCGACGTGGCTGTTCTCTATTCCCGTTTTCGCAGTCATATGCCAACCTGGACCACGCCGGAAGTGTTGGTTTATTCTCCCACGCATTCACAGGGCAATCCGGTTTTGTATTTGGACGTGCAAAATCGATTGTGGCTTTTCTTCGTGACCATGTATGGCGACAACGATTGGACGACCTGCAAAATCCGCTATCGCTGTTCCGACGACAACGGTTGGACCTGGGGTTCGCCGTATGTCCTGCGCGAGGAATGGGGCTGGATGCCGCGATGCCGTCCGTTACCGTTGAAAAACGGCGAAATAGTATTACCGCTATACGACGAAGTGAACGGACGTTCCGTCTTTATGATTTCCTCAAACGGGAGAACACAATGGAGAAACAGCGGACAGGTCGTCACCACTCCCGGCAACGAACAACCGGCTCTCGTGCAATATCCCGACGGTGAAATCGTTTCTCTCATGCGCACCCGCGCCACGGAAAAAGGCCGGATTTGGCTGGCGCGTTCCTTCGACGACAGTCGAACCTGGACGTCCGCCGAGGAAACCGAATTACCCAATCCCGACGCCGCTGTCAGCGCCCTGCTGTTGCAGGAAGGTCCGTTGCTGCTGATCTTTAATGACAGCGAAACGAACCGCACGAAACTCACCCTCGCCGTCAGCCAGGACCGAGGAAAATCATGGAACCGCGTAACCGATCTGGAAAACCAGCCGGGAGAATACTCCTATCCGGAAGCGATCCAAACGCCGGATGGATTGATCCACGTTACTTATAGTTACAAACCCGATCGCATCAAGCACGTGGTCTTCAATTATACGTGGTTAAAAAATCAACCGTAAATTCAATCCGGGATAATACACATACGGAAAACAGATTGAGAGGGGGCAGGTAATAAACCTGCCCCCTATCATGTTCACAGTTTCCGACAGCAATAATACTGACTACTGGATACTGACTACTTATCTCTGGCTCCAATCCCCCACCGACGCGGGATTTTCGCCCAACGCCCATTTCACGCAGCGCAACAACAAGGCTTTCCCTTGATCAGACATGTATTCAAGAGGCATGGCCCATTGCATCGGGCGCGCTATGCCGTTGACCGGCCGGACATTGCCGCCGCCGTAAAACGGCATGACTCTACGCGCCGGAGCAGGTGTGTTATCGATTAACGGAGCGCCCTTTTCAACCACCGCAATCGCCGCTTTTTGAGGATCGGATGTCCAAACGGCCAGAACCTTGGTTCCGTCCGCGCGCGCGTCGGCGATGTCGAAGATGCCTTGCCACACTTGTCCTAAATTTCCGTTGGCCGGCTCTTTGTCATAAAGTACAATGACCTCCGGCAGACCGGCAGTCAATTCGTGCGTTTTTCCCTCTTCGGTTAGCGTAATGGATTCAGCGGCAAGACCATTGATGTCGCCGCTTCCGCTACCATCGAACAAGAAGGTAGATCCTAATTTGTTTTCGCGTGCGCCGAGATTCGCGTGTTCGCCCTGAATAACGGGAATAGGCAGAGTTTTCACTTTCGGCCCGATTGTGGACCAGCAGGATCCGGTGTTCCAAAGCAGAGCAAATCCTTCGTCTTGCAAAAAAGTGGGATAGGCCATTTGAATTCCATCATCGACCCACGAAGAATAATCGGCGTCGTCTCCACGTGGAAACGGGCACAAGCCATCGTTAAGCAGGTATTGAACGACGTAATCGGGCATGAGAATCGGAAAATATCCCCATTCCTGGACGGTATACCGCAGCAATTCATCATCCATGGAAAAATGTTGCATCACGGCAAAATCTCGGTCCACCGTGTTGCCTTCGCTGCCGGGCGCCCAGGATATGCGACCACAAAGCGCAATCTTTTTGGGTTGTGCATCGGCAACTGTTACGCAAACCATCAACAGTAAAACAATGAAAGGCATCATTTTTTTCATGAGATTCATCTCCTTTTTTAGTGGCTTACAAGCCGTCAACTCGCGTATAATTTTCGGATACGTTGTTTCCCCTACATTCTTGTTAAGCATGTTATTCTCCACACCACCTCCTTTCGCGAAAGGAATTCAATACAAAATCAATCATTCTTCTTTGGCATAAAGGATGTTCCGAATATGGTCGACCAGAATCGTGACGGCTTTCCCCACATCCTTATCCGCGATGGCTTCAACCAGTTTTCCATGATCTTCCATATCCTTGATTGTTGGTAGGGAACTATAGGGCCCTATCCCAATCGATTCGTGAAAATATTCTCCCAAAATCGCATGAAATTGTTCGGTGAATTCGCATCCCGCCGCATCAAAAATAATTTGATGGAATTCGATTTCACGTCGCGCCACGCTCTCCTCCACGTCGGGTGTGATGGGTTGGCCGGGTTTGACCATCTCGTACATTTCTTCGGCCAATAGCCGCATCCGTTCAATTTGATCCGCCGTCGCCCTCTCCACCGCCAACGGCAAGGTACCGACTTCCAACACAAAGCGCATGTGGCAGAGTTTCGACCATGTTGCCTTATCGCCGATCATCGGCGCGAGCGATTTTGCCATCGTGCTGATGGCATTGCTGTTGCTGACGCAAAGCCCCAATCCCTGCCGACTCGTCACAATCCCCAACCCACGGAGTTGGCCGACCGCTTCACGAATCACCGTTCGCGAAACGCCGAACTGTCGGGCAAGATCAGCCTCCGTCCCCAACACCTTCCCATGCGCCAGTCTCTCGCGTCGTATCAGCGCACAGATTTGGTTTGCCACTTCCGTGCTTAAGGCGTTATGGGGAAGACGCTTCTCTTTGGTTTTCAACTATCGTTACCTTTTCCATTTCACAGGTTTTCAATTTCAATCCGTCTTGCGCATGTTTTTATCATTTGGCGTCACTAATTGTATGATTATCATACAATATCACAAAATGTACAAGGATTCAATATATTTTTTCAACACGGCAAAGAAAAAACGTATTCAATGGAGGTTTATCAATTCAAATAGTAGGGGTCATTTTTGTGGGCGCTTCAAAACCGGTTGGAATTTTTCGTCCCCAATCCTCTTCGTAAAAGGAACAGGCAACCGTCAAGGAGACAGGAGGTTATCCACTCATTGACGAGGGATTATGAAGGGCGCTTACGTTGAACAATTAAATTAATACAACATAAAATCCAACACCGGAACTTCCGATCCGGGCGGCACGTAGGCGAGCGGATCCTGATCGAGTTTATTGGTTATCACCAACCAGTCGATCTGGGTATTGTCTTCTCGTCCGTACAACCGGAATACGTGTACGCCGGCGTCGAGAAACCATGTTTTGTCGGGTTCACCGTCGGTTCGGATCCAGCTGGTATGGAACGAGTTATCAATAATACCGCTGCCTTGGAACCGGTCAAAATTGTTATCCGAGATGAGGGGTTCATCGTCCATGCCCACCCAGAAAGAATCATCCGAATCGGAAGGCGTGCGCGTTCGGGCAATAATGCGATAGGGACCCGGTTCGACGACTTCGAAATGGTAGTCAATATGATGATTCAAGTTTGCGGGAGTTGCGCCGCCTATGGAATTGACATAAACCTCTTCGCTGGCATTGCGATCGTAAAACAAGCTAAAATGCCCGCCAAACGTCGGAGTGACCAGGACGCCATTCTCCGCTTCGATGAACGCTTCCCCGCCGACGAGTTTGACCGGCGTCGGATTGGTTTGATTGATCGCCAACACCTGTCCCTGTTTCGGCGTGCCGATTAGCCCGATCTGCTCATTGGGATTGTCGGTGAACGCAAACCAATCTAATTTTGCGCCGGTTTCCCGATTTTGCACCACCAGAAATGATCGTCCAGCCGGCAAATTGAATTCTTTATGATCCCCGGCTATCAGATTCCAAAATCGTTGGGCCGGATCGTAATTTTCCCACCAACGGATCGTCCATTGCCGATTGTTGGCGAGGCCGAATCCATAAGGATCCGTTCGCTCCAAAATATCAATGCCCATATAGAAGGAATCGCTGTTGCCGTCTTCACCCCGCGTCCTGGCTATCATGTAATAGGTTCCCGCGCGTTGCACATTCAATTCGTATTCCAACGAACCGCGATTGGCGATGTTGATCAGACCCAATCCACCGGAAGCGCGGGGATCGGCGTAAATCAAAAAGCCGGTTTGATCATCCAGGATTTGTGCTTGTTCAGCCTCGATCAAAGAGACGGTTCCCGGAGCGATCACAAAAGGCTCGGACGCGGGCATGACCACGGGAACTTTGGGCAATATCGAATCTTCGCCGATATAACTCGTGCGATTGATTCCCTCGCTGAAGGTACCTTGCCATGCTCCCGAGATGCCATTGCCGAGCGTGGCGGTATAGGACAGAGTCGCTTCTCCGGTTAATCCGTCTACTGTCCAATCGATAACGCCGTTTTGTGTGAAGGTTACTTCCCCTTGAGAAACTCGAACGTTGGAAACAGACGTTCCGATGGGCGTCAATTCATTCACGACCGCGTCCACGGTTTCACTTGCGTGCGCAGTAACCGTGATTTCCACATTCGCGCCAGGCGTCCAGTTCTCCAACGGAATCGAGCGTTTCACCCATAACGGAAGAGGGGTAATGGCCACATCCGTGAATTCGAATTCGCCCAGTTCGCCGCCGTTGGCGGTGGCCGCCAGACCGACGTATACCGTTTCCGACAGGGGAATCGCTTCGGTTTGCACATAATTCCACGCCCCGGCGTCATTCATGGTGTAAAAGTGGATGCTGTTGCCGATGCGTTCCAGCTTGATGGGACCCGTGTTGTTTGCGGCATACCCACCCACTCCCACATCGCCGTCGACATTGGTTCCGCTCCCCTTCGCCGTACGGAAATAGGGAAAAACCGTCCCATTGGCCGCGTCGGTGTTCGATCCCGGAATGGTATCGGCGGCGCGCAAATAGGAGGCATGAACCGAATCGACATCGAGATCCTGCCGAATCATCAAACCGCCCAATCCATCCGCTTGTGTGGCGAATACATCGCATTCGATGGAAAAACTGCCCGTCATCCGTGAACACACAAAATTAAATTCATCTCGCAGCGTCTCGCGGCCAATGCTGACTCCCAGCGCATCCAGCGTATACGCGCCGCCGTTATACGCGACCTGGCTGGGCGCCAGTGGGTTGTTTTCCAGACCGATATCCACTTGCGCCTCGAAAACTCCGACTTGCGCCAAGACTCCACTTGCGAGGAACAGAAATAATAAACAGCTCAAAAATCGAAGTTTCATCATGAAAAAACCTCCTTCTTTATTACTACGCAAAGAGTCATCCTTTGCGTTTCTTCCCATAACGGTAAAATTATAGAAAAAAAGTTACCCAGTCATCTAACAATTACCATAAATCAGTTTAGTCGTGAAGGGAGATGAAATTTGAATTCTCGGGGAACTGACTATATTCTTGATTCTTATTCACTCAGTTTCCGCAGGGATATTGCTCTTTCCAATCCTCCTCGGCAATTGAGCGATCGTGTTCATTTCCCTGTTTCCTTCAGAGATGATGAGAACGTGGATATTATCCAACCGCCAGTGGGCATGAGGATTCATCCCCTCTTTACGGTAGGCGGAAAGGGGGTGAACGTAAAAGGGAGTCATTCCGTTAATCCGACTTTATTTTTTCACCTATCCATGTATGGATGTTCTCCTTTATTACGAATCATATGAACGCTATTCATGGATTCGAGGATTTTCTTTTTTATGTTGGGCGCCCAACGATTTGTTTTTTCAGGGCATTTTTTTTGGGCGACTACGTTTTTTGCAGGTGGGATTCGCTTCGCTCATCGCCACCCTACGACCTGCCTTCCCTGTTGGAGAATCGGTTCGCCTCGACACGATTCTTTTTCCCCGTCGCGGGATTCTACCGGTCCCGTGACGGGGAATACCATGCAGGAGCGGCAGGGCGATCCGGGTCACCAGCCCGGACCGGGGAGTCTCACCGGCTCTCACAACCTTTTTTTGTCCGCCTCGATTTACGAGGGGGACGGTGTAGTCATGGGTGTTTCTCCATCAAACCGCGAATGTGCGGGCGGGATGCCCGTGCATTGCGCCACCCTGGTTTGATGGTCATACTGCCATAGCGCTATGGTGCCCGATTTTAATATTGCAAATTATGGGCCAATTTTCTGATTTTTATTGTATGTTTTTATAATTCAGGGAGTTAGGAGAAAGGATCGTGGTCATATTTTTTGTTCAAAAATTGTTTGTTATCAAATGGGGCACGATCATACCATAAGATTCGTTTCATTTGAAGTGAATACATTCATCCTCCATGAAATGGGCGCCATCCCGGCGTGATTGCTTGATTTCTTTTCTTCGATCTTCTACTTTATCCATTGGCTTTTGGTATCTCGCCGGCAATACCTGGTGGATACATCACGCTTCAATCCAATGAAACCGAGGTCGATCCCATGAAATTCATTCCCGTTCTTGCAATCCTGTTTCTCCATATCAATGGATCCATAATCGTGATTGCGGATATGGACTCGCCGAAACCAGCGGAGGAATTACCGGCAATCAAGGGACTTCCCGATCCGTTCACTTTTCTCGACGGCTCGCCGGTGAAAACGCAAGACGATTGGGAACGCCGGCGCGACGAATTGAAAGGCCTATTTCAACAATATATGTATGGCCATCTGCCTCCCAAACCGGAAAAAATGACGATTCACCGAAGCGAACCGGTGACGGATAGGGAAACCGAAGTCGCCATTCAGGATATCGCATTGTTGCTGGAACAGGGTGAGAAGACGCTCACGATGCACGTTCGTCTCGTTCTCCCTTTAAATGCAAAGAATCCCTCGCCCGTTATCGTGCAAAGCGGTTTCGGATTTTTTGGCGGCAGGAGCCCGGAGAAAAAACCGCCTTCCGGCAAACCTTTCATGGCATTCACTAAACGAGGATATGCCGTCGCGGAATTGCAATTCCAGGAATTGGCGGCTGACAGCAAAGAACAGGCGAGAGCCACGGGCGTCTATCGGCTATTCGGCGACGATCTCGATTGCGGCGCATTGATGGCGTGGGCATGGGGAATGCATCGGGTGATTGACGCACTCGAGTCGGTTAACTCAATCGATTCGAAAAAGATCATCGTTACCGGCCATTCTCGTTACGGAAAAGCGTCGCTGGTTGCCGGAGCGTTCGACGAGCGAATCGCCCTGACGGTTCCCAGCCATTCCGGCTGTGCGGGCAGCGCCCCCTATCGCTTTATCTACGGCAAGAGTGAACAATTGCACAACATCGTGGGATTCACGCATTGGTTTCGTCCGGATTTCAATCAGTTTGTCGGTAACGTGGAACGGCTGCCGGTCGATCAGCATCTGCTTCTCGCCCTTGTCGCTCCGCGCGCCTTGCTGCAAACCGAGGGCACACAAGACGAATGGACCAATCCCGAAGGCGCTCAACTCACGCACCTGGCCGCCAAAAAAGTCTACGAATTCCTGCATGCATACGACAAGATCAGTATCCGCTTCCGTCCGGTCGGGCATATCCCCAGCAACGATGACTTGATGGATTTTGCCGATCATGTGTTCTTTCAAAAACCGTTGTCATCGGAATTCGGCAAACCGGCATACGAAGAGGAAAAAAACGCTTACAGATGGAATATTCCGCAATAAAGAGATTATTATTCACTTTTCGAAATAACTCACCTTACGCAAAATATGAAAAGTAAGGAAGAGTACTACGGATCAATGAGAACAGAAATTTTCATTCCATAGAATAGATTAACTGTTACTCATAAGTTCATGAGAAACAAACCCCAACGGGGTATAAGAGGAAAGCCAGCGGGCAACGCCCCTGGAACAGTGTTTGTGCCGGATTTCCAAGCCCTGAAAGGGTGAAAGAATGGGTTAGACTGCCTTTGTTCTTACGCCCTTTCAGGGCTGACTTGCTTATATATTTATCATAACCAGGGGCGTTGCCCGCTGGCTGTCTTCTCTTACCCCGTTGGGGTATAAGACAAAGACCAATAAAAAACCGGATGAGGAAAGATTGCTCTATATTAGGGCATATGCATTGGATAAGTTATTAAGGGAACAAAAAAAATGAGTCAATACTCCTATTCGGGAACGAACGTTATTGATAATTGTTATTGATTTTTTCTCCCGTTTGTGGATAATACCTCACAGAAGCGAATGGTTTATTGTGCTTGCTGCATCATCGGTGATTTTTCTCAAACACCATCTTCCATTGTATTGGATCAAAGGAGATACCATGAAAAGAACGAATCGATGGCGTGTAGGAGCCGTACTCTGCATGTTTCTGTTCAGCATAAGTTCCGTTTGCGCGCAGGATTGGCCGCAATGGCGGGGTCCCGATCGGGATGGCAAGGTAAGTGGCTTTACCACCCCGCAGGAATGGCCGAAAGAACTGAAACAAGTCTGGCAAACAAAAGTGGGATTGGGAGACGCATCCATCGCGTTGGTGGGAGAAAAACTGTATGTTTTCACCCGGCAGGGCGATGAGGAAGCAATCCTGTGCCTGAATGCGGGCAGCGGCGACGAACTCTGGCGGAACGCCTATACGACGCCGGCGGTAACCGGACCTCCCGGTTCGCATCCCGGCCCCCGCAGCACTCCCACGGTCGCGGACGGAAAAGTGGTCACGTTGGGCGTCAACGGCGTTCTTTCCTGCCTGAACGCGGCTGATGGCAATGTCGTTTGGCGCAAGGATGAGTATACAAAGACCGTGCCGGAATTCTTCACTGCCATGTCGCCCATCGTTGTGGACGGGATGTGCATAGCGCACCTTGGCGGAAAAGACAATGGAGTTCTTCTTGCGTTTGATTTAGCGAGTGGAGCGCAGAAATGGAAATGGGAAGGCGATGGTCCGACTTATTCCTCGCCTGTTTTGATGACGGTGGAAGGGATGAAACAACTGGTTGTTCAAACGGAAAAAAACCTCATCGGTTTTGATCCGGTCGACGGAAAACTGCTGTGGCAAATCGCAACGCCGAATCAACGAAGATTTTACAGCTCGTCCACGCCGATCGTCGACGGGCAAACGTTGATCGTCACCGGCCAGGGCGGCGGCACAAAGGCTTACAAAATCGCAAAACAGGACGATAAATTTGTCACGGAAGAACTATGGATCAATGAGGAACCGGGCGTCGCATTCAATACGCCGGTGTTAAAGAACGGTCTGCTTTACGGCCTTAACGTCGCAGGGAATATATTTTGCCTCAATGCGAAAACCGGAAAATCGGCCTGGACCGATAGTAACCGAATCGATCGATTCGGTTCCATTCTCGACGCCGGATCGGTTCTTGTCGCGCTCTCTCCGAAATCCGAATTCATCGTATTCAAACCCAGCGATACATACTATGAGGAAGTTGCTCGCATTAAAGTTTCCGAAACGCCAATTTACGCTCATCCGTTGCTCGCCGGCAACCATGTTTTCATCAAAGATCAGGAATCGGTAACGAAATTCTCTATCGAATAAACAGAAACTTATTGAAAACTCGAGAATCATGCCATCAATTGCCGAAATCGGATAATTCAATGGCTTTGCCTGCCCACCACATCATTCAAATTGGTCTCCGCCTGTCTTCTGCAATGATTGACATTGTAGGAATATGGCTTCACCTCTCTATTTAAACACAAAGCAAACATCAATGCGGAAAAAGTACGTCCCGTGTTTGAATGGAAATCTTCCTGATTGGCGGAACATTGAATAGGATACGGAAGACAAATGAAAGATACGACAGGATTGGAATTTCAAGGTAATTGTCCATGGAAAAAAGAATTTTCCTGGAAAAAATCGTGAAGTCGACTTCGCCGATTTACATGTTACGGGGATTCTTGTTTTATATGAACATTCTTCGTAGGGGCGGTTCGCGAACCGCCCCTACGAAGAATGTTCATTGCGCCCCTACGAGGAATGTTCATTGTTTGTTGTGACCAATCGGTCATGTCGGTTTATATGAAACCGGTTACCATAATTAGAGAATTTCAACAGGTGGTTCCGTTCCTTTCGGAATATGAAATGAGTTGAATCGTGGAAAAACAAGTGAACCGACGCGAGTTATTACGAACGATCGGCCGCCTTGCGGCCGTTGGCGGCGTTGTGTGTATTGGCAGCGTTGTCACACGCAACGCTGTATTTTCACCGGAGGAGGAATCCTGCGGAGAACCGAATCCATGCCAAAACTGTGGTTTATTGAACCACTGCTCCCATCCCCAAGCCCTCTCCGCCCGGCAGAAGAGTAAGGAACAAATTCATGGTTAGTTCAAATCAAGAATTTACCCGACGCCGTCTTTTAAAAGACGGCTTTCGCAATGTTTGTATTTTGGGCATCGGCGGCGCATCGGGCATTCTCATGGCTCGCGGTCAAACCGACCAGTATTGTTGGCAGATCGATCCGCAAAAATGTATCGCATGTGGAAATTGCGCGACCTTTTGTGTGCTGGAGGAATCGGCGGTCAAATGTGTGCAGACGTATGCCATGTGCGGATACTGCAAACTGTGCACGGGATTCTTCGATCCCGCTCCCAACGCCCTCAACACCGGCGCGGAAAACCAACTCTGCCCCACCGGCGCGATTATCCGCACGTTTGTGGAAGATCCCTATTATGAATATACAATTGACGAGAGCCTCTGCATTGGGTGCGGCAAATGCGTCAAATGGTGTAAAGCATTCGGCAACGGCTCCTTTTACCTGCAGGTTCGTCACGATCGCTGCGTGAATTGCAATCAATGCGCCATCGCGGCGGCCTGTCCATCGGAAGCGTTTCAAAGAGTCCCGGCGGATCAGCCGTACTTATTGAAAGGAACCAACCACAGCGGATGATTCATTGTACTCGCGCCCTGCCGTTCCTCATCTTGCTTGTAGGCGTATCCTGTCTCGGCCAAGATATTCAACGATTTCCGCCGCCTGATTTCGAGAGCGGGTATGAGTTTCCGGTCACGACAACTCCCGCTCCTCGCGCCGGGACGTTGAATTATTTGGATGTGGCGGTTCTTTTTATGGCGTTATCTCTGGCGTCGTATCTTGCCTTGATCAAGCGCAGCCGCCAGGGAATTTTCGCACTCACGATTTTTTCCTTGCTTTATTTCGGTTTTTATCGGGAAGGATGCGTTTGTTCCATCGGCGCGATTCAGAACGTCACGCTGGCTCTTTTCGATCCATCCTATTCCGTGCCTTTTACGGTAGCGGTCTTTTTCTTTTTGCCGTTACTTTTTGCTCTCTTTTTTGGCCGCGTTTTCTGCGCGGGGGTATGCCCGTTGGGCGCGATTCAGGACATGATGCTGATCCGACCTGTCAAAATTCCCCACTGGCTGCTTCCTGCGTTGGGTTTGCTTGCATACCTTTATTTGGGCGTAGCGATTCTATTTGCCGCCACGGGCAGCGCTTTCATCATCTGTGAATACGATCCGTTCGTCACCTTTTTCCGCCTTGCCGGCAATCGGAACATCGTGATATTGGGAATCTCCCTGCTTGTCATCAGTCTTTTCGTCGGGCGGCCTTACTGCCTGTTTCTTTGTCCGTATGGCGTGCTTCTCCATCATTTTACTCGGCTGACTCAATGGCAAGTGACCGTTTCTCCGAACGAATGTCTGCAATGCCAGCTATGTGAAGAGGCCTGCCCCTTCGGAGCGATTGATCCCCCCACTCCCAAAGGAATGCCCGCTCCCAACAAGCAGGATCGCTTCCGGCTTGTTTTTTTAATCCTACTCGTCCCCATCTTCATTGCAGTAGGGGGATGGGTCGCTTCTTTGGCGGCGGATTCTTTCTCACGGATGCATTTTACTGTCCGTTTGGCTGAACAAATCGCATGGGAAGATGCAAGCGAAGTGGATAAATTTACCGAAGCCAGCCAGGTGTTTCGCGACACGGGGCAACCGAAAGAAGCGCTTTTTCAGGAAGCCCGTCACGTGCGGGACCGATTCGTATTGGGCGCATGGATTCTCGGCGGATTTCTCGGACTGGTCATCGCGGGGAAATTAATCGGATTATCGAGATATCGCATCCGCTCGGATTATGAAATCAATGCAACTGATTGCCTCGCCTGTGGCCGCTGTTTTTCCTATTGTCCACAGGAAATCAAACGCAGGAGAAAGAGCAAATCCGCTCCGACAGTGCGACAGGAGGCGGGAAATGGATAAAAAAGCAAAATCGATTCCATCCGGGAAGTTGATTTGGCATCCCACGATCGAAGGAATTGCCGCTGTATCCGGCATTTTTTCACTGATTGTCGCCGGATTGTTGATGATCAATTATGTCGCCGATCAGTCGGGTTTGCCGGAAAAAGAACTCATTTATTCCTCGCAGCTGGCAAAACAAAAAGCGCTGCTCACCCAGGATCCGCAAAATGAACAGTTGAAAAAGGAAATCCGCGCATTGGATTACGAACTGCGGCAGGACTTCTTTTGGCGGAAAACGTTCTCCGAAAAAGGCAAGCTGCTTCTCCTCGCGGGTATCGCGGTTTTCCTGCTGGCCATGAAAAAACTGGCGGATCTGCAGCGAAAACCGCATAAACCACAAACCGGTAGCCGGGAACCGAATTTCGATGCGACAAAACGCAGGCAGGCGCGCCAGGCTGTTAGTTGGATGGGGCTGATTTTGACCGTCGGTATCCTGTCATTGGCGTTGGCGCCGAAACTCGACATTCCCGCACTCCCATCCGATGATTCGGATGCAAGCGTGGTTTCTGTT
Source organism: Candidatus Omnitrophota bacterium (assembly GCA_003598175.1). GTDB lineage: Bacteria > Hinthialibacterota > Hinthialibacteria > Hinthialibacterales > Hinthialibacteraceae > SURF-12. The sequence goes on from QZKN01000090.1 coordinate 37,356, forward strand.
CCGGAATATCCGACCGACGAAGAGATTCAACAGAACTGGCCGCGATTTCGCGGCCCGGGGGGGCTGGGAATATCCATTCACGAGAGGGCGCCGACATCCTGGAATGGCGAAACCGGCGAGGGAATCCTGTGGAAGGCCGAAGTCCACCTTCCGGGCGCAAATTCTCCCATTGCGTGGGGAGATCGCGTATTTATTTCCGGCGCGGACAAAAAAAATAAAGAAGTGTATTGTTATTCTCTGGAGTCGGGAGATCTCCTCTGGCGTAACCGTGTGGAGAATGTTCCCGGCAATCCGGGGGAAGTGCCTTCGATCATGGAAGACACAGGATATGCGGCGCCCACGATGGTCTGCGACGGAGCGAGAGTCTACGCCATTTTCGCCGACGGCGATTTGATTTGTTTCGATTTCAGCGGCAAGCGAATCTGGGCCAAAAATCTGGGCGCTCCGGACAATGTATACGGCTATGCGTCATCGCTCAGTTCGTATCGGAATCTGCTTCTGATCCAATACGATGGGGGAACCGAAGATGACGACCAATCTGTTCTCTATGCGTTGGAAGGGAAAACCGGCCAGGTCGTGTGGCAGGCGAAACGTCCCGTGGCCAATACCTGGACGTCGCCGATTCTCGCCGATACCGCCAATGGAAAACAATTCATCACCTGCTCGGAACCGTGGGTGATTGCTTATGAGCCTGAGACAGGAGCCGAACTGTGGCGCGCCAATCTGATGGGTACGGATTTAGCTCCCTCTCCCATCTTTGCGCGAGAAATGGCCTTCGTGATTCAACCCAATGAAACCCTGTTTGCCATTCGCTGCGACGGACGCGGCGATGTGACGGAAACGCATGTGGCTTGGAAAAAAGATTGCCCCACTCCCGATATTTCCAGCCCGGTGAGCAACGGCGAATTCATTTTCCTGCTCGACGGCGCGGGAGTGTTGACCTGTTACGAAACCCAAAACGGAGAAATGGTCTGGGATCATCGATTCGATGATTTCTTCCTGACCTCTCCCAGCATTGCCGCCGGCTGGATCTATCTGGTGAGCGACAACGGAAAAACGTATCGCGTCAAAGCGGCAAGAGAATTTGAACAAGCGGATTCCATATCCACTCTGGACGAGACGATCATGGCTTCACCGGCCTTTTTGGACGGTCGTATCATTATTCGCGGAGATAAGAATCTTTATTGCATCGGAAGCAACTAGAATTCATACCATATAAAGGAGATTTTAATGAAGAAGAAAACCGTTTTATCCATGTTCCTCGTGATAGCCGTCTGCACATCTGCTATCGGCGAAACCAATTGGCCGCATTATTTGGGACCGAACAGAAACGCCACCTCCGACGAAACCGGCTTGTTGCGGGAATGGCCCGAGAGCGGTCCGAAAGTCGTCTGGAGTTTTCCTCTGGGCGCGGGGTATGGCGCGCCGGCGGTTGTAGACGGTAAGGTTTACATCCTGGATAATGTTAACAATCAACAGGATATATTGCGCTGCCTTGATCTGGAAACCGGCAGGGAAGAATGGAATTTTGCCTATGATGCGCCCGGCCGATTCGGGCATCCCGGTTCCCGCTCCGTCCCCACGGTCGATAAGGAACGGATTTACACCTGCGGACCGCAGGGCGATATTTACTGCGTAGACAAGACAACGTATAAACCCATTTGGAACAAGAGTCTTCGGGAAGGTTTCGGACCGGCGGCTTCGCTGAATTGGGGATTTGGTCAGAATCCTTTACTCAACGAAAATATGCTGATCATCGCGCCGATGACTTCGGAAACGGGGGTAGCCGCGCTCAATCCGGAAACCGGCGACGTGATATGGAAAACGCCGCCCCTCTCCGGCGGCCCCGGCTATGTATCGCCGACGGTGATCAACATCGACGGGGAATACCAGATTGTCATGATCAATGCCGCCAGTAGAGGCTCGCGAGGGCGGAGAGGAACTCCTTCGAGCAGTCAGCAATCGGATACAACAACCATTGGCACGATGGTGGGATTGAATCCGAAAACAGGCGCGCCGTTGTGGAAATACGACGGTTGGCAGTGCGGAATCCCGATTCCCAATGTGGCGACCCTCGGCGATGGTCGGTTATTTATCACAGGCGGTTACCAGGCCGGATCGGCGATGATTCGCGTTTCGAAAAAAGATCAAACCTATCAAGTCGAAGAATTATATAAAACGAGTGAATTTGGCCTGCACGTTCACCCGCCCGCACTGTACAAAGACCATTTCTACGGCCATTGCACCACCAATGAAACCCGCGACGGCATGGTTTGTATGACGGTAGACGGAAAAGTACTGTGGAAAACGGGGAATTCTCCGCTTTTCGACAAAGGGGGAATGCTTCTTGTCGACGGATTGATCATCACCACGGACGGAAATAAAGGGTATCTCTACCTGATCGATCCGACGCCGGAAGGATTCAAACCGCTGGCGCAAGCAAAAATGCTCGAACCGGGCGAAAACTGGGCTCCCCTGACGCTGGTCGACGGCAAACTGCTGATTCGCGACCAGACACAAATCAAGTGCGTCCTGGTGAAGTGATTTCAACCGGATTTCGTGTAAGAATTGAAATCGATTGGATACCATGAAAGAATCCGTAATCGGCAAAATTGTTGTCATTGTGCTTGCGGTAACGGGCCTTGTTTCCCTATACGATTGGCTCGTTACGGCCCCCCCCTTTATGCTGGAGGAGCGCGTCCCCGGCATGGACAAAGCCGACCTGGCAGCCGTTCCGGAAGGCAGCCGATTCGGACCGGACGGCGAACTGATCCGATCGGCAGGCGTCCCGGCGGAATTCAAGGGCGCATGGCCCTGTTTTCGCGGCAAGGATCTGGACAACATCAGCAAGGATCAATTTACCCCGATTCCGTCGGGTAGCGGCTTTCCTCTCTGTTGGGCGATCGAGGTAGGCGAAGGATTCGCCGGCGCGGTGATCCTCGACGGGTGCGTCTATATGCTGGATTACGACCGAGAAAAACAGGCGGATGCCCTGCGCTGTCTTTCCCTGGCGGACGGCGCGGAAATCTGGCGCTATTCCTATCCGGTCAGCATCAAGCGCAATCACGGCATGAGCCGGACAATCCCTTATGTGACCGACGATTTTGTGGTCGCCATCGGTCCCAAATGCCACGTGACCTGTTTGCATTCGCAAACCGGCGATAAAAAGTGGAGTCTGGATCTGGTCTATGCCTATAACGCCGAAGTGCCGCCGTGGTACGCCGGACAATGTCCGCTGGTCGATCAAGGCCGAGTGATTCTCGCCCCGGGCGGCACGGCGCTGATCATTGCCGTTGACAGCGACACCGGCGAGACGATTTGGGAAACGCCCAATCCCCATGATTGGAAAATGACCCATTCTTCCGTCATGCCGATGGATTTTCACGGAAAACGAACCTATGTCTACTGCGCCGGCGGCGGCGTCGTGGGCGTTTCCGCGGAGGATGGCCGTATTGTATGGGAATATCCGGGCTGGAAGATCAACATCGCCAACGTGCCATCCCCTTTAATTATCGGCGAAGATCGAATATTTCTCAGCGGCGGGTATAATGCGGGCAGCGTCATGCTGCGGTTGGAGGAAAAAGAAGGACAAATCACTCCAACCGTGCTTTTCCGCATGGAGCCCGAACGTTTCGGCTCCACCCAACACACACCGATTCTCTACGAAGGGCATATCTACGGCGTCCGGCCGGACGGCCAGTTGGTCTGCTTCGATCCGGATGGAAATGAAAAATGGACCAGCACCGGCGCCAATAAATTCGGATTGGGGCCATACATGATCGCTGGCTCCATGATTTATGTCATGAACGACACGGGGCTGTTAAGCCGCGTGGAAGCGACGTCCGAGGCGTTTCGGCTGGTGGATCAAACTCAACTGTTGCAAGGGCATGATTCGTGGACGCCGATCGCTTTTGCTTCCGGTCGCATGATTCTTCGCGACTTGACCAGGATGATTTGCGTGGAAGCCGCCGTCAAATAACGCATACGGCTGAAAAAGGCAAGAAAATGAAACCGGCAGGCTATTCGGCTTCTCAATGGCTGATCGGCGTCATACTGACCATCGCCATAATCTGTTCGATCCTGGCAATTGTTTTACCGGTATTTTTGAAGGAAAAGAAAACAGGATCGGGTTTACAAAGTGATATTGAACGCTTGCGCAGGACCGATCCCCTTTTGATTCGTTACGATGAGTTGAAGCCTTCGATCAAAACGGATTTGAAATGGGCGCGTAACATCGCCGTGAGCTCCGACGACCGCGTGATTGTAACCGGCGGCAGGGCTATGCGTGTATATGACTCAGCCGGACAAAAACTCGCTCTCGAAATCGAGACGGAGCAGGAAATCTCCGCCATCGCGGTAGCAGATGACGGCTCTCTTTACCTTGGCGTCGGCGATCACATCAAAATGTTCGATTCATCCGGCCGTTTGCTGAACCGTTGGGAAAGCGTGGGACCCAAAGCGGTTTTGACTTCCATCGGTATATCCAACGATGACGTCTTCGTCGCCGATGCGGGAAATCGGACCATACACCGCTACAACATTTCCGGCGAAAAACGGGCGTCGTTTGGGGATTTTATAATCCCCAGTTTCTATTTCGATCTGGCCATTTCCGCCGACGGCCTGCTGTATGCAGCCAATACGGGCGAACACCGCATCGAAACGTATGATTTGGATGGGAATCTCATTTCCTGGTGGGGCGTATTTTCCAACGAAGATCCCAAAGGCTTTTGCGGATGCTGCAATCCCGTAAATTTTGCACTTCTTCCAAACGAGGAAGGATTTATCACATGCGAAAAGGGAATCGCGCGGGTCAAAATTTATGATAAGGAAGGCAATTTTGAGGGATTCGTAGCCGGCGCGGAACAATTCAAGCAATATGACAGCATTTATGGCATCCCCGAAGATCGCTATAACCCCGTCGGATTGGATGTGGCTGTCGATTCCAAAGGCCGTGTGATGGTTCTTGATCCCGCAACGGCGGAAGTGCGCATATTTCAACGAAAAACCGACGATTTATAATTTCTGGACATCAAAATCCGACAAATCGGATAAAACCAAATCAGCGATTGACATATCCTGATCCGGCGCGCCGTTCCGTTTTAAGCCGACACAAATCATCCCGGCGGCTTTCGCCGCCTGCACACCGGCGGATGAATCTTCAAAAACCAGGCAATGCGCGGGAGATTGGCCGACTTTTTCCGCCGCCATAAGGTAGCAGGCGGGATGGGGTTTGCCCGGATGATAATCTTCCGCGCCGAGAAAAAAACGGATGTGGGGAGCAATCCCCATAAGGCCGACCGCTTCCTCGATGTCGCGCCGCGATGAGCCGGAAACAATGGCGGTGGGGTGCTCGCGCGACAATGACTTCAGCAGATCGATCGATCCGGTCAAACGAATATCCCGCTCTCCTCGCAATTCCGTAAAATGGCGATAAATCACCGCTTTCATCGCCTCGATCGAGGGATAAACGTCCGGAAAACGCCGAATCGCGCCGGCGTATACGTCCGGCCAGCTGATCCCGTAAACGAGTTCGGTAATTTCCTCATCACTCAAAAAACAGCGCCGATCCGCCAGCGCCTGTCTGACCGCCTCGACGTAGAGGACTTCGGTGTCCATCAACGTGCCGTCCAGGTCAAAAAAGAAGGCGCGGATATCATGATTATTGCTTCTCATCTTATTACAATACCTTTATAAATTACAACGTGGGTAGAGCAGACGTCCCCGCCTGCGTTGTTCGTGCAAGCGAGGACGCTTGCTCTACCCGTGGGTTAACCGAAGATCGTATTTTCACTTCACATAGCGACCATACGATCATGGGAGTAATGAGCGTAACACCGGCATCCTGCCGGCATTACCGGAATTGCCGCCGAGACGGCGGCGTTACGATGCGGCGCAAGCGTGCAAAAATCGATCGGCCGCTTGTTTGATTTCCTCATCGGTGGAATTGATATCGATGCCGAATGCAGATCCGAGACCGGCGTCGACGACGCCGACGCTGAGATTGATGGAACGTTTCAAGAGATTGTCCGTGCGGGGAAAATCGCCCAACGCGCCCGGCTGGCCGACGGATTGGAGATAACGGACGATTTGATCCATATTCGAATACACGTGCCAGCCGCTGTCGTCCACGGTGGTGGTTCCGAGCGCCTGGCTGACCTTTGCCGCCTTTTCCCGGCTGTCGAAAATCACGGTCAAGAGCGTTCCACAATCGCCGTCGGGATCATTCAGCGTCCGGAAATGGTAGCCGGGGCCGCCGGTGATCAGTTCCTTGAATTTCCGTTTTTTCTCGCGCAAGGTGGCAATGATTTTGTCCAGCTTTCGCAGCTGCGCCAGCGCGAATGCGCCGGTGAGTTCGTTGATGCGGAAATTCAAACCTAAAATGCTGGGCGAAATGATAGCCAGGCGGCCGCCCTGTTTTTTGTAGCCTTGATCCTGCATTGAGAATGCGCGTTGATAATGCTCATCGTTATTCGTAATAAGCATCCCGCCGTCGCCCGCGGTTATGGTTTTGAAAATGTTGAGCGAATAGCCGCCGAGTTCACCGAACGTACCGACTTTTTTGCCGTGATACGAAGCGCCGCAAGCCTGGCAGCAATCTTCCACCACCGGCAATCCGTGTTTATTGGCGATATCCATGATCGCGTCCATCGCGCAGGGATTGCCGAGGATGTGCACGGGCATGATGGCTTTGGTTTTGGGCGTGATGCGGCGTTCGATGTCAGCGGGATCGATGCAAAGGCTTTCATCGATTTCGGCCAGAACCGGAACCGCGCCGAGAAAGATGGGCGCGCCGAACGAGGCGATGAAGGTATAGGTGGGGATAATGATCTCATCGCCGGGTTTGACGCCGATCGTGTTGAGCGAAATCAGCAATGTGCTGGTTCCCGAGCTGGTCGCCACACAATACTTCGCCCCGCAATATTGGGCGAACTCTTTTTCCAACGTTAAAACCTTCTGTTTGAAACGCGGATCGTCGAGATCGCCGTAGCGATTGACGTGACCGCTTTCAAGAACGTCGAGCACTTCCTTTTTTTCCTCTTCACCGATCCAATATGCGCCGGGTCCGGGCATGGATGTAATCCGCCTTTCCGTTAAATATAGTGATCACTTACTATTAACTCACCTTTCACACATACTCCTCATCAAAGGCTGAGTTTCACTCATATTTTTTGATATTGTCTTTGTCTTATACCTCAACGGGGTTATAGCCCCTGGTTACGATTGTATATAAGCATGTCAACCCTGCAAAGGCGAAATAACAAGCCAGCCTACAAACATTCTTCCGCCCTTTCAGGGCTTGGGAATCCATCACAATCACTTATCCAGGGGCGTTGCCCACTGGCTTTCCTCTTAAACCCCGTTGGGGTTAGACTCTCACGAACTCACACGCCTAACGGATTCCGCTAGCGTCAAGATGATGGCTTAAACC
>QZKN01000027.1 GCA_003598175.1 Candidatus Omnitrophota bacterium
CCATCCAGAAGTCGTTATCGATGGCGACCGGATGGGCGGGGCGTTCGTTGGGATAGCCTTCGTCGGATCCCATCACAAAGGCGCCGGACGGAATTCGTACCAGTTCCATCGTTACGCCGTCGGCCAAGGTGACGCTCATGATTTCGGGGGATGACGAGCGTTGTTGACGGCGTTGCTCAATCGGCCTGGCCTTGGACTCGCTTGCAAAGACAATCGGGATCAGCGAAGGTTCGGCGCATGGGGGAGCGTCAACCGAAAGGACGGCAGCGGGATAGACCGCCTCGGGATCTTCGTCAATGCCGGTGTAGCGGCGATGCAGTTCACGACGACGCTCCGCGCCCGGCGCGACCAGAGCGGCTTTGGCGGGGATGTGCCCGACGACTTCCTGCCATGTCCCATGCGCGGGAGCGTTCAGGTCGATCCAGGTGATGAGTCGGTCCCAAGCCTCGGCGCTCAAACGCACGCCGTAATGATCGTCGCGTAGAATCTGAATCAATTTGCTCGTATCGGCGTGGAAATCGCGAGGCGACAGCAGGTGGGCGTCGCTCTCCAGAGTGGGGGTGTTGAGGAATCGACGCAACTCCATGTAAGACGGCGTAAAACGCATCTGGAAAGCCGATGGAACTTGCTGAGCAGGCCGGGCGGTCAGATCAAATGTTATTTGCCCTTTGTGACATCGGATGCAGTAGGCATCCAGCACCGGCTGGACCTCACGAACGAAGGAGAAGCCGCGCGGAGGACCGTACCAAGGCTTGATCGGCGAGGGTTCCCGCAACATGGCAATCTGCCGCGGTTGGGTTGGCGGCGTGGTATTCTGCGACTCGTGACAACCTACGCACGAGAGAATCTCGCCGGGCATGGCGGTGAACCAACTACGCATCAGGGCCAGCGCCTTGCCTTCGCTATCCAGAGGCTGAACCGCCACTGGCGTATAGGCCGGAACTCGGAAGAAAGCCGATCCATCGGGCTCTACCGGAACCGTCCCAAGGATACGTCTGACATCCCACGGTCCGTCAAAGCCGACGCGGTCCGGCTCTCCGCCAAAGCCGTGGAAGGTGTATTCGTAGCTGAACAACCGCAACGACTTGACGGTTCCACGCGGTACCCCGCGCAATCCCGGGTCGCGATAGACGTCGACCAGCTGCGCCATCGCTTCCTTCTGATCCGGCTGGACGAGATCGGGCAACACAGGTTGCCTGTGCGTTTTCCGCAACGGAAGCGGTTCGAGCATCGCCCGGCCCGGCTCCTCATGGAGCAACACGAAGTTGTCAAATACATCCACCAGGTACACGCCCCAAAGCGATGTCTTCGTCGGTTGACACGAGACGAGGAAGTATTTCTCGCTAAGCGGGAACGGATGCAGAAACAGAGGCCAACTGCCTCCGGCAAGTCCGTCCAGGATAACCGGCTCGATTTTCTTGCCGAATCCGGGGATGCGCTGGACGACGCCGTCGGCCTCGTGACGCCCCCGCGCCGGATCGAACAGGACGAGTTGGCCCTGGCGGGGCAGGTCGTGGTGGCCTCCCACGACAGCGATGACTTTCGTCGGATGATCCGGGACCGGTCGGGCGTAGAACATGGCGGTCGGCCAGAATGAGTTGCTGCCGTAATACTCCATCTGTTGGCTGCCGTCCGGGTTGGCGTGAAAAAGCAGCCGCATGAAGGCGTGCGCGATATCGGCGTATTCCCAGCGTTGATAAAGAATCCGCCCATTGTTGAGAACGGTTGGACACCAGTTGTGATCCTGGTCGTTGGTCAGGCGGCGGATGCGCCCGTCGCGTTCGCGCAGGTAGAGATTCGCCACTTCCGAAGTGCCGCCTACGCAAGGAACGCCGATGAAGGGCGCCGTCGAGGTGAAGACGATGCGCTCGTCAGGCAGGTAGCACGCGTCGAAATTATGCACGTCCGGTTCATCGATCAGGGGAAGTGGCGTCAGCTGTCCGCTGTCCAGGTGAAGTTCGGCGACGGTCCATCGCCCGTTGGGATCGGGGATTGACAGCAATAGTCGATCCGCATCGTAGTGCAAATCGACGTCGCCGATGAATCGGTCTCCTTCCGGTCTGAAGACGGTCTCCAATTCTCCGCTCGGCCGAACGGGGGAGAGGGTGACCAGCGTGTTGTCGTAACCGGTCGGTTCGATGTCCGGATTGCTATTGAAGTTCATCGGCAATCCCAATCGATCGGCGCGGCGTCGGATCATCAGGAGTCGGTCGAAATCCAGCAGAGGATTGGCTAGCAGAGCTTCGTTCTTCAACGCTTCGAACTGCTCTTCGATGAAATCATAGGCAGCTGGATCAGAAGCCAACGAAAGACGATTGTGTTGTTCATTGAGTGCTCGCAAACGCTGCAGGTAGACGTTGCCATTTGGGAAGCGCTCGGGAAAGTCCGCCATGAGGTCTTCGATGGCCATGCGCAGCGCCCGCCATCGTTGTTGCGAGACGCCCGGTTCCTCCGGCGAGGCGACAGGAGGATACTCCGAGCGAATGACGAAGGGACGCCAGGTTTGGGCATTCGCCAGATAGTTCAGCAGATTCGACGTTAGCAAGGTTAGGTTCTCACGATGCGGGTTCTCTAAGTCCCCGTAATCAGGCCAGCGCCATCCAAAGACGATGACACGTCCCTTGCCCAAGGTGTATTCGACGAGAGGGTTTTCCGGCCCCGAAGGCGTCTTCGCCAGGATCATGCCTTCAACTGGTCCCCCCCAATAAAAATCAGCGACGGCCGGACAGCCCCCTTGGCTCAGCCAGACGATGTCCTTATCGTTCGGCAGGCCGTGAAAAGCGGGGTGATTCTTCTCGACGGGTATCATGCCGGCCGGGTCCCGCCACTTATCCAGTTCGTGACGCTGCGGACGTATCACCCCTTCGAGACCGAGCGGCGTAACCAACGCCAGTGCGCCGCCGGAGAGCAGCACACCCCGGCCCCCCGCTGCGAACCGTCGAATTTCCGCCAGGCTGGGGCCATGATACATAGCGTTTTGCTCGATGGCGTCGCCCTGATGGTACCAGAGGACGTCGAAATCGTTCGCGCCCAAGGTGTGGCCTGCCGGATCGGCGAAAGCGCCGTCTTTCTGCCGCAGGAGAAGCGTCGCCTGGCCCAATTTCGTTGCTGCTTGCCAGGCGGCTCGATTGTGGCGTCCCATTTCATCCAGCGACGGCTCCACGGCCAGGAATCCGATACGTAATGGCGTAGCGCATGGTACGGAGGCATGGAAAAGCGCCATACCAAACGCCATGACGCCTGTGATCCATAGTTTTTTGGGTCTATATGTTTCAGTGACACGCATTAGGCGATTCCTCAAGCAGGTAAGATACTTTTACACAATGCCCTCATCATAGCATTACAGAGAACCGGCTCCTACACATCTGGCTGCTACTGCCCTTTGTGTTCCTTGACTGGTTTGAACATGGCTGTTTGTACTCGGATTACCTGATTTGGTCGATTCTCATTGGATACCAAATATGTGGATTCGTCGTACCTTCACCGCTATTTCCGGGGAGATCAGGAGTTTCGACGATACATTCTTGTTTTGATCGCATTTCTTCGTTATTGGTTGGGTTACACGCTTTCACTTCGTTGGGATAAGGGGTGGAGAGGGAAAACCGATTATCATCGGATCAGATCCGAAAACATGTTATTTTGCAGATTGTTGGTTTGCGACTGTATGGCGATGTTCGCTTGCAGTAGCATTTCATTGATCGCCTGGCGTACGCTTTCGGCGGCGTAATCCGTATCCATGATTCGCGAGCGGGAGGCGGTAAGATTTTCGGAGGCGACCGCCAGACTGTTCGATGTGGCTTCCAGTCGATTGGAAAACGCGCCGATGCCGCTACGCATTCCTCCCACCTGGTCCAACGCTTCGTCGATGATGCGCAACGCTTCGTCGACGCCTCCCTCTTTCGTAATGTCGATATCGTTGACCGTGCGACCTGCTCCCAATCCCAGCGAGCCGGGACGAATATCGCCGAAGGATAGATTCGCGGATTGACCGGCGTAAGCGCCGATTTGGAAGTTGGCCTGCCGCGCGGCGGCGGAAATGACGACGGTTTCCGCATTGGCCGCGCCCGTACCCGGTACGTCGACGTTGGCGTCGAAATCAACCGTGAGCGTTTCCCCCGAGCGGATGCCGTTGGTGAAGGTCACGTCCTGTTCGCCCGCCGAGAATCGAACTTCGGGACCGCCGTTGAGGCTGCCTAGAAATTCATCGCGTGTGTTTTGTACGATGTCCGTGCCATTTGTGAGATTCGTTCCCATTCGCAAGGTGATTTGCGGAGCTCCCTCGCCGTTCGGACGAGTGGGATTGCCGTACAACGTTGCGGTTTGTCCCGCCTGGACGCGCTGGGCCGGACCTCCGTTTACACGAACCGTCGCTTCCTGTGCGTTGCCGGCGCGAACCACATTGCCGGCGTCGGCAATTGTGCCGAACGTACCGCCACCGGAGGAGCGATCGTTGACCACGATGTTAAAATTCGATTGGGAAGCGCCCGCGATGTCATCCGTGATTTGAATGCGTCCATCCGTCGTTATCGCCGCAGTGGCGTCGGTAAAACCGCTTTGTCTGCCGATGCCGCCGGCTGCCAGGCTCTGGTCGCGCATGTTCAATTCGTCGATCAGGTCCTGAAACGTAACCGCCGCCCCGTTCCCCGCGCTGCCATCCACCGACGAGACCGTAATCGTGTTGGAAAACGTGGTTCCGTCGGCGTTGGCGCCGTTGATGGTAATGGTATCGCCCTGCGCCAGCGTCGCGCCGTTGAAAACCGAACCGATCAGGTTCGTCGATGCGTCCACCGCTCCACCGCCGGTCTGCTCAAAGGTCAAACCGCTTCGCACCACACGTTGCGTGGCCTCGGTTACGTTGCTGACTTCGATGCGGAGATCGCCGGTATCGAATGTGGAGCCGGTGAAGGCGTTGACGGCGTTGCCGGTCTGCGCGCCGGTCGCCTGTCCGCCGATTTGAGTTGCGCGGGTGACGCCGCTGGTATTTTGTGTGCGCCCGGCGGCGTTGGTTTGAGTAAAGTCGACGTTGAAATCGGAAACTCCCGCTTCCGCGCCGTTACGGAATTCGAGCCGTCCGGTTGTCGCGTTAAAAGCAACGTTGGTTTCGCCGGCGTTGGTTCCTCCGGCGGTGTTGATGCCCGCGCCGGTTTCAGCGGCGTCGATGGCCGATTGCATCGCCGCGCCGAGATCGTCGAGAGTTGTGGTGTTGTCGATCCGGATTGTTCCGGAAAATTCCGTAGTTCCATCGGCGAGGGTTCCACGAAACGTGAATTGCCCGCCATTTTGCATGCTGACGCCGTTGAATGTCAGATCGGTCAGCACATCGCCGCCGGCAGCGGCGGCGCCGGCGTTGGAATTGGTAAATGCGCCTTGCGAAACCGCGACATCTTGAACGTTGCCGATTCCCGTATTGACAATTTGCGTTTGACCCGCCGGTTCCCCCGCAACGATCGTCGCTCCACCTTCCTCCACCTGCGTGATCTGCAGATAATTCTCGCGCGTGGTGAGATTGCTTTGATCCACATTCACGCCGCGATCGGGAGTGCCGCCGCGCACGCCTGCGGTAGGGGCGTAATCGCCGTTGAATAGAGTATTTCCGCTAAATTGGGTGGTGTTGGCAACGCGTCCGATCTCGTCCACGTTTTGATTGATCTCCGCCTGAATCGCCTGCAAAGCAGAGCGGTTGTATATGCCGCTATTCCCGGCGCGGACGGTCAGTTCACGGATTCGCAGGAGGTTATCGGTGACGGAATTCAAAGCCGAATCGCCGACGTTGGCAAGGTTGATTCCCGTCTGCGCCGCATCGAAGGCCTCGTTCAATCCTCGAATCTGCGCTTGAAAACGAGTGCCGATTGACATTCCCGCCGCGTCGTCGCCGGCGCGGTTGACTCGCAGACCGGAAGCCAGCCGTTCGAACGATCTCGCCAACTGTGGAGCGATGAGATTGTTTAGATTGCGGATGGCCTGCGACGTCAGATTGTTGTTAATTCGCGTAATGCCCATTGTGAAACCTCCAAACCGCGTTTCGTTGATCGTAGATCCATGCAGGCGAGACGCCTGCTCTACCCTTATCTATTTCCCATATACTTGGTGATCCATCCAAGGGCAGGAACAACGCTGCCCTTGCCACCCAACAGCATTCTTGTATTGCCGGCAGGATGCCGGCGTTTCCTTCTCATATTACAGTTTACCAAATTTTATCCCTGAAAAACAAGTGGTCTTTCCGGATTTATCGATTCAATTTTTTTAATCCAGTCCATACAAAATTTCAAAAACAGAGAGGGCGGAATTGTTTGCTTGAGCAAGGACGGCCGCCTGCGCCTGCATTAAAACGGAATTCATCGTCAATTCGGTTGTCTCTCGGGCGATGTCTGCGCTTATTATGCTGGTATACGCGGTTTCGAGATTGAGCGCTCCCGCATCGAGAGCGGAAACCGTATCGTCCAGGCGGGAGGAAAACGCGCCCAATCTTGCGCGGAACGAATTGACTTGATCCAGCGCATCGTCGACGATGTCGATGGCATCGGTTGCGCCTGTCGCGGTGGTTACATCGATGCTGTCCAGATTGGCCGAAGCGCTGGTCCCCAGATTATCGGAACGCAAATCGGCAAAGAGAAATGATTTTATATTGCCGCGATCACTCCCGATTTGGAAATTCAATGCGTTGGTTGTCGTCGAAATGACAAAGGTCTCGCCTCCTGCCGTTAACGGCGTCGTCACGTCGAGAATGGAGTCGAAATCGAGAGTTACCTGTTGGTATTTTTGGATGGGATAAACGGACGCCTCGCCGGCTGTGAATCGAACTCCGATGTCTCCATTTTGAAACGTGACCGCGGTTCCACTATTCAGTGTACCGACGAATTCCTTGGCGCTGGTTTCCAGTTGATCCGTTCCCGCCGTGAATCCGCTTCCGGCGCGGAATGTAACTTCCGGTAAAGGGCCGCCGGACGCATTGAGTCCTTTTAATGTGACGACTTGCCCGGCATAGACCTCTTGAGCTGCTCCTCCGTTGATCGAGAATGTTGCGGTTTCACGGGAACCGGCCTGCGTGGCAGTAGCACTGATATTCTGCGTCGCGCTGAGGCTGACATCCGTATAGGTAATGCTGAAATTGGTCGAAGAGGTATCGGCGATGTCGTCCACCAGCTGGATTTCTCCGTTTGCCGTCAATGTGGCGGTAGCGCCATTAAAGCCGAATCCAACCAGACTTCGATCCCGATTGTTCAATTCATCGATCAGGTCGCCGTAATCCTCGATAATGGCATCCCCGACACGATTGTTCACTCCGACCGTGTATTCGACGGAGAATGTGGAGCCGTCCGGGTCGGTTCCGGAGATAAGAAACGTATCGCCGGCTGCGATTGTGGTTCCGTTAAGAATGGAACCGACTAGAGCCGTCGCGCTGGTTACCGGATCGCCCAACGCGTTTTGATCGAATTCACTGTCGCTTACAATTTCTCTCTGCTGAGCGCTGACGATGTTGCTGACAGTAATGTCGAAGGTCCCGCTGTCGAATGTGGAGCCGGTGATCGCCGTCACATTGTTTCCGATTTTTGCGTTAGTGGCCGTGCCAAATGTTCCCTCATCCTGATTGTAAATATTGGCTACATAATCAATGCCAAACGAAGTCTGTGTGGAGCCGGCGGCATTTTTAATGGAAATGTCAATATTGAATTCGGATATATTTTTCGCCGAACCGCTGGTGAATCGCAGCCGGCCGTTTCCATCGATGCCGACGGTGGTTTCCAACACGCCGGTTCCGTTGATGCCGATATAGGATTCTGCATTGTTGACTGCGCTTTGGATGGAATTGATCAGACCCCCTATCGTGCTGGCGGCGGTGATGGAATAGGTTCCACTGAAAAATGTGTTTCCGTCGGCAAGAACGCCGGTAAACGTAATCGTTCCGCCGTTGGAAAGGCTGACGCCCTGATTGACGCTCGTGCCGATCAGGTTGTCGCCGGAAACAGCGGCCGCGCCGCCGTTGACAAACCGTCCCGTTGAGACGGCGATATCCGTGGATATGGAGATACCGGTTTGAAATCCCGCAGTTCCGCCGACTTTGATTTCCGCCGAACCGGCATTGGTTTGCGCGATATTGAGGTAGGAGCGACCGGCAAACAGAGTTGTGGCGTTCGGACCGAACGCCAACGTTGCGCCGAAATTTCGCGTCCCACTTTTGAATCCCACCGTAGTTGTCAACGAACCGTTTAAAAGGTATTTATTTCCAAATTTCGTTGTGTCGACGATGCGGTTGAGTTCCTCGATTTTTTCCTGGATGACGGATTGCTGCGCGGCGCTGCCGCCGGAAGCGGCCACCGCCGCGTCGCGGATGTCATTGAGCAGATTGATGATTTGATCGGTTGCCGACAATCCGGTGTTGGTCAGATTGATGGTGTTCTGCATATTTTGGGAAGCGCGGCTCAGGCCGCGAAATTGAGTTTCCAACTGAGAACTGATCAACAAATCACCGGCATCGTCTCTTGCGCTGTTGATCCTCAATCCGGAACTGATTCGCTGTAGATTCGTCTTCAAGCGATCTTCCGACTGGTACAACTGGGAAATCACTTGCAACGCGCTGATATTGTTGCGAATACTCTCAATCACCATGATCGACTCTCCCAAGGCGGATTCCGGTCAAAAAAATCCGTGTATTCTGCATTTTCAGCTAAAGTTTTTGCAGAATTTGCCTATAATGGAGAGAGAAGAAAACGAATGCCGAACAAAGGACTTGTTCGCACCATTTATTCGGAAAACAAATGGCGTAGCACTTGCAGTCTTTCTTTCTGCTGAGTGCTGCGGTGGTCGATTAAGCCATAACTCACTTCTCTTGGCCGGGATGCAGGTTGTGGCTTAATTTTTTTTATAGCCCTTTATCGCTCACTTTCCACTCTTTCCCTTTCCTTATTTTTTTCGGTTTATTATTTCAACACGCCCTTGCGTGGGATGATCGGGCGTTCCCCCGTGCGATGTTCGAAGGGCCTCGGAATACTTCGAGAATCGCAACCGAATGTCAAAAGGCGTAGCTTCCGGCAAACTCACTTTCTCTCGAGCCTGCAGCGGTCAGGAAGGTGCGCCCTCACTTCTCTTGGCCGGGATGCGAAGGAACGCATGGTTAAAACTTTTTCAATAAAAAAAGGCGTACAACCTCCATTCTTGCTCACTGCTCTTGCGTGCTGCGTGGTCGATTTAGCCGTAATCCACTTCAATCCTTGGCCGGGATGCGAAATTACGGATGAACGTATTTCTTCACTTTACGAAGTGATCGTCATTACTATCGGCAGGTCTTAACAAAAACTTTAGCTCTTTTTTGATTTTTTTTTTCACAAGGTGGTTGATGGGTGTGGCGCAGACCTCTAGTCCGCACTTGCCGGCAGGATGCCGGCGTTACTTTTTTGCATTAAATAGGTTGAATCGTATTGATTTAGCATATGTATGTGATTATCTATAATATTTATAGACTATAATTTGTAACATATCAATGCATCTGATGCTTTACAAGAACATTTATTCATGTATACTATACTCGTTTACTGATCGTTCGATTGAATTGAATGTGTCGTTGGGAGGGTTTTATGAAAAATGTGGCTTTAGTGGTGGAGGAGGAAGCCCTGGTTTGTTCATTGATCACACATGTACTTGCCATCTTCGATTTTGAAGTTTTTCATGCGGAAAGCGAGCTGAATGCGTTATCACTTTTTAATAAACGGGAAAAAGAATATCGATATATTTATATCGACTATAATTTACGAAAGGGGAACGGATTAAAACTGTATCAAACGATTCGGGAACGAAATCCATCGGTTCTGATCGTGATTGCCAGTGGAATGCCGGACAATAATTTATTGGTGTTGAACAGCGACGTGAACAGCCTGTTTTTACCCAAACCATTTTCATTGGATGATTTGATAAAGTCGGTTCAAAGAACCATGGAAACACAAAATTATGAGTACGACGATTCGCAAAAAAGAATTGCCGCAGTAATGTGAATCATTACGATTCCTGGCGCGTCCCAATTGTTGAAAACGCATTTGTCGTTGTTTTCAATCGATTCTTTTTAGTAAAAAAAGGGCAAAAAAGTATCTTATTATGTTCAGAGTCCTTGAATCCTGAATTCATCCCATGATATAAATAACTCGCGAAGAATGTTCGCTGCCGTTGCGAAGAAAGTCGAACGTGTTCATTCCAAGTTCGTTTTCTTGCGACAATATATTAATTTTTTGAGTGAGAATGTATACGTTTCTATGAAAATATACCTTCCCAAACCATCCCCGCTAACAGGGAGTGTGACCATTTCTCCTCATTGATGAGGGATTAAGGGGGGGGAGAACGAAGTATAAATTTACATTCAACGTTATGACCAATCGGTCATGATGGTTTTCAATGCCAATGATACATATTTTCACTTAATCCGGTTGAGGATAATCATGTCGAAATCTGCTTTGGTCGTTGAATCGGAGAATTTGGTCCGCTCACTCGTTGCAAATATTCTCCATATCTTTCAATTCGAAGTTCATGAAGCGAATGATGAAGAGAGCGCCTTCGAATTGTTTCGCCGGCATGAACATGCAATTGCTTACGTTTACATCGATTATAATTTAAGGCGGGGAAGCGGGATCCGACTCTATCAAAGAATCAGGCAATTGGATCCATCCGTCGTCATCGTTCTGGCCAGCGGAATGCCTGACAACGGCATGTTATTGGTAAACCATGATCCGAACGGTGAATTGCTGTTGAAGCCGTTTTCGCTGGAATCTTTTCGCAATACGGTGATACGGACATCTGTTTCCGAAGAGTGTTACGCTGTCGCGTTATAATTCTGCATCAATCCGATCACTGTGGATTGCCGCGGATACTTCAAGTAAAGCGAACAAAAAAAGGCCGTTTTCACTTGAAAACGGCCTTTCATTTGAATGGCGACGCCTTCCTCCCCAGCTGCTATTATCGGTCCCCTGACCCTTTTTCGGGTTTTTCGCGACCCTGAGTCGTTTTCCTTAGCACGTATTTGAAGCGTCGCTGCAATCCTACTTTCGCACTTGCGAATCAATCGAATGCTATCATATCAAACATCGGTTTTCAAGAAAAGGCGCGTGAAGTGGATTTCGGCGGTTTTTTTTAATGAGTGGATTTTACGGATGAATCCCTTGTCAA
This sequence comes from Candidatus Omnitrophota bacterium, assembly GCA_003598175.1. Lineage (GTDB taxonomy): Bacteria > Hinthialibacterota > Hinthialibacteria > Hinthialibacterales > Hinthialibacteraceae > SURF-12. The sequence continues at coordinate 11,149 of QZKN01000027.1, forward strand.
TCGGACCGTTTTTTTGGTACTATGCTGTATTGGCAGAATGATAAGAATTCTTTCGGGTTTATAAGTTATCGTTGATGAGTGACGGCACTGACCGTTTCTGAGTGAATGGTAAATCCAAATCATCAATAAGGAGGCAGCAGCATGGCAGCGTTAAAAGAAAAGTTGGCACAGTTGATTCCCGGTTTGCGTGAAGAGATGGGAAGTATTATCTCCGAGCATGGAGATAAGGTTGTTTCCGAAGTTACGATCCGGCAAGTGTATGGGGGTATGAGAGGTGTTCGCGGATTGATCTGTGATACATCGTCGGTTGAACCGGATAAAGGTTTGGCGATTCGCGGCATCCCTGTCATCCAGCTTACGGATAAATTGCCCGAGGAGATTTTATATCTCCTGCTCACAGGAGAAATGCCGGATCAGTCCGCTCTCGATGATCTAAAGAAGGAATTGAGCGATCGCCGACAGGTTCCCGATTACGTTTGGGATGTGTTACGGGCCATGCCGGGGGATTCGCATCCGATGGCCATGTTCAATACCGCTATCCTGGTTATGCAGAAGGAATCCCAATACGCAGCGCGATATGCCGAAGGCATGACCAAGCAGGAATATTGGGAGCCTTCGTTGGAAGATCTGCTGAACATCATCGCCAAACTCCCGGCGATCGCCGCCGGCGTGTATCGCATACGATTCAACAAAGGGCCTCTGATCGATTCCGATCCGAATCTCGATTGGGGCGCCAATTATGCAAAAATGCTTGGTCTTCCCGATCCGAATGGTCTTTTTACCAAATTGATGCAATTGTATTTGGTTTTGCATTCCGACCACGAGAGCGGCAATGTCAGCGCATTTTCGGCGCATACGGTCGGTTCGGCGCTGTCCGATCTTTATTACTCGCTTTCCGCCGGTCTCAATGGGCTTGCCGGTCCGTTGCACGGCCTGGCCAATCAGGAATGCCTTCGTTGGGTGTTGATGGTGAAGGATAAATTCGGGGGAGTGCCCACGGATGAACAATTACGCGACTTTGCGTGGGAAACTCTCAACGGCGGCCAGGTGGTTCCGGGTTATGGGCATGCGGTTTTGCGCGTCACCGATCCGCGTTTTGACGCATTTCTTGCGTTCGGAAAACAATATTGCATGGATGATGAAGTTTTCCAGATTGTGGCGAAAGTATTCGACGTGGTTCCCGACGTTCTCAAGCAGGTCAAGAAAATCAATGATCCGTGGCCGAATGTCGACGCCGGATCGGGCGCGTTGTTGTATCATTACGGCCTCACTGAATTTCCGTATTACACCGTATTGTTCAGCGTTTCTCGTGCGTTGGGAATTTGCTCGCAAAATGTGCTTTCCCGCGCGCTTGGCCTTGCCATCGTGCGGCCGAAATCGAGTACGACGCAGTGGCTAAAGAATAAAGTGGCTACGATGTGAGTTTGTAAATGAATCGAATCAAATAAAAGCGGGACGGCTGAACTGTTGTCCCGTTTTTTTCTATTATTTTGGTAGAAATAATGGCGCATGTTTTGATTATCGGTTATGGAAATCCTTTGCGGGGTGATGATGGATTGGGTTGGGTTGCGGCTCGGCGCATCGAAAAGGAATTTGCAGGGGAAGAAATGCGAGTGATTACCAGCCATCAACTTACGCCGGAACTGGCGTTGGACGTGAGTCAGGCAGATCTCGTTCTCTTTATCGATGCGAGCATGGTTGGGACGCCGGGCGCGTTTGTCTGTCAACCGATCGCAGCGGCGAAGAGCGATCAGCTTGCCATGACTCACCATTTCGAGCCGGCGAATCTTTTTGCCTTTTCTCAGGAATTATATGGCGGACATGCAAATGCGTTCCTGTTGTCGATTGTGGGGGATTGTTTTGATTATGTGGAGAGATTATCTCCCGTCGTGCTCGATACGATACCGGAGTTGATGCGCCGGGTGAACGAATTGATTCAATCGGTTCAATAAGGTTGAAACGTGGGCATGTCATCGTTGTAGATCCGTTTTCACTTTCTTTTTTTTTCGTCTATTGTATCGTAATCATGGTGGGTTTCGCTTCGCTTAACCCACCCTACATTATCCGATCATGGGGGAGTGACAGCAGTGCCGGCTAATTTGACTCCGGATTATATAAACGCCGAGAAAGAGTATAAGGCGGCCAAGACGCCGGAAGAGAAATTGGTCTGCTTGCAGCGGATGCTTTCCGTGATTCCAAAACATAAAGGGACGGATAAGCTGCAGGCGGATTTAAAAAAGCGGATTTCGCAATTGAAGGTTACCTGCGAGCAGCGCACACGCAAGAAAGGCCCCTCATACCGAATTCGACCTGAGGGAGCGGGGCAAATCGCGTTGGTCGGTCCGCCGAACAGTGGGAAATCCTCGATTCTAAAAGCGCTGACTCACGCGGAGCCGGAAATCGCGGATTATCCTTTCACCACGCGCGAGCCGATTCCGGGCATGGCGCATTATAAGGATATTCAAATTCAACTGGTCGATCTTCCCCCGATTTCGAAAGAGCACTGCGAAACCTTCGTATTCGACAACATCAAAGGGGCCGACGGATTATTATTGGTAATCGATTTGTCGGCAGCTGATCCGGTGGAGGATTACGAGCAGGTTGTGGAGATTTTGGAAAGCAGACGGATTGTGCCCGTTCCGCCGGAAACGCTTGATTTCGCTGTGGAACGTCCGGGAGACGTTGCGATTCGTTCCATTTTGCTGCTTACCAAATGTGATTTGGATGTGGACGGCGAGTTATTGACGTTGATTCAGGAAATGATCGACACGCCATTGCCGCTCGTCGTGATTTCGGCGGAAACGAAAACCGGTATCGAGGAGCTGCCGGCCAAACTGTTCGAAATGCTGCATATCATTCGCGTGTATTCCAAACAACCGGGAAAATCTCCCGATATGGAAGCTCCGTTTACGATTCCGATCGGCGCGAATGTGATGGATTTTGCCGGGGTGGTGCACAAGGACTTTGCGGAACATCTGAAATCGGCGAGGTTGTGGGGGAGTTCGAAGTTCGACGGGCAGATCGTGCAGCGAGATCATATTTTGCAGGATGGGGATATTTTGGAGTTGTCGATTTGATAAAGAAGCGCCGTCGAGATGACGGCGCTGGCTTTGATGCCGGCAGGGCGCCGGCGTTACTGTTATTTTAAATTCAAAACCACATATCGCGACATGATCCGGCCTTGCGCTCGATCCTTGACGCGCAAAAGAATGGATTCTTCGCCGCTGGCATCCTTCATGGCTTTATTAAATTCATTGACGTCTTTCACGTCTTTACTGTCGACCTGTTGAATCAGCGTGCCTGGCCGCAGCCCTTCGTTATCGGCTTCCGAACCGCGTTCGACTTGTGTGACGATCACGCCGGTTTCGCCTTCGTATCCTGCACGCTGGGCGATTTCTTCCGTCAAGGTTTGGACCGACAGGCCCAACTTTTCGAGAATGTCGGGTTGTGCGGATTCCGCGGCCTCTCCCTCTTCATCCGGGAGTTTCCCGATAGTCATATCGATGTTTTTTTCCGAACCGTCACGGATCACTTTCAATTTGACGACGGTTCCCGGCGCCAGCAGAGAGACGGTATTGCGGAACGGTCCGACTTCGGCAACCGCTTTTCCATCCATTTCAATAATGACGTCGCCGGATTTCAAGCCGCCTTTTTCCGCCGGCGAATCTTTCATGACGTCTGAAACCAAGACGCCTTCGGTAATGTCCAATTTGAACGACTTCGCCAGATCACGACTTAACGGCTGTATGAGAATGCCGAGATATCCGCGGGTGACGCTGCCGGTTTTGACGATTTGATCGAAGATGGATTTGACCATGTTCGACGGAATGGCGAAACCGATGCCCATATAGCCGCCGCTACGGCTGATGATGGCGGTATTGATGCCGATCACTTGCCCTTCCAGATTCAGCAGAGGACCGCCGGAGTTGCCGGGATTGATGGCGGCGTCGGTTTGGATGAAATCCTCGTAATCCGCAATGCCCACGCTGCTGCGTCCTTTCGCGCTGACGACGCCGGTGGTGACCGTGTGCGAGAGGCCGAAGGGATTGCCGATGGCGATTACCCATTCGCCCACTTCCATGTTATCGGAATCGCCCAGCGTCAATGCGGGCAGGTCGGTCGCCTCAATTTTGATCACAGCCACTTCCGAGCGGGGATCCGCGCCGATCAATTTCGCTTCGAAATCGCGGTTGTCATTCAATTTGACTTTAATTTTGTTGGCTTCGCCCACGACGTGGTTGTTGGTGAGAATATACCCGTCCGCCGAAATGATAAAACCGGATCCTTGTCCTTTTTGCAGTTGTTTTCGAGGGCTTCGTGGATTTTGATCGGAGCGAGGACGCCCGAAGAATCGCTCGAATAAATCATTGCCGAACATATCGAAGGGATCGTTGAAATAAGGGGAAGACGTGACTTCCACCTGCCGTTCCGCTTCGATAAAAACGACGGAGGGCGAGGCTTTTTTCGAGATCGCCACGAACGCCTGACCGACTTTTTTAACGGTGCTGATGTCGTTGTCGGTTTGCGCCTGGACGGAAGCGAATGGAACCAACAAGACACAGCTGAGGAAGAACAAAAGCAAGAAACGAGAACCGCGTTTGGGATGGGATGTGGTTTTTGGATAGGTCATTTTTTACACTCCTGATGTTTGATTTTTTTTCGATTGATTCCTTATCTGGTTGCGATACTTTCAATGCGATTTCATGAGCGCTGAACAAAGCTTTCCATCGATATGGATCGATCCCGAATTGCAGGTGAAGATGTTATATAAGCAATGAAGTGAAGCCAATTTCCAAACTGTTTACGTTTGAAATCGAGTTGTGTAACGGTCTCCACATGGTTTTACGGATTTTTCCTTTGCGAATCACTCATGCTTGATCTTAACATATAGGTCTAATAAACAATAATTGTGCCAAATATATAAATTAAGTCTGATCAGAGAGATAGATAGACTATGCTTCCGGATATGGTTGCGTCAAAATGGCGCATATGAGTTTGCTTTATGGTACAATATGTTTTTCTCATGATTCCTGGTTGGAAAACCGGTCAAAAGGATCGCGATGGTTTGGAATTGACTCTATTTCCAATCCGAGCCGGTACCCCTTCCCCCTCCGGCGGCGCGTTGTTGAATATCTTCATGACAAAATCAATACAAACGAGTGGATCGATCAAACGTTTATGAATTTCCAGATTGAAAACGCAACCCCATTTCTGAACCGTCTGGAGAAGGAACTGAATCCTCCTCAATTCCAGGCGGTAACGTACACGGACGGACCATTGCTCGTACTGGCGGGCGCGGGAAGCGGGAAAACGCGGGTGATTACGTATCGGATCGCCTATTTAATCGCGGTTAAACGGCTGGCGCCGTGGAATATTCTTGCCGTCACCTTTACCAACAAAGCCGCGGGGGAAATGAAGGAGCGCGTCGACGTGATATTACGCCATTCGCTGCGTGGTTTGTGGCTGGGCACGTTCCATTCGCTCTGCGCCCGCATTCTTCGCTATGACGGCAAGGCGATTGGCATCGATCCGCGCTTTTCGATTTACGATACGACCGATCAGGGAGCGGCGATCAAACGGGCGATGGCGGTTTGCAACGTTTCGCCAAAGGAAGCCAAGCCGGCCGCCATCCTGGCAATGATTTCCAAAGCGAAAAACCGCTTGGAATGGCCGGAACAATTCGAGGAAAACGCGCGGGATGAATACGAAGTACGGGCGGCGCGCGTGTATAAAACATATCAAGCCATTTTACGGGAAAACAACGCTCTCGATTTCGACGACCTCCTGATCGAAGCGGTGCGGTTGCTTCTGCACAAGCCGGAAGTGGGCGAGACGTATCAAAAACGGTTTCAACACATTCTGGTCGACGAATATCAAGACACGAATCACCCGCAATACCTTTTTTTGCGGGAGCTGGCGAAACATCACAATCGCATTTGCGCCGTGGGGGACGACGATCAATCCATTTACCGCTGGCGGGGAGCGGACATCCGCAATATATTGGAATTTGAACGTGATTTTTCGAACGTGAAAATTATACGATTGGAACAGAATTATCGTTCCACGAGAAATATTTTGGCCGCGGCGGGTCATTTGGTACAACAGAACAGCGGCCGCCACAAAAAAACGTTGTGGACGGATAAGGAAGATGGGGAAAAATTAGGGATTGTGCGATTGCCCGATGAAATTTCGGAAGCGATTTGGATTTTGAATGAAGTCTCCCGTCTGTATACGGAAAAAAGCACGCCGTATGGCCGTATGGCGGTATTTTACCGCACCAACGTACAGTCGCGTTTGTTTGAGGAAGAGTGCATCAAGCGCGGTGTGCCGTATCGCTTGATCGGCAATATCGCGTTTTATGAGCGGAAAGAGATCAAGGACGTACTTGCCTATTGCCGGCTGCTGATCAATCCCGCCGACATGGTTTCGTTTCAACGCATCGTGAACCTGCCGAAACGAAAATTGGGGGCAAAAGCCGTGCAATGCCTCATGGATTACGCGTCCTTGATGAAACTGCCCATTCTCAAAGCAGCGAAAACGATTCGCGAGGAAAAACACGAAGCGACGATCCATCCGACTACCCGCGAACGGTTTTATCTCTTCTCCACGTTGTTCCAAAAATGGCATTCACAAACGAAAACCCTATCGTTGCCCACATTGATCGAAACCATCGTCAACGATTGCGGTTATAGCGCCATGCTGGAAGAGGATAACGATCCGCAATCGCAGGCGCGGCTGGATAACATTCACGAATTCATCACCGCCGCGATGCAATTCGAGAAACGATTCGACGCCGAAATCCCCTCTCCCGTCGATACCATCGTCAAATTGGCGGCGTTTTTGGAAAACGTGGCGTTGGTCAGTCAAATCGATCAGCTGCAGGAAGGCGAGGACGCCCTGATTTTAATGACGCTGCATGGCGCAAAGGGATTGGAATTTCCTTACGTCTTCATTGCCGGCATGGAGGAGGGATTGTTTCCACATTCGAAATCGCTGGATTCGAAGGAGGCGATTGAAGAAGAGCGACGACTTTGCTACGTCGGCATCACGCGCGGGCAAATGCGCGTGGTTCTGACCCACGTCGAATCGCGGCGTCTTTACGGTCGCTCGGAGTGGACGCGCCCCAGTCGTTTTTTACAGGAAATTCCGGATCGATTCGTGGAAGAACTGTGTTGGAGCGATGCAAAACCGAGTTTGTATCATCCACCCGGCGTTATGGAAGCATTCGTATCTTTTGGCGGCGATTCCGGCGACTGGCGAAAAGAGCAATTCGAGCCGGGGGATATGGTGAATCATCGTTCGTTCGGTTTTGGCGTGGTTCTGGGGGTGGAAGGAGAGGGGGGGCGCGCGCGGGTGACGGTGGACTTTCAAGAGATCGGGAAAAAGACGGTGATTCAGGAATTCGCGAAATTGACGAAGGTTTAATTTATTGTACGAACCGGTGTACTATATTCGGGATAGAGGCAAAACGAAGGATGAAAATACCTCGTAGGGGCAGGTTTGAAACCTGCCCCCCACCCCACGAGGCGCATTTTCATATAAGAAAGAGGGATTTTTCAATGAGTTATCCGGTCATGATTCAACATGAAAAAGACGGCAGGCAGAAGCTGAAGGAAGGCCATGTCGCGGAAGCGGAGTCGTGTTTTCGAGCCGCGCTGGCGGAGGCGGAAAAATATCCTTTGCCCAACGCTTATATGGCGCGGCAAATCAAGAATCTGGCTGTGTTTTATTGCGGATACGGCGATTACGAGAAAGCCGAGTCGTTGCTCAAACGATCCTTGGCCATCGAACGGAGTTTATTCGGCGCTGAAAATCTGGAAATCTGCAAAAGTTTAAACCATCTCGGCCTGTTGTATCAGCTGTGCGGTAATTTTGTGCAAGCGGAAACGGTGTATCGACAGGCGTTGCAGATCGTGGAGCACACTCCATTCAAGCGCTATCCCGAAATCGATTCCAAACTGCACGATCTGAGTTTGCATCTTTTGGCGATCGTCTGCTGCAACGTGGGCAAGCAATCGGAGGCGGAAAACCTGTGCGAACAGGCGGCGGCGAAGAGAAGAGATGCGGATCCGCGCGATCGCGAAACGCACATGAAATTGCACGACGTCGCCGTACGGTATTGCGATCTCGATACCAATCCGGAAGCCAGGGAAGCGTATGAATGGCTGCTACGCGGATTTGCCGAAAATCTGCAACAAACCTTTTTGGGATCGATCGTGAAAGGGAGACCGCCGTCCCTCGCCGAACGCAAACAGCAAGAGGATCTCATGCAATCGATTTACGAATTGCTGGTGGAATATGACGAAGTATGGCGTCCGGCCAGAATTTATCATGAAGAGAACCTATCAGTAGCGACGAGTGCAACGGAGGCAGGGAAAATTGGCTTGACTCCGCCTATCGAGGTTACTGAATCGAAATCGGAGAGTAAAAAATGGCGGCCTTGAGGACGACCCGGCATAAAGTCAAAAATTGTGACGCTGACATTCTGTTTGCCCAGTATATGGTGATTGATTCTGGATTATTACCACAATATGGACCACTATCAAAACTTAACCATACTTTTTGCCGTCACGTCTTAATGGTAGATTTTTTTTTGATACAGCGGCAAGATCATGGAATTTGATTGGGATATGAAAAAAATGCAAGTAAAATGTATGAAACGGGAGTATTTCATGAAAACGATCACTACATTCGCCAGAATAACCAAAGATGGTCAACTTCGTCTCGATGTGTCCTGTGGTCTTTCTCCGGGATTTGCGGAAGTGGCTCTTGTTGTGCAGCCGACTGATACCCAATTGACGACGGAATATAGTCCCCCCTATCGATCCATACGTGGTATTTGGGCAGGAAAACTTCCGGATATTGATGTAACCATTGATATTCAAGATTTGAATCGGAAATGGAAAGATGGTTTGGAGATATCCGAATCATGAATCAATCCGTGTATTTTCTGGACACACATGCTTTATATTGGCATCTCATTGGTTCTCCACGGTTATCTTCGCTGGCAGCAAATGTTTTCATAGAGGCGCAGGAAGGAAAAGCGATTCTGGTTGTTTCTTATGTTGTTCTGGCTGAACTTTACTATTTGTTACAGAAATTCAATCAAACCAGTTTGTTTACACCCTTATTGCAGGATATTCAAACGATTCCATATTTTCGAATCGAACCTATTGACTTTCATGACATTTGTGATTTGGGAAACTATCCCACAATTACGGAATTGCACGATAGACTGATTGTGATTGCTACACATCGACTCAATGCGATACTTGTCACGCGAGACGAAACCATCCGCGCGTCCCCCAAAATCGTGTGTATTTGGTAAGCGGCGTTGTCTATAATAAACATATCAATCTAAAATCGACAGAATCATGATGTATTGTGAACTGAATACGATGAAGATTTCAACTGGTATTAAGCAGTATTAGCAGACGGATCGATCGATCAAGGAGAAAATCTTCGATGAAACTTCCATTCATTTTACCAGCCGGTTTTGTGTTTATCGGTTTTTTATCGCTTCCACTCCATGCGAATGACGTTCCGGAGATTGCGCTGGAATCCTTTTTCCTCGCCGAAACGATCCCGTTGCAAGGGGATTACGATCATGTGCAGGGAATCGTGGTGGAGGAGGGGCGGGTGTGGGTGTCGTGTGTGGATCGGACGCGGAGGACGGCGCAGATTCACGTGTTCGAACTGCCGTCAGGGCGCTGGCTTTTCGGCCGCGCGGTGGAAGACGGGGAGCATATGCATCCCGGCGGCATCGCGATGGATGGAGAGGATTTGTGGGTACCGCTGGCTACCTATCAACCGCATGGCCATACGTGGATCGAACAGCGTGATCGGTCGACGCTGGATTTGAAGGCTCGTTTTCCTGTGGAGGACCATATCGGTTGCCTGGCGGTTTGCGGGGAGGTGTTGATCGGAGGCAATTGGGATTCGGAGGATTTTTATACGTGGGATCGACAAGGAAACTTGATCAACAAACGCCCCAATCCCCTCGGGACGAGATATCAGGATATCCAATGCGTCGGCGATCGGTTGATTGCGTCGGGTTTGACGGAGAATCGAGGAGCGATTGACATCTATTTATTGGATGGCTTCAAACCGTTGCAGCGGATTGTCGGCGGGAAGACGGACCGGGACGTGTGCTTTATGCACGAGGGGATGGCGATGGTTCACGACCGTCTTTATTTATTGCCCGAGGATGGACCGGACAGCCGGTTGTTTGTTTTTCATTGGGAGAAGAGTAAAACCAATTGACTATTAAATTAGCAAGAATCGGCCGGCAAATTCACCATCTCTCTGTGATCTATTTTTCCATCGGATCGCCGGCGTCTCGTCGGCATTTGCGTAGATGATCCATACAGTGCGATGAAGAAAATCGAAGCAAAGAAAAAAAACAAAAAACACATTCGCTGCGTGGTTTGCGGGCGCGATTTCGGCTCCGATTACGATGACAATATAAAAGCGTATCCGATCTATCACACCATCAAACCGAAAAAATTGAACGAACCCTGCGAAGACCGCTTTTATAAGGCGCTGCTTCGCATCTATCTTTATCTCCACGAAATGCAAAACAGCGTTCCCATCAGTCGTCTGGTCAACGACCTCGAATGGCTCGGTTTGGTGCTCATGAAAAAAGACATGTTGAAATGGTGCCTGGATCGCGGTTATCTTTATGTCGATAACCTGATGCGGATCGAGATTCCCAGCGAAATTGAAAATACCTGCGGCGAGATTTTCGATAATTCCAATCTCAACGATCCGGAAGTGATTGAACGCGCGGTCGAAATGATCAAAGCGGCGTTGAAATGCCTGACCGACTCGCTCAAACCGGTTTCTCCCGACCGCATCCCGATTAAACAATTTCAGGAGCTCGAATTGGGGGAATCGAAATTGTATGACAACATCGACACCTCCGATGTTCAATTACGCAGCGAAAAGGATGGTATGGTCACCGCCAGGCGAACCGGCGCAAACAGAGTCGAGGTTCGCATCAAATCGGGGGAATCGACGCGGGAACGACAGCGGTTGGAGACCGAGGCGGAAAATGAGCGATGAACGGCAGGACTTTGGGGAATCGGTTCTCGCGGAGATTCGGGCGTTTTTGTAAAGGATGCAGTGGATGGGATTTGCGATTTGGAACTAATCGATTGCATCCATCAGCGTTAGGGTTTGATTGATTTGCGGCGCGGTCGCCGGCCAATGGAGCGTTTTGTCTTCGCCGGTTTTCACTTCAATATAATATTCGAGATGGGCGGCGTTGCCGATTGCCTGCGGCAATTGGGTTTGATAAACGCCGCGCGCAACGTGTTTGACCGGGACCGGTTCGTACTCTCCTTTTCCCATCTCGCGCCAATATAAATTCGCTTCCTGTGGTGGTTGTTTGTCAAGAATAATCACTTTCAGCGTCAACGTTTCTCCTTTCGCGATGTTGGTGCGGACGGTGGGAACGATGATGCGCGGGGGACCGGCATATTCTATCGGCAGCTGCGTCTCCGCCGGTACATCATCGCCGAGCAGTTCTTGCAGTTCGTGCGCGAAGTTTTGCAGGTTGTGTTGCTCCCAGTTGGCGATGGTTCCCATCTCGCCGGGATTGCTGACGACGAGAATGTTATATTTACTGACGTTGTGGGCGGCGTCCATCATTTGTTGATAGATGGGCAGCGCCTTTTCTCTGGCGATGGCTTTCTTTTTCTCCGCGTCTTCCTCTTTCTTCGCGAGAGCCAAGGCTTCTTTATAGCGATATAGGATGCAATCCACGCGGGCAAGGGCTTTCATGAAACGGAACGTGTTGAGCCAGTAATCGAAGCGGTCGCGGTTGCCGCGCCCCTGCACCTGTTTCCGTAATTGCGCCAGTTCCCGCACGAAGGCGTAATCCTGCTTCGCCTCTTTCCACGGGCGTTTGTCGGGATTGAGTCCGCCGGGGCCGCCCACCCATTCCGTCGGGCGGGGCAGTTTGCCGTCAAGCGCGGTGAAGATGGCCGCGATCGGCTCCGCCGCCTGCGAACCGAACAGATGTTCGGCCCAATCGCGATAAAAATCGATAGACGTGAGGTGGCGTGGCTTTACTTTCGACGGCGGCCAATCGGCCTGATAGTCTCCGTAAGCCGGACCGCCGCAGTTGATTCGTTTCGCGTAGGAATTGTTATGCACTGCGATGGCGGCGATGCCGGCGGACGCCTGCATGGGCGGAAATTCGATGGTTAAAACGCCATCCGTCACTTCGATGTAGGAAAAGGTGTAATCCAATTTATTATCTTCATATTTTATTTGATTGATATCCACTTTGTCGAGAACGTTTTTGCCTTGCAGATTGACGCTGAACATGCGGGGAGCGTCTCGATCCAGCGGTTTGTCGTTTTTGTCGGGACGGGCGAATTTCAGCGTGACGATATAATGACCGTTGGGAACGTGCAGGCGATACGTGTGCACGTTAACGCGCAAGGTGCGATACAGCGGATCATCAACCATGTCATCAGGGATCGTTAAATAGTGCCCGCCGTCGGGTCCTTCGCCGATTTCTTCATTGGTTTCCTCCGGTTCCGCCCAACTTTGATCCCATCCCGCCCATGCCAGCGCGGAAATGTTCGGACCGAGCACGCGGGTGCGCCAGTGAATGCCCATTAATCCATTGCAGCCGTAATTGCGCGCATCGACGGCGTCGGCTCTCATGCGTCCGACCCACAACTGCGGTTGGAGCAGGGCGGGATCGTCCTCGAGCCACGGAATCGCCCACAACGGACGCCCTTTGATTTTGGCGAAAGCGGTTTGCACGGGCGCAAAACCGACGACGCGGTTGATACAGCTCAGCGGCATCTCTTTTGGCAGAATCCGGTCGAAGAGGGCGCGGTCGTTTTGCGGGCCCAGCACCCATCCGCAGGTGGCCAGAGTGAAGGGGGCCCGGATGCGTTCCGCCGCTTTGACGGCGGCGAGCAGATCGATTTTTGTGGCGGCGAGTTCTTCCGTCTTCACTCCGCTCCAGATCCACCCTTCCGGCGTCCAAAACCAATAATAATCGATGGGATAGGTTTTCATGATGCGTTCGAACATACCCGTATACAATTCGAACACATCGCTTTCGTCCTTACCGAGTTCTTTCATGCGCTCCTTCAATTTTTCGGGAACGGTTAACGGCGTTTCGGTTCCGACGCAGGTTTTGACGCCCAATGTTCGCGCCAGCGTAAAGACCTCGCGCAGCATGTCGCCGGTGCGGTTGAAGACGGCGTTGCAGTCCTCGAGCGATTCGGGCGCGGGGATGGAATTGCCCATGACATCGGCGGCGTACACGTCGCGTTCAAAGAGTTGACTTGCGCCGTAGGAATACTCGCCGGTGGATTTGGCGCGATAGCCCCAATTGCCGCGTTGGGTGCTTTGATAGGAAGCGGGATAACTGAATTTCACGTTCCCGTTTTCCTCGATGTCCTGCGGCAGGCCGATCCAAACGGTCGGTTCGGCGTTGGGATGGCCTTCGGGATAGGTATGCAGGCCGAAAAAATTCATCCGTAGTTTGGGCAATTGCGAGAGATAGGCCTTATAATCCTCCTCGTTCCACCAATCGGGACCTTCGGGAAAATCGTGGAAGGGTTGAATGCCGCGCAATGCGAAAAGCGGCTTGCCGCATTCGTCGATGTCGGGCAATGCCAATTCGATTTTTTCATCGGGAATCACATCGCCGTGAAGGTAAAATCGCACACCGATGAGTTCGGCGAATCGGTACGCCCCATAAAGCGTACCCGCCCCGTCGCCGCCAATGATCAAGAGTTGTTTTTCCTTATCTCCATCGACGGTTTTGAGAAGAAATTGTTGAGGCTGCAAACTGGAAATATGGGTTTTAAAATCCGCGTTCATATTGACGACGTTTTTCAATGAACGTTCTTTCTGCGCAAGGATAATGCGGTTCGCACCGCGCGATGGCATGGAATCGAAGGATACGATGGGAACCAGTCGATCCGTGCGAAGATAGAGATACCGGGCGATTTCGCGGGCGGCGTAGGATTCCTGAAAGGACGGATTTTTATCCACGCCAATGGTTAAAAGAACATCGTCGGAATTGCATGGCAGCGGAATCGTCGCTGTAATTCCCGCTCCCAAAACAACAATCGAGAAGTTAAACAAAAAAGTACGAATGGTCATGACGCGCTTTTCCCTTTCCACGGTGTAGAAGAATGGTATTACCTTACAACGAATTGGGGACGATGTAAATTCGGTGAGAAGAAGAAGGAATGATGGGTGAATTACTGTGAAAATAGATATTTGTGCTCAATTTTAATTTATTGTCAATGCTTCCCACTGCACCTGGGCGTGGCCGAGGAGGGCGCCGGCAGCGTAGGCGATGTCGACCTGGGCGATTTGGTAATCGACGAGAGCGTGGATTTCCCGCAGTTGGGCGGCGGCGAGGCGGGCGGCGGCGTCGAGAACGTCGGTGCTGGTGCGCACGCCGAGTTCGAATTGCCGACGTTCCGCTTCGTAGGTGCGTCCGGCGAAGATCACGTCCTGCCGGGCGGCGAGGATGCGCTGCCAGTTTTGCTGCAATTGATCCAGCGCGTTGAGCGTTTCCTGCCGAATGGTCTGTTCGCGCAATTCTTTCGTTGCCAGGCGTTGGACTCGCAACAACATGGCCTGGCGAAATCGCGCGTTTGCCGCCTGGTTGCCGAGGGGAATCTCTCCCCGCAGGCGCGCCGCATAATCCGCGAATTTCCCATCGTTTAACACTTCATATGCGCCGCCGTATTGGCTTCCCAAACCATTCAGGTTGTATTGATAATCCACCGCGAAGAACGGCAATTTTCCATTGCGGGCAAAATCGATGACGCTTTCGTCGACGGCCAGCCGCAGTTCCAGTTCCAGCATTTCCATGCGGTTTTGTATGGCTAAAGCAGTTACGGTTGCCGGATCGAGTTGTAAGCCGATGGGATTGGGTTCGCTTTTTAAATTGATCGTATTGGTGGAATCGAGAGGCAAATCCGCTCGATTCATGATGCGTTTCAGTTCGCGCATCTGTAGTTGCATCGTCGTGCTGGCGCGAATGATTTCTTCCATGCGCGCCGCCAGGCCGGATTCCGCCCGTGTGATTTCAATTTGAGGAGCGGCTTCCGATTTTACGCGGTTGTTGGCGTCGTTCAATTGTTTGCGCGCCAGATCGTATTGCTGGCGCGCCACTTCCAATTCCCGCGAGGCGGCGTACACGTTCCAATACGCCTTATCCGCCAGCGCGAGCACGCGGATCGATTCCAATTTGGTTTGTGCGTCGGCGATCTTTTTTTGCAGTTTGGTCACGCGGATCGTGTGCGTGTTCGCGCGCAGGCCGGCGTTGCGCAGGAGCGGTTGGCTGAAGGAAAAAGTCAGATCGCTGTTGAAGGCGGGATTGAGCGTGGCAAATCGATTGTCCGTCTCATAACGCGACGACGACCAGCTCATATCGAGTTGCCCGCCGGTGGGAAGGAGTTGCCGGATTCCGGTTTCAAAAAAGGTATTGGCCGCTTTTGATCCTTCGAGTTGGGTGGAGGTGGGCGTATCGGATTTTGAGTAGGAAAGAGAGCCATAAAATACAGCCTCGAATTTCGCGCGTTCTTCATGCAACAATTCGTTGGCCAGAGTCGGATTGACGAGCTGCACTATGAGATCGAGATTGTTGGCCAGCGCGGAAGCGCGCACTTCTTCGAGATTCAGTTCGATCGTTTTTGTCGCGGATTCGACTTTTAAAACCGTGTTGAGGTAATTGTGCGCCGCATCCTCAATCGAAATCGGAGTGGATTGAGACAGGGCGTCTAATGCAATCGAATCGATCTTGTTCACGTCGGTTTCCAGCAAATGCGTGTGGCGGGGATCGTCTTCGCGAATGAAGGATGTCATGCAGCCGGTGATCGTGGTGAACATGATCAGCATGATAAAAATCATAATAATTTTAGTGCAATGTTCTCGCAGGGAAAAAATATCCATTGAAACCTCCGTTCATTGATACCGAAACAGCGGATCGTTGTTTTTTTGAGCAAGGGATGGACCAAACGCGTAAGTTGAATGATTTGTGGAAGAAAAGAAATATTTGGGATTGACAGCCCCAATCATGATACACAAGAAATGTCCGTTTTCGGGCGATGGTTTGTTCTATATCGGACAATCAAAAACGCTCATAGTTCATGATTTCTTGTTTATACAAAACTACCAGATTTTTTTTACTGGATAGGTATCATACGAGTGATCAGCACTAAGAATGGTCATTTTTTCAACAAGCGCCTGCGCGATAATGATTCGGTCAAACGGATCCCGATGATAAAAGGGAAGAGAAATGAGTGGAATAAGATGGCTGACATTGATTGCTAATAAATCGATACCGTTATCATATAGCAAATTGGGAAATAAAAACTCATATGGTTTGGTTAACGTTAGTTTACCAATACTCACTTTAATGGCAATTTCCTATAAACTGGCGATACTCAAAAATGAATGATTGGATGATTTTTCAATCAACTGTTTTGCGGAATCGGATAACCTTGAATCGCCTTCACAAAACCAGAGAAATGTATGAGTATCAAGAAGTAATTTCATACCCTGTATTCGTTAAAATCATCCAACGGCGCATCAAAATCGTCAGCCATTATGAAGGCGCCTTTTGCACAACCAAAAACCGGACGTTTCTTATTCGCAAAAACCGGCGTAAGCCGAATTTGCTGCTTTGCATTTTTTACGATAAATACTTCGTCGCCACGAATAGCCGCTTCGAACAATTCAATCATATGATTTCTTGCTTCCTCAAGACTGACCTGATACATTGTATGCTCCTATGGCGTAATTACCCTATGAATATGATTATAAACTCATTCACGAATCAGACAATATCATAAGTCAGTCAACTATCGCCTGATAAAGCAGGTTGGTGAATCGCTGCCAGATGTCATCGGGATTATTAGGCAGACTTTGGTTCATGAAAACGCCCACCAGTTCTTTTTCCGGATCAACGAAAAAGTACGTGTTGGCGTAGCCGCTCCAGCCGTACGTCCCTTCCGACCACAATTTGCCGAACGAGACGGAATCGATCACGACATTTACTCCCAATCCGAATCCATGGTTACGCAAGCGGGACGCTTGCTCTACCCACAAAATTTTCACTTTGCTGATTCTGATTGGATTGAGAAAAACCGTTTGCGAAAATCCTTCAGTTCGTCAGGATTGACAAGTTGATGTTGTGTATTGAATGTCTCGGCGTTTTCGAGCGCCTGTCGGGCGTCCTCGATACGGTCAGGATAATATTCACATAGAAATTTCGCATAGGCGAACCAGCACCAGGCGCATTCGTGATTTTCCACGTTGGCTTTATATTGCGATTCGGCTTCCTCCAGTTTGCCGGCGCGGGCCAGGGCGTCGGCAAGCAGTCCCCGATGCGGACTGTCGGGCATGACCTGCGTGTATTGACGGATGGCGTCAATTTCCAACTCGTGCTCTCCCGATTCCTTATATGCGCCGATCAAACCAAGCCAACCATGTTGACTCTGAGGATGTTCCTTTCGCAGTTCTTTGCCCAGTTCAACGGCTTTTTTCGGATTGAGACGGATAAAAGCGTGCAGTTTTTTGATGTGCGCATACAGCAGATTCGGCTCGAGGGCAAGCGCAGCATCCAATTCATTAAGAGCGTCTGTATTTTGTTTTGCGATTAGAAAAAAGGATGCGTAACGGGCATGAGCCATCGCATGAGATGGATTGATGGATATCGCTTTTTTGTAACTCGAATCGGTCAGCGTCATATATTCTTCATTGGAACGATTCTTTGCCCACATGATTTCCGCCGTGGAAGCCAAAAGAAGGCGCGCCATAAACGAATGTTCGTTCGTATCCACCCAGTCCTGTACTTTATGCAACGCTTTACTCGGATCGCCGTTGATCAACGCCTCAATGAAATCGAGAATCGTGTGAAGCGAAATTTCAGCTTGTGACGGAGGGGCTATGGCGTTGTTTTGCTCATCAGGAGCGGCAAGAAGTTCCTTTTCTCGTAACAAGGAAGGGACATGGACGATTGCAGGTCCCATCGGATTGTGAATCAACACAATATCATCCAGTTCCTGGACGCGGTGGCGGGTAAAGACGCCGAGAACGTTTCCGTTCGCGGCTGAAATCATGGGCGAACCGCTCCAACCGGGACCTACGAATTTTGCGCCGCAGAGCACAAGGATGGGATAATTTTCTTTTGTATCCAATTCATGAAATCGAATTTTCTCGCCGGATACTTCTCTGGAGATTTGAATGGTATTGTTTACCTTATCGCGAGGAGGAAAAGCGGCGATGATCATTTCTTTGGTATGCGCCAATTCCTCTTCCGAGGCGATCGGCAAGGCCGGATGCGATGGCCACGGCGCGCGCAAAACCGCCCAGTCGGCTTTATGATCCATGTGTATAATTTCGGCTTCGAATGCATCGCCGTAAAAAGAACTGATGACGATTGGTTTCACCAACGAACCTTGTTCGGCGTCATTGATGAAATCGGTCAGGCAATGCGCCGCCGTGAGGATCATGGAACCGTTCTCAACGGCAAAACCGATGCGGATTCCTTTATATTGTTCGTTGCCGTCCGGCGTGATGCCTAAATAGAGGATCATCACGATGGCTTGTGGATCAAAAGGCAGTAGTGAAGAGGAGGCATCCATAAGCGTCCGCTCCGCGCGTTCCTTCATGACTTCGGCGGCTTGCGCAGGAGTTTGGTGGAACAAATCCGTGATCGTATCGTCCGCGCCATGATCTTTTAAAAAATTCACAGTCTCACTCTGTTGGGCGACCATTGCGATATACAAAGGAGTCATGTCATGCTTCGAATCGCGCACGTTGATATCCGCGCCTCGCTCTAAAAGCATTTGGATAATAGGGATATGGCCATGCAGGGCGGCGAGATGGAGAGGCGTGAAGCCTTGTTCGTCCCGGGCGTGAACCTCAGCGTCATCGGAGAGTAGTAGTTCCACCACGGATGCCGATCCCTGACGAACGGCTTTGTGCAATGCGGTTTCTTTATATTCCACCGTATTGTTTTTGTTTGCGTGGAATATCCGGCGGGCGATCCCATCGAGACCGCCCCCAAAATATTCGATTCCGGCGGAGAGGAGGATTCCCAGAACCAGACCAATGAGAATTTCCTTACGATTTTTGTTCCAGAAGTTTTTCATTTTTATTTCATGAAAATGTCGTGGGAGAGTCAGGACGCCACTGACCCGGAGTCTGACGCCGTTTTGTCAGGTGCACGAGAACGCAGGATAACATTTTCATTCCTCCACACATGTATCAAATAAACAATTTAAAATTACTCAGCCTCGAAATCCAAATCTTGAAATTGTTCGATCCTGATTTTTCCATCAGGAAAGCTGGCAAGAATTTCGAGTTTTCCACCCATGCCTTCGATGAAACCACGTAAAGTGGAAATGTAGATATCCGTTCGCCTTTCAATTTTAGAAACATTCGCTTGTGATGTATTTAAGACTTCGGCCAGACGAACCTGGCTGTATTTACGCGCTTCTCGCAATTCTTTTAACGCGTCGATATTCTTGATCATGATCTGTGCTTTGGCTGTTGCTTTTTCTTTTGCTGTTGAAGACATTCTTTCTCGTAAGTTTTTATAAGGCTTTGTCATAATTCCGATTCCTCAAGTTTTTGTAGGTGAACTTCAAACAGCCTGTCCGCGATAGGAATATGCTTCTTGTACCAGCGATCATCACCTGATTTATGGCCTCCGATGAGCAGTATGGCAATCCGATGAGGATCAAAGGCATACAACACACGATAGGGTGCGCCCTTGTGCTGAATTCGCAATTCTTTCATATTTTTGTGTTTCGAATGCTTGATCGTATCACTGTAGGGACGCGGGAGTGTAGGGCCGTATTTTTCTAACAATTGCACACAAGCATCGACATCGATCTGTACCGCCTCGGATATACTATCCCACCACGTATCGAATTCATCGGTGGTTTCAATTACCCACGACACGATCGCCTTTCTCCTTTATGGTTGATTATAACTGATTAGCCATGTGATTTGCAAGAAAATCTGCGTGAATGAACTAAATCCCAGTTTATCACCAAATAACCGATGATCAATGAATCAACCGCGACGTTTCGATCATTTCCATATCCGCCAGAATCGCCAGCCAGCGCGAGGAGGGATGCACCCATATTTCCTTGAAATTATAACAATTATCCGCCGGCCAGAAGGGTTCATCGAAATTGCGGTTGGTTTGGATGCCGACCGGCAATCCGCCGACGATGTCGCCGGAATTGGCCGTATATTGCGGCGCGAAATCATACCCTTCGCCATACATTGTGCTTTGGCAAAATGGATTCAGGCCGACGACCCATTCCAACTGCCGCTGGACCAGTTCCCACAATTCCCGTTCCTGCAACACGCGCGCCGCCGCCGATAGCGCGCGCGTCTGCGAGAGCAGGACGCCATAATTTCCGCGAAAATCATTCCACACCGGAAAACGGCGAAGGTAATGCTTTTCGCTGAGGCGGATTCCGTTCCGCACCTGCTCTTTGAATTTCGCATCGTTGGATTCGTCTACGGCGTAAATCGAAGCCGGAAACGTAGAATAGGGTGCGGTGTAACTCGCTATCTGTTTTAAATAAGAAGCATACAATGCCACGCTGTGTTTCCACTCATCCCGCCGCGGGTGTTGTGGAAACAACTCCCACAACAGAACCAGCGCAACGATAGGCGACTGCATTTCACCGAGATGGGATTCGTGCTGAATTCGATTCTTCTCCGGCGAGCGGTAAAAGAAGCCGGCGAGCGGAATCTCCCAATCGGGCTTCTCCCGCTGCTGGCAGGCCATAATCAAATCCGCGAGTTCGATCGCTTTTTCCGCGTAGGTATTTTCGTTTGTCGTTATAAATAGCTCCAGTGAGGCAATCGCGCCGATGGAGATTTCCTCCAGGCGGGAATTTCGTGATTGTTCGATGGCGAATTGCCAGTCTTCCCGCGCATACTGCAGGGCGCGCGTGGCGAGAGGCGGATTGATCGTTTTAAGTAATCGCGCGGCGATGGCCTGCGCGGCGACGGCGTGAAAATTATGATATGCGTCATTGCGGACGTCCTTCGTAATCATGTCGTCGACGGTGCCGATGAGGTTATCCGTCCAAAAATCCATCGTGCCCCAGCGGCAGCGATACCCGCCGCCGAATCGGTTCTTCAGAATCCAGTCCAATCCCCACTGCGCTTCTTCCAACAGTCGTCCACCCAGCGCCGGATCCTTCTCCTTTATCTGCTCGGCGAGCAAAAACATCGCATAGGCCGCTTCGCAGGTATTGCGCAGCCCCTGCGACAGATCCCCTGCATCGTGCCAGCCGCCGTTATACGTAATTCTTTTGCCGTCGTATTCCGCCAGCCAATCTTCGTGGCAGGTTCCGTGAATGCCGGGAATCTCCATCCCGCAGCGCAGGCAATAAAAACAGTTGATCGTTTTCCAAATTGTTCCTTTCCACACATCCGCAGACACGGCGAACGGTCGCGTCGTGACGTCTCCGACGCGCAGATAAAATCTTCCCTTTTTTTCGAGCGTTGAAAAATCAAGGAGTTGAAACGTTCCCATTTCTGTTTGTAGGATTTGAATCGGTTTTTGAACGATCACGGCGTCGGTTTCCGCGTCATGTACGGTAAAATTCTCTGCGTTTCCATCACCGGCAAGCGCGATTTTGGAGCCGATCAGCGGATAACCGGTGTGGCTGAACGCGATCTTGCCTGGCGCCACCTTCCATCCCTCGCAATGATCCGCATCGACTTTCTGCAACTCGAGTTGATCGAGATAAAAACAAACCGTATCCGTCGCGCCCGGTTCGCTGCCCTGCATGCGATAGGTAAACTCGACGCCGGTCACCCGATCGCGGCTGAGATGGGGAATTTCCCACACGACGTGATTCCACTCTTCGTTTTTTAAAAGAAAATGATTCAGCCCCAACCGATTGTATTCGTCCGGCACGCGCAGCGTTCCCTCATTACGCAATAACACCAACATCGAAATCGCGCGAAATCCCGGCAGATCCGGGTATACCCAAAACGAAAGCCGATTGAACGCGCTCCAGTCCGCATGGTCCACGTTGAACAACGCCGTGCAGGATCCCGGCGGGCGTCCGTCCCGGCTGGGTTGATCGGTGAATGTTTTCGATGTCAATTTCAAAGAATGATCACCGTTTTTCCAATGCGTATCGCTGATTTCCATTTGCCCCGCGCCGCGATGTTCCCATGCGGTCAGGGTCTCCATATCATCCAACAGTTGCGATGAGTGCACCGGTTTGTTCAGCCAGCGATGAACGATCGTATGTTCCTCGATCAAGGGCATGGGCATTGACGGTGTTTCGATAGAATAGCCTAACGGGGATGCAATGATTCCAACAATCAGAGATAAGAATATTGATTTCATGGGATTCCTCGCGATATATATAAATGGTGATGACCGGTTGATGAAATAATCCGTCGTTCGTTCATACGCGGGTAAAGCGGGCGTCCCCGTCTGCGCCGTTCGTGCAGGTCTACCCACGAGATGCGGACGGGACGTCCGCGCTCCGGCTTTTTTAACAGAAATATCATAATTTTGGGGTACCCGGGACGTAGCGGCGAATGACGCCCAGACTGATCAATCCGTTCGATGGTTCATAAGCAATAAACGCCACGCCGAAAGTAAACCCTGTCCCCGCCGAGCCGGTATAGCGCATGGACGGCCCCATTCCGAATAAAATGCCGATGGCTTGATTCCAAAACACGAATTCGGGATCCCGCGAAGGATCGATCATTTCTTTGGTCAAACCGGTCCAATAGCGCTTATCGAGCGGATCCCAATGCTGCTGTTTTTTGTGGTAGGTCAGATCTGACGAAAAAAAATCGCCTGCCAGCGGCGTGTCCTGAAACGGATCGTACATAAATCCCGATAAATACGCGACCGGCGTGGTCAGCCACCAATTCTGGTTCGGCTCGTGCGAATGCGGGGGATTGTCGTTGGCGTCCAGCATATACTGTAAAATCGCCGTCTCCATCGCTTTCTGATCCGCCATCGAGCGCGCCACTTTCGCGCGGGTCTGTGCGTTGAGAAAGTTGGGAACGGCAATGGCGGCCAGAATACCGATGATGGCGACCACGATCAGAAGTTCAATCAGAGTAAAACTGTTTGTTGATTTCATGGTTCACTTTCCGACAACGGAACTTTTTGAATACACTGATTTTCCGTTGTTATGCAACATCCACATTACCATAGTTTCGGCAGGAAAGAAAGAATTCCCTCTTTTTGATGTTGCATGCAAAGATTCTCAATATATACCTTTTCGCTTCATTTGATCGTGTGGAGATTGAAGATCCGGCTATAATGTGCAAGGCTAATATATAAAATAGTCCGGGTGAGTTCCGTATTTAAAAATGATTTGGAGGCGTCACATCCATCATGAAAAAAGTTCAAACGAGGAATCTATTGAACCGTGGATTTCAATGTGTTCTCCTTGGTATCATCGTTTTTCTTTGCGGCTGTGGTGAAAAGAAATCGCAGGAAGAGATCAACCAGGAACTCCTGGCCAAAAGCAAGCGAATCGCACAGGAATTCGGAGGCGAACTCAAGCGTGAATTACAAACCGCCTTGCAGACGTCCGGACCTGCCGGCGCGATCGAAGTGTGCAAAAACGTTTCCGTCAAAACCGAACAAACTTATCAACAAAGCGATCCGAATATTCTTCGATTACGGCGCATCAGTCTGAAAACACGCAATACTCCTCATCACACCCCTACCGCCGCGGAAAAACAGTGGCTGGAAGAAACGCAGCTTGTCATGAATGGCGGTACTGCGCCGGTCGCCGGTATTTTGGCAGATGAGGAGAAATATACGGTTCTCCTGCCGATCGTCATCGAAGAAGGAGTGTGCCTGATGTGCCACGGCGGCGAGGAGATGTTGGACGAGCAGTTGAAACAGGCATTACAGACATATTATCCGGACGATCAGGCGATTGGCTATCAAATCGGCGACCTACGCGGCGCGATTGCGGTCGAATGGAAAAAATAGCGATTGGGAATCGAAGAAAAACCAGAAAATCCCCCGCGAAAAAGGTGAAAAAAATTTGGATTTGCGTGAAACAGAGATATAATTAAGGTAGAGAGCAAAAGAAGGTAATGAACCGGAGGCTCTCGGGCCGGGTCCCGCAAAACCCCATCGACGGCAAGAAGTGGCAGTGACGCCATGCGCCGCGAAAACGAGGTCCCCAAGGGGATGTGACAATCCCATAGCCTTTGCGGGCTGAAAGAAAGGTGAGCGATGAGTAACACGCCACCCGAAGTATGAGGAAGGAGTCATCGGACGTAAATCGATGGCTCCTTCTCATTTTACCCGCCTTTTCCCCTCATAAAAAACAAGTAAACTAATCGATTATTTCTTCCCTTTTTCCCTGTCTCGTTCTTGCAATGAGATAAGGATCAAACTGATTTCATTACAGATAATCAGCGAACTTGTTCGACGAAAGTGATACACGTGACGCGATGTCGCGCTTGCTTTTCCAACAAAACAGACACAATTTTTTTCTGCATTTGATTGACGGCGTGCTGTATATGTGCGGCCAGGCTTTCACTTCCACCGAAATCGTGTTGTCGGTGTTGATTTACCGATTAGGGGGAAGCGAAATCGCCATCGGCTGCGTATTTGCCCTTACCGAATTGGGGCAGGCGATTCCGCAACTGATCTCCGCGCCGTTTATGGAAGGATTGCCGCGCAAAAAAATGGCGGTTTTAATCGGCGGCATGACGCAGCGCACTCCCTGGCTGATCATTGCCTTGCTGTTACTGTTCGGCGACGTGAAACAGGATGGCAGTCTCGTCCCCATCGTGTTGATGTTGATCTCCTTCACCTTCCTGACGGGCGGCGTGATGGGACCGGCGTGGAGCGAATTTGTCGCTTCCACGGTTCCGTTGCAGTGGCGCGGCCGGCTGTTTGCGTTACGGCAGGGAATCGGCGGCGTGTTCGGCGTCGGCGTCGGTTTTTTGGTTACCTATATCGTTGATTCGATTGCATTTCCCCATAATTTTTCCTGTTTGTTTTTCTGCACCTACGTGATATGGCTGCTTTCGTTGAGCAGTTTGATTTTCGTGAAGGAAAATGCCAATCCGGTTCGTCGCCACGAGGTTTATTCTCAATATTTTTTTCGGGACATTCCCCATTTGTTGAAAGAGGATCGTGATTTTCGTTGGTTCCTGATGATGAAGGCGTTGATGCTGATGTCGCTGATTTCCTTCGGTTTTTTTTCCGTCTATGCGATCAAACGGTTTCAATTACCCGCATATTATGCGGGAACGTTTACCGTTTTTTACATGATCGGGCAGATCGGCAGTTCGTTTTTATTCGGATATTTGGCCGATCGTTACGGGCATCGCGTGAATGTAAAACTCTTCAGCCTGATCGTGATTTTGCAGAGCGTGCTGGCCATAATCGCGCCGTCGATCATCGTGTTTTACTTTATTTTTTTGTTGCTGGGAGCGAATCGCAGCGTTCATTCCATCACGTTCGTGGGGATGCCGCTCGAATATGGCGACTCGCGCAACCGCCCGACCTTTTATGCGTTGAGCAACACGATGCTGGCGCCGTTTTATCTTTCGGGGATCATCGGCGGATTGTTGATTTCCTCGATCGGATATGAAGGATTGTTTGTTCTTTCCTCGATTTTCGCTTTGTTGACGTTGGTTTGCACGGTTTTATTCGTGCGGGATCCGAGAATCCTTGGAAGAGAATCCTGATTGCCAAATATAAGTAGGATTGATTTCAAAAGGAAGAAAAATCACCATCATCAGAGATGCCATCTCACGTTTTTTTCCAGTAGGATTCACATGCGCCGAAGATCCAACAGGAAGCAAAGAATAAACACACGATCGTATCCAGAAAACGGAATGAATTACCCTGGTCAGGAGCATTTTGTGGAGTTGTATATTCATGCTCTTCCATGACGTACCCTTCAACGGGTTGAGGCGTGTTGGAATTGGCTTCGCTTTCCTTTGTCTGATCCATTTCCTGAATCGCTTGTGGACGATGCCAGGTTTGTCGATCGGCGATTCGTTGTTGCCTGGCTTCGTCAATGGTTTTTCCGGTCGCGGTTTCCACGTTTTGAATCCACGTCGCAACGACTTCGGGAGCGAGTGAGGGAATTCGTTCCGCTTTCTCGCGGATAAAATCCTGCAGTTCGGGATTGTCGCAGGTGAGATGATCGCAGGCGACGTCATGTTTGGCGACTTGCTCGACATAGATTTTGGTCAAATCGTCGACAATGTCTTGCGGCGCGTCCCAATAGCCTTTGCGAATGGTTTCCAGCATACGGGCGGAGATTCCCTGCCGGGCGTATGGATTGTGTTCTTCAAAGAATTCCTCCATTTTGATATCGTAACGATCTTTCATCCATACTTCGTACAGTTCGGTCCACTTGGCATCCCCAACGGTTTCGGGATAGACGACCTGCCAGCCCCATAAATACTCCGCCGCTTGCCAAACGTGGCGGGCTCCCGCGTAACCTTCTTCCATCATCGCGTTCGCATAGTTCGGATTGAGATATCGGGAACGGAATTCCTGTCCGAGAAACCGTTCGAGCGTCTCGTGCTTTTCCTGTCCCGGCGTTCGCAAATCCGTTACAAAGAATGGGGGACTGGCCCCGCCATCGACGGTTCGTACGCCCAGGGCAATGCTTCCACCGTACGAGAAATAGTCGTCGTTATCCAGAGTCGAATAGATTTTCGACGCGCGGGTGTGAATGATCGCTTCCGTTCCCTTCAATGCGCTGCGAAACTCCCGCTCCATCGGTTGTCCCCAGATCCCGCCGCCATAACCGTGCCCCATCCGACGGATATAATTGTTTCCCACCTGTTCTTCTTTATCCCAACTGCCGCTCGAGGCGGTCATCGCGTGAATTTTGCTGTCGTGTTTGCCGGTCGGCTCCGCAAAAATCCTGATCAGGCTGCGAATTTTTGCCTGTTCCGCCGGAATGCCTTGTGCGATCAATTGTTCTTCAAGCGCCTGGGCGTGGATTCGGATGGGATTATCTTCTTCCGGAGACGCCGCGGCCAGGCGGACCGCCTTATCGATCAATTCCACGAGAACGGGGAACGTGTCCCGATACAGGCTCGTGGCATGGAATACCACGTCGACTCGGGGACGGCCCAATTCTTCGCGAGGAATCCGTTGTAAATCCTTGATTCGCCCCCGTTCATCCCGAAGCGCTTTCACCCCTAACAAAGCCAATCCCTGCGCTTCCTGCACACCCATATGTCGAATGGTTTCCACCCCCCAAACCTGCAAGGCAATTTTTTCCGGGTATTTGCCATGTTGCACCTGATGATTCTTTACAAGCTCTTCCGCCAGTTTCTTTCCCAACTCATCCGCCGGTTCTGTCGGGATAATTCGCGGATCGAAGGTATAGAAATTTTTTCCCGTCGGGATGGCCAACGTATTCCTGACCGGATCATTGCCGGGTCCGGGGCGCACATAGCGGCCATTCAAGCCTTTGGTCAAGCTGACTAATTCCTGCGTTCCGCTTTGAATCAGGTTCTGTCGATACGTTTCCCGATGGTCTTCTTCATTGCCTTTTACGATCAAATCGGTAAATTTCTCCAGTTTCTCATCATCAGGCGAGACGCCGAACGTATGCAGACCGTACGGGATGGATTGCACGCGAATCTGGTTGATATAGTCTTCCAACGTGGCTACCCGTTGGGGAAACGAAGACTCGTTCGACATTTCGTCCTCGGCCCATCCACGGTCTTTCAAGTCCAGGTGAATCCCTCTTTTTATCACTTCCCGTTCAATTTCGTCAGCGAATTGTCGTGCCGATTCGGGATCTTTACTTTGCGCATCTCGCCATTCCTGTATCAACGTTAGCAATTTCTGCAATTCGGGAGGAAGGCCGCCTTCTCCCAAAGCGGGAGTGAGATGATCGATAATGGTCGACATCCCCCGCCGTTTGGCTACAATGCCTTCGCCGACGTCGTCGACGATATAGGGATACACAATAGGCAGAGTCCCCGCAAGAACCTCTCCCGGATCGCTGCCGGACAATCCGGATTCCTTCCCCGACATCCATTCGTGCGTACCGTGAGTTCCCGTGTGAACCACCGCATGCGCCTTGAATTCATGCTGCAACCACAAATAGGCCGCCAAGTATTGATGATGGGGAGGCAGTTCCTGCGATTGATAAAGCATTTCCAGGTTCTGTGTGCGCGCGCGGTCGGGTTGCGGCATTAAAATAATATTGCCGATATGAATGGTCGGTAGAATAAAATGAAGTTCTCCCTCAATGGACTTCGCCATGATTTCCGCATCTTCCGGCGGTCCCCAAAAGTCCGTGACGGATTTTTGAAAATCGCGTGGAAGTTGGGTAAACCATTCTTTATATTGCGTTACGGAGACAAGATCGATCTTTTGGGAATGGATCAAATGATCGAGCTCGCCGGGAGCCCATTTCCCAATATTACGCCCTCGCTGAAGAATGATCTGTTCTACCCCACGAGGATCATCCAAATTCATGCCGTCGATTGTATATCCCGCTTTCCGTAGATGGTGAAGCATCACCGGGATACTGCGAACGACATTCAAGTAACTGGCGCCGACATTTTGTTTCCCGGGAGGATAATTCCAATACAAAATGGCGACGCGTCGCTGTTCCGGCGATGTTCGTTGCAATTCGATCCATTGCCGGGCTCTGCCAACCGCTCGCGTCACCCGTTCGGGAATTGCCTGGTACGTAATACTGCTGCGGCTGTTATCGACGCCTCCAACCACGTTGGGGGGTGAAAGACCGGCCAGTTCCGGAACGGCCAACTGCCACGCGATTTCCGACGTGCTCAATCCCTGCGTCGAATCCCGCCATTCTTCCACTGTTCGACCGTAAATTTGAATTGCGTTGATGACAGGAATGTTGAGAGCGCTTAAGGCTTCGATGGCGTTCTCATCCGCAAATTTGAAATGCATGGAGATGACGGCGTCGATGCGACGGTTGCCGTTTTCATCGATCAGGTAATTGCGAACGGCCTGGCTGCCTTCCGTGGCGAATACGAGTACGGGCTGCAATCCTTGATTTGCAATTTCCCGTGCAATGGCAAGGGGAATCTGGATGGTTTCGCGTCGGACGCGCGTGGCATATTCCAGTATGGCGACTTTGGGGATTTCGTTATTCGAATGGACGCCGTCTTCCCATTTCTTCCAACTATCGACAATTCGATATTCCTGCTCCTGTATAACAATCAAACCATGTTCAATGATGTCGGAGGGGGATTCCACGTAAAGTTGAACATGACCAAAATAAGCCCGTAAAACATAAGAAATCATCTCCTTGACCTGGCTCGGAGCTCCGTTGTCCCAATACCGATCCAGAAGTTCGTCTCTTGCCATTCCATACGAGGGGAGCATTTCTTCACTGAATCCCGGCCCCAGACGCCCCAAAGCAATACGTCTGTAGGGAAATGAGGATACGGAATCCGTGGGACGGTAATCGGACAAGGCGCTTTCATGATCTAGAATCCAGGGAGAAGCTTTCACTTCCGCGATCAGCATATCGTGAGAAGGCAGCGGCTGATTCAGAACGGATGTGGAGGGGGCGCGGACGCGTATGTCTATCGTGTTTGCAAATTGAGGATGTTTTTTGTAGAGCAGATCAATGGCTTTGGTGATCAGTTCCGCTCCCGGATCGGACACTAAAAACAAAATCCGCACCCGTTCACCGGGAACATCTTTTTCTTGAAATAAAAGAATAAAAAATGATGTAAAAAAGAGACCGACCAAAAAGAAACCGACAATAGAACGCTTCATTGCATCTCTTCATTATCAGGCACATACACAACGGCGCCGTCCTCCAGACGGTACGCCGTTCCCAGCCGAATGCCGTCGCCGCTGCCGACTTGTTTCGTCAATCGGCGCACGGTGGTTTTTTTTCCTTCGCGCACGGTGATTTCCAATCCGTCTTCTCTTTCCGTAGTAATCGTGACTTTCGATTCGGGATTGAATATTTCCAACAAATTCAGCGCGCTGATCAGAGAAACCATGAATCCCAATGCGAACACGATGCCGATATCGAATAAATTCGCCAAACCGGAAAGCGGATCGTCATCGCGGGAACTTCCGCGTAACAAGCCAAGACCGGAATGAGTGCGTTTCGATTTCATTCTTCGGACTCCAGGCTATGTCGAATTTCCGCCAAATCGAGACGATACCAGCGTTCCAGTGTGGTGGAGACGATCCACGCGATGCTGCCCGCTACCAATCCCAACACGGTGGTTCCAAACGCCAGGATCAACCGCTGGGAAAGAATCTGCAAGTCATTCGCCGCCAATGCGGTTAAGGCGCCGCCCAGCGGGATCAGCGTTCCGGCCAGCCCCAAGGCAGGGCCAAGACGCACCCAAATTCGAGCAGCATCGACGCGGCGGCTGAGTTCCGCTTCGGTCCGATCCAACAGCAGCCAACGATTTGCAGACGGATCATTGACTGCCTGGATTCGCCATTCGAGAAATCCCTGACGTCGTTTCATGCTATCCGCCGGTTCATCAGGATTGATAACGGCGACAGCGTTGCCGCGACGCCGCAAGGCTTCGCTGCACAGATTTCCCAGCATATAGAGAGTGTGCGCCATACCGAACAGCAAGGCAATGACAACCGGCCATAATAAGGAATTGGTGAGAATATAAACGGTTTGTTGTAATTGTTCGATCATTTTCATCAAATGGGCGGGCAACAATTACCCGCCCTACTACCATTTTAATTGGAAAACACTATCTTAGCCACATCCAATCCCGGACAGAAGCGCCATTCTCAGAGAGAAGCATCATTAAATTGGTTCTTCCTTCCACTTTACTCTCCCACAGGATGGATACCTGGCCATTCGGACTGATGGCGATGCCGGGTCTTTCGTCCACGTTGAAATCGTCAGTGGTAAGCGGGGTGATATCGGAAAGCGCTTGGGCGACCGAATCGAAAATTCGCAGATAAATATCCCCCTCCCCCGTTCGGTAATCGGTCCAGACGATATATACCAATCCATTCGGGTCTACGGCGATATCGGCCAAACCCACCGCATCCGGCAGGTCATTATCCGATATCGGCATGGGATCGCTGAAAGCCGACTGCTCGATTGTCTTTGCGGCAAGAAATATGTTGGGGATTTGCGTTTTCAGGTCTGTCCAGACAACCCATATCGTATCATTGTGATCGATCCGGATTTTTGCCGGATCCGTCGAAAGCGTACCGCGGGAACTGACTTCCTGTCTTTGGGTTATGGTTCGGCTTGCCGGATTCTCCAGAACTCCATAAATTAGACTTTCGTTTACATAAGTAAAACCATCAAGTTCTGCGGCGGTCCATACGGCGTGCAGTCTTCCTGCGCTGTCAAACGCGGCGTTGGGTAATTGCACCCCTTCTCCGGTCGGATTGGCGTTGGCAACCACCTGGCTGGCAAAATCATTGGTTTCGGGAAAATGTTGATTTGGATCGGAAATGGCCAACATCATGTCGCCCAGGGTACTTTGGGAAAAATCATACCATACGATAACCAGTTGACCGTTTTGATTCATGATTATTTTGGGACGCCAAGAATTTTTTTCATTATCGGAGATTCGTATTTCATCCGATACAAATTCACCGGTGGGGAGCAGCTTGCGGTAATAGACTTCGACCTGATTCGTTCCGCTGCTGCTGGTGCTGTGCCGGTAATCGTGAAACACGAAATGAACCGTTTGATCGTCTTCGACCCACAGCGCCGGTTCTCCTCCATTGATGAATGGAATTCCTTCCCCCGCGCTGGAACGGATTGCCAGCGGTTCCGTCCATTGTCCATTCCGATAATTCCGGTACAGCATCAAGCCGGGATTTCCCAAGCTGGTGCCCTCGGCATTCTTTTCCGTATAAACCAAATGCAGCGTTCCCTGGCTATCGAACATGAACGATCCTTTGGGACTGCGCGCCAAAAGGGACGCCAGATTCGTATCCGTTATCTGCATCGCCTCGCCGAACTCCGGAACAACCGGTTGCGGCCAGGCGTTTTGGAGCATTATGCCGGTAAGTAGTAATACAGAAGAAAACATCCATTTAAAACGTTGTCTCATTATTCTTATCTCCTTTTTAATTGAACCGCATGTTCGCGGATATTGCCGTTGATTGTGACTTCGTATTCGCCGAAATGGGCGAGATCGGGTCTTTCTTCATCGATTTCAATGCGATGGGGAAAGCGAATAGTGCGATCCCGATAGTATTTTCCCACATCGACGTGCATACATCGCGCCAGCCATACATCCGAGGTGTTGCGATCGATATTGAAGAGACCGATCACCTCGCTTTCGTGGTCCGGTCCGCCGGAATCGATTGCAGCGCGGTCGTATGCGTAACGTAAAAAACGCCATTGCGGCACTTCTTTTCCGGAAAAGGATGATTGACCGCAATTGGAAAAGGCTTCGATGGTATGAGCATTTTGCCTCTTGAGGGCGGGACAATAGAGGCACGACTCCGAGCAATACCCCAGTTCAGCTAACGACATGGGGACGCCAGTCCAATATCCATTTGCCGCCGGCCCGCATCCCCACGCGGTGGATTCCGGGCGGGATACCGTATCGGCGACGCCATCCGCCAGCGGAAAACGACCGTAATCCAGCTTGTAGGTTTGTATGGCAACGAATAGCGAATGAAGATTCTCTTTGCATCCGGCATCGTCGGCGCGGCGCAAGGCGTCATTCATATTGGCGCTGAGAATACCGGCTAAAATCCCGATGATTGCTACAACCACGAGAAGTTCTATCAGCGTGAAGCCTTTATTGGGAGTAATAGTATTCATGTCCCGGTTATTACGAATTTATATTTCGTAATACAATATGGAGGGTGTCGGATAATTTGTCAAGGAAGATACAATTTAAGAAAAAGAGTATCAGGTCAGCCTTATGAAGTGATTTTTGGTTCATCCGGAAATTGGATCCGTACCTTCCAAAAAAGAGAGGACAGGCTTAACTCTCCTGACTGATTAAAGATAGAAAAAAAGGAGAGCAAGCA
>QZKN01000169.1 GCA_003598175.1 Candidatus Omnitrophota bacterium
TGTTTCTATCGGTGTTTCTATCGGTGTTTCTATCGGTGTTTCTATCGGTGTTTCTATCGGTGTTTCTATCGGTGTTTCTATCGGTGATTCTATCGGTGATTCTGTCGGTGTTTCTGTCGGTGATTCCGTCGGTGATTCCGTCGGTGATTCCGTCGGCGTCGGCGTTTCTATCAGCGTTGGTGAAAGAGTCGGCGTTTCCGTCGGCGTTTCCGTTGATGTTTCCCGTGTTGGAATCGACGTCGGCGTTTCCGTTGATGTTTCCCGTGTTGGAATCGACGTCGGCGTTTCCGTTTGCGTTTCTATAATAACCGGCGTTGCCAACGGAATCGCTGTCGGTGTTTCATCTACAGTCGGACGGATCACAGGAATTTTCGTGGGCGTTTCCGTCGGGGTTGGAGTGGGAGCAGGACGTTCGGTTGGCGTTTCCGTCGGTAAAGGGGAAAGAATGGGCGTTTCCGTCGGCGTTTCCGTCGGCGTTTCATTCGTCGCGTAAGGAACGGCTTCTTCCCGGAGAACCTTCAACCACTTCTCTTCCGCCGCAAAAACGCAGTGGGGAATAAATCCTATATAGAAAACAACTATGAAAATCGAGTATTTGATCCCACGGAACAAGAGAGAATACCTCCCCTTCACAAGATGAAGCGCCCACACATTTCATAGTAGATTTAAATGAGTTCGTGGATTCGATTCTTCTCCTCTGCAAATCCACAACCGTTATTATAATTACATTTTCGTGAAATGGTCTCGAATTCTTTCCAAATTTGATGATTTCAAAGATAATCCCATATCGTTATGTTGTTTTTGCATTAAAATGTTACATCATCACGGCTAAGAAATGAGATGAACCAATATCAGAATCCATCCTCCATGATATAATCGGAAATTGCCGGGAAATGGTGAATACCGGATGGAAAATCGAAGGGAATTCGTTGATGGCTCTCATCAAATTGCGATTGTTGGCGTCCGATTCCGTCGCCCGGAATGGATGTAATGGTTTCAATGAAAGCAATGGTTTTCAGGTGGAAATTGTGCATTCATTTGAAGCGTTGGCCGAAGAAACCGGTGGTTCTATTATTATTCTTTCACAAAAGAAAATGCGGTGGAATTTGTCGGAATTGGGCGTAACGCTTCCGGTTTTGGTCCTGGTGGACGACGCCGGCTGGAATCACGGCGGGACGCTTGCTCAAAAACCATTCCTATTTTTACTTGATTCTCATTCTCATCAATCAGTTGTTCAGCGAACGATTGAACTCCTGAATCGAATGCAAACCCAACAAAAGGAAATCGCCGCTTTAAACAAACGGATCGGAGCAATTCAACGCGAGATCGACATCTTCAATCACATCGGTATGGCGCTGGGCGCCGAACAAAACATCGATCGTTTGCTCGATTTGATACTGACCTATGCGCGGCAAATTACGGTTGCCGACAGCGGCAGTATTTATATTCTGCGTGAAGATCGGGAAAACCAATGCATGGTAAAACAAACGCTTGTTTTTTCAAAAACGCAAAGCGATACATTGTCACAGCCGTTTCAGAATGCGGAAATGCCGGTTTCCGACAAATCGATTGCCGGCAGCGTGGCGTTGCAACGAAGCGTAATCAATCTGGAGGACGTGTACGACATTCCACAGAATTCCATATTCCATTTTAATCCCGATTTCGACCGTTCCATCAATTACCGGTCCAAATCGATGCTGACGCTGCCGTTGTGCAACAACGAAAATGAAGTCATCGGCGTTCTGCAGTTGATCAACAAAAAAAAGAAGGCGGGGCAGTCCCTTCACCCCATTACTCTTGTCGATTCCGAAGTGATCCCATTTACGGCGCGAGACGAAGAACGCGCGCTCGCGCTTGGCGGGCTCGCCGCGGTGGCGCTGGAGAACAGCCTTCTCTATCATGAAATCGAGCTCTTATTTGAAGGTTTCGTGCGTGCGTGCGTCAACGCGATTGAATCTCGAGATCCGGTGACCTCCGGCCATTCCGAGCGGGTGACGCAAATCACTTTGGCGTTGGCCGAAGCGGTGCATCACACCACCGAAGGTCCGTATGCGGATGTTGGTTTTACCGATGAACAAATGCGGGAATTGCAATATGCGGGATTATTGCACGATATCGGTAAAATCGGCGTTCGCGAGGCGGTGCTGAATAAAAAGGAAAAACTATTTCCCGGCGAGTTTCGAACTCTCCGACAGCGATTCGAAACCATTCGCGCCAGTGTGCATTTGGAAAAAGAAAAAAAACGAATGGCCGTTCTATTGCAGGAGGGAATCGAACGGTACGAAGAATCCTGCTCCGCGTTGGACCAACAATACACGGAAACATTAAATGAAATTGATCGAATTTGGAAATTGCTGGACATTTTGAACCGGCAGGGAATGGTATCGGATGCGCCAATCGATGATCTGCCCGCCATTGCCGCACGAACATACGATCCGGGCGACGGCCGGAAATGCAATTTTTTGACCCCACGCGAAGTCGAGTGCCTTTCAATCCCCAAAGGCAATTTGACCAACGCGGAACTCGCCGAAATTCAATTGCATATCGTGCATACCCGCAGTTTTCTAGAGAAAATTCCGTGGTCGCGCGGATTGCACGACGTAACGGAAATCGCTTGCGGCCATCACGAAATGCTCGACGGCAGCGGCTATCCGCGAGGCGTGAAGGAGGCGGAACTTCCCCTTCAAGCCCGCATCATGGCCATTGCGGATATCTTCGACGCCTTGACCGCGACTGATCGCCCTTATAAAAAGGCAATGCCCTTCGAACAGGTGATATCGATTCTGGAAATGGAAGCGCAAAACGGCCGCCTTGACGCCGAGTTGGTCCGCATTTTTAAGGTAAATCATATCCATGAACAGATTGGATTGCAGAACACGCGCATACGCGAATGGACGCAAACCGGATTGTCGCCCTTGCGGCGGTGAATCCGAAAGAGCCGGCAGAACGTCGGCGCTTCTTTCGATGGATGATCGTCGGCTATGAAGAAATTCAATCCCAAAACGATTCAGCGTCTGATCGGCCTCAGCATGGGCGTGTATATTTCGTTTGTAAGCGTGCAC
Source organism: Candidatus Omnitrophota bacterium (assembly GCA_003598175.1). Lineage (GTDB taxonomy): Bacteria > Hinthialibacterota > Hinthialibacteria > Hinthialibacterales > Hinthialibacteraceae > SURF-12. The sequence continues at coordinate 3,063 of QZKN01000169.1, forward strand.
TTCTTGTTCGATCCCAGGCCGAATTCTCACGAGCCTCTTTTCGCCGTCGACGCGTGGTGTTACGACCGATTGCTGCGGCAACGTTCCATAATATATGAAACCATGAACGAAAGTATGCCGGAAATCTTCATCCTGGCTTTCGATGAGGACAGTTTTTCAACTCTCACCACTCTCGAGGATCCGCGACTGGCGCAATGGCCGTGGTCGCCTCGCCTGTTCGCGCAGGTGGTGAAGCGATTGCGCCAATTCGGCGTGGCGGTCATCGGCATCGATAAACTGTTTGTCGAACCGCATCTGCTGAACGACGCCCATGATCCGTTTGCACATGAAGAGGAGTTTGCACAAGCATGTCGTGAGCATGGCAAGGTGGTGTTGGCAAGCAAAATCGAACAAATTCGCCCCGACGAATCGAGCGTTATTCAAAATTTGGTGGAGCCGCTCGCGATTCTACGCGAATCGACGCGGCAAGGCGTTATCTCGTTGCCGAAAGACGCGGACGACTCGATTCGCCGCGCCTTTCCGTTCAGCCGCCATCAAAATCGCGTCTTGCCGGCGTTTGCGACGGAAATAACGCGTCTTTTTTTGCATTTGCATGAACCGGATTTGCAGCTGGGCCAAGACAACGTATCCATGATCGGCGATTTGACCGTTCCTCTGCATCACGAGACCTTTTATATATCTTATGATACAACTCGAATTCAACGATTTCCGTTTTATCTCTTCGTGGATGGACTCTATGAAACCTTTTCCGAACCATTTTTCGGCGCGGAATCAAACGAAGGGGAAATGGAAACATTCGATGTAAACCGTCTGAAAAACAGCATCGTATTGATGGGCGCCGTGACCGGCGAACTCCACGACGAATTCAAGACGCCAATCCAAATCAAGCCGATTCCGGGCGTGGAAATCCACGCCAACATCGTCAAAACCCTGTTATCCGCAAAGATCCTGCGACACGTCGACGATCGCCTGCAAATGGGGGGAACGTTGCTTCTCGCAATTGTCTTATGCGCGTTATGTAATTTCTTTTCCCTTCGCATCGGAATCCTGAGCGGCATTGCGGGGATGGTGGGATGGGTGGGATGCAGCGCGCTTCTGTTTTTGTACGGCGATTGGGTGATCCGCGCGATCACGCCGCCGGTTTGCGTCGCTCTGGCCACGGCGGCGTCGATTTCCTATCGCTACATTTTCGAGGAGCGCGAAAAGCGCTACTTAAAACACCTGTTTTCCAAAGCCACGGATGCAAAACTCGTGGATTTGCTGCTGGAAAATCCCGATCTGGTCAAACTGGGCGGCGACAAACGCCGGATCACCGTTTTGTTTTCCGACATTCGCTCCTTCACGCCTCTCTCCGAAACGATGCGGCCGGAAGAGTTGATTGTATTTCTCAATCAGTACTTTACGGCGGTGACCGACGTGATTTTTTGCAACCACGGCATGATCGACAAATATATCGGCGACGCGGTCATGGCCATTTTCGGCGCGCCGGTCCCCTGCGAGGATCATGCGTATCAAGCTTGCAAGGCCGCGGTGGAAATTTTACGGGCGCAAAAGAAGATTTCCCAATCCTTCGAGGCGCAGGGAAATGCCCCTTTCCGCATCGGCATCGGCGTTCACACCGGCCCGGCGGTGTTGGGCAATTTGGGCTCCGACAAACGCAGCGATTACACCTGCATCGGCGATACGGTCAACATCGCGTCCCGCATCGAAGGGCTCAACAAAGACTGCCAAACGGAAATTTTAATCAGCGAAAGCACGTATCGGGAATTTGCCGGATGGTTGGAAATCCGCGAGGTGGGCGAATGCGCCATCCGCGGTCGGAAAGGGAAAGTGTTGTTGTATGAATTGCTGAACGTACAACCACGGTCTGATTTAGCCGGATCGCAAGAGTAAGTCAAAGCCGGCCCTTGAGTTGCCATTGACATCGCCAGTATGCCGGAATCGCTTCCCGCAATCCCTTTTTCCAACCAATAATTTCTTCTTCGCGGGAAGAACTTTTGCCTATCGAGCCTTGTTATAAAGGGTGTGGCAATTGATACGGTTGACGCATGAGACGTTCAAGAAACTGATTCGCCTCTTCATCATCCGGAAATATCTCTTTTTCCGGATCCCACTGCAGTTTCCGGCCAATCCAACGGGCTATATTCCCCAAATGACAGATGTTCGACGAACGATGCCCGATTTCCACATCCGCAACCGGTTTTTCCCGCGAGCGAATACAGTCAAACCAGTTTTGAATGTGGCAAGTCAACATATCCGGCGGCGGCTTGATCTCTTTCCGCGCCTCTTCCACGATTTCCGGAGGATCGGAACTTACTTTTCCGTATCCGACGATAATCTTCCCTTTTTCCCCCACAAAAATCCGGTCCGGTTGATTCTCCAATTGTAATAATACACCATTCGCATAACGAAAACTGACGCGACGCCCCTGGCTGCATAACCGATCTCCGCGATCACGGCTTTCCGACTCCGAATAGACCACCGGTTCGAGTTTTCCCCCTTCCTCCCATACTTCGACCGGGCCGGTGTGATCGGTTCCAAGCCCCCATTGCACCAAATCGAATCCGTGCGCGCCAGTCCCGGTCATTTCTCCACCGGAATACGGCCGCAGTGAAATCCAACCCGGTTTGGCTCGCTGAATGAAAATATCCTCGTGATACGGCGCTGGTTCGGTCTGACCACACCAAACATCCCAATCGAGACCTTGCGGGATCGGTTGGGATGAAAATTTACTTTCCCAAGAACTCGGATAGTTGGACTCGATGACCGTGTGCACTTTTCCGATTTTGCCTTCCCGCACCAGGGCGCACGCAAGCTCATGCTCGACGGACGAACGACGCTGCATGCCGACTTGAAAAACGCGTTGATACTTTCGCGCCGCCTTCACCATCGCCTGACCTTCGCGGATGGTCAGCCCCAGCGGTTTCTCGCAATACACATCCTTCTCGGCCTGGCAGGCGTGGATGCTCGGCAGCGCGTGCCAATGATCGGGCGTGGCGACGAAAACCGCGTCGATATCCGTTGCGTCCAACATTTGACGGTAATCTTGGTAAATCCGACAATGCTGTTTTGCCGCCTTGGATTCGGCTCGCTGCCTATCGACGTCACAAACAGCTACGATTCGGCCGTCGGTAGGCAAGTCCATCAACTGATTGCCGCGGCGTCCGACGCCGATATACCCGATCCCGATTCGATCATTCGCGCCGAGTGAAGCAAGAACACCAACAGGAATGGTTAATGGCGCGCACATGGAACTTACTATCCCTTTTAGAAAGCCTCGACGTGATGAATCCAGTGTACATGACATATTTGAATCTCCCGTATTTTTAATGAATAATAAAACAATTACTCCATATCCGCATCCCGTATGGCTTGTTCCAACAAGGACGACAGCCCCAATTCGGAAGCCCATTTTCGAAGATATTCCATATCCAACATACGATGTTGAACTTTTAAAACCCCCATAATATCGTTCCATTGTTGTTGGGATACGTAGTTTCCCAAACGATACCACTCTAGCTTACTGAGAATAATATCTTCCGGAGAGAGGAGATAATACCGGGCAGCTCCTTCTATTTCCTCCAATTCTTCTTTCCTCCGCCTTCGAAACGATTCCTTCGGATAGTCTTCGTCTTTTACGATAAACACATCGATTTTCATCAACGTTTCCAAATGAATCAGGTTAAATGAAGTACTATCGCGAATTGCTCGGATCATCATCTCTTCATCCCGATAATAAGATGATTCGAGAAGTGTAACCAACAAGGGAACCTGATGAATTTTCAAATCCGATACAATGTCAACATCCAACGTTGCTCGAGGGATTCCATAGGCGGAACTGGCGACCGAGCCGCCGATGGAATACGATACTCCAATTTTTTCAAAAGCATCAATCAAAGGGATCATGGTTGCAAGCAGGTCGGGTGCGTTCATCGTTTCTCCATTATGCGGGAACTGTTCTATCACAGTGATCCCATAATTATAAGCAAGGATCGTTTCCTTTCTTTTTTCCAGTGTCCACTCCGGATTGGCTTTCATCATGGCCCTTCTTGACAACCGGATGATACGCTGTGACCAGGAACGAGTGATCGCTATGCGTTTCGCTATACTGGCTTGTCGAATCAACGCGATATGAACATCTTCCATTTCCGGATGAGTATCGTGGGATTGAGTTCTCATCGTTGTCAATACGTTACTGCCATCTGTTTGGTCAGGCAAATTTCATTGTTGGCGTCAAGAACAAGGAAATGTGGCGCGATTTCCAATTCCAGGATACGATGGATCGAAGTACGATGAGTAATTTCGGACATATCATTCCCCTTCGCAATCTTGAATATGAAACAATGATGATCGGTCGTTTCCGTTGCTCACGAGTTTCCATTGTTCCGAATATGGTATAGTATGAGTCCTATTTTGAAAAAATCCATGATATCGATCCGATAATCTGGTGGGTTGATAAACACTATCGATCCTACATCAATATGAAATGAAGTTTTTTTAAAGGAGAGTTACAAAATGAGAATACGGCATTCACAACATTTCCTGATTCCGATTATTTTTAGAACCACAATCCTATCCGTCATGATTATGCCATCCCTTTGCCTGGCGCAATCCGAGCTTTTCTCCGCTGAAAAAGGAGAATCCATACAGATTCAAGGATGCCGCGTCGCCCTCCTCATCGCCGACGGATATCACGATCACGAGTTTTGGTTTCCATATTACCGCTTGAAGGAAGCCGGCGCGGAAGTGCTCGTGGCCGGTCCGCAAAAAGGCGTGGTGTATGGAGAAGGTCGGCATGGCAAGGATGGCCTGCCCGCGCAAGTCGAATATACGATCGAAGAAATCATGCAACAAAAGTTTGACGTGATTTACCTGCCCGGCGGACTATGGTCGCCGATGACCTTGCGGGCGCATCGTCCCACTCTCGAATTTGTGCAAAAAGCGTTCAAGGATAACGTTCTGGTCGCCGCCATTTGCCATGCGCCCTGGATTCTCATTTCCGCCGACGTGGTGAAAGGCCGGAAAATCGCCTGCCCTTCCGATATGGCGGCGGACGTGACCAACGCCGGAGGAATTTACGTAAAAGATCGTTGTGTACGCGACGGCAATCTGATCACCGCCGTCTACTTCGGCTACTTGCCGGATCATTTTCGGATGTTGATGCCGGCGATCGCGGACAAAATCCGGAAATATGAAAAACCGAAATAAGCATTGCCGGTATCCGCGCCGGTGTATGCCCCCTTTTTGTCTCTGAAAAGAGCCTAAAAACTGTTCCGCTTCAGCCGGAAATGGAATTTTCCCCCGTTTGAGTTAATGTAGTCAAACAGAGGAAACTCTCATGAAAAAAAGCCGCAAACAGTACACATCGCAAGAGAAAATAGCAATCCTACGCCGGCATTTTCTGGATCACACGCCGGTCTCCGATCGGTGTGACGAATTGACCCTGCAGCCGAAACGCCATGCACACGAACGAGAATTCCGCTGCGATCCATTCCCGCCGTTGATGGCATGCGTTATGCTGCTAATCATAAATCAGAAAGGATTAAGACATGAATGAAAAAGCAGAGGGAAAAGTGAATTCATTTATCGAATCTGTGAACAGCCTTTTTGCCGAAATAGAATCGTGGATTGCAGCAACGAGTTTAAAAGGAATACGACAGGAAATAGAAATCTCTGAAGAAGCATCCGGGAGGTATTCGGTTGATAAACTCACACTTGAAAATAACGAGAGAAAAAAAATTGCTGAATTCATCCCCATTGCAACTTTTATCATTGGAGGCAATGGAAGGGTTGATTTGATTGGCACTATTGACAAGGTAATTATTGTCAATCTGGAAATTGACGGTTCCGCCATGACAACAACAATAACCGCTGGAGGCTATACAGAAACACGTACCACTTCATTTTACATAGGGATCGAGAAACCGGGATGGTATTGGATTGAGGATGGAAAACGTGGGAAGGCTAATTTTTTTACCAAGGAGTTGTTTATCGAGTTGCTCAGGGAGGTTTCTGATTATGAACTCAACTAATATCCTTGAGCCTATTTGGGAATCTTACATGACCACGATAGACTGCCTCAAAGTTGCATCCAGATGCATTGAGAATAAAGTGCATCATCTCATGAAGAAAACCAAGTTTGTAACGAGTTCTATTGACGAGGCTAAAGAGATGATCAGCTACAGCCGTGAAAAGGCTGATGATTTTGTAATCGTTTCACTATGGGCTATCTTTGAAAGAGAACTTCTCGGATATGTACAAAAAGAAGGAGGAAAGCTACTGCAAAAGATACCAACCTCTTTCAATACCAATGTTCACCGGAAGGTCAAGAATGAGATGGAATACTGGAAAAGCGACGACGTTCTCGATTTATTTAAAACAGTTGTCAATTCTGATCTCATTGGCAATGCGAAACAGGTCAAGAAATATCGGGATTGGATAGCACACAAGAATCCTAAGAAAGGACCTCCTTCAAATGTACCACCCCATACTGCGTATAGAATTCTTTCTGACATTATCTCGATTGTTGAACAAAACCTCGAAGATAAACAATCGGTAATCACAGCATAAAAACGACATCAAAGTCGCTGCAACGTTTCATTCCTTGTTGTGCATCCATAAGGGACCTTCTCCCATAAAAATCGTCATCGAAATTCATTCAAACAATTCACTCACATGGCATTGGATTTTCACGATCGCTTCCACGATGTCGTCCATATCCTCTTTCGAGCCCAGCAACATTTCCTGAAAGAGCCAAATCGCTTCGTCCTGGCAGACGCGTTCGCAATGCGGACATTGCACGGAACGATAATTGACGCGTCCTTCATATAAATCACGATATGCGAGCATGCGGTCAGGGAAATTCTGAAAGAAATTGTATTGATAAACCGGCAGATAGCCGGTCGAACAATCGATTCCCTCTTTTCGCAAGGCCTCGGCAAAGCGGGATTTGGCCAATCCCTTGAACCGTTGCGGCTGATAGCGAAGAATCCCGAGATGATAGGCATGGCGGGTACAGCCTGCATACGATTTTTGAAAAGAGACGCCGTCGATCCCTTCCAACAGCGATTGCAAATAACGCGCGTTTTCCTCGCGTTGTTTCATTTGTCCTTCCAGGCGCTCCATGCCGACCAACAGCAGCGCGGATTGAAACGCCCCCAGGCGGTGATTGCCTCCCAATTCGTGATGATCGTACCACGCGCCCCCTTTCACCCGCCCGCAATTGGTAAATGTGCGCAACCGGTCGGCCAGGGATTCATCATTGGTGATAATCGCGCCCCCTTCGCCGGCCGTCAGATTTTTACTGGATTGAAAGGAAAACGTACCAGCGTGGCCGATCGTCCCCACTTTTCTCTTGTTCCATTCCGCGCCAGGCGCCTGAGCGCAATCCTCCAACACCAGCAGACTGTATTCCTCGGCGATACGCATCAATTCGTCCATCTCCGCGGGATTGCCGGCAATGTGCACCGGTATCATGGCTTTGGTTTTCGGGGTGATCTGTTTTTCCACGGATTCGGGATCGAGGTTGTAGGTCTCGGGATCGATATCCGCAAAAACCGGGATGGCGTTGACCATCAACACGCTGATCGCCGTCGCCATGAACGTATAGGAAGGAACAATCACCTCATCGCCCGGCCCGATCCCCATCGCCTGCAGCGCAATATACAATGCGTCGGTTCCATTCGTGCAGGAAACGGCAAACTGTGCGCCGCAATAGTCGGCAAAATGTTGTTCAAAACGCTCGGTGACTTTCGCGCCGATTCCCCATTTGCCGCTTTCCAACGTCTCCATCAACGCCTGCTTATCCCGCGTATCAAAGACCGGCCATCGGTGAAACGGTTCGGAACGAACCGGATTTCCGCCATGTATTGCCAACTGTGCCATTATAACCTCCCGCCATGAGCCGGTTTTCAGGCAATTTCCGATTGTCAGCTCATGACTTAAGATGATTGAACACTAAAATATATCGACCAAACGAGAAATAAACAATGTTTCATCCAAAAAGGAAAAGGAGTTATCATTATGAAATGGACGGCTGTACTATTTTGTGTCCTTGTGTTCCTTTCTTCAACCACTGTCGCCGATGTGCGTTTGGAAATTCTTGATCTTTCCACTCGCGCCGTCAGACTGACGTACGAACTGGAAGATAACCAGGCGGGCAATCGTGTGTTTCTCTTCCCCGACGGCGGTTTCATCCACTCCGCCTCGCGTGAGTTGTTCCAGGTCGAATCCGTATTCGATAAAAATTCGAAACAGGAACTCGAATTCGAAGTGCTGGAAGCGCCGGACAAAGGTCTTCCACAATTGCGCATCACCTATCCGGAGCCGATCAAGGAGGGAAGTAAAAAACTATTAAGCGTCAGCGTCTGTCTGAATTTGCCGGATAAGGATCTCCTCATCGACGCTGCCGGTCGCTATGTTTTTTCCTATGAAACCAGCCATCCGTTCGAATTTGTCGTTCCTGCAAACCACTATGTGGTTTATACCAACCAGGCCATGATGGTATTCGAGCGAGGACCGAACATCGTCCTATCGCAATCCGATAAATACGTGAAAAACATCGTGATCAAAACCCGTATAAAGAATTAACAAACAATAATGAATCAAGAACCCTCTCCAAATCCAAAACCACTATCTTTTTCGTCCTTTCGCGCGGTTGTGATCCTCGTCGCCGTGTTCGTGATTGTGTGGGTATTTCTCAGTATTACTCATTTTCTGCAAACCCGGCAGCAGTTACACACTCTGCTGATACAAAAAACGGAAGACATGGCGAAAACCGCTGCGCTCGCCGATCAATACATGTCAAAAGTGTTGGATCGCCTGGAAGAAGAACAGGAAGCCCGCTTGATCGCCATTGGTTCCTGGCTGCGGGACTTGGACGCTCAAAACAGCTTGACGGATATTGAATTACGCCGCGTCGCGGAAGAAACCGGCGCTTTCAATATTGTTTTTTTCAACCACGAGGGAAGGCGGGAATTCGGTTTGCGCGGTTTCGGTCCGCCCGCGGGCGGGCGAGGATTCCAAGGCGGACAGGGCAGAGGCCGGCGCGGCATGGGAGCATCCGATTCCGAATCTCTTCGTGAATTTCTCGAATCGGAACTGCCATTTTCCAATCAGGGATTCCACCGTTCGCGCGGATCGGGAGAATATCGTTACACCGTTTATGTTCGACGGCGGAACGGCGGCGTAATTTCCATCAATATCGACGCAGAAACGCAGGAAAAAATGCGGCAGGAACTCGGCCCGGAAGCTCTGCTCGCCGAATTCGCATCCCGCCCTGAGGTCATTTTCATCCAACGACGTCACTCCGGCCAAGTCGACCTCCAATTCGGAACCCAAATTCCACAATCAACGCAATCATCATCAAACCCGACAACCTTCGACGTGGAAGTGGATGTTCCGGGACAGGAGACAACCACCTTGCTTGTCGGATTTGACGCCAACCTTCTAAAAAATGCAGAAAGTGAATTGCTTCATCGCCTTATTTTCTCTGTGACCATCGCATTCATGCTCGGAATATTGAGTATTTTATGGACAAAATTGTATAAACGTCATGGACGACTCGCTCAAACACTTCAACAAATATACTCCTACCATCGCGCGCTTCTCGAACAAATCGACGATGCCGTAATCGCGTGGGAAAATCACGGTGGATTGACATTTTGGAATCATCGCGCGGCATTGCTTTTTCCCGAACTTGGCTTTTCCACCGCGGGAAACTCACCACCCGCGGAAGTGTTAAAAACGTGGGAACGCATAAAAAAAGAAGGAACACAAACCATATTCACATTCCACGACAATAGAAAAGGAACAAGGCGGTTTCGGGCCACACTGGAAACCATTCAATCGGCGCTTCCAACCAACCTCATCATTTTGACCGATGTTACCGAAGTGGAACTTGCGACCAGCGAACGCCGCCAACGCGAACATATGGAAGCTCTGGCGAAGGTCGCTTCCGGGGTAGCTCATGAAGTGCGCAATCCACTCAACGCAATCGACATGACGATTCAAACCTTATGCATGGAACCGACCACTCTTCATACGGAAGACCGTCAGACGCTTGATAATCTACGTGAAGAAATCAAGCGTATCAACAATATCGTCAAACATTTCCTCGATTTTGGACGTCCGCAGCCTCCGGTGATGTCCACAACCGATATCGGAGCAATCGTTGCCGAAGCCGCTTCCTTTCTCACACCGCTCGCGCACGAGAAAAACCTGCAAATTCATGTTGACCGGCCGCCGGTTTCTCCAATTGAGGCGGACGCGCAGCAAATTCGCCAGGTCATACTCAATGTCGTGACCAACGCAATCGACGCAATGGAACAGGAAGGCGTTATTACGCTATCGGTGAAACAGGAAAATAATGAAATCATCTGTTCCTGCCGCGATGAAGGAATCGGAATGACGCAGGAACAGATCGACCACATTTTCGATCCGTATTACACCAACAAAACCCGTGGAACCGGGCTTGGCATGAGCATCGTCAAACGAATCGTCGACGAGCACAAAGGAAAAATACATATCAACAGCGCACCCGGCAAAGGAACAGAGATATCCATATATTTCAAACAATCAAAACCGCAACACGAGGCCACGAATTCATGAGTGAAACCGCTCCCGTCATTCTCACTATCGAAGATGAAACCTCACAACTCAAGGCGCTCGCTTCCTTTCTTCACAAGCGCAACTATCAAGTCATCGAAGCGGAAAATCAAAAAACAGCAATCGAACAATTTCAATCTCACGCCATCGACCTCGTTTTAACAGATATGAAACTTCCCGATGGCGACGGAGAATCGATTTTAGAACATATCAAACAAATCCGACCGGACGTTCCCGTCATCATCATGACCGCCTACGGCAACACAACTCAAGCCGTCGCCGCTATGCGCAAAGGCGCGAGCGATTACATTACCAAACCTCTCGATTTGAATGAACTCGACTTGATCATCCAGCGTGAGTTGGAGCGTAGCGTTCTCATTTCCGAAAACCGCCGTCTCCGCGAAATCATCGAAAATCGTGGCCATGTCGCCGGCCTTATCACCGCCAGTCCGCTTATGCAGGACGTTCTTAATACCGCCTTGCGCGCCGCAGCATCAGACGCGGGCATTCTGATTCTCGGCGAAAGCGGTACCGGCAAGGAAGTTCTCGCCCGAGCGGTTCACGCCGCCAGCCCCCGCGCAACCAAGCCATTCGTGCCCATTCATTGCGCCGCCTTGCCGGAAGGGATCGTACAAAGCGAACTTTTCGGGCATGAAAAAGGCGCTTTCACCGGCGCAACCGCGCGCCGGGAAGGTCGTTTCGAACTGGCGGATGGGGGAACCATATTTATTGATGAGGTGGGAGACATTCCCCTCAATGTTCAAGTCCAACTTTTGCGGGTTCTGCAGGAAAGAACCTTCGAACGGGTGGGAGGAAACCAATCCATCCATGTCGATGTCCGCATCGTGGCCGCAACCAATAAAAACCTGCAGGAAGCCATTAAAAAAGGAGATTTTCGCGAAGATTTATTTTATCGCCTGGGCATCATCACCATCGAAATTCCCCCTCTGCGAAAACGACGCGAAGATATCCCGCCTCTCATTCAACACTTTCTAAAAAAATACGCTCCCGGCCGGTTCATTGACATTTCCCGTGAAGCCATGGATCGTCTAATGAAGCACCGTTGGCCGGGAAACATCCGCGAACTCGAAAATCTGATCGAACGCGCCGTCGTGCTGGCGCGTGGAAATTTGATATCCACCCGCGACCTCCCCTCCAACATTCAACCGGATTCGGACGATACGAACGAAATTCAGGTTCAATCCGACCGTACGCTACCGGAATTGGTCGCCGACCTGGAAAAGACGCTGATTCAACAGGCTCTCTTGAAATCCGACGGCAACCAATCCCAAGCCGCACGCTCGTTAGGCATCACCGAACGAAACCTCCGTTACAAACTCAAAAAATACGATCCATTCATTCCCGAATAAATCCGAATCGACGAAATTGTCGAACTGTAAACCACTCATTTGCATTCACTTACGTATAAAATTCTTTAATTCTTTTTCAAGTTCGACCATATCGTCGAATCTCACCACAAAACCAATGGGTCGATTGCATAGAGGATGCATTAATTAACACGAGTAAAATCAAATAGTTACATTATTCCATTCTCCCTCCTGACTTTTGGCACATCCATTGCGATTATGAGAATTACGGTAACAAAATATTAGTTTGGAGGTAATGATCATGTTTCGAAAAATCGCACTGGCAACAATCACAGCAGGAATCGCACTAGGACTAACGCTTGTGGCAACGGACAGCCATGCGCAAGGTCGGGGACAAAAAGGAATTCGCGTACTCGGCGGCCAGCAAACCAACTTTGTCGACGCCGACGGCAACGGCATCTGCGACCTTCGCGGTTCACAAAATCGAGGTCCGAACTTCACGGACGCAAATAACGACGGAATTTGTGACTTGCAAATGCGCGGCCGAGGAAATCGCGGGAACCGGGGCGGCAATGGAATGCAAGCATTTTCCGGCGCCGGCCGCGGGTATCGCAGAGGACAACTCGAGAATGCCCCTCGGAGAAATTTCGTGGATGCCGATGGCGATGGAGTTTGCGATAATCCCGGCCCCAGACAAGGAAGAGGTTTTGTCGACGCCGATCAGGATGGGATCAACGACAATTCTCCTCTGGCCTCTTTGGCGCTGACGCCTGAACAAAAAGCACAGGTTGTTCAACTGCGGACAACGGGACCCGGCCCGCACACCGATGAAGTACTGGCCATTCTCACGGACGAACAAAAAGCGCAGTTTGAGGAATTACGCTCACAACGGCAGGATGGTCGGCTCGGTTTACAACAACGGCAGCGTCGTGGAATGCGAATGGGATATCAATGCCCTGTTGTGACTCCTGAAAACTAAACAAACACAAAAAAAGAAAGGGGAGAGGTTTTCCCCGGCAACCTCTCCCCGTTTGTCTCACTCACAATAATCCAATTAAAGTCAATTCAACGAGATTTCTTCCCCTCTTTTTGTTTTTTCATCCACTCTCATGCCGATTTCCGCCTCTGCCGATGTTTCAATGTTGGCGTTGATCTGCGCCGGCGCTTCCGAAATTTCCGTGGAACCGGATTCCGTTGTGGAGACGTTGTCCTGCAACGCCATAATCACTTTCGAAAGGGATTCGATTCCTTTACGAAGCGATGACAGTTGATTCTGCGCCGAATCGGTTACGTTGCTGAATTGCCTGACGACTTCGTTCATATCCCGCCCGTACTCCTCTTCTTGTGCATTTTCGATCATTTTTTGCGCATGAGCTTTCGCCTCGGTGATCTGGCTGGATATCTGTGTGTGCAACGTTTCCATTTTCGAGGAAATATCGCCGATCTGTCCTTTGATGTTCTCCACATCTTGGTTATCGTGAAACAGCCGTGAAACCGATGCATTTTCACTCGCCGTTTTTTTCAACGATTCGATTGAATTCGCGACGTTTTCAATCGTTTTAACGAGGGATTGCAATTCGGTGGTGGTATCTTCCTTGCTTTTCGCGAGATTGGATTTCAATTCGATTTTCGTATCTTCCAATCCTTCCGTCGCAGTATGTAGCGATTTCATCAACGAATTGGCGGTATTGTCCACGGCGACGCCCAAATCCACGATTTTGTTATGTAATGCGGATAGATTCTCTTCGATGCGGCGATCGAGAGAATCCGCGGTCACTTTGATCGCGGCCAGTTGCTCCTCGCTGGTTTTTCGCCAGCCGGGCACGAGATTGTTCAGCTCCTGGACTGCCGTTTGTGAAGCGCTGATTTCGTTTTGCATCGTGTTGATTTGATTCGCGAGCGTGTTTAATTCCGAACTGAGCTGATTCGATTCGGTTTGAACGCCGTTCACGATGCCATCGACCTTTGCCGCCATTTGCGTCAATTCTTCCGAACGACTTTGATTGGACAATTGAATCAATTCCTGCAAGGAATTAACGGAATGTTCGATTTGCGAAAATAGATTGGAATTCACGTTCGTGAGATTTTGATCGAATGTTTTAACGGTAGTCAAAATTTCTCTGCCGGTTTCCGCCGCTTTTTCATCGATTCCGGACAGAGCGTTGGTAATGGCTTGATTTTGCACTTCCTGCTTTTCAACCGCCGCGGCGATGGCTTTGTTCACTTCCTCTGTGGTTTCGTGTTGTGCTTGTGTTACCAGCGATGCGATTTGTTTTTCCGATTCCTTGATTTCACGGCTGACAGCCGAGGCTAGTTCCGTGCGGTTGCTCTCGATCAACGCGCCGTTGTCGTTGATGGCTTTCAACATTTGTTGATACCGTTGTTCTTCGTTGGTTGTCAGGTCGAGTATCCCCTTGGCCAGAACGGAGGAGGTGTCCGTCACTTTTCCGGTCAAATCTTTTTGCAGAGAAGTGAGTTCTTTGGAAAAATTCTTGTCGAGCGTCGTGACAACTTCATTCGTGTCGCTTTTGATCTGTTTTTCCACTCCATCCAGTCGATAATCGACGAAAGCGGCCATTCCAATCCACGATCCGACGATGGCGACCAGGCCGGTAACCACAAGGCCGGTGGGAATGTGATGTTCGGTGTTCCGTAAGGCGTTTTTCTCTTGCGGAGATGGTTTGTTGTTCTGCATGATAGCACTCCTTTACAACTCTGATTTGATGGTTCGGCCTTTGCTGGTGGAAATCGCTTACCTACGATTTCCGGCCGAATTCCGATTTTCGTTGCGTCGTTACCTTATGCAGAGATACTTTTACCCTTTTTTCCCAATCCATACGGAAAACGGACTCTGCAATGCCCTCAAATCCCGGGAAGCGCAAGAATGACAGGAATGCAATGCAAGGCGATGGGACGTTCCGACGCCGTTGTGGAACGAAGAAAAATACTTGCATGTATGGAACGGCATCCCATCGTAACAATAGGCGTAATTTCGACTTGCCATTGATCAATTCGGAATGGATATCCGCTTCGCACCCACACAAGACGGAACGATTCCCTTGCGATCAACGAATTATGCCTCAAAAAACGGTAAAACGTATTCACTGTCGTGAACCGTTTCCATGACGGAATCGGCATGATTCCGCCGCAACGAAAAGAAAGTGATGTCAGGAAAGGACCGCCGGATTTCCTCGGACGAGAAGCGAAACGACCTTTGCAGAACTGTATTTCGGCAAATTACAGCACGATATTGCCAAAAAATATACTATCTCAAAACGCTCACTCGATTCGGGGAACATCTCTTGCCGGTCCGCCTTGATTCCATCGTTTTCTCGCATTGACGGCGAATATTCACTACCGGTCCGGATCCCTCAACCCCGATTCGATGCACATATCATGACGGAATCGGGCCTTTCTGTCAATTAATTTTCTGCATCTTTTTGAAAAAACACGATTTTTTTCAATCATTCGCCGAGATAATGGTCGAACGGAATAGTCCAAATCGAAATGACGGCAGCAATATGAATGGAAGGCGGCAAAAGACAATCCTTTTTTCTTCCCGATTCAACCAAGCCGTCTTCGCACCGATTCCCTTTGATTCCATTGGAAGTACAATAGAAGGAACGTGCAGGCAAATTCATTTTTATATATTTAAATTTGCCAACAAACGATGGTGCAAGCGGAAGGAGATCGGGAGTATGAGCGTAGATGCTCTGATCACTTTACGGGATGCCGTGCGGATGCGCGGCGAACTCCCTGTCGATTTGGAATTGAAATATAAAGTTGTATTCAGCACACTGCAGGGCAATTTACCCGTCAATTGCGGCATTGTCGGTACGATTTCAGGAATTCCCATCGACCTCGAAATGGGATATACCGTCATTCCCAACACCATGGGAAGTTTTCCGGTGAACACGGGTTTAAGCGGTACGATCGGCGATGTCCCCTTCTCCGCGCGAATGCCTTATAAAATTGTTTTCTCCACGATTGCCGGAAATATCCCCATCAATACCGGCATGCAATGGGAGAGTAACGGAAAAACCTATTTTTTGCGCATGCCCTATTCGCTGGTTCCCGGCGCCGCGCGCGGCGGCGGACCAGGCAGCGGCGGCGTCAACATCAGCGGCGCCAGCGGTATGAAAGCAAGAAAAATGGTGGCGGCGAAGTTCATTCGCGGCAAAATGATGCAGCCGGACGAAATGCCGACCAGCGGCGCGGTGATTCCATCCGAAGCCGGGCGTCCCATTTGCACGGGAATTCATGGCTGCATCGATAATGTGGTTGTGGATATCCGCTTTCGATTTACCTATTTCTGCAATACGTCCAGTGGACGCAATCCGATCAATATTCGCGCGATCGGATGTGTGCGAGCGGCTGCCTGATTCAAGAAAAATGTACTGTTCATTCTGCGTGCATCGAAAGCAGCCTCGTGTTATCCCTTGTCCGTTTCCCCGTAGAATTGTAACCTTTACACTTCTGTAAAGATCAAGTCTAATTCCTAATTTCAAAAAGTGCCGTTGGATTTAAGCACAAAGGAGTCACGTACATGAAAGAAGTCGAGGTAGGCAAAAAACGAAATATAGCCGTTGTCGGGAATCATGGGGCGGGAAAAACCACCCTGATCGAGGCGATTCTCTATCACACTGGCGCGATTGATCGGTTGGGGAGGATCGATGACGGAAATACGTATGCCGATTACCTCGACGAGGAAAAAGACAGAAAAATCACGATTTCATCCAAATTGCTCCATTGTTCCTTTAAAGGATATGAGATCAATTTAATTGACACGCCCGGCTACACCGATTTCGTGGGGGAAATTCTCGGCGCATTACAGGCGGCGGATGTGGCGCTGCTCGTCATCAACGCGCAATCGGGCGTGGAAGTGGAAACCGAGAAAATTTGGGATTATTTGGAAGAATATAACATTCCGCGAGCCGTCGTGGTCAATCGCATGGATAAGGAACGGGCGGATTTCGACGCGGCGTTGGACAGTATGGAAAAGGAATTGGGCGCACAGGTTTGCCCTGTTTGTTTGCCCTGGGGGAAAGAGGATACGTTTCAGGGCGTGATCGAATTGGTTATGGACAAGGCGTTAAGCTTCGACGAAAAAGGAAAAATTACCAAACAGGGGCCGATTCCCGACGATATCGCCGACGAAGTCGAGGAATATCGGCAAAAAATGATCGAAGCGTCGGTCATGGCGGATGACGAAATGATGGAACGCTATCTGTCCGACGAAAAAATATCCAACGACGAAATTCGCCGTGGATTGTGCGACGGCGCGGCGAACGGCACGATTGTTCCCATTTTCGTCGCCGATGCGTTTCATTCCGTGGGAATCGAGGCGTTGTTGGATTGTTTCATCAACTACATGCCCAATCCATCCGTTAAAAAATCCTTCAAAGCTAAAAAAGCGGGAAAAGACGAATTCTTCGAAGAGAAAATCAAAGCCGACGGGCCGGGTTTGGGATTCGTTTTCAAAAGCATGGTGGATCCGTTCGCGGGAAAAATCTCGTTTATCCGCGTCATCAGCGGTTCCTTGACCGGCGACACGGAATGGTATAACTGCACAAAAGGCGGCAAGGAAAAAGTCGCTCACATCCTGTCGGTCAACGGAAAGAAACATAACACCATTCATCAGGCAACCGTCGGCGACATCATCGCCATCACCAAAAACGAAGGATTCGACACCAACGACACCGTTTCCTCCGTAGCGGGCGATATCTGTGTGGCGCCGCCGCGTTATCCACAACCGCCGGTGCATATGGCGCTTCATGCGGCGGATAAAAACGAAGAAGACAAAATCGGAACGGTATTACCGAAAATCATTTCCGGCGATCCCACCGTCAAAGTGAAACGGGATACGGAAACCAAAGAAACAGTCATTTCCGCCGCCGGTTCGTTGCAGGTGGAAATCATCGCGCAACGGATGAAAAATCAGTTTAAAATCCACGTCGAATTGAGCACGCCGAAAGTTGCATATCGCGAGACGATTTCCAATGGCGGCGAGGGAAGCTATCGGCATAAAAAGCAATCCGGCGGACGCGGCCAGTTCGCGGAAGTGCACATGCGGCTCAAACCGCTGGAGCGCGGTCAGCATTATGAATTCCTCAACAATATTTTTGGCGGCGCGATTCCGACAAAATTCGTTCCCGCAGTCGAAAAGGGCGTCGTCGATGCGATGGAGCGCGGGATTGTGGCGGGATATCCGATCGTGGATATCTGCGTCGACCTGTTCGACGGAAAATTCCACGAAGTGGACTCGTCGGAAATGGCCTTCAAAATCGCCGCGTCGATGTGTATGAGGCAGGTGGCGCGGGAAAAATGCCATCCCATCATTCTCGAACCCATTCAGAACGTCGTGGTGAAGGTGCCGGAAGCGTACATGGGCGACGTCATGGGTGATCTGAATTCCCGGCGCGGCCGCGTGATGGGAATGGATGCCATAAAAGGCAAACAACTCATCAAAGCGCAGGTGCCCCTGGCGGAAATGTATAAATATTCCATTGATCTCCGTTCCATCACACGCGGACGCGGCAGCTTCGAAATGGAATTTTCTCACTACGAAGCGGTTCCGCACGAATTGATGGAAAAAATCATCGCCGAAAGCAAGGTGGAAGTGGGCGAAGAAGAATAGAATTTATCTTATCGGGTATCGGATCTTGCGGCTCGGGATGCGGATAGAAGGAAATACATGATGAGATACTTTCATTTATTATTTTGTATCTTCCCCCTTGCCGCTTCCGCCCAATTTCACTTCGTCGAAAACGCGAAAGAACGCGGCATTCACTTCCAACAAATCAACGGCTCGCCGATCAAAGAATATATCGTCGAAGCCAAAGGCGCGGGCGTCAGCGCCATCGATGTCGATGGCGACGGGTGGGATGACATCTATCTGATCAACGGCGCTTCCATCGACGGGAAACCCCTGAATCCCCAACCCCGCAACCAATTCTTCCGCAACCAAGGCGATGGAACCTTCGAAGATTGGACCGACCGCACCGGTCTGGGCGATACCGGTTTCGGAACGGGTGGTTTTTTCGCCGACGTGGACAACGACGGCGACCTCGATTGTTATGTAACCAATTACGGCCCCAATCAGCTCTATCTCAACGACGGAAATTGTCATTTTACAAAAGTTCCAAACGCCGGCGGCGCGCAAAACGAAGGCTGGACGACCGGCGCGGCCTTCGCGGATATCAACGGCGACGGTTTTCCGGATCTCTACATCGGAAATTACGCTTATTTCTCTCCCCACCTGGCGGAAAAATTCGGCAAGATGGGTCCCTTTCACGGCCTCCCCGCGTTTATCGGTCCCTCATCCTATCAACCGGCGAAAGACAACCTCTTTTTAAACAACGGCGACGGTACATTCACGGACGTCAGCGAAGAACGAGGCATCGACGCATTCGAGCCGGGCCGCTCCTTCACTCCCTTCTTCACCGATCTCGACAACGACGGCGACCTGGATTTGTACATGTCCGACGACACCACCTACAATCATCTCTATGAGAACCTCAGCGACGGCTTTTTCGAGGACATTTCCCTGATCGCGGGCGCAGCCTTAAGCGAAAACGGCGTGGCGCAGGGCGGTATGGGCGTCGCGATCGCCGACGTTGACGGCGACCTCGATTTGGACATCGCCGTCTGCAATTACGACGGCGAATACAACATCCTTTATCGCAACGAAGGCAACCTGCAATTCGTCGACGCCGCCTATCCCAGCGGCGTCGGGCAAGGAACCGTCCGCAAAGTCAGCTTCGGCATGTTGCTGCAGGATTTCGACAACGACGGTTGGCCGGACATGCACGTCGCCTGCGGCCACGTCTACCCCGTCGCCGATCAGGTGCCCAAACTCGACGGCTACGCCCAAAAAAGCCTTTATTTCCACAACACCGGCGAGGGAATCTTCACGGACGTCTCCGCAAACGTCGGACCCGTTGCAAATATTAAAGGCGTTTCCCGCGGCAGCGCCGCCGCCGATTTCGACCACGACGGCGACCTCGACATCATCGTCAATAATCTCGACGGCGAACCGTTTTTCCTGGAAAATCAAAGCCCCATCGCCAACTGGCTGCAACTCGCCGTGCAAAACGAAAATGGAATGCCCGCGTATGGCGCAAGAGTGATCCTGACCACCGCCGAACGAACTCAACTGCAGGAACTTTACTCCAGCGCCAGTTTCATCTCCCAAAACAGCGCCGCCCTGCACTTCGGCCTGGGCAAGACCACGATTGTGGAACAGATCGAAATCCGCTGGCCGGATGGAACAAAGCAAACAATGAATCAGGTGAAAGGAAATCAAAGGATCGTAGTACAAAAATCAAAAAATTGAACAAGAAGTCCACGATCCAAATGGAACGCCGCCGTCTCGGCGGCATTTCAAATCCCCTCCAAACGATTCGAAAAAACGTAGTCAATCCCAATTGCGAACGCCCTGGAAAAAAAGTCGGGCGCCCGACATGTAAAAAAAGACAAAATTTGTCTTGACAATGGGGTACACCTCAATTTCGTGAAAGCCGTGCGGGTAACAAACTCGGAAGGCGTTTCACTCGTATAGGTTCGTAACCAGCATTTGGATTTCGCCCAAATGGGGAGAGGAAACCGAGCGGCCAGCAGTTGCAGAAACCCCAAAACCAGCAGTTGAATATTCACGTTTTTTTCCATTTGTGAATCGATAGAACGGTCAAGCATAGACTCGATTTTCTTTAAGATATATATTGGTTTCCAGCATCCCGATTGATCGTAGAGGGGGAAATCATGTGGTATTTTCCGCTACTCAAACGAGGAATCCGTCAAATTGGAATGTTCGTTCTTCTCACGATAGCCGCAGGGGGAATCGCCTTGCATTGGCTTCGCAGCGCGACGTCGAATTCATTGTTTGACGGGCCCGTGACCGTGTGTCAAAAAGAGGCGCCGACGTTTTACCCGCGACTGCGCTACGACACTAAAGATTATGTGGCATTGAAAAACGGACACAACGACGATTTCACGAAGCAGAACTCGAAATTCGCGACGCAGACCGACGCGGGGGAAATCGCATGGGTGGATGGCGAGGCGCGCGACGAGATCAAGGCCGCCATGCGCAAAAACGCGGGAGAGGAGAGAGAAAGTCCGGATTTGACGCGCTTGCGCTACGATTCCTGTTATCGCGATCGCAAACCGTATCAAACCCTGCAAATTATTTCGCCGGAAGAAGGGGCGATCTATCCTCCCAATCTTTGCCCGCCGTTCGTGACGTGGGAAGATCCGCGCAACAACCTATGGCAGGTCTCGCTTTCCATCAAGGATGAAAGCGAACCGCGAACGTGGATCACGCGGGAAAAACAGTGGCGGTTTCCCACTGATGTTTGGGGTGAGTTGCGCCGCGATCCCATCAACAGCAATGCGTGGGTGAGTGTGAAAGGAATCGAACTCGATGGAAACGGAGAACGAAAAGGCGATATTCAGGCGACGGAACCGATTCCTTTCAGCATTTCGCCGGATACGGCTGACGATTATATCGTCTACCGCCTGGTGGCGCCCCCGTTCAGTTCGTATAAAACTCCCGATATCCATGTACGCGACATTCGCAAGGATCAACCGGACAGTTTCCTGTCGGCGCGGCGGGAATATTGCCTGAATTGCCACAATTTTTCGTCCAAACAGGGCAATGTGGGAAAACTGGCCCTGCAGGTTCGCAGTCTGGTGAAGGTGAGCAACAACCTGCCGACGTATCTGGCGATTTATGACATCGACAAGCGGGAAGGATTTAAAGTCAGATTGCCGTTTGAAATTCAAATGACCACGTTCATGGCCTGGTCGCCGGACCACTCGAAGCTGGCCTATTCCGCCAATCAAAAAGTGGCGGCGTTGAAGCCGATCGTGTTCGAAACCCAGCTGGCGGGGATGGCCACCTCGGATATCGCGATTTATGATGTCGAAAGTAACGATACCTATCTGGTTCCGGGCGCTTCGGATCCGAATTTGTTGGAGATTTACCCGCAATGGACGCCGGACGGAACGCGCATGATCTTTTCGCGCAGCCCGGTCGGTCCGCATCCCGCGCATATTCTTTTTGATTTGTACATTCTCGACCTGACAAGTGAAAATCCGACATCGACGGCCATCGAAGGGGCGTCTCATAACGGGAAGAGTAATTTTTATCCCCATTTTTCGCCGGACGGGCGCTGGTTTTCTTTTTGCCAGAGCGACGGCGGGGATTTGATTCGCACATCGAGTGATATTTATCTCAAATCCGGCGACTTGTCCGGTCCGTCATGGCGGTTGGAGTTCAACGTGGATTACGCGGCCGATTCGTGGCATAGTTGGAGTTCGAACAGCCGCTGGCTGGTGTTCGCCTCGAAACGAGAAGGAGGCGTTTATGCGTATCTCTACCTATCTCATATCGACGACGTAGGCCATGCCTCGCCGGCGATTCCTTTGCCGCTGATCGATCGTCCGCTTGCGAGTTATAACATCCCCGAATTTGTGGCTCATGCACCCCACATCAATGAAAAAGATATGTTCGACGCCATTCGAGTGGAACCGGAACCTCGCGTAGTGCAACTGAGAGATGACAATCATGTCCAAAAAGAAGAAAAAAGTGGTTAAGAGTGAATGCAAGCCAGCCGGCGGAGACGCCGCTGCTCCATTTTTACAACCATACGCATTTATTTTTAAATATCCTATTTTTTTAGGAGTATTGTCTCTTGCCGTTTTGTTACCGGCGGTGTATTCCTCAACATTCTCTTCCTCGACTTTTCTGCTTCACGAAGACAGCGTGTTGCGATTGCCGTTGTTGTCTCATGCCGGGAATATTCCCGATATATTTTCACAGGATTTTCTTTTATTTACGGCGGGACAGTATCGGCCGCTGAGTTATGCGCTATTGGCATTGGTTCGCGGAGTTGTCGCGGCGGATCAGATTTTCTTTTGGCATTGTTGGTTGTTGGGATTTCATGCGGGCAATGCGTTGCTGGTATTTTGGCTGGTTCGGCGCTTTGCCGATCGTCCGGCGGCGGCATTGTTCGCGGCGCTCGCCTTCGCGCTGCATCCGCTGTGTACGACGCTGGTCAACGATATCGACCAATTTTATATGATTTTCGGATTGTTTCTGTGTTTGGCAAGCATGAACGTTTATTTGCTATTTTCACATGGGCGAGGAATAGGGTGGTATTGGACGGCGGTGGGTACGTACGCATTGGCCCTTTTTACCGCTCGTATCGCCTATGCCGTCGTTCTGTTTTTGTTGGTGTATGAGTTGGTCTATCGGCGAAGCGGCTGGAAACGAACGGTGATGCGCTTGTTGCCTTTCGCGCTTTTGCCGATCGTGTTTGCGCCGTATTTATTTATGGCGTCGCCTCATCCGCTTCATTTCAAATACGTGCAAATGCATAAAAAATCGTTTTGGCATGGCTGGTTTTCCATCACCGGCGCTTCGGGATTGTTTGCCGACGGCCTGCTGCTGGCGAGGAAAATTCCGGCGGTGTTGCACGAAACGGTGAAGCAGGTGTATTCCTGGACGAATGGAACGTTTTTATTTTGGTTGTTGATCGATGTGATCTTGCTTGGCGTCGGATTTTGGTCGGTATGGCGAAAGCGGTGGTTCGGATTTGGTATTCTTCTGTTGTTTTTTGGAATGATTCCCTACGCCACGGTGGCAATCAATCGTGTGGTCGATTACGTTTCGTGGATCTACCTCTATTTTTCGGTCGTGGGGATCGCCATGCTGGTCGGCGCCATCATCGAAACTTCCTTGCGGGCGTCATCACGTTATTGGAAAATTGGAATCTCCGCTCTTGTGATGATGATTCTCATGTTTTGGGGAATCCGAACGATGCAGCTGAATCGTTTGACGCGTTCGCCGTTGACTTTTTGGAATTACGTGTACGACCTCAATAATAACAGCCAGACGGCGCTGAATGAGGTGGGAAAAGCCTATCTCGAGCAGAATGCCTTGCCGATCGGCGCCCATTTTCTTTTCGCGCCGATGATCAAGGACGTCAAGGAATCCTGTCTGACAATGGCGCGTTATTATCGTAAAAAAGGCGAATATCTGGCGTCCGCCATTCATTTGCGGTATGGCTCGGGGAAGGAATCGACGGGGGTGGTGCTGGAAAAACAAAGCCTGATCGCCGCCGATCTGTTGATCGACGCGGGCGCGCCGGACCACGCGGAAGAAAATCTGGGAAAGGTGTTAATGGTGAATCCGTTCAACACCGCCGCGATGTGCGGTCTGGCGCATGTCTGGTTTCTCAAAGGTTTCGTATCCGAAGCGGAACGCATGATTGAACGGGTTCGGACCATTGCACCCACCGATGAAAACGCCGATCGTGTGGAGATGATCTTTCGCAAAATGAAGCGCGGTTGGGAAGAGGAAGAGAAAGAACTTACTGTGAAACCGCCGTCGCCGGATTGGCTGAAGTACGTGCTCGATCAGGAACGTTCGACTGCATTGCGACGAGACATCATCGATTTGAGTTACCGCGCCGATCCGAACGATGTGATCATCCAACTCGAAGCGATGATTTCACTGATCGAGAATGAGGATTATAAGGAAGCGGCAAACAAAGTGGAAGTGGTTGCCCGATGTTTGAATGGAAATTCGTATGCCTGCGCGGTGGCGTGTGAGGCGCTTGCGCGCGTGGGGGAAATCGAGAAGGCGGTGCAAATAGGAGTGCACGCGATTGTGTTGGACAACAGTAATATGTTGGCGTGGAGAAGCATGGCCATCGCCTACGCCCAATATGACGTGGAAAAGATCGGAGACAGGAATTTCATCGACGCGATTGCGAGAAATCCGTCGATGGCGTCGATGTTTTATTACAACCTGGGTTTGCAAAAGAGCAAACAGGGGGACGATCAAAAAGCCGCCGAGTATTTCCGTAAATCCGTGGAAGCGCAGCCCGATCACGTCGATGCGCGGCAGGCTCTCGGCATGAGTTTGTTGAATCTCGGCCAAATGGAATCGGCGGAAGAGTCGCTCAAATCATCGTTGCAATATAAAAAAGATAACGCCGAAACCTACGTACATCTGGGCCGCGCGCTGATGGCGCAACATAAGCAGGAGGAAGGTCTCGAAGCCTTTCGTACGGCATTGCAGATCGATCCGAAAAAAGCCGTCACCCATTACTACGTGGGGTCCGTACTAGAAATACAGAAAAAAGAGGAGGAAGCCATTCGCGCCCTGCTCCGCGCGATTGAATTGGAGCCGAAATTCGTCGCGGCGCATTTTAAATTGGGCAACTGTTATTACAAAATAAAAGATTATGCACAAGCAATGGAAGAATATAATCGCGTGATCCGACTCGATCCTGCGTTCAAGAACGTCCATTTGAATTTGGGAACCATCCACTTCCTGCAGGATGATGTTGAAGAAGCAATCGCCTGTTATCAGGAAGAAATTCGCGTCAATCCCACATTCAAAGAACCCTATCGCCGTCTGATCGATATTTATTGTTCGAGAAAAGACGCCGCCCAGGCGCGCACCTACGCCGATCTTGCCGCGAAAAACGGGATTGTGATCGATCAGAAAGAACTGGATGCGCTAAAGGCAATTGAAAATCCGCAGCAATAGTCTTTCGTTGCTCACTCCAACCATGTTCATAATGTAATACATTTCATGGATATCGATTGCATAGGCTTTTATTGGTTTTCGCATACTTTCGGGGTATTTGTGTAACCAGTTTCCGTGATCAAGCCTACAAAACCGAAATTCAGAAAAGACGCCCCGGCAAAAAGTCAAAAATTGTGGTGCGGACCTCCGGTCTGCACAATATATAGTGGCATATTGTGGATTGATACCACAATATGTGCCAGTTCCAAAATTTAATTCGACTTTTTGCCGACGCGTCAGAAAAATGTCTTTGTCATCAATGGAAAAGGGAGTTTATCCACCAACAATCTGAGGTGCGGCGATAAAGAGAATAAAAATACATTGGTTCATGGATCGTGGGCAAAACCAGCGTCCTCTCCTACATTATTGACTTGCCATACAGTGGAATCGTGGTGTACCCTATCGCATGTCCATTCGAAACCATGTGAGGTGAATCATGTCAAAGATCACACGCCGTCATTTTTTGCAAAACAGCGCCGTCGCGATCGGAACTCTGGTTGGCGCGGGTTCCCCATTCGCGGCGGAAAAGAGCATGGGCAGACGCTCCGCCGCCGATCTTGTCACTCTGGGAAAATCCGGCGTTCCATTGACGCGTCTCGGATTCGGAACCGGAAGCAATGGGGGAAGCGTGCAGCGCGGCCTGGGGCAAAAGGAGTTCACCAAATTGGCGCGTCATGCCTACGATAGCGGCATCCGTTATTTCGACACGGCCGACAATTACGACGAAATGCACGAAATGTTGGCCGAAGCGTTGAAAGGCATTGCTCGGGATACCTATTTCATTCAAACGAAGTTGAATTTCAACCGCAGCAAGAACGTGCCGGAAACCATCGACCGGTTCCGCAAGGAATTGCAGACGGATTATTTCGATTCGTTGTTACTGCATTGCGTAGGCACGGCTACCTGGCCAACCGAATTGGAGAGATCCATGGAAGAATTTTCGAAAGCGAAGGAAAAACAAATCATTCGTTCGCATGGCGCGTCCTGCCACGGTCTGGCGCCGTTGCGGACGATGACGCAATGTCCGTGGCTGGACATCGCGCTCGTGCGCGTCAACCACGACGGGACGCATATGGACGGCCCGACCGGTCAATGGGCCGAGACCGGAAACCGCGACGAAGCGTTGACGCACATCCGCCAAATCCACGCCAACGGAACGGGCGTAATCGGCATGAAGATCATCGGCAACGGCGATTTTACGGATGCGGCGCGCCGCGACGCTTCCATAAAATTTGTGATGGGACTCGATTGCGTCGACGTCGTCGTGATCGGATTCAAAAGCGTTACGGAAATCGACGAAGCAATCGGGCGGATGAATGCGCATTTGAACGCATGACGATTTGTTTCATGACTTGTTCATAATGAAAGCCTTTGACGGCAAGTTCGAAGGCTTTGACGAGGTGCGCGCCGGGATAGTGGAACATATTTTTCCGTTTGCGCAGGTATTGCAGGGCCAGGTTGTGGATTTCCGCGAGTTCCTGTTTGCCGATCCGGTTTTGCCGCAGTTGTTCGACCCACTGATTGACTCTTGCTTGAATCTGTTCGAGATGCATTTTGCGTTGATAACGCAAAAGATAATCTTTCGCATAGCTGATCATTTCGCGATAATCATCGGGATTGTAAGCGGCGGGACGCAACGTTTCACAAACGGCGTTGAGTTCTTTGATTTTTTTCCTGATTTGCGTGAATTGTTTCCAATCCAGGCGAAACGCTTTTGATAGAAATAGAAAATAATGGGGATCGACTCGTTTAATGCCCTGATTGAGGCAGGAAAGAAAAGCGGCCTTGATATACGTCCATTGAAATTTGCCGCGATTGAAGATATGAGGAGGGCTTTTTTCAAGCAGATGGAAGGCGCGACGATAGAGTTCTTTCGTGTGATACAAACTTTCAAGAATGGAATGAATGCCTTGCCGCATTTCCTCGATGGTCATGTTTTTGGGAACAAATTGAATGTCGTCGTCCGTGTTATTGCCGGAAAATTCGGCTTCAAGCAGGCGGCCTTCCTCTTTCAGGCGCTGATACAGCGGCGTGTGGGGAAGTGGGGTTAACATACCGGTCATGGCGGTGAAGATGTCGGTTTCTTTGACGAAATTGACGATTTGTTGTGCGGCGTCGGGAGTGTCGTGATCGCCGCCGAAGATAAAACCGGCGTGCACTTCGACGCCGATTCGATTGAATTTTTTCACTAATTCATACAGATCGACCTGATTGTTCTGCTTCTTATTCATTTGTTTCAACGCGTCGGGATCGGGATTCTCGATGCCGAAAAACATGGCGTCGTAACCGGCAAATTTAAATTTCTCGATGATCGGATCGTACGCGTCCTTGGCGATATCCACACTCGACTGCACGAAAAATTGGAAGGGGTAATCGTATTCGCGTTGAAATTCAATTTGCGCGTCGAGAATTTTCGACAATTCGCCGATGATGCCCATGATGTTATCGTCGACGATGAAGACGCCCCCGCGATGGCCGGTCTCGTAAATGGCCTTTAATTCAGCTTTGATGTTCTCCGTCGTTTTGGCGCGCGGAAAACCGCCATTGAATTGCACGATGTCGCAGAAATCGCAGCGGAATTTACAGCCCGCGGTGGTTTGCATCATCAAGGCGCGGTAATCATTGACGTTGACCAGATCCCAACGCGGCGGGGGAAGTTCGAGCGGCTTGAAAATGGAGCGGTCGTTGAGATATTTACGCGAACCGGGCGTGGAGTGCTCTACTTTGCCGGGAATGATCAAATGCGGGGTATGGTTTGTATGCTTTGGATTGGCATTGAGATAATGAATGATTGGATCAATGGCGTTTTGCGCTTCGCCCCACACCAACAGGTCGATGCCGTCGTGCAAAATTTGATCGGAGGCGTTTTTAGGAGAAAGTATTTGGTCACGATACGTGGACGGGAACGGGCCGCCCAAGATCCACGGCGTCTCCGCTCCCTTTGCCGGACCGGCGAGCAGCTCAACGATGGACTTTTTTTGAATGGACATCGCGCCGACGAAGACAGCGTCTGCTTCCTCGATTTTTTTGCGTAATATATGAGAGGGAGGATAGCAGACGTTCATATCGATCAATTCAAAATCCCAATTTTTCGGCATAAGCGCGGCAAAGGTGATCAATCCCAACGGTGGAAATGCGGCTTTGCGGTTGACGTAATGAATAATATAGCGATAACTCCAAAACGAATCAGAGGGGAATGCGGGGGCAATGAGAAGTCCTTTCTTTTGCATGAGAAAGTCCTTTCTATAACTATACATTATAATGTTGACTAATTTAGTATACTTTGATCGTTTCGTGAATGCAAGGCGTTTGGGGATTGAGTTGGTTTAGGGTTTAGGGAGGGATTAGCCTTCAACCTTCAACCTTCAGCCTGCAAACGGTAAATCCCTTTACTAATTTGCAATGAAACCTTAGAATTAACAAAGTAATTTGTGTGGAATTTTCCATGTTTTTCAGATTGCGGGTATGTGGGATGGATAGAAATTGCAGGACGTTGAGCATCCTCGAACAAGTCACATCAATCATGTTCACTATACTGTTCCACATCAGTATCATTTTTTTATTGTTTTTCTTGCGATGCGAATTATGCGTGGGCGCCGAATCCGATGATTTTTCCAATTGGACCGTTCGCGCGTTTACCGCTCCCGACGATCTTCCCAATGAAGTTGTTCGCGACGCCATCATGACGCACGATGGCTCGGTCTGGCTGGCGTCGTGGGGAGGAGGAATCGTCATCATGGATGGAACGCATAAACGAATCCTCACCACCGATGATGGATTAATTTCCAATGATGTGCGCATCCTTGAAGAGGATCATGCAGGACGGGTATGGGTGGGAACCCCAAATGGGATCAGCTGTATTCAAAATAATCGAATCTTCAACTTCACTTCCGACTCGTTTCCCGTGCAATCGCTGAGTGATTCGATTTCCGCCATTGAATGCATAAAGAATGGCGAAGTATGGATTGGGAATGGACAAGCGTATCTTTTTGCATGGATTCCATCGAAAAACGATGACGTGATGAAAGGGCAATGGAAGTTCATCCATCATTTCACGGAAGGTTGGGAGCCTATCATAGAAGATATTAAACAAAATAACGAGCAAGAGATTTGGATTGCCGTCAACCGGTTTGGATTGGTTCATTTTCGTTCATCGGGCGATTACCAAATTATTCCTTGGGATCAGTGTCCGGCCGAATATGATCGAGTATGCCGCGGATTCGTTTTTACCCCATTGAATCCACTTGCTTTTATTTCCCGATGGACTGTTCTTGAATGCACACGCGGCCAGATTCATGCACAACATTCTTCCCCGTTCGAAACAACTTGCGTCAATTGGGCGTTCGGAAAGTTGTTTCTCGGCACAGAACAAGGATTATACGTTCTGCATGATAACCACTGGTTGTTTTGCCCGCTTACCAGTGATAAGAGAAAATTTCATATCGAATCCATTTCGTTTCTGCGGGACGAATCGCTTTGGGTGGGGACTCGTAGCGGAGTTTATCGAATCACAGAATCCTCCTGGATTCATCAAACTCCTCCTTCCGACAGACAAATGAATCAACAATTCAATAGTGAGAGTCTGACGTGCAATGAGCATAATCAATTATTTTGTATGGATCAACATTTTACATTATGGACGTACACAAATCACAATTGGACTCCTGTATGCACGATCAAATCGGATATTGGCTCTGCCGGCGAGTTTGATATCAATGTTCTATCAAATCGATTGGTCATATGCAGTAGACAACAATTTATTGAAATCGATTTAGCCAAGAACCAAATTGTAAAAGAAACGGTTTTGCCGGGGAATCCGCATGTCGGCGGCGATCACCCCATCTTTTTACCCAATCCGGATGATATCTGGTTTACCACCAATGATCTTTTGAAGTGGGATGGGAAAGCGTTTGTCCCCGCATTGCCTTTGCCGGAGCGTGGAGATAAAAGTGTGTATTGCATTTTGGAAACCTTTCCCGGTGAATATTGGATCGGCGGGAGGGGATGGATTGGGCGCTGGCATCAAGGAACATTTCTGGAGCCGGATATCCCCAAATCATTTGCGATCGAATCCAATAAAATAATCACATCGATGCAAACCGACGATGGAGAATTATGGTTTTCTCAATTGGGAGTTGGTCTTTTACGATATAAAGACAATCAATGGTCGCAGGAAACCCTCGCGAGCGGATTGAAAAGCAGTTATATCCTTTCCCTGTTTCAAAGCAGCGATGGAACCATCTGGGCGGGGGATCGCAACCATGGAATCATGAGTTTCAAGGATGGGAGATGGATTCAATATGATTATGACGATGGCGTGCCGGTTGGTCCGGTGATCTCGATCGTGGAAGATGATCAACAACGCATCTGGTACGGAATCACCCATCAAGGGATTTATACGTTTCATCCGGATAGACTCGCTCCCGCCGCGGAAATCGTTTCCGCTCCCGATCAGTTGGTTCCTGACGCGCGCGGCGTTTTTTCGTTTAAGGGGTATGACGCCTGGAACCATACCCGGCGGGATGAACTGGTTTATTCCTGGCGAATCGTGAATGCGAAAACGAAACGTATCGAAAAAGATTGGAACCCGTTTTCCTATGAAACTTCCGCTTTGCTACCGCCGTTACGGCCGGGAGAATATACCTTTGAAGTCGTATCGCAGGATACATTCCGGAATACGAGCGTAAAGCCGGCGCGGGCGGATTTCGTGGTGAATCCGTATTTCTGGATGACGGCGTCGTTTCGGATTCCCGTGGCCTGTACCGCTTTTTTCGCATTTCTTTCCTTATTTTTTTGGTGGAAACATCATAACCGAATCAAGAAGGAACTCCACATCGAAAAAATGAGTTTCCGGGAATTTTGCGAGGCCTCGCAGATCGGCGTCTTTCGGCTTTCCTCATCGTTCGAGATCGTGGACGCCAATTCGGCCATGGCCAGGATCGCCGGTTTTCCGTCGCGAGAGGAAATGCTGAACCATCCCGCGCCGCTGCAGTGGGAAAATGACTTCTTATACCATCAATTCCTGCAATCGCTGGCCATCCGCAGGAAAAGTGCGCCGATCGTCGTAAAGGGACATCAGATCGAAACCGGCAAGGATTTTTATGTGCAGTTGTACGGCGTCATTAAAGAGAATGAAATCGATATGATGGCGCTTGATCTGACGAAACAAAAGAAATTGGAAAAAGAAATCGTCCTGACCAGCACAAAGGAGCAGCAGAAGATCGGACGCGATCTTCACGATGGGATTTTGCAGGATCTAACTGGAATTTCGTATCTCATGCAGCTATTGGCCGGTAATATGGAACAGCGAAAATCATCCGATGTTCGCGAATTGGAAACGATCGTTCATTTGCTCGACGACGCCCGGCTCAAGACGCGGAAAATTTCA
This sequence comes from Candidatus Omnitrophota bacterium, assembly GCA_003598175.1. Taxonomy (GTDB): domain Bacteria; phylum Hinthialibacterota; class Hinthialibacteria; order Hinthialibacterales; family Hinthialibacteraceae; genus SURF-12. The sequence goes on from QZKN01000169.1 coordinate 34,981, forward strand.
AAAGGCCTATCGCCGTTGGCCATCGGCAAATTGGGCTTTCACGCCGCGCTGCAGGATTTGTCTTCTTCCACGCAGATGCTTTATAAAATCCCCTGCGTTTATACGGCGGATCTGCACATAACGATTGATCATGAAGAAGCCGAATTGCAGTTATACCACATCGCGCATGAAGCGATCACCAATGCGGCGAAACATGCGTCGGCGCGGCAAATTAAATTAAATCTTGAGCACAGCGGACATCATGTTATTCTTTCCGTGAAAGATGACGGAATCGGATTTCGCGAGCCGGACGATCACGACGGGTTGGGGATGCAAATCATGCGGTACCGTGCAAATATTATTTCGGCTGATTTGAAGATTGAAAAGGTTAATGGTCGCGGGACGGTTGTGGAGTGTCGCTATCCACAGCAAAAAAACGTTCTTATGCCCTTTCAGGGCGATAGTAAACTTTGAATGTCTCCAGGGCTGTTAGCCCTGGCTATCCTATATAACCCCGTTGGGATACAAGCTTTATACCCCAACGGAGCAGCAGATAATAGTCAGCGGGCAACGCTCCTGGAAAAGGTATATGAACAAAACCTGCCCTGCAAAGGGCGTCAGTAAAGTAGGGTGCGCTCAATTTAGCCCACCAATTAGAAAAATGGTGGCTACGCTTCACTTTGAGCTCACTCTACGAAAAATTTAATTAACGGTTTGAATTGCATGGAAAAATTGGAAATCATAAAAATCAAAGTTTTTATTGTGGACGACCATCCCGTCGTGCGCTTCGGGATCAGCCAGGCCATCAATCAAGAGACGGATATGGGTGTCTGCGGCGATTCCGGCGAATTGGATCATGCGAAAGCCGAAATCCAGCGTCTTTCACCGGATATTGTTTTGTTGGACATCTCATTAAAAAACGATAACGGCATCAACCTGATTCACGATCTGGCTTCCACCAATCCCGGCCTCCCGGTCCTGGCGCTGACCATGCACGATGAACAAATTTACGTCAAATGCTCGCTCGAAGCCGGCGCGAAAGGGTATTTTCATAAAGACGATTCCATCAAAAATATCCCCATTGCCATACGAACAATAATCTCCGGTGAAAGTTATTTCAGCAAAAATATCTTGAATACGCTGTGTCAAACGTTTGCAAATCATTCGGATCACGATGATTCGATCGAGAAACTCAGCCCGCGGGAAATGGAAATTTTCCGTTTATTAGGGGAAAGAAAACGGCGTCATCATATTGCCGAACAGTTGTTCGTCACTCCGAAAACCGTGAGCGCGCATATCGAGAATATCAAGACGAAATTAAATATTTCGACATCTGATGAAGTGACCGAGTATGCCGTTTGGTGGATACGACAAAATTTCAGGTAATAGGCTGAAGTCTGAAGGATTTTTGGATTATTGGTATTACCCCAACGGGGTTATAGAGGATAGCCAGGGCTAACCGCCCTGGTAAAAGTCAAATCCGAACGTAGCCCTGAAAAGAGCGCAAGAAAATTTGGATCATTTTGGAAAGCAACGATGGTTTTTTCGACTTTCTCTTGCATCTTCGGGGAGAGCTTTTGAAAGGTCTTGTTAAAATTTTTATGGTAAGAGATTTCCATTTAGACTTGCACTTTTCTTAATCTTTGCAGATGGTTTATTGCTTCTTCTCCCACAAATGGACCACTCATATTAATCCCTCGTTTGGCATCTTCTCTTGCTTCAAGGATGAGAGCCGTGTCTTCTTCGGAAAATTCTTCTTGTTGTTCCATGATGGAAACTACAAAGTGGAAGACTTCCTCCATCTGATCCGGTGTGAGTTTCTGAATTTCCGTGATTACGTCTTGAGCGGTTTTCATTTTGTCTTTTACCATTTTGAGCTATGAGTTTTTCTGGTACTATTGTATGAAGTTTTCAAATTTTGTAAATCACTTTTTGTTTGATACGACGCCGACGTGAAACGGCAGTATCATCAATACAATCGTTTTGAATTGCCGGATCAAACAACGTCATCTATCCGACTCGGTAACTTTTGAATCACAGATTATACGGATTTGGGGGATTACACGGATTTTTTTAAATTTGATGGAATGTGTTCATTTTCATTGAAAGGAATCCATTCTATTTAAATCCTTATACCCAAAATCCTGACCACGGTTACTCAGACCACATCGGTTAGACTCGGATATCCAATCCGCTGATCCCACGCCGCGGCTCCGTTTCCGGCAAGGGCCGCAACGTCTGCGGCACGTCGCCGACATTCACGGAGATGGCTTCGACGTGAAAACCCATTTTCGTAAGCGCCTCCTTTAAATTGTCCACCATGCCACACAAGAAATCGCCGACGGATTTCTGAGAAACAACAATAGAAATGGATAAGGAGGGGTGATTCCAATGAAACGAGATTTTCATCGGTCCGAGTTGGGAAAAATCCAGGCGCAGGTCGAGCGTTCCCGATTTTTTTTCCTTATCCTTGGGTTTGTAACGCAGTTCCAGATTTTTCATCTTGCCATCATCACGAATGGGGACTTCAACGAAAAAAACCGGGGCGCTGTGTGGATCCTGCGATTGCAGATTTTGAAACGCCTGTTGCGCCAAGGATTCGTGCAGAGTCATGGCCTGCGCAATAAGGGCGGAAAGCGTTTCCCCGTGGCGGGATGCCGCCAATTGGATTTGCAAATCCATCAACAGCGCCAACAGGCGCACCAATTCCTCTCCCAGCGAGCCTTTGCCGAAAGCAAGTTGATTTTGAATAATGGCCTCGGGCGAGGCGAGCAGCGAATGGAGAAAGCCTTCCATCTCCTCGAGCTCGTCCTCATTGGCCGCCTGGGAATGGGATTGAAAACGGGGGACGCGTTCCTCCAGCGTTTCGCGATGCTGTTTCAGTCTTCGGCGCGATTCTTCGGAAATGACCGGTTCTTCTTCATCCAGATCTTCTTCGAATTTTTTGATGGAATCGAGAAACTTGTTTGTAGATTCCGCGAGTTTGGGTTTGGGAGTCAGGAGATGCGCCGCCCAGAAAAGCAGAGATTGGCTGATGGGCAGTCCACGGCTGAGAAGAAAAGAAAGCGCTGCAAGTTGATACGGCTGGATATCGGGCAAGACGTTGGCCAAATCCTTTAAAACCGTGCGGTCGAGCGGAATGCCGGACTGGAGCAGCGCCTGGGCGATGACTTCGGCGTTTGCGCCGCTGACTCCCAAATTGGCCAGGATATTTGCCAAGGGGCGGGAAACGGTGGAGCCGGATTCGCCCGCATTTTCTCCGCGAGGCGGAAGCAGTTCGAGCAAGAGTTGATCGCCGACCAGCCTGGCCAGCACTTGCTGCCCTTGTTGCAGATTTTGCCCTTGCACATCCAGCGGAAACGTCCGGCCCGCGAAGGACATGACGGCCTTGCCGCCGGCCTGCATGGAAAGAACCGTTCCCCGCATCTCGCCGGATTGCAGCAAGGTTCGCAAACCGGTCGACGTAGCCAGCTGGGAAAGAACCTGCGCCTGCTGGATGGTTATGGGATCAACCATTGTTTAGTCGCGGTAGGGTGGGTTGAACGAAGTGAAACCCACCTTATCTCTTTTTAAGAAAATGTCTGTTTGGCGAAGGCGACATTGGCTTGCGTGTCTTCCATAAAGCGTTTTTCCCGCCCGCTGGTTTCGAGCACGAACCATTTGTCATAATTGATGTCATGGCAGGCTTGCGCGGCCGCCTTGAAGTCGACTTTGCCTTCCGGCGAACCCAACACGCGCGTTCCGGAATCCTTTAAGTGAATTTCACAGATGCGGTCGTTGCCGAGCAATCGGATTTCGCCGGGCACATCATAGCCGTTGCTGGTGGAATTGCCCACGTCGTAATAAACCTGCACGATATCGGAGCCGACGCGTTCGATAATTTCCAGATTCTGTTTGGCGGTGATGGTATTTTCGAGTCCCAGAGCAACGCCAAGCGCTTCCGCGCGGGGAACGATTTGTTTCAACACGGCGACCACGCGATCCACGCCGCGTTGATCCAGTTCATAAATTTTAAACGGTTTCTCTTCCAAAAGGCGAAAATCTCCCCGATGATCCTGGTAACGCAAATCGCCGCGACCGAAAAAGGCCATCAAAATGTTGGATGCACCCAGCGCGGCGGCGGCTTCGATCGCGTCGATGACGTACACGGCGGATTCCGGTTCGGAAGCCAACGGAATGGAATTCAGGATGCTTCCGGCGGCGACGGAATGGAAAGTGATGCCGTATTGCTTGCCCATTTCGACGTATTTTTTGCGAACATCGGGACTTCGCAATGACATACTGCTCGGCGATCTTCCCACACTGACCTGGATCCCCTCCAAATGCGCCTCTTTGGCTTTGGGAATCAAATCAGGATTGCAGGATTCGCCCAAATTCCAGTCGCACATGCCGACTTTCACCTTATCGGCGCGTTCCGAAGCGTACACAGCGCCGGTAAACACGCCGACTGCGGCGGCGCCGAGACTCGATGCGGTAATAAATTCTCTGCGATCCATGCTCATTATACTCCCTCGTTTCCTGCTTGTTTTTGTCTGTCGTGCGACACGATGCCGTGATTGACCATTTTCTATAGATGATCGATTCCATCCACGTGGAACGAACACGAGAAAACGTATTCATGTTGCAATGTTTGGACGAGAAAGTAAAGTGGAGTTTTACCCGAAATGGTTTGGAAGACTGGAATGTTTGACCAAATTCAGGTATATTTTACTTTGCTGTTCCTGCCATAAAAAAAACCGGGGCGTAGCGCAGTCTGGTAGCGTACCTGAATGGGGTTCAGGTGGTCGCTGGTTCGAATCCAGTCGCCCCGACATTGATTTTATTAGACTTACGTAACATGCGATTTCCCTAAGATTTCCACAAGTCAACACCAAGTCAACACCGCGCAAACTTCCGCGCAAAAAAACGCCTGTTTTTGGGTTTTTCCGTGATAATGGAAAGTCAATCCGGGATTCAATTGTTCGGCCTGCCAAACGGACCGCCGCGCCAGCCGTTGATCGATTTCAGCCATGACCGCCGCCGGGATGTTCGGAAACTCGAATGTGAGGAAAAACCCGGCCAGCGTCGAAAAACTTTCGCCTTGCAGATTGATTGAATCCAGGTTTCCATGTAGCACCCCGATCACATTCTCAAACCGTCGGCGTATCTCAACCGCCGCCTCACGCGCCGCCTCTAGCGCTTCCGAATCCACCGAATGGATTTCAGCTCAATTCTTCTCAAAATCGTCCTCATCGCGTCACCTCCATGTTATCGGCCTTTTGCCAACAGTTTTTCCAGTTTTTCCAGTTGCGGTTCGATTCGCTCAATCTCGATTGTGTCTCGGAGTTGTACCAATATCCAAATGAGTTTTGAGGCCAGCGCCGAATCGATTCTTTCGGTTCGCGCCTGATCGTAAATCCGGACCATCTCCCGCCGAATCGCGCCAATGGAATTTAACCTCTTCCCAAGGGGGATATCCCGTTTCTTAACTCTTTCATTTTTTGACATTTAAGCACCTCTAACCTTATCAAAACTTATCAAAGACTCGCACCTGGAAAAACTCGGTTGAGCAATCCATAACGAGTTTTTCGCCGCCGTCCGCGTCCGCGCCCGCGCCGCCGGGTAGACCTTCCTGTGTTTGAACGATATCAAACGCCGGACCGTCGCCGCTTGCCGCCGGATTCGCCCGATCGAATAGCCGCTGGATTCGCCTGAGTAATGATTTCATTATCGGGATGGGGTGTTACGATCTGTCGCCAGGACGGAAGATTTGCCAGCGGCGTTCCTTCTGTCGGGATAATCGCGGATTTGCGGCGTTCGTAGCGGGCTTGTTCGTCGAAGCGGATGCGCAGGATTTCCTGCTTCATGCGGTCCACTTCCTGCGCTTCGCCGGCGGCGGTGACGGCATGGAGAAGGCGGGCGGCGCTGTCCAACGCGCGGCAGGTGTCGTCCGTCGAAAACGGTTCCTGATGCGCCCACTGTTTGCGGATTTCGCGCAGTTCACTGATCAGGCTGCGTTCGGCATGGCCTAATGTTTTGCCGAACACCAAATTCCATTCATTCCACATCAGCGTTGATATCCCATTGCGGGACGCCGTTTACCAGTTTGACGCCTTCCTCTTCCCGGCGAGAATATTTTTTCGCTTCTTCCAGCCAGGAATCGCCGTATTGCGATTTCAATTCCTCTTCGACGAAGAGGGACAGGCCGCGGTTCAGGATTTCCAGCGCTTTACCGACGCGTTCTCGGTTGGTCATGGCCATGATGTATGTTTCTCCCCCTTTTTTGTCTGAATCCGGATGTTCAGGATTTAAGGATGAGCAGGATATGGATTAAATCAGGTTGATAAATTCATCAACACGGATCCCTGTTTGCCGGATAATGGATCGCAACGTGCCACGGTCCAGCGTTTTATAATCGGGAACAACAATTTGCGCAAATGGATCATCGCGGCGCATTACGATATGGCTGCCCTGCTGGCGTTTAAAGTAAAAGCCGAGTTTTTCCAATGCCTTAACGCATTCTCTACCGGATATGACAGGTATCTCGCTCATATTGCAACCAAAATGGCGTCAAATCGTTCTTCGGGAACAGGCAGATTATCGTTTTCTAATGCGGCGATGTATGTTTGGATTGCTTCTTTGATGTTTTGGATTGCCTTTTCTTTTGTTTCGCCTTGGCTGATGCAACCGGGAAGACTGGGGCATTCGGCGATCCAGAAACCATCTTCGCCGGGATGAATAAGTACTTGTCTCATGATTTAATCCTCGTTATCCGATTGTTTTTGTGGTGCAGACCTCCGGTCTGCACTCTTTTTCCTGTGCAGACAGGATGTCCGCACCACAATTTTTCTCATTTTGTGCGACTCGTGTCATTTAATTCTTGAAACGCCAAATCGACTATTGTTTTTGTAATAAACAAGCTACTTCTTGTATACAATTCGTAGATATAGTGCCTTGTTTGCGGCAAACTCAGCAATCCTTTTCGATATGCGGCAATCACGATTCCAAGAGAACCGATGGGTTTAACAGCCATTTGTTTTGCGATTTTTCGTACAGATAAATCATCCGTGAGTATCAAGGGAATTCCCAATGATTGGCATAGGTATAAACATTCTCTTTCACCGGAATGTATGGAATGCAGGCCATGTTGGTTTACGAATACGCGCATAGTCGCTTCAGGAATTGATGAATGAGAGGTGTGTTGGAGTGAAAACAAGCTTGATTCAGGGACTCGATCTTTACCGACTGTTTCCATCCGCACGGCATGGGGAATGTGGATGGTTTTAATAATCGACAGAAGATGAAATGCATTCACTTCATAAAGATGAATCAACGGTCCGGCGTCGGTCACCGCTGATATTAAAGATTCAGAGCCCATTCCACATCTTCCTTCATGGCATCGTACTGTTTTTCCGTCAATTCGACGAGATCGATTCCAACCAATTCAATTGCTTCGTCGCGCGTGATTTCTTTTTTGAGATACCGGCCCAAAATTTTCTCTTTCCACAATTGCCGTAAACCCGTTTCGATGGCCATGGTGACGATTTCAGCCTCATTTTTATCGGTATCTTGTTTTAATTCTTCCAGATAATTTAACATACTTTTCATGATCGTTTCCTTTTAATTAAAAATGAGATCATTTCCTATTATATTTCAAAATCCCTCCAAATCCTGCGCGACGGATTGTTTTCCTTTCATCGCGGTGGTTTTGGCGGCGTCCATGATGCCGGGCCAATCGACGACGAGGGCGTTGTAGGCCAGCGCCTCGCCTGCCCAGCCTTTGCGTTCGCAGAGGGTGTATAGGCGGTAGGCCAGTTCGCGCGTGACTCCCGCGTGACCGCCGACTTTGGCGATGAGAGCGGCCGCGCCGTCGATTCCCTGCGTCCGGTGGCGCTGGATTATCTGCTGCGTCAGTTCCCAAATCGGCATGCGCGCGTCTTTGAGCGGATCCCAGTCCGGTTTCAGTTCCTCGCGTTTTAGTAGGCGCACCTTGCCGCCTCGGGCCAGCAGGATTCCGGCTTCCTGCAGGCCTTTGACGCTGACGCCTTTGGCGGTGGACAGGGTTTCCGCTTCGTCGAAGGGGCCTTCGTTGTGCCCGTACTGCTCGAACCAGGCCAGCGCCCAGCGGGTGTCGGCGTCGTAATCGCTTTCCTGCTCGGTAAGGTACTCGTCCAGCGCCTGATTGATCAATCCCAACGCCGTGCACACCCGCATCGGCGTCCCATCCGACTCCAGCACCTTGCTGTAGCGCGAAAAGATGGCCATGCCCGGCCCGATAGCCGCCTGCGCCAGATCGACGGGGGCGATGTTGCCTTTTTGCAACTTCGCCAACGCTTCCGGCAGCTCGCGTTTGAGGGAGTTGAGGAAATCGCGGCGGGATGTGAGCGGGGCGTCTTCCGGGCGAGGGCGGCAAACAAGGACGATGGAGGAGGCTAGGGCGTTTGAGTTTATTGCTACAGCTCTTCCTGTACTTTCTGTTCTCATAGGCCAAGTTCCTGTAATGGAAAATCCTTTAGCAATCATCGCTTCAAGCATTGTCTCCCAACCAGTTGATGATATTGAATTTACTCCATCATCATCGTTTTCAGACTCGGATTGTTTAAATGCATAATAAACAGTTGTTGGAAAATCGAGATTTTGTTCTTTTCAAAATATGTAAAAACATTTGCTTAGACCATTTTCGAAGAACTGTTTCGCTTTTTCTTTACTCCCATTAAAGCGATAAGGTGTTGCTACTAATTCTTGGTTTTTGGGGACAAGTAATGTACTAAACAATACAGAATATGACTTGTTTAATGATCGTCTTAGCCAAACATAAAAGAAGTCTGATAAATCTGCATAACCAATATTGTCATAATATGGTGGATCAGTTGAAATTAGAGGATGTATTTTCTTGAATTCAGAAACAGAGGCATCTATTTGTCTCACAAATCCACATTTTTTTGCGGGAGTGTACTCATGGAAACATCAGTGAAAAATTGAGCCAAACATCGCGTACCCGTTCACAGCTTGCCGATTTCGCCGGAATCCGCAGAGGGGGCCGAAAACCGATTACCGAAACCGATCCAACCGTCTTGAGGGATCTGGAACGACTGGTGGAACCTTTAACCCGTGGAGATCCGGAGTTCCCGTTGCGCTGGACTTGTAAGAGTGTTCGTCAATTAGCGGTGGCGCTGCAAAAGCAGGGCCATGGAATTGAACGGCAGAAAATCGCTCATCTTCTCTC
>QZKN01000100.1 GCA_003598175.1 Candidatus Omnitrophota bacterium
TTGAACATTTGACTCCAGGGGCGTTGCCCACTGGCTATCTTATTGCACCCCGTTGGGGTTTACTTATCCCCGAGTCGTGGATCATGATCAGGCTCCTCATGTAAAAAAAAACTGACAGGATCATAGTTCATAAGTACTCATTTGTCGGATGAACCATTTTTTTGTCTGAATCCGGATTCCCAGGATTTAAGGATGACCAGGATGTAACGCCGGCTTCTAGCCGGCTTTTCCACACATGCCGCCGAGACGGCGGCGTTACCTCACCCTGTATATCCTTCCATCCTGCCCATCCCGATTCAGACAGTCTTTCCATCCAGTTGCTCCATGGTAAGTACCTTCACCTCAGTAATCCGGCATAATCCTTTGTCATTTGTCAAAAAAACGTCGCATTGATTTTCGAGAGCGATGGCTATCCGGAAGGCGTCAAGCAACATTAAATTTTTATGGGCACGAATTCCTGCGGCTCGTTGGGCCACCACACGTTGAATGGACATACAAGAGATCGACCCATTATTTCCAAATAGCTCGACAAAAGCATTGACGGTCTCAGAATTTCCTGAACGCATGGGAACGATCAGGCATTCCGCAATGGTAATGGGAGAAATGATCGCTTCCCATTCACCGTTGTCGAACCGTTAAAAAATTGGTTTCAGCCCTGGATAATAATTCGGATGCTTTTCCACAAAATAAATGACCGGCGCTGAATCGAGAAATACTCTCCGAATTCCTTGAAGTGGATTGTCACTCATGGCCTATCTCTCTGAATCAAATCTTCCCGGTGCGAGTTTGCCTCATGACGAATTTTGGAGATATAGGTTTGTGCATCTTCTCCACAGGCCGGATATGGCAACAGTCCAGCCATATCCGCCCACTTGCGTATTGGCTTGACCGGACTTGCTGAGGTCCTAGAGGCTTTCTCTGCTAAAACGGCAATGACTTGTAATTGTTCCTCATGACTTAACAGGTCTGCCTTTGCGAGAATTTCTTCCAAAACTGTCGAACTCATGATTTTTTCCACCAAGTGTTCAAGTAATCAAGCATCAAGGGTATGACCTCCGGAGGCGGAAGCCGATGTAGTTGTCGCGGTAGTCGGGCTCGGGCGTGCGGGACATTCGGTACGCCGACCGGCAGTACCTGGCGTAGCCGAACCAGTGGCCGCCCCGTACGACGCGGGACGAGCCTCCTGTTGGACCTGTCGGGTCTGTCTGCGAATTACTCGGATAACTCCCATACAAATCCTGACACCACTCAAACGCATTCCCCCACATGTCAAGCAATCCCCACGCATTTGGTAACTTCAATCCCACTTCTTTGGTTCCAGATGGAGTATTGTTGCCAGAATACCACGCATAATGCCCGATCTGACTGTCATTCGGATCCTCTCCCCAATAAAAGCTTGTCGTCGTCCCTGCCCGGCACGCATATTCCCACTCCGCTTCCGTCGGTAACCGAAACGTTCCCAATCCCATCCCATTCAACTTTGTAATAAATGTTTGACAATCGGTCCAACTTACTTTTTCCACCGGATGATTTGGTTTATTGCTAAACGCGGATGGATTGCTCCCCATCACCGCCTGCCATTGCGCTTGCGTCACTTCATACTTTCCCATATAAAACGGCTTGGTAATGGTCACCTGATGCTGCGGGCCTTCATCCGGACCCCTATCTTGTTCATTATCCGGCGAGCCCATCATGAATGTCCCTGCCGGGATCAACACCATTTCCAAGGGTTTTGCTCCTTCCGAAAGACCAGGCATATCGATAGTAATAGTTGATAATGGCGCGGGTGTTGGTGTAGGCGTCGGCGTGGATGTCGGTGTTGCCGTGGGAGTTGGTGGAATGGGTGTTGGAGTTGGAACAATATCCGTAAACAATTCCAGGTTATCGATCACCACGCTCGCCGAAACGTCCGGACCGCCCAACTGCACCACGCCGATCGGGGATATTTGCTTGTTGGGGATTTCGAAATTCCCGCCGAAACATATGTGTTTGAATTCGTAAGTGGGAATGTATTCCACATGCAAAAAATATCCCAACGACTGCTCCCCGTCCGTGACGACATAGGCCAGCATTCCGCTGTCTCCATGGTTGCGTTTCACATCGACGCTGCCGAAAACCATCGCGGGTAAATCCGCACGATTGGAATAGAGCGCGACGTGGGTGGCGAGCTGATTGGGGGATAATTGCAGTTTGACTCCCTGCTGATCTTTTCCCGTGGTCAACGAAACGATTCCGGGGATGTTGCCGGACGGCAGGAACGAATTCGAATTGAGTCCGATCAACATCCAATTCACGTTATTGAAGGTGTTGTCGCCGATCATGTCGATAGGGGCGATTCCCGGCATGGTGTATGGTTCAACGCGAAGATTGTCGATGTACACGATTTTGATTCCTGACGGTGCATATTCGGGAACGGCGATTTGCAGGGCGGGGATGATCTCGCTTGTCGGCGATTGATAGATGTACTCGAATTTTCCCCATTGGTTAACGGGGATTTCGCTTCTCGTGGGATTCGCATATCCCAGGCTGCCGTCGATGGGATACGCGAGAGCGACCAGACCGATTTCCACGTCCGCGCTGTTGGAATGGACATACACGCTCAATTTGACGAATTCGCTTGTGACCGAAACGGTCTTATCCCACGTCATGAATACGGCTTCCCCGCTACGGATAAAGACTTGCAAACCGTCGCCGTCGGTGGCGTCCGGATTGCCGGCGATGGGCGCGGGACCGATTTCGACGGCCAAGGCGGGATTGTAGTTCGGAATCGGGGATAGATTCATGCTTTCGAAGTCCACGTCGATTATTTCGCCGAAAACAACTATTGGAAGAAGTAACAAGATGGTCATGGTCAGTAGAGAGTGTTTCATTATAGATATCCTCTATGAACACTAAAGTAGGGTACAGGTGATTATCTGATAAATTGAAAACAATTTGAAGGGATATCGCCCTAAAAACATGGATATCGTCGCAAAATCGCCAATGAAATCCGCCATACAATACATAACACACCCACAACGCCCCTCCGCATACAAATTTTCTAAAAAGCCGCCGGTATTCTCCTCCCGTCGCGTAAAATTCCGTTCCACAAGACAAAAGTCATGCCAATCTTTTCCATTCTACCACAAATCCGCCCAAAACTCTTAAAAGAAAAAGAGCATCAATCCGGCAGAATTTCATTGAGATGAGGATTGTGTGATCGTAACGCACGGATCCCCGTTTCGAGGTTTGGATTCAATCGCAGAGCCTGGCTCCAATACGTTTCGGCCAGTTCCTGCCGGCCGAATTGCCATTCCAATACCCCCAAATTATAAAACGCCTCGCTGTAATTCGCATCCAATTCTATTGCGGTTTGAAATGCCCGGCGCGCGATATCCGGCTGATCCTGTTTCAACAAACCTATCAATAAATAAATCGGGGCATGATTCGGCGCGAGAGATTCGGCATGAATCAGATAATTCCAAGCCAATTCTTTTTCTCCACGCTCGAAAAGCAATTTGGCAATTTGATAATACGCCATGCCTTTCCAGCGATTGCCGGATCGTTTGCCGTACAGGTACTCCGCCGCCAATTTATAATGTTGCAAGGCCAATTCTTTTTTCTCCTGCGCCGCGAAAAGATGGGCCAGATTGTAATGCGCCAGTCCGTATTCCGGTTCGAGCGCCAGCGCCTCGCGATACCCTCGTTCCGCTTCCGCAAATTGTCCTCGCCGCTTTTCCGCATTGCCGATCGTGACCCAAACCTGCGGGTAATTCGGCTGCAATTCCAACGCGTTCCGCCATTGTTCGAATGCTTCCTCCTTTCGTCCCGCATCGCGATAGGCGTTGCCTACATTGAATCGGACTTTGGCGTTTGCGGGACGCGCGGCTTTTGCGGATTCCCACAATGCGATCTCGCTCCGCCAATCCAACGTTCGCATCATGGTTCTTGCGGAAAAGAAAAGACCGATCGTTGCCAAAAAAACAGGGAAGGAATAGGCAAGTACTTTTTTACGATGTCCGTTCGCCCGGATTTCAAGATGGTTCCTCAACCAGAAATACCCACATGTAAAAGCAACTAAAAAACCAAAACAGGGAATATACAAATAACGCTCCGCCAAAAGATACCCGACGGGCACTGCGCCGGAAACCGGGGCCCACGAAAGTGCAAACCACAGCAGGCCAAACCATATAGCGGGGATTTTCGAATACGATTTATACGCGATGATTAGTAAAAAAACGACCATAATCAACCCGCCCAGCCAGCGAGGATCCGCCATTTTCACAACCGGCGAAAATCCATGCTCGACGGTCAGATCCATCGGCCATACACACAACCAAATGGATTTCAACGCCGTAGCGAAAGGAGTCAGGCAGGCGGAAAGGAAAGAGTAAGCCACGTCGCGGGAAGCGGGATCGTAAAAGGTTCCCCGATTTTCCACAATATGCAGCTGCTCGAAAAGCCGAAAACTGAATAACGTAAAAAAAACCGTGAGCAGCACATGAGGAAGAATGGCCTTGATGATGGCAGAATGGCAAAAGGATCGATTTCGCATTTGCGCATAAAACCGGCAGGTCAGAAACAGTAACAATGGAAGAACGACCGCGACCTGCTTTGCTAACAACGCAAGCAGAACGGAAATAATGGACGCAAAATAGAGCAGGCGCGCGACGTTGCGCCGTTTCGATTCGGACATGACGGCATACACAAAAGAAAAACAGGCCGCCATTTCGAAAAAAAAGCACAAGAGCTCTTTTCGTCCGGAAATCCAGGCTACGGATTCGACTGAGAGCGGATGCACGGCAAAAAGCAGCGCGGTCAGAAAAAAAACCGGTTGGGGCAACCCCAGAAAACAAAGGAAGAAATAGATCAATACCGTGTTGGCGCTATGCCACAGCACGTTCTGGAGATGATAGCCGATCGGCTGAAATCCCCACAGCGCGTGATCGAGCAGATATGTGATTTCCCGCAACGGACGATCCCACTGCAACAATACCTCGGTTAACGAGATTTCTCCATGCAGGAGGGGATTTTCCACCACCGTGATCGCCACGTCGTCATACACGAAGTCTCCGTTCAATGACAGCGCATATACGATCCACGGCAGGAAAAACAAAAGGACAATTTCTTTTAAGGGATAGGACCGGGTCCGGGTTGAATCTGTTTCCATGCCGGCGTTGTGTGCGTTCATGTCCGTCAATCAAGTGGCTCCGCCAATTTGCGCCTGCGCGGCCGTGCTTTCCCGCAGTTTTGCCCGCGCTTTCAACAATTCCCGATATTGTTCATTGATATCGAGAGGAATCAGAGGCGGCTGCTTGATTTCAACGGGCTTGGTTTCATTCGCCGGTTCAATCGTGGACGAAAGCGGCGTTTCCTGGACCTGATTTCCACTGGAAAATATCGAGCTGCCGCCGGTCGAAGGCGTGGTTGCGCGGTCCTGTGAAGCGGAAAAACTCTCGCTGGGATTGGCCGGAATCAGCCATTTCCTTCCTGTCAGGCCTCCCTGCTCGATCGGAACCGACGGTAAGGGAACCATCGCGCCGGGCATGGCGGGCGGGGATTGTTGTTGAACCGGCGCGGGCAAGGAAATTTCAGGGACTTGGACCGGACCGAAGGGATTTTCCATGCTCGGCAGATTTTCTTTCGGCGGCTCGCTGACTTCCTGTTGCTTTTTCAGAATTTCCTGTTCTGCCAGCCATTGTTGATGTTGTTGGTAAAGATACTGAACGGCTGCGAGTTGTTGATTTCTTTGATTCCAGTCATCCGGCGTCACTTCCTCGGTCTTTTTTTTCAAGGATTCCTTCATGGCGTTCAAATGATCGGACAGTTTCGTCATCAAATCGGAGGGTTCTTTGTTCTCTTTTACAAATCGTTCCAATTGGCGGACTTCCTCGATGAAATTCCGTTCGACCGCTTTCAATTGTTTGGATTCTTCCCGCTCCCGCATCCGTTGATCCTTTTCGGCTTGTCTAACGGTTTCTGCCTGCGTAACGTTGATAAAATCCGCGGCCTTTTTCAAATGCCGGCCCATTTCATCCACGATCTGCAGAAGCGCCGAATGTTCCGCTTTGGCGTACGATGCGCTCATACCGAACCACGGCGCTTCGGCCAGAACGTGATTCATATAAATCGGTTCGCCGAAATCCATTTCGAAGGCGGCGATATTGATGCCGATGAGCAGACGCTTCTCGTCGCCTTTCCACGTTTGATCGTAATGCGTGCGTTCCATGAGAACGAGGATGTCGCAATGGAAGGAGGGGAGAACGGTAAATAACTTTTTCGGCTCGACTTTTCCCTGCTGTTTCCATAAATCGACCATTTCCAGCAGGATATTTTCCGCGACGAGTTTGGTATTGTCCTTAAAATAATCGAGCGTGATCACTTCCGAACACATCGAGGACATCAATTGAACCAGTTGATAATGAAGGCGTTGATCGACCGGTTTGTTTTTGATATCCGGCAGGGTGGTATAACAAAATGTGCGAAGCCCGCGATAATCATCCAATTCCATATCCCAAAACTTGATGTTCGTGTATTTGGGTTGGGTGCGTCCGAATTTTTTAGTGATATCATGAATCCACGTTTCCGGCGAAAGGCTGAGGCCGGCGCACAGAAACCAAGCGAGTATGGCGAGGCTGATTTGACCAGCGGTTTTCATGAGTTTTCCTCATACCGGATCATCGAAAAAATGAATTTCCCACTTGAAATAGTATAGCGTGATTTCAACTCAAAATCATTTCCTCTGATCGTATCCGCTGATGGTTGCGGAAAAGAGTTCATTCCGTTGGCGGATTCGAATGCCGTTATTTCAGCCGACAGGGCAGCCAACGGCGGGCAGGCGATTCGTATTCATCCTCAAACACAGGAACAATAGTCGGATTTCCTTTCGCATCCGCCTGTTTTTCTCTTCCGTACCAATCTTGTTTCCGCGTTTATTGTCGGGGATAATGAAAAGCGATTTAAAAAAATTCGGGGATTTTAAAAGAAAGGGCATTTTATGATATCGCCGGAGATTTTAAAGGAACTCGATTGCCTGAAGCCGCTGAATGAGGAACAAATCCGAAAAATCAGCGAAATCGCCGAAGAAAAAACATTCGATCGAGAAACCTTTGTGCAGCGTGAAAACGACAAAGCGAGAGCCATGTACGTCGTGGTACAGGGAAGAGTGGCGATTGAAATCGATTTACCCAAAAAGCGTAAAGTCGTGATCTATATTGTGCAAAAGGGCGATCTGTTCGGTTGGTCGGCCGTCGTTCCTCCGCATATTATCACCGCCGGTTCGTTTTGTATGGAAAACACCACTTTAATTGAAATTCCACGTGAACCGCTGCTGGCATTAATGGAAGAGGATCCATCCATCAAAGCGTCCATCATGGAAACCGTTTCGCAGGTGGTCGCTTTGCGCTTGAAAGATACACGGCTTCAACTCAGTTACCTGCTGGGCTGGGATTAATTACCGATTCTCGCCGCCCCTCCTGCCGCCGCTTCCCTATCAACCATCATCGGCGTTCAATAAGAAAGCGAAACCGACTTCTCCATCACCTTTTGCACGGCTTCACGAGTCAACGGCGCGGGGTGCAGTTTGCCTTGGCTCCATAAATCATACGTACTGAGGCGAGAGGGATTTTCCGGATGTTCGGAATGGCCGATCGGCAGGATCGACATGGCGGCGTCCACATCGTGAAGCGGAACCCATTGCGTATACGATTGCGCCCGTTGCGACAAGATCGTATCTCCATCCACGACGGATAAAAACGGATAGTGGATATCGTTCCCGTTGTCGAGAGAAGGATAGCCGTCGAGGCTTTCAAAATATCCCAATTTCTGATTTTCCAGCTGTTTCAACGCCTGTTCATACCATATTTCCGGATCATAACCATACCGATTTTCCGCCGCTATCCATGCCGAGGAAAGAGTATGATCGATGTATTCGATTTCCAATTCATTCAATTTGGTTTGGGGATCCGTTTCGATTCGATTTTTGACTGTTTTCAAAAAGTAACTGAGCCCGGACATCCCGCCGCCGTACTTCAGCGTCAAGTCGGTCTGGACAATACGAAACATGGCGTTGATCGAATTCGTCAATTCCGTTCCCATAACATTCAAATCCGCTTTCGCGCCGGCCTTGAACCAATTTTCCAAATATTCCAGCGCATACAACGTTTCTTCGGAAAGCTTCGCTTTCTGCACGTCGCGCAAATGATAGCCGAGACGAACGATTTCACGTTTGGCCGGATTGACGCTGTCGTAATGAATGTCAAGTACCTCGTCCGGCGTAAAGACATCTTTCAACATCATTCGTTCCCGCAATCGCCAGGAACGGATCGTGTCGCCGCCCGAACCCGTGCTGATTCCAATGGGGATTGTGTAGAACGAGCCGATGGGGCGATGATTCGCGGAGAAGAGAATCCCCTGTTCGGGATTGATGACGCGCGGTACCAGTTCGTTGGGCACATATCCCTGCCAGTCATACTTTGTTTCGGTTCCATCGTGCGATACATTTCCTTCATCCAACGCCAACGCGGAACGAATCGGGATTGCGCCGACAACGGAATAACCGATGTTGCCCTGTTTATCGCCAAAAACGACGTTCGCGCTGGGAAACAGCCATCCCGCGAGGGCGGTTTGGAACTCGCGCACATCCTTTGCGCGCATCATCGCCAGGGCGCCTTGCATCGTGTCGCGATCCTTAATGCAGAGCGGCACGCGCTTCAACGAAACTTCCTCGCCGGGGCGTACATCGTGCGCAATGGAAGAGATCACGGGACCGAAATGGGTCTCCTTTAACATCAACGTTTTCGTTTCTCCCCCTTTGACCGTGATCGTTTCTTCCCACACGCTCATATCCCGCCATTCCCCCTCGTAAAAGTACTGATTGGGGTGATCGGCATCTGTTTTGAGTAGGAACTGATCGGCCTGATCAGCGCCGAGCGCGGTCATTCCCCACGCCACATTCTCATTCCAGCCAATCAACAGGATTGGGCTTCCCGCGACTCCGACTCCTCGAACATTAAAGGTTTTACCGCACATATGGTATTCAAAAAGCAGCGACGGATTGCGGACCGGCGTTTGTGGATCGCTGCACAAGACGGCGGAGCCGGTCGTGGTTTTCTCGCCGCCGACCACCCACGCATGGCTGAATTCAGGACCTTCTTCGCCTGCGCTCTTGTTACCTTTTAGACCATATTTCTCCATAAACGCGTCGTTTTTTTTCAGCCATTCCTCCTCGACGTCGTCCCGCCGGACAACGGAAGTCGTTTCGTCAAATCCCAGCGGCATCAAATCCACGTCGGTGGTTCTGTCGATCTTTCGTGAACTTCTTTCGCCGCCTCTCGCCGCTGACAATGCGCGAGGATCGCGGTCGCTCTGGCCACGTTCATCCTTCAGGCGATGATAACTTAAGGTATCGTGCAGGCCTTCTCCCGCAAAAAACCAACCCAAATGCCACCACGAGGCGATACAGTCCGTCGGCGTCCAGGTTTCCGGTTTCAGATCATACTTTTTAAAAAGATACAACAATTTTTCCGGATGTTTCGCCATGTAATCGTTGACGCCGTCACAATAGGCTTGCAGCAGCGTTTTCGATTCCTGATCCAGATTTGCCGCCACTTCTTTTGCGGCGCGATAAACTCCCATCGTTCGAAATTTCACATCGTTGACCACCGACGTCACAACTTGTTTTCGGTGTTGGAACTCACCCAACACTTCCGAAATTCGTCCCTGCACGATGCGAAGCGAATAATGCATTTGAAACGCCCGATCCTCTGCGGTTGCATAGCCCAATCCGAACATCGCGCCTGCGTCCGTGTCGGAAAAGACGTGAGGGACGCCCCATTGGTCGCGAATGATCTCGACTTTCCCCTTCTCCTCAGCCGCGACGGCTGAAAAAACGACGGCGAGACATAAAACCATACTGTAAAAACATTTCATTTTTTTATTACCCGCTTTCCCTCTTTTTTGAATAACGAACCGTATCCCGAATCGTAGAAGACCAGGATTATTTGGGCTCCATTTACGTTTTTTTTCTTGCACCTGTCAATGCGATGGTATTCAGCGGGAGAAATCCTTGACAAATAACAACCGCAGTGGAGATAATCGAAGGATTATTTGGAAGAATTGTATCATTTGATATTGAATCATCGATTGGAGAAGAACCTTTATGAAAGTCATCGCGTTCAACGGCAGCGCCCGCAAAGACGGGAACACCGCCATACTCATTCGCAAAGTTTTGGAGGAATTGGAAAAGGAAGGCATTGCCACAGAAATGATCCAATTCTCGGGGGAAGCCCTTCGTGGCTGCCTGGCATGTTATCAATGTTTTAAAAACAAAAACGCGCGTTGTTCCAACGATCAGGACATTGTGAATCATTGCATCGAGAAAATGATCGAAGCCGATGGGATCATTTTGGGATCGCCCACGTATTTTTCGGACGTGAGCGCCGAAATGAAAGCGTTGATCGACCGCGCGGGACTCGTGAGCCGCGCCAACGACATGCTTTTCAGCCGCAAAATCGGCGCGGCGGTGGTTGCCGTGAGGCGCGGCGGGGAAATCCAGGCGTTCGACACGATGAATCACTTCTTCCTCATCAGTCAAATGATCGTGCCGGGTTCGTGTTATTGGAATATGGGATTCGGTTTGGACAAAGGGGAAGTGAATAAAGACGAAGAAGGATTGAAAACGATGGCCGTTTTAGGCCAAAACATGGCCTGGCTGCTTAAAAAAATCCATGCGAGTGAGCGCTGATTCGGTTTCATGCATCCTGCTTGACGGATCGACAACCAAGAGGAAGAAAAATGCAAGGTGACGCGGATGACCCGTCCGCTTCAATTCGGGTAGAGCAGGCGTCCCCGCCTGCATCGTTCGTGCAAGCGGGGACGCCTGCTTTACCCACGTATGATAGGACGACGATTGTTTCATTCTCCGTTGTGATCCACCGATCATAACGGTTTATCGGAAAGGCAAACTATAATGATCTCTTATCGAACGATGGCGTTATTCGCAATGTTATTGTTTCTTTTCGCCAATTTATCGCACTCACAGTACGGCGCACTCACAAAGGAACAGCGTATTCTGTACACGCAAAAAAATCCGTATGACCGTTTCGAGGATGGCCGGCCGCGGGTTCCGGACGACATCCTTGCGCGGATGAAAACAGTGACAATTGAAGAGGCTTGGAGTGTATTGCGCAGTCGCGGTTACCGGGATCAGTTCGAAGGCGGCTGGATGAACTTACATCCCGAGCGGGTCGTCGTCGGTCGCGCGGTTACGGCGTCATTCGTTCCGAAGCGGCCTGATTTGGACGAAACCACGAATGCGTTGGGAAAAAATGACGGCAGGATCGGCGCGCAAAATTCGTGGATCATCGACACTTTGCTGGAAAACGACGTCATCGTCGTCGACCTGTTCGGAAAGGTTAAAAACGGGACTTACGCCGGCGACAATCTGGCAACGTCGATCCATACGCGCAGCAAAACCGGCATGATCATCGACGGCGGCATTCGCGACCTCGACGGAATTTATGAACTTCCCGACTTCAACGCATTCGTTCGCGGCGTGGATCCGACGGGAATCGCCGACGTAACGCTGATGGGAATCAATATTCCCATTCGGATCGGCCCGGTGACCGTCATGCCGGGTGACGTGGTCCTGGGTCGGCGCGGCGGCGTTATTTTCATCCCCCCTCATCTCGCACAGGAAGTGGTTGAAAGCGCGGAAGACACACAACGGCGCGACACGTTCGGCAAACAGCGCCTGCGTGAGGGAAAATACACGCCGGGCGAAATCGACAGGAGATGGACGGACGAAATCGAAAACGATTTTCAGCAATGGCTGAAAGAACGGAATAAATAAAAGCGTCATGCAGTTTCCCTTCCCAACCCTCGATGTCAACGGAAAGGGAGCAGCATGTCACCCGTTACCGGTTCGAAATCGTCCATATATCGTCAAACGCATCGACGGATGCGCGAATTTCATCCGGATTTTTGGGATCGTACGTTTCCGTGGGCAAATTGGCCATATAGGTGACATCGGACAGAGACATCTGCCCATGCCAAACCAGCGGTGGGATCGCCAGAAGCGCGTCGTTTCCGGCGTCGCCCAAAATCACGGTTTGATAAGCGCCTTTCGTGGGACTTCCATCGCGATCGTCGTATAAACCAATTTTCGAAGTTCCGCAAACCACATAAAAATGGTCGGTTTGTTTCTCGTGCTTGTGCCAGGCCTTGATGATTCCTTTCCGCAGATACGATATATACATCTGGCCGAATTTCATGTAATACGGATCATCGTTACGTAAAATTTCAATGAGATACCCGCGATCGTCCGCATGACGACGCAAGGGAATCACTTTCACTCCATCGATCATGATACGTTCCTCTTCTGAAATGGATACGTTTCCTTTAGCATTCGATAGTAGCATCGTGATCGCGCACGGTGAATCCCCCGCGATCCTTAACGATACACTCATACCCAATCACACGGATTTTGTTCCATCAACCGGTGGAAGGAGTGGAAATGCGCGTTTTAATAGTTGGATCTCTGGGCCAATTGGGAACGGACCTGGTTCGGGAATACGCCGATCAGGAAGTCATCGCATACGATTTCGAGGATATGGACATTACCGACGACGAATCGGTTCAACAACGAATCGCCGCCGCCGCGCCGGATCTGGTCATCAACGCCGCGGCGTACACTCGCGTCGACGAATGCGAGCGGGAACACGTCCGCGCCTTCCAAGTCAATGCGATCGGCCCTCTTCATCTCGCAACGGCCTGTAAACGGTGGGACATTCCCCTCGTTCACATCAGCACCAACTACGTTTTTGACGGATTGAAAGAAAATCCCTACGTCGAAGAAGATGCGGCGCGGCCGATCAATTCCTACGGAATCACCAAATTAGCCGGAGAAGACTACATCCGTTACACGTGGGAAAAGCATTTCCTCTTTCGCGTCGCCGGCCTTTTCGGATTAACGCCGAGTCGCATGAAAGGCACGAATTTCGTTGAAGCCATGTTGCGATTGGGTTCGAAGGGTAATCCTCTCAAAATTGTATACGACGAAGTCCTTTCCCCAACCTATACCAAGGACGCCTCAAAAATTATAAAAACGGTTGCCGCGACGAATCAATACGGAATTTACCATTTAAACAACAGCGGTTCCTGTTCGTGGCTTGCATTTGCCAAAGAAATTTTCAAACAGTCGAATATGGATGTTTCCTTGATTCCGGTCACGGCAAAAGAGTATGGTTCTCCGGAAAAACGTCCGAAAAATTCCTGTCTGGAAAATCGCCGACTCCTCGCGCAGGGAATAGAACCGTTGCAAACGTGGCAGGCTGCCTTATCGGATTACCTGAAGGAAAGAAAGAACACATTTCTCTCATAACCACTATGGTTTTACGCCCTCTTTTCCACGCCTTGCTGGATTTGATTTATCCCTCGACCTGTATTGTCTGCGGCGTCTCCGTTTCCAGCGAAAAGCCCCCGGTTTGTTCAAACTGTCTTGACCGTCTTGAAGTGATTAAGGAGCCGATTTGCCATCGTTGTGGTTACCCGCAGGACATCCTTTTCTCATCCCTCGGCGCTTGCCGCCATTGTCCGGCGGAAAAAATCCATTTCCATACGGCTCGTTCCATATTATCCTATGCGGATACGAACGTCCGTGTGTTGATTCACGGACTCAAATATCATTTCCTGACGCGTCTGGCCGACCCCTTGAGTGAGATTCTGCTGGAAGGATTCAAACGTGATTTCGGGAACGCTCATTTCGATGCGATTGCGCCGGTTCCGCTCCACAAAAAAAGACAACGGGAACGGGAATTCAACCAGTCGACCTTACTCGGCAAGCGTATTTCCCAATTCGCGAATCTTCCGATTTATGAAGATCTGGTTACGCGCATTCGCAAAACGGTTCCCCAAACCTCTCTGGATCCGATGCAAAGGCAAACCAACGTCGTAGGCGCGTTTGCCGCCGCCAGACCCGAACGGATCGCGGATTTATCCTTCTTGGTCATCGACGACGTTTATACGACGGGCAGCACGGTCAATGAAGTTTGCGCAACCTTGAAAAACAACGGCGCGGCGAGAGTCGACGTACTCACCCTTGCGCGAGCGGTTTAACGCTTTCTGTCTTCATCGCCTGTATTTTTTGATATAATGAATCCAGGAACTCCATTTTTATAAGGCCGGTTATTCCTACATGACAAAAGATAAACGAAGTCCTGTTTCCGATTATATGATCATCGCCAGTGGGAATGAATTACTTTCAGGAAAAAGACAAGATAGACACATCCACTTTTTGACCACGGAACTATCGGCGATCGGTTTGAATTGCCGGCGCTGTTGTATCGTCGGCGACGAATATGATTATTTGGTTAAAACCATTAAAAAAACTCTTTCCGAAGTGAAACTCGTCATCATTACAGGCGGTCTGGGACCAACCATCGACGATAGAACTCGAGACGCGGTTTCCCAGGCAACCGGCATCGCACTCGACGAGCATCCGGACGCGTTGGAAATGCTGGAAGAGAGATTTCGCACCTTCGGACGATCCATGACGGAAAACAATCGACAACAGGCGTTGGTTCCCGTCTACGGCACGTTCTTTTCCAATCCCAACGGAACCGCTCCCGGGTTGGTTTTCGATCATGGAGATAAAATCGTAATCGCTCTACCCGGTCCACCGCGAGAACTCGAACCGATGGTGAAAATGAACCTGGTTCCTTTTCTTCAGGGGCGTTTGAAATTGCAACGGTCGGTTTCACAAAAAATCCTGTCGTTCTGTTGTCTCGGCGAATCCCATATCGATCAGGTCCTACGAGTAAAAATCGGCGCTATCGATGATCTGGAAATTTCTTCGTTATCTCAGGTCGGAACGGTCACAATTACACTGACATTGCCTGATGATACAAAACAATCGCAAGAGCGACTCGATCAGTATGTTCAATGCATAAAACACGAAATCGGCGAGTACATTTTCGCAGAAGATGACGCTTCATTGGAAACCGTCGTCGGGATGATCCTGATGGAAAAACATGAGACGATTGCAACGGCGGAATCCTGCACTGGCGGTTTGCTGGGAGCAAAATGCACTTCGTCCCCCGGCTCATCCAATTATTTTTTGGGTGGTATTATTTCTTACGACAACAACATAAAGGAAAAAATATTAGGCGTCAAAAAAGAAACGCTGGATCGATTCGGCGCGGTCAGCAGGCAAACCGCCTGCGAAATGGCGCAGAACGTTTGCTGTCAATTCGACAGCGACTGGGGAATAGCCATTACCGGAATTGCAGGGCCATCCGGTGGAACCGAGGAAAAGCCGGTTGGATCCGTTTGGATCGCGGCGGCGCAAAAAAACGGTCCGGTATTCCCTTTTCTTATCCACGCCAGCGGCGATAGAATTGCGGTTCGAGAACGAAGTTGCATTTTTGCTTTGGACCAACTTCGGCGATTACTTTTGCATTTGCCGCGTCATCAGTGATAAATTCAAAGTCGCCGGAAAGAAATCCTTTTAAAATATTTGCTTCGCTTCAAAGTTCATTTTAAAATACGGTTGATGAAGCCGATAATACCCTGTACATTATAGCCTATTCGTTGTTTGATTCGTTCGCATGAGTATGCCGAAGAATCCTTTTAGCAAAGAATGAGGAAATCACGTGTTTTTTCGTCGTCACTTTCAGCCAGTTGAATCAACCGGACATTCCTTGGAATCCGATTCGAGAAAGGTTACGTTTCTCGTAAAAAAAGAAGTAAAACAACTTCTCGACGCGGGGAGAAATTATTTAGATGAAGGACGATTGCAGGAAGCGATTCTTCATTATAAAAAAGCGTTGGATGCAGACCCCGGCTGCGCGCTTTGCTATTTTAATCTTGCTTACGCATCTCATGAAAACGGAGACAATAACTCGGCAAAATCGTACTACGAAAAGGCCGTCGAATTGGAGCCGACATGTAGTTTGTTCCTGGAACATCTTGCACGACTCAATTTCGAAAGAAAAGAATTCCGTGAGGCCATTCGCCTTTTTCAACGCGCCGCAATGGTGGGAAAATTACAACCTCTCGGCATCGGTTTGTGGGGCAGAGCGCTTTTCGAACTTGGTATGTACGAACAATCCCTCGTCACCTTCGAAAATCTCCTGGAAGCGGAAAATCGCGAAGAAATTCAAATCGGCGCGTATTATTGGCTCGCCATTTCACAAATTAAAATCGGTCGAATCGCCGCCGCAAGAAGGACCACAGAAAAAATTTTGAGTTTCCGCAACGCCGATCACAAAATTCTTTACGATCTGGGTGAAAATTTCATCGAAACGCGATGCCTCAGTTTGGCAAAAAAATTATTTGAACGACTCATCATTGAAAAAGAAGAACTTTTACTCGCCCGTTTGCGCATCGAAGATATCCGTTCTCTGGAAAATAAAATCAATGATATTCTTCCGAATTTGTTCAATCTGGAGGAAGAACTGCTTTTACATCAAATTCATGTACTGCAAGAATTCGGAAATGACCGCGTTTCAAAAGCCCTTTTATCGTTCGCAACCATGGATTCGGCGCCGGTTCGGGAAAGTGTTATTCATTACCAAACGACGTATGGATACAATGTCGCGGATAAACTGCTTTTTCTTTTAAACGATGAATTCGGATACGTGCGAGAGGCGGCATACGACTATTACGAAACGTTGGACGATGAGAAATATTTACACCATCTTCTCCCGGGATTGGAAGATCCGATCCCTTCCATTCGCAGAAAAACAGCGAAAATAATCGGCCGTTTCGGATCGATCGAATATTTGCCCACGTTGGAGATGGCGATGGAAGATCCGCGAAATCACGATTGCAAAGTCGATATCAGACAGGCGATTTCATCGGTAAAGCAACGATATCAAAAAAACATCGATGCTCTCTACAACATCACAATACCCGTTGATTTGACCGAAGAAGGAAAAACAAAAAGAAAAGGCTGGAAACTCTGGTTATTTCTTTTCTTACAATTTTCTTTATTGGCGTATTTTCTTTATGTTTTATTGACTCGATTTTAAATCACTGGAAGTTTGTAATATCATCCTCGGCAACGACAGACGGCTGATTTGCCATAATATCTCCATCGCGACGCCGATCTTCCTTGTCGATGTAATCATCTTGATCATTATCGATCTTGTCCGTATCGATCATTGAACCGACGCCGCCATTCCTGCTGGTTGGCGTTATCGTCGTTCCATCTTCTCCAAACGAAATCAGCTGAAAAGAACTCGGTTTATATGGACGTGTACGTGCGTTGCTTCGATCCACTTCATACGCGCAGGGCATATTCATTTTATAATTCGTTCGTCCACCCGGATTGTACTCATCGCTACTAATATAATAAATTGGATTATCCCACGCATCGATAATCACAAATTCGTCTTTTGACGCCGTCAGCATACTTGACGGCACTCCGGAAGATCGCAAAATATCTTCCCTGCGATCGTCGTTCGGATCGACATCCGAATTAATCCATATCTTCTCGCCTTGACGGATCATACGGAGCGAACTCTGCTCCAACTCAAAAGGCGTTTTCCCTCCGATAAGAGCCGCATACAACAATTGCGGGTTATAACTATCCGGATATTTTCCCGTATCGGATTTATACGTCACCACGGCAAGCGATATATTCCCGATCATTGCCGCGGTTTTGGCTACTTTCGCTCTTCGCATGTTTTCCCTTACGTTCGGAACCAAAATAACAGACAAAATTCCGATTATCGCCACTACAACCAATAATTCAACCAGTGTAAAACCCTTCTTTTTCATGTCACTTTCCTGTTCTCGCCTTTTCTAATGGAACATAATCATGGTAATGTATATCCAAACAAGAATATAAGGAACCTGCTTGAAATTGTCAACTTTCACTACTTCGCACAAAAGCGGAATTGTGCTATCCTTTTTGTGGTCTGATAAGTTGTTAACTTCCTGTAAGAAATTCTTTTTATTTCAATTCGAAACCCGCGCGTTCTCTTTTTATCAACACCTTACGCGAAAAGGTTCGACTTTTCTTCACAGGTTATTAACTACGCAAGTCTATGTTTAACAAGTAGATATATTACGTTTTCTGCATTATCAACAGGTATAATAATAAGTAGTGATAGAAAGACTCTATATAATAATATTAGATAAAGACAGAAATTTGAGAAGGGTGGAAGAACAGAATGAAATTTACCAGTTCATACCAAACATGGGGTAGAGGAATCAATGCTGTTCAAAATGCAACAGGAAGTGTGATATCAAATCCGATTGTTGAGAACATCTTCGTCAAATGCGAAGGAGATAAAGTTTGTTTTATCGCAACCAACCTGTCTTTGACGATTCGCTGTGAAGGCGAAGCAAAAGTGGAAGAATCCGGATCTATCGTACTGCCGAAAGAGGAAATCACGAAAGTAGTGCGGGAATTTCCTTCCGAGGACGTTATTTTTTCGGAAAGTGACGGAGTTGTAAGAATTCAATGTGGAGAGTTTCGTGGAAAACTGAAAGGGCAATCAGGCGACCTTTTTCCTCCCTTTATGGAAGTCGAGGAAGGTGAGGAACTTAGGTTGGAAAGTGGAGTTCTCAAAGATATAATCAGGAAAACGCTTTATGTTACATCGCAGGAAAAATCACGATATGAATTAAATGGGGTAAAATTTGATAAAGTAGAAACTGAAATGAAGTGCGTCGCGACGGATGGAAGAAGAATGGCGTTATTTCGATATCAAAAAGAGGAAATGCCGTCAAATACATTCTCACCATTGGTTCCGGTTAATGCTTTGCAGGAAATTCAACATTCCTTTCCGGACGAAGGAGAAGTGAAAATGAAGGTACAAGAAAGGAAAATTCAGTTCGAATGCGGCGATTCCACGATTATATCCAATCTATTGACCGATAAATTTCCACAATACGATAGAATTATCCCGCAGGAAGGTGATATTCGAATCGTGATGGATCGCGAGAAGATGCTTTCGGGAGTAAGAAGGGCGGCCATCTTTTCGAGCATGGACACCGGGATGATTATTGTTCGAGTGGAAAACGGAAAAATTGAGATTTTTGGAGAACGATCGGAAGTGGGAGGAGAAGGAAGAGATTATGTGAATACGGATTATGAGGGCGAAAAACTGGAAATGAGGTATAATTATAAATTTTTAATGGATTTTTTGCGTGTCATGGACGAAGAACAAGTGGAATTGAAAATGTGGGATCAAAAAAAGCCGGGAATTTTCCGAGGAGTCGGAAATGACTCTTATCTATATGTTTTGATGCCAATGAAACCGCCGGAAGATGAAAGCGAATGAATAACCGGGTAAGGATGGATAAAAAGAATGTGGAAATGTATCAAAATGAAAAATTTCTTGCTTATCTGTCATGTTTGACTATACTTATTACATAAATCCGTGGCAATGGAAAGAAGAAAGTGAAAGAAAAACCGTTGATTGAGGTTTCGAGAGATGCAAAAAAAGAGAGAAGATCCCGGCATAAAAAAAGGAACGAAATTTGATCGGGAATTGGCGATAGAGAGAGCATGTTATTGCCCGTCCTACAGCCCAAGTAAAATCAGAATTCAGGAATATTTTGTATGTGATCCACCCAAACCTCCTTTGGATATCTGCGAGGAATGCCCGATAAACGGTTTGAGAGAGCCGTCTACGATCGTGATCGCAACGTACTCGAAACCGGGTGAATTGGAGGATGTGGATGAGGAAATATGATCAATCGTTTTTGTTAAGGAATTGCATACCGATAAGAGCAATGGATAATAGCAACAACGTATTGGCAAAGTCAATGAAACTTTGTGGTCGGAATGGATAAAGATCGGAAAAAACATAATCGGAAAGCTGAATCCCGAACACTTTAACCAAAACACCCAAGAAAATGCTTAAAATCGAGACAAAGATCAAGATTTTTGGTACATGTTTCATCTTTAAATCTCCTTAGTAGTGGTTTAAAATCCTTTCTTTATATCACGAACCGATAGCAAAATCAAATAAATAGTTCAAAGAATCCAAATTTCGAAAATAGTCAACCAAAAATCTCCTTTTACCGGATACACGGTAATCAAAAGTTCTTTGGAGAAGACCGGCTCGTCCAAAAGAAGAATGCTGGATCGTGATTCGATATCGTAAGTCAACTTCCCAATATATACGTGCTCTCCTTCTTCATTCACAGAAACAACGTTATTTTCTCGCGGATAGTCATAACGTTTCGTCCCATGAAATAAAATTATTTTACTGATTTGTGTCGTTTTATTCATTGTGATGGAAAAACGTGTTCCTAAATCAGGAATAACGTCGCTTGACCAATACCCATCGGATCCATAGGCGCGGACGCTGATATTATGATCGGACGAAGCATTCAAAAAGAATGGATTTGAGGAAGATAATCGCCATAAATCCTTTCGGACGGGGCTAAAAAATTTTTTTGGAAGATAAATATTAAAAGCACCGTTTTCGTATTTTTCATAGTCCAGGAAGTCCGAACTAAAGAGACGATCCAGGTTGCCAATGGAAAGGGGGATGTAATTGGAAAAATCATTTTCCGGGAAATTATAGTAGTAATGCTTGTGGAAAAGATAAGCGACGTGATTGGAACGCATCAATTCCATGGATAACGAGGGCAAACGCCTTAAAATACGATCGTTCGCGATGCGATTGAAATTCGAATGATAGGTAAGACACTCACCGATCCAATCGCGACCGCTGACGTTCAACGACGTGTCATAACCTTGATCGCAGATGACATAGCGAATGTTGTTGTCGGAGAATAGTTCTTCCGCAGAGTTAAAATCAGGAGGTAATGGCAAACAGGAAAAAGAAAGGCTGGCCGGCTGAAACAAAAAAGGAGAAATTTTGAAAAAAGTTGAGAAAAGAGAGAAGAAAAGGATTAAAAAACTGCCAAAAAAGAGCGCGGGGGAAAACGAATAGATCCATTGAAATAAGACAAAAAAGAGAAGGGGCAACGCCCAATATAGCGGGATGAAATACCAGGGCCAGATTCCTTTTTCCGAAAAGAACACGAATAAAATGGAGGAAAGAGAGAACAGATAAAGAGAGCAGCGAATCACGTTGTTTCGAAAAAGGGAACGAGAAGAGAGAAACCGATGAGAATACAAAGGAAAGACAATCATGGAAAGAATAAAAAGAATCGGCGCAAAAAAAGGACAAAAAATGCCGGGAAAGTTCGTAAACTGGTCGTAAGGAGCGCGCATACCAAAGAAAGTCGGCAAACACTCGCCTAAAAAGCGGTGAAGAAACGGATTTTCACCGAGTAAACGCGGCGGCGTAAGATCTCGTTCCTGGAACAAAAATTGAACGACGCCGAAATCGTTTTTTTCAACGATGGAAAACCAATAAGGGAAGCAAAATAGAAAAAAAGAGCCTATAAATGCAAGGGTAAAACGAATGAACAAAAAGGATCGGTTATACTGTCGATAAAAAGAATAAAAAACAAGAATGAAACAACAAAGTATAAAGGGGAGAGAAATAGGAAGCACATAAAACAGTATTCCGCATAACGCGCCCAACAAGAAGCAAGACAAAACGCTAAAATGTCCTTTTTGGTAATAAAAAAATGTAATCAACAGAATGAAAGCGCCCATACAGAGAGAAAAGGAATAGCCGAACCACGTTTTAGAAAATATCCAATAAAAATGAAGGCCGCCGAAGCAAAGAAGAAAGAAAGAAAAAAGGCCTAATAAAAAACCACCAAAAAAAGAATAAGCAGAAACCGTAAAAATGAGGAAGAAGAGGAAGAAAAGAGTTGGAAGCGAGTGTAACGCCTGAGCGGGAGAATCAAAAAGCGGCAGCAAAAGGGACAAGGGAAACGCTTCGAGGGTACCTTGATAATCCTGGCCGTAATGAAAAAGAGGTGGAGATTGACCCGTTGAAAGAGATTGGCCCATTAAACCAAAAGCGGCTTCGTCCGCTTCATACAGATGATTCGTATAACGTTGAAAGGAAAAGAGAATATAAAAAAAAGAGAGAATAAGGAGCGGAAACGACAAGGACTTAATAAATATCTTATACCGTGATAAAGCGGAAAAGGAAAGATCAATACAATAATTAAGTAGAGGAATGAAAAAAAAGAAGGACAAGAGTAACGAGAGGTTCTTGAAAAAAGGAAGGAAAAAAAGGAAACGAAGAGAAAAAAAATCAATGTTTGGATAAAAAGGACCCTGTAAGAGTTCAAAATGTTGATCGATCGTTTCTGTAACATTGACGGAAAAAACGGGGAAAGGAGAAAGATCGGAAATATCGCACTCTATGCGATGAATGCCAGGTGAAAGATCGATTTTAATCGTCGAGAAACGCTGTATATCTGAATTATCAACGGTTAATACAACCAGCTCATCGATTTTCCATATAAAGGTCCCACGACTGGAAGAAAAACTCATGGCGCGAATGGCAGATTCCAGTTGAAAATATCCGGAAAAGTGAACGGTTGAAGGGGGATCGAAAAGAAGATCATACGGCAGCAATGAAGAAGATATATTTAAAGAGTCGGCAGGAAGAAAATGAATATGTTCAGCGCCGGATTCGGTATCAGAAAAAAAGACAGAAAATCCGGTTGTGGGAGAAAACAAAGAGAACATCAAATAAATAAGAAAAAAAGACAACCCGAAAATAAGAGATAAGCGAGTAAAACAACGTGAGGATAACCAACCCAAAAATAAAGGAGGAGAATGTTTGAACGCCAGGGCAATACGACCCGTAATGATACAAAAAGCAAGAAAGAAAAGAAGAAGAAAGCGAAAAGAGGGTTCGATATGGGCGAAGAGAGAAAAATAGGTGAAAAAGAAACAAAAAAATCCGAATAAGACTTGCGTAAACATATTAAAAGTCCATCATAAGTATAAGTGTTATGCTACAGTCAAATCCATGTAAAAAGCAAGACGTTCGTAAAGGGAGTCATGAAAATATGGTTGAAAAGATACGCGTAATCGTAAATGGATCGAAAGGCAAAATGGGATTGGAAACGATCAAGGCGATAAGGAACACGGACGATATCGATTTGGTCGGAGAGACGGATTTGGGAGATGATCTGCAAAAAGAGATCATAGAGAAAAACGCGGAAGTTGTAATCGATTTTACGTCCCCGGCATGTGTGTACAAAAACATAAGAACCATTATGGAAAGCAAAGCCGGGGGTGTGATTGGCACGACAGGATTGAATAACGAACAGATAGGAGAGATCAAAAAACAAGGGGAAAATAAAACACCGGGAATCATTATCGCGCCGAATTTTGCCATCGGCGCTTTATTGTTGATGAAATTCGCGCAACAGGCAGCGAAGTACATACAGAATGTAGAGATCATCGAATTACATCACGAAAAAAAGTTAGATTCACCATCGGGAACAGCGATTAAAACAGCGGAACTGATTCATGATAGCACAGGATGCAGTGAGAATGTTCCACGTGGAACAAATGAACCCGCAAGAGGACAAAATATCAAGTGCATCCCAATTCACAGTATAAGGTTACCAGGTTTATTGGCGCATCAGGAAGTAATATTCGGGACAACGGGTCAGACGTTGACGATACGGCATGATTCGTTGGATCGATCATGTTTCATGCCGGGGGTTTTAATCGCCGTTCGCGAGGCAATGAATCAGACGGGAGTAATCTACGGATTAGAGAATATTTTATTCGATGATTGATTTGGAATGCGCCCATTTTCGCCAGGAATTTATTTCGTCCATGCAAAAGAGAAAAAATGGCTTCAACGCGGACATCATCGATAAAATCATTCATTACTTTTTTCTTCTCAAAAAATCCTCGGAATTGTCTAATTTAACCGGGTACCATAAGATTGACGACTATATTGATTTTCACCTGATCGACACGATTGTTTTGAATCAACAGATCGATCAAAAGCCGAAACCATCCATCGTCGACGTGGGAACGGGGGCTGGGATACCCGGTTTATTACTTTCTATAATGAGACCGGAAGCAAACGTTCTTTTAATCGATTCCCGAAAGAAAAAGACGGATTTTTTAAACCGGGTGGTCAAGCAAATCCCTTTGTATAATTGCAACGTACTCTGCGAGAGAATTGAAAAAACGGCGCATAATGAGCAGTATAGAGAAAAATTCGATATTGTTACCGCCCGCGCTATCGGATCCTTGCCGATTACGATGGAATTAACCGCACCGTTGGCAAAAACCGGTGGTAACATACTGCTTCCACGAGGCAGTAATGAAGAGGAAGAATCGAAAATAGAATATTTATCTTCGATATTGGGAAATAAAATAGTAAAGATGGTTCCCTATAAACTACCAAGGCGAAATCAGGATTTTGTTCTATTCGTGTTGGAAAAAATAATGAATACTCCGGATAAGTACCCGCGAAAACCTGGGCAGTTAAAGAAACGTCCGTTATAATCAGAAAAAATGATTTTGTCTTTTTTTAGCCGGCATTGATTGTTCCACGTGGAACAGTAGGATATATAGTGTGTCTCGTGTAATCTCAATCATGAATCAAAAAGGGGGAGTCGGGAAAACCACGACCTCCGTCAATCTTTCCTCGGCCATTGCGACGTTGAACAAGAATGTGATTCTTATTGATCTTGATCCGCAGGGGAATGCGACCAGCGGTTTGGGGGTAGACAAAAAAACTCTCGATCGAACCATTTTCGACGCTCTTACCGATGAATCTACCTTTTTATCCACTTTATTGCCGACTCCGTTGGAAGGGTTACGTATTTCTCCGTCTAACAGCGATCTTTTGGCGGCAGAATTTCATTTTTCAACGCAGGAGCAGGGAAAACTGTATTTAAAAAGTGCTTTGAGCCGGTTTTTCTGGTCGACTTCATCGCATGAACAGCCGGATTTTGTGTTTATCGACTGCCCTCCATCTCTTGGCCAATTGACTATTAATGCTATTTTGGCTTCTGATGCGATTCTAATTCCGGTTCAATGCGAATATTATGCTCTGGAAGGACTGACGGAAATCATTTCTTCCGCTTCCATGATCCGTGAGAATTTCAATCGTTGCTTATCGTTGGAGGGTATTTTGCTGACAATGGCGGATCGCCGGTTGAATTTGAGCCAACAAGTTGAGGAAGACATACGCAATGCGTATGGCGACAAAGTATTCGAGTCGGTCATTTATCGCAGCGTTCGAATCAGTGAAGCGCCCAGCCATGGATTGCCGATTCTCCTTTATGATCCGAATTCATCCGGGGCATTGTCCTATCTTAATCTGGCAAAGGAAGTGATCGAAAATGAAAAGAAAAGCGCTGGGGCGTGGCCTTTCCGTTCTTCTTGCTGACATGCCGAACGAGAAAAAAGAACAACGTGAAATCAGAGAAATCTCCGTTGACGATATCCATTTTAATCAGTATCAACCACGCACGTTCTTTGACGATGATTCGTTGCTGGAATTGGCCGAATCCATTCAGCAGCATGGTATTTTGCAGCCGCTCTTGGTTCGAAGTCACCCGGAATTTTCCGATCGCTTTCAACTGATTGCAGGGGAACGTAGATTACGAGCCGCAAAAATTGCGGAACAGAAAACCATTCCGTGTATTCTGCTTGAAGCCGAAGAAGCGCAGATGCTTGAAATTGCGCTGATTGAAAATATCCAACGTTCCGATCTGAATCCGGTGGAAGAAGCGCGGGCTTTTAAGCAACTATCCGATCGATTTTCTTTAACGCAGGAAGAAATTGCACAGCGAGTTGGGAAAAGCAGAGAAGCCATTGCCAATTCATTGCGCTTGCTGAATTTACCCCCTTCCGTGCTCAAATCCCTTGAAAATACGGAGATTTCCATTGGCCACGCAAAGGCGCTTCTATCCATTAAGGATGCGAATCAATTGGAAGAGTTGGCGAATCGCGTGATCCGTGAAGGTTTGACCGTTCGACAAACGGAAGCATGCGCACGTGAAGAGACGGTTTCCAACCCCGAAAACTCAGAAAAAGAGTTTAAAGAGAAAGACTTGCATATCCGTGATTTGGAATTTTCGATAGAAGAAACGCTGCAAACGAAAGTCAATATTAAGATGAAAGGGAAAAAAAAGGGGATTATCGAAGTTCATTTTTACGATTTTGAACATCTGGAAGGCCTTTTGCGTAAATGGAATGTTAAACTATCGTAAGGGTAGAAAACCGATCCGAATGACTGTCGATTATTATCATGCAGAAGCAAAGTGATCAAACAGATTCCTCGCGTCAGGAAAGTCAACGAGATTATATCTCGATTTCATTGGATACGATTCAACTGAAAAGCATTCCGGCGTTGGATTTTTATATTAAACGTAAAGAGGACGATACGCCAATTTTATTTCGCAGCTGCTCTTTCCCTATTCATCGAAACGATCTGGTTGCTTTAAAAGAAGGCGGCTACAGTACGCTTTGGGTTCCCAACCGCGACTATAATCTCTATGATCGCTATCTGAACGAGAATATATCCAAGATCATTCGGGATCCGAATGTTACGGTCGATGCGAAATGCGAATTGACGTACAACGCTTCCTCCCAAATCATGCAGCAGGTTTTTAATTCATCCGATCCGGACGAAGTGATCGAGGCGTCTTCCAAGGTTCTCGAACCGGTGATCGAGGTGATTTTTGCCAATCAAACGGCGGCGCATAATTTCATCGTTCGTACGAGTATGGATTACGCGTTGTACACGCATTCGGTGAATGTATGCCTATATGGAATGGCGCTTGCCAGACAATCACTCAAAATTTCCAAGCAGGATGCGCTTACCAGATTCGGACCGGGTTTATTATTGCACGATATCGCGAAGACTTTGATAGAAAAAGAATTTTTCAATAAAACGGAGCCTTTGACGGAAGAAGAATGGGAAATCATGAAACAGCTTCCCATAAAAA
This sequence comes from Candidatus Omnitrophota bacterium, assembly GCA_003598175.1. Classification (GTDB taxonomy): domain Bacteria; phylum Hinthialibacterota; class Hinthialibacteria; order Hinthialibacterales; family Hinthialibacteraceae; genus SURF-12. The sequence continues at coordinate 26,809 of QZKN01000100.1, forward strand.
GCGTTGAAATTGTTAAGGATCTATTTCCCCTCACTCCCGAAACGGAGTCGATCATTCTTCATCACCACGAACGTTTGGATGGTTCGGGCTATCCGTTCGGCCTGAAAGGGGACGAAATATCGTTGGGCGCAAGAATTTGCGCGATCGTGGATGTTTTCGATGCGATCAACACACGCAGGCCGTTTCAAGAGCGAAAAACATCCTTTGATACCTTCAAAACCATGAAACAGGAAATGGCCGGTAAATTGGACGAAGATTTGTTAAGGGATTTTATCTATCTATTTCTCCCGCCGCAGGGATAATGGTTTTCCGATGTCTCAATACTTCTTGCTAGACGATCAGGATTGTGCAATTGTCATTGAATCCTGCTGTAAAATATTACGCAAGGGAGGCATTCTCTGCGTCCCGACGGATACGGTTTATGGCTTGGTTTGCGATCCCGCCGATGTAAAAGCTATCAATCGAATCATTCAACTGAAATCACGCCCGGAAGATAAACCGTTCGCTTTATTTACGCGCACATTGACGCTATCCAGGCCGTGTCCGGCGGCGGAAATACTGTCTAACCATTTCTGGCCCGGCCCTCTCACGATCATTGTGCCCGCCGATCCATTCTTTCCCTATTCTTATAAAGGGACGGTCGGTCTGCGCTCGCCGGATTATCCTTTTATTCAAACGCTATTATCCGCATGGGGTGGTTCGCTGGCAAACACGAGTTTGAATTACAGCGGAAATGCGCCGGTGTGGTCGTTGCAGGGGATGGAGCGAATTTTGGAAAAGGTAGACGGGATTGTCGATGCGGGGATTTTACCGCAACAACCGCCTTCCACGGTTGTTGATTGCACGATTGCGCCGCCAAAAATAGTCAGAGAAGGCGTTGTTAAAATAGATTCGATAGATGGGCTTTTCTGAGAAATTAATTTTTAAAACTCGGTTTGATCATACAACGACAGGTTCAATTCCGAATAATTTGCAGTAATTCCGCAATTCCTTTTTAAAATCGCCGTAAAAGAAGATTTGGTGAAAGCCGGGATAGCCGAGATAATCGGTCACGTTGTCCAGTTTGACCATAACGGATACGACGCATCCGCCGGCGGGTGGAACCGAAATGTTTTCGTATACCATTCCGCTGGAAATGATCATTTGCGGCGGTTTTTCCGGATCGTAGCTTAGTAGAACATCGGCGGACGTCATTCTTTGACCGATTTTCCATTTCGGAACCGGCACGGCGTCGCGTTTTCCGTGATGGTAGGAGAGATGGTAGGGTTCCGGCGGCCTGGCCAATCCGTTGAGACGGGTCGGACAGGTGCAGTGTGCGCCGATCAGGCATTCCTTTGCGGTTTCTGGAACCGGATCCTGTTGAAAACCGGGGCGGTCGAAGAGATTTTGCACCAGCGCGTGCGTGATGCACGCGCCGAGATCGGCTTCGCAGGCGGCGGGAATGCCATGATCCAGCATAAGCGACCAGGAAATGCAGGGAAGGCTGACTTTGGATTTTCCCAGAGCGCCCAGGCAATCCATCGTGATGCCGTCGGCTTCCTCGCGTTCGAGAATGTTGCGGGCGACGGCGAAACTTTTTACGCCGTTGATGACGTCCTGCTCGGTCGGACCGGCGATGCGGGTTGCATTGGCCATATATTCCGCCGCGATTTGCCTGATTTCGTCCGTAACTGGGATTTGGTTGTATTCCTCGAGAAATGACGACGCGGGAACGTAGCGCAGCTTGGTTCCGAAATGCAGAAGTTCCTCATCTTTGCGTTCGTTGCCTTTGATGACGACGAAGCGCATTTCCCGCAGTTTGGCGTTAACCGCCAGCATTTTCAAGCCGGAAGCGGCCTGACTAAAATCGTCCGTGGAACAGATGAAACACTTATTTTCTTCGGCAACCTTCCATGTATTGGTGGTGAAAGCGGCGCCGATGGGGGCAAAAACGACGGCGGGGATGCCGCTTTCTACGGCGGCGTAGGCGGATGGCCAGGAATGCTGCTGCCGGTCGAGTAAAACGACGAATAAACCGTCCGGCTTGTGGGCTTTTGCCTGCTCCACCCATCTTTCCGCTTCTTCCAGCGAATAGATCGGCTTGGTTTGCATGTCAATTTCAATGGCAAGGTCTTTTGCAGCACGCTGAATTTGTTCGGTGTAGTTTTTCAATGCCGCTTCACCGTCATAAATCGCGCCCGGCCACAACATGCCATATTCACCTTCGCGGCGAACGAAGGCGGCTTTGATTTTCGGGATGTATTTCGATGCGGGGCCGGCGGGCGAGATGGGGCCGGCGTTGGCTGCTTTTGTTGTCGATAAAACCGATGCGCCGATGGTTGCACTTGTAGCGATTAAGAAGTTGCGGCGAGAGGGATTCGTTAATGATAGATCGTTGTCAGGTTGTTGTTTCATGGCGCGTCCTCCGTTATCGTATTGAGAATACGGTTTTCTCTGTCGACTGTTGACGTTCTTGCCTGTTTATAAAGCAAAAAGCATGGAATGTAAACCGGGAAGGAATGATTCTCTTGATGGATGAAAGCTGTGGAACAGCAAAGAGGAAAAAATCGTGGAGACCGCGTGTTTGACAAGTTACGCATTTTTGATGCAGAGGTAATGGGCCATAAATTGATGTTGGTAAGTCTTTTTCCGGATCGAGAAACCGGCTTTTTCGAGCATTCCTTCCATGATCCAGCCGAAAGTGCTGTATTCCTCGCGGATGTGAGTTTTCATTTCGCGGGCGATGAAGGGATCGACGTTCTGATCGAAGTGTTGCATGAGGCGGTTGAAGAAAGCATCGGTTTCCATGGGATCGAATGAAAAAACGATATCTTTTAGATAAAGTTTTCCATTGGGTTGCATTATTTTTGTCAGGCTAATCAATGCGTATTGTTTCCAGAAATCGGGAAGGTGGTGAAGCGCGAGCTGGGTAATGATCACGTCGACCGGTTCGGCGCCATGTTCGTATGTGAGGAATCCGCCGTGCATGAATTCCAAGTTTTGTATGCCCCGTTCCATCGCTTTTTGTCGGGCGCAGGTAAGCATGGCGGGAGAGATGTCCACGGCAATCACCTTTTTGCATCGTTGCGCCGCGTGGATTGCGAATGCGCCGGTTCCCGCGCCTATATCCAACAGTGTTTGCGTTTGATTCAACTGCAGGACTTCAATAATTTCCTGACATTCCTTATCGATGTCGGCGAGCACGGATAGTTTTTCATCGTAGGTTTGCGCATTAATGCAATTGCCGTAATCCACGCCGATGTGCTTGTTTTCGTCGTATTGCCAGGTTGGTGTTTTTTTCATTTCGCATAACTCGTTTTGCGGGATGTGAACAATTTCCTCAAAATTCATAGCAATTCGTGCGTTCGTAGAATAATCTTACGAAACGAATCCGAAACGGAATGCCAATCCGACACGTCCACGATGATCGGCAGGTCCGATTCGGCGAAAGCGTATTTCAGTTCTTCCAGGATTTGTGGATCAATCGGAGCTGTTCCCTCCACACACAAATCCAAATCGGAGTATTGTCGCGCCGTTCCGTCCACACGTGATCCGAACACGCGAACGCGACAATCGGGAACGTATTCCCGCAAAATACGTTTCACTTCGTGCAGATATTTTTTTTCCAAATCAATCATTGAACCGTTCCAATTGTTCCAGAAAGAATTTTGCGTCCTGAACAAATTTTACCGCGACTTCATAAACCGAATCGGCGGTTTTTTCATCATACGTATGGGATGTGATGTTACGGGCATCGCCATATGCGAACCAGGCGATCGGTTCGGCAATCAAACCATGGCGGGCGGATAAACGGAACAAGTCCTTTCGCGTACGCGGAAAGACCGCATCATCCGGCGACAGATTCGAACGGATCCAACGCTGCATGAATTTCCAACATAACTCAAAAGCAAACTCGAAATGTTGGATTACACCCGCACGAATCGCGTTCCTGGTGATCGCGTCTTGAGCGTCCATGAACGCCTTATCCTGAGAACGCGCAACGATTTCTTCCAAAGAAATGATCGCCTTTTTTAGATTGCTTAAATCGAGCGGCATGGTTTTCTCCGAAATTACAAAATTCACTTTTTGAATGTTTCGCTGGACAGGCAAGATGTCCACGCGCCATCATTCGTTCAACAAATCGTGTGGTTACAACATAAAATAGGGGATACCATGCGTAATTTCAATGTGAAAAAGGGGATCATCCACCCGGATCATCCCCTTTATTCGTTGTTTTACAAAAAAAGCCGCCGCTTATTGCGTCGGCGTCGGTTCTTCCGCTGGCTCTGGCGCGGGTTTGTTATTCATTTTTTTCAATTCATTTTGAATTGCTACCATCTGTCCGTCCACGGATTTCTTTAACGTTTGATAATCCACCAGCAGCTGCTGCAATTGATCCCGCTGCGAGTCGCTGTTTTCACGCAACTGATACAAAACCTGTAAGATTTCCGACTCCGTGGTTTGGATTTCCGACGAAACGCGGTTCGGAACGGTTTGCAGCGTCTCCTCCACTCCGATAATCGTAGATAATATCTTCTCGCTGTTTTGCTCCAGCTTTGCGGATAGCGATGCAAGATTGTCCGTTATCGGCGTGGTTTGAATGTTGTCGATTTTTTCTCCGATCTGTTGTCCCGCGGCGACGATTTCATCCACTTTACGGGTCAATTGTTCGGTGGATTGGTCGATTTTCGTGTTCCATTTCGCATCCCATTCCGCGCTGAATTTCGCCAGCGCATCGTCCGCGAAAGATTTCGTCTGCTGCACCGCGTCGATGATTTTTTGGGTTTCACCGGAAACGTTCGCGATCAATGTCTGATCCGTCCCGGATTTCGATTCCTGCAACGAAGATGTGATGGTTTTCGATTGATCGGCGATGGACGTTTCCAACGTTTCTATTTGGATATTCAAGTATAAGGCCAATCCTGCCACAGCGGCGATCACGACGATGAAACCGAAATAAATCGGCGCATTTGACGACGGTTGGACCGGCGGCGGTTGATGAACGCTTGCCGGAGCGGGCTTTGGCGCGGGGGCGACATTCCGAACCGTTTGTTCCGGTTGAATGTTGACGGCTTTCGGTTCATTTTCAATGGCGGATTGAACCGGCTGCGATGTTTTCGGCGGTGTTTTTTGCGGTGGTTGATTTTGCACCTGCTTATTTCCATGCCGTTTCAGTTTCTTTTTCATTTGTCTGTTCGATCCCATACCAAAATTCCTTTTCTGATAAAATTTCGTTAGCGTAAACCATTCATCGATTCTACTGTGAGAACCGTGTGGGACAAGATTCGAATCGTGTTTTTCTTACGAAGAGGCCGGAAATAATACTGTAAAGGTTGAGCCGTTACCGACTTCACTCTCGATTCGGATGGCGCCTTTGTGACCGCGAACGATGCCGAGAACCGCCGCCAGTCCCAAACCGCGTCCCGTGAATTTTGTGGTGAAAAACGGATCAAATATTTTTTCCAGAATTTCCGCGTTTATCCCACAACCGGTGTCGGCAATTTCGAGATACACATATCAAAGAATAATCGCTCCTTCTTTTGCCAGTAATTTTCGTACTTCTTGCGGATCGAGATTATTGATGGGTGTATTACTCGACAGCGCCAGCCATGCCGCCGTTCCCGCCGCCTCGCCGGTTTGATTCATATTCACCATCACCCGCACGGCGGAAAACGCGATCCTATCTGCGTCCAGCATACGCCCCGCCGTGATGATGTTTCTGTACCTGCCGCCGGGAATGAGTGAGCGCAATGGAATCTGGTAAAACGTTGGATTGGTAGCGGTTTCTTCGCGCCAACGACTCGTTTTCGATGGAAAACCGGGACGGGAATACTGCTCAGTTCCATTGAGATAGCGTAACGTGATGCCCGGTTTATTCTGGTGATGAATATCCACGCGATAACTGCCGTTGGCGATGGCGTCATCGAAGCGTTTGCCATACAACACATCGTCGCCGGTCAATTGATACCCGCAACGCACGTGACGAGTTTCGCGAATACCGATCTGGGAGGGAAGCGCCTGCAGGGTGATTTTGCTTTGTGGGCAATGTTCGCGGATAATGTCATGGATCGCGCGCACCTGCCGTCGTCCTTCCATTTCCGCGTTGGTCAAATCATCCGCATCGGCGCAATTCACGCCATACACCCTCGTTCCCGCCAGCATGTACACATCCGATCCGGGCACATACGCGCCCCAGGAAAAGCCTTCCGGCAAATGATACTTCTCACGGTTTTCCAAGACGGTTTTGTTGAGGTCGAATCCTTTCAGCGAGCGCCAGTCTGCAAACCGCGCGCACATGGTCGGCGGCTGCAATTGCTCCGCGGTGTACGTCGGTAATTCCAATCGATGGCACAAATCCCCATCGCCGGTGGCGTCGACAAAGATGTTGGCCTTGATCGCGCCGCGACCGGATTTATTTTCGACGAGGACCGCGATGAGCTCCCCGTCCTTCACCACCGGCGCGGAAAAAATGGTATGGAGATAAGGTTTGATGTGCGCAGCCAGAACCATCTCGTCCAACTCAACTTTTAATTCGTCAGAATTAAAATCGAAGCCGTGACTGACGTTTTGTTGATGCACAAAGACGGCGTTTCTCTTCTTGAGCCGCTCGATCGTCTCCATCGTCAGGCCGCCGATGATCTGCTGCTGGAATTCCGCGTCATAGGGGCTGTGCCACACGTTCACCATCGAACCGGTTGCCGTGCCGCCGAAGCAGTTCTGTTTTTCAACGATCACCACTTTCGCGCCCAGCCGCGCCGCCCGAATCGCCGCGAACACGCCGGTGCAACTGCCGCCCAACACGCAGATGTCGGCCTCGGCAATGACGGGGATGTTTTTTGCTTCCTCGCGGATGGTATTTTGTTCATCCGATGAAGGTTCGGCATGGGCGCTGTTTTTTGGTAAAAGAATTCCCACGCTGGTCAGCGCGGTCAGGTTGAAGAAGTTGCGGCGTTTCATTTTGACTCCTTTTTTAATTTGTTCGCTTGTCTTTAATCCAGGCGATTCTCGATGTAATTTCATCATTAAAAAATATCATAAACGCTATGCAATCGATTGTCTCGCCGTTCAAAAAATGAGAATTGGTTATGGATGTTATTAAAAAGTCTTTCTTTTTGCTATGGGTTGAAATTCTATTCCGGATCATTTTCCGTGGGTAGAACGTTCTCCGCACGAAGGTTGGTATGAAGTGATGGTCGAATCGGGGGTAGAATTGATTTAACGGGATTTAAGAAATTTAACAGGATATTAAAGTGAATCATCGTTCAGGAGACGCCATCCCATTTTTCGAAGCGATTGGAAGGCATTTTGTTTGTATTGGTAAAGACGTCGGTATTGATCCTTGCCATCCGCCACAATGGCGCATTTTTTGTGAATCGCAATGAGTTTCATATTGTATTTTTGCCGGGCCAAATAACATAAAAACAAATCTTCCACTTTTTCGTATTCAGCCGGGAGGTTTTGTAAAATGGATTCATTATCAAAAATCTTACGATCCAGGATCATTCCACCAGTTCCGATATAATCGACTTCAGAGCCATAGGGCGAATGAAGCGTTGCTTTCCAATAATGTTCTTCCTGAAAGATTCTTGTATGCCATCCCAAAATGCAATTGGAGCCGTATTTGATGAACTGTTCATGATAATAAGCCATGAAATCCTTATGTACAATCATGTCATCATCAATGAATAGGATAGGATTCCCCTCTGTTTGAAGGATGATTTTGAATCGGGCGCTTGAACCGCAGTTATGGTCGGAATCGATGATTTGCAATTTGATCGCGTTGCTGTGGGAAATTGGCAATGGTTTGCCGCTATTGTTCCAAATATTAAGGCGAAAATCCAGATGGGTTTGCCGTTCCAACTGCGCCAGGAGCATTGGCAATCGTTGACTACGTTCATACACGCACAAACATATTTCCATCATGTTGCTTTGATTCACGATGACACGTTCTTATAAAGAATTCAGTCTTTTCATCATGGGAAACGCATCTTCCATAAGAATTCTTTTATCCCGAATCCACTGCAGTAATCGTTGTTGCACCAATCTTTTTTGCTTTACCGTTTTAATGCTGCCAATGACAAACGAATGAAGATATTCCTTCAGGGATTTTTCCGTAAAATAATCAAAGTTGATTTCCAGCCAACAAAAACGGGTGTAGCCGTCATGATTTACGGTGATTCGATCCCTTCGGTGGTCGCAATTCCACGTGCAAAGAGGTTCTTTGACAAACAAAAATCGGCACGGCATACGAGACGCTCGCAGGCACAGATCGACGTCCTGAAACAGTTTGATGTCCTTTTTGAATCGCAGCCGCCGGATGGTCTCCCGTGGAAATAGCATGGCGCTGGTCATGATAAATTCGTTGTAGAGAAAAAAATACTCCGTTAGTGGTTGGTTTTCCTCTCTATCCTTGGCCGGCGTAATATACATTTTTTGATTTGGCATAACGATTTGTGTGTAACACAAAAAATCCGCTGTGGATTGTTGCTGTCGGATGAAATCCATCTGCTTTTCCAGTTTACGCGGATCCCATTCGTCATCCGAATCCAGAAACGCTACATACTTCCCCGAAGAACGATCAATGCCGATGTTTCGGGATTCGGGAGCTCCGACATTGACTGGATTTCGAACGTAGACGACTCGTGGATCCTGAAGACTGATTACCACCTCTTTTGTATTGTCCGTTGATCCGTCATCGACAATGATAATCTCTGTTTTATAATACGTTTGTTGTAGTGCACTTTCCAAGGTTCGTTCCAACAAGGCAGCTCGGTTGTATGTGGGAATGACAATGCTGACTTTTTCCGTAACCATCTATTTCCACGATCCTTCTTCTAAAATACATAATAAAATAGTTATTGCAGCATCAGGTTCCCCGTGTTGAGTGGAACATCCGGTATGATTTTGACTTGTTCGCCGGCACGGTATTTGATGTTGTAACTCTTGCCCACCACTAAATCAAGACTGCTAATAAAGAAGAAACCATTGGGATCCGTTAAAAAAACACGGTGACTCGGACTGGATTTATCATCCACCCACACCTCTACTTCCGGCAGAGGATTGCCGGCGCTGTCTTTCACATATCCCCAATAATAGCCAGAACGCTGCAACGGGATTTCCACGTACGTCTGTGCATGTTCATCCTCAATTTGAACCCTCACTGTCCGGAACAGGTATTCAAGATATTTATAGGAACCATTTGGAGTATTGACGGAAGTCTGCATGTTAGGACTAATCTCGAGCGTCATATCCCCAGTGGAGATATTCTCTGCTTTGAAATATCCTTCTTCATTTTTCTGAATGAAGACATCCTGGTTATTCTGTGTAGCCGTGATGATAAACGGTGGAATCGGATATTCTCTCTCAACCACCAACATGCCATGCAAAGTCTTGTCGGTTATATGAGGCTCCAGCACAATCCGCAGATCATTAAACGTGTCTCCCAATTCCCCAGTCACGACTATAGAACCGATGGAGGAGGCGTTAAATGATTCCGGAACAAAATCAAAAAATGATGGATTATCCATTTTTGGCGCCCATCGGGAGGGCGCCATTCTGCCAGTCATGGCGGTTATCTCAAAATCATTACGCACTCCTTCTTCCCGATTTGAATTGAATATGGTTAGGGAAAAGAGTCCGCTCGCATCGGTTTTGAAATCCTCCGGACACAATTTCGCTTTTTTATCATATCGACCGAAATATGCTATGAACACCGCATTCGCTGCCGGAATCTCATTCTGATCCACCACGATGCCGGAAAAAGTCGTCTTGACCACCGGTTTCACCAGGACTTCGAGATCATGAATGTTTTGGTTCACATCCAACTCAATGTAACCGAAGTGGGGATATGAATCAAAAAAGTAATCATAATCCCTAGAGGGATCGCTAAAAATGTAATCAAACTTCTCAAGTGATTTCACGTCTTCCGACAGAGAGTATTTTCCGGGAATGACGTCATGAAACTCGAAGCGACCATTTGCATCGCTAATCACTTCTTGATAGATGCGGTTACCGAAGAAGCCCGTTCTGCCAGCTGAATTTAATTCCAAACCATAACCGGCTACCGGAGCGCCAGAATCCTGCTGCAGCACAATTCCTGTTATGTTGTATAATTTCTCATGCGGCAAGGTAACAATGCAGTTATTCCATATATTTTTGATCGTTACTTGTTTTTCCACGGTTTGTCCTGGCGCATTGACTACGAGCCGGTATGTTCCGAAAGGCAATTCCTTGAAAAGGGCGCTTCCCCTGTCATCTGTCTTCATACCGTAGAGTCGAATGCCCTTTTCGGATTGAAGGGTAATTTCGGCGTCCGGAACTTTTGCATAAAGTTTGTCCTTGGCAGGAATTCCCTCTTTTTCTACATATACATATAAATAGCCATCTCTCCACAACCGCAGCCGCACCCCCCCGCAGGCAGGATACAATGGCAGAATTTGGCTGTAACGGTTTCGACTTCCGATAGCCTGAACGTAATAAAGTGCAGGAGGAACGCCGCGCAGTTTCCACTCTCCATTTTCATTGGTTTTTTCTTCGTATAGGGGAGGTTGGTTTTCCATTAATTCTGGAAAAATCGGATTGTAATAATGGAGTCGATTCTCGCGTTGAATCTCCATGACTTGTGAAATACCCCCCCCCATGTATTCTTGTTTCGATTCCGGTCGTTCTGCCAGACAGAGAGTATCCCAGATTCGCAGACGGGAAGAACGCTGAACCGCTAAGGGAAAAGTTTCTCCACGCATTGAAGTATTGGTATGGTTTATATACAGCGGGGTGTATCCGTTCTGCCAGGCGCAGGCGCCCAGGGCCATGACCTCATCTCCTATTTTGGGATACACCTGCCCATCGGGTGAACCCCGGGTGTGCATCCTTAAATGAGGTTCGCTCACCCAAGTTACTCTGCATTCATACTCGTTACGAGTTATGCAAAATGAATTGATCGAATCTTGTGTGCTGGAGGCGGTATATACGGTTGTGTAATCTCTGACCGGGCGCGGAGGAAGGCTGGATTTCCAAACACGGATGGCGGTGTTAGGCGCCGGTACTCCCGTTTCTTCGTCCTCCACCCGAATGAAAAAATCACAGAGGTAGTCCAGCACGATGAGGGAGGAGTGAGGAGTGACGGTAAATTCTCCCGGCGCGTATCCCTCTGCCAACGCTCTAACAGTAAGTTCGCGCGGCGCGGTCGCCGGAACAATGACGCCGCCATTGGTAAAAGACAGGCTTTCACTGCCGAAGACGACGGCACCGGATGGAATCGGATCACCCAACGGATCCTGAATCGTCAGCGCCCACCGGTCGGCAGGAGTCGGTGTTGCCGCGGCTGCGTCCATTTCTGAAGATATTTCTGTGGTTTTAGGCGTCGGTGAGGACGTATCAGACGGAGTGTCCTTGAATTGATTGGATTTCACCGGATCGAAGGTATCGGGTCTCTGATAGGATACGATCACGTCACTCTGGGGGTCGGGTGGTGTAGAGAAAATGATTATGCAGATCAAACCCGCTATGACAAGAAAAAATACGATAGAAAATAGAAAGAGAATTTTATTCGTTACCTTCATGCGTGTTCTCACTTTACATGGCTAAATATTGTTTGCATTATTCATCTTAAGCAACGGTTATATCATTGTAATGATCCAGGGCTGTGGGTTCCTGCTCTAGCAATTTCATCATTCCCACAAGTTCAGTGTGACGGCGGGCGCGCAAGTCTCTGCATTTTTCTGGTTTTATACTTTCATCGAATTTACTCTCTTTAAAATTATCGTTAACACAACCGGCATCGCAAAACCGGTAACACCAGCAATCCTGGCATTCCTCTATGGTCGAATTGGTAAAATCATCGAGCATATTGCCAATTTTATCTATATCCAGTCCCGTATGACTATGTCCTATGAAAAGATTCGTAGGATGGGTTGCACTTTTTCAACCCATCAAAATTTATGAAATGAAGCGATGGGTCAAAAAACGTGACCCATCCTACACGACTGACTTTTTCCATGATTTTATATTTTTGTGTTCTTGTCTTAGTAGGATATACCCCTTTTAATAAGAATTTATTGCAGCAACAGGTCTCCCGTGTTGGGTGAAACATCATAAAGAACTTTACGCTGTTCTCCGACACGATATTTGATGTTATATGTTTCGTCAAACGATAACTGACTCGAACTGATGAAGAAGAATCCGTTTGCATTCGTAATGGTCGAACCGAAATGTTGGTCTGAATTCGCACGATCTTTCGCTGCAACCACTGCATTTGGAAGAGGTGTTCCGTCACCATCCATTACATGCCCCCAAAAATAGCCGGAACGGAGTAGGGGAATTTCCGCATACGTTTGTGGCTGTCCTTCCTCGATTGGAATAATTACTGTTCGTTTGCGATATTTCAGGTAATTTTGTAGTCCATAGGGCGTGTAAACTGAAGCATGGATATGAGGATAAATAACCAGCCTTAAATCCCCGGCAGAAATGTTCTCGGCTTTGAAATTCCCGGCTTGATTAACACGGATCGGGATATCTTGATTTCCCTGGTTCGCGTAAATGTTAACTTCCGCGAACTGATCTTCCCCTTCCGCCACAAGTTTTCCCTGCAGAGTCTTATCGGTTACATAAGGTTCGATCACGATACGCAGATCTGTGATGGTATCCCCCATATCCCCTGCGACAATTATGGAACCGAGAGAAGAAGGCTGAAATTTTTCCTTAACCAACGAATAATTTTTCGGATTATAGGGATTGGGAAGCCAGCGAGAGGGAGCCATTCTGCCAAGCATGGCAGCGACTTCATACTCGAAATACTGATTTACTGTCTGACGGTGATTAAACATGGTTACGGTAAAGAGTCCGTTAGCATCGGTTTTAGAATTCTCGGGATACAGTTTTGCATGACCATCAAATATTTCATTAAACTTCATTGGAGAAACTGTGATTCTCGCATCTGCAACCGGAACGTCCTCCGTATCCACAACAATCCCGGAAAACATCGTTTTCACAACCGGTTTCACGCGAATCTCCAGATCCTGAATGTCTTCGTATACATTTAAATTGAACGTTCCAAAATGAGAGGAAGACTCTTGAAGAAACAAATAATTAAGTGTTGGATTCGCAAAGATGTACTTTAAATCTCCGATTGAATTCACATTTTCCGCAAGACAGTATTTTCCCGGAATCACATTAGGGAACTCGAAACATCCCTCCGCATCAGTAATCGCTTCCTGATATAGGTTATCTTCATACTCATTCAAACAGACAAGGGCATAATCAGCTACAGGAACGCCGGAATCCTGCTCCAGCACAATCCCCGAGATGGTATACAATTCATCCTGCTGCAAAGTAACGAGGCAGGAATCCACCGGTTTGTTGAATGTTATCGTTTTTTCTACGATTTGTCCCAAAGCCTTGACCGTAAGTCGGTAATTTCCGTAAGGCAGTTTTCTATAACGGGCCGTTCCCGAGGAATCCGTGGTTTCGGAATAGATCCTCAATCCCTTTTGGGATTGGAGGAGCACTTCGGCTTCCGACACACTTGTATAATATGCATTCTTTGTGGGGAGCCCTTCCCGTTTCACATAGACGCGAAAGTCTCCCTCTCCATTCAGCCGCAGCCGTGCTCCGCCGCAGGCGGGATGGAGTGGCAGGATTCCGCTCGAACGATTTTTATCGTCGAAAGCCTGCGCGTAATAAAGTGCGGGTGGAATGCTGCGCAGCACCAGCTCCCCTTTTTCGTCGGTCTTTTTTTTGAGCTGGGGTGGCTGATCTACCGGACATTCCGGAAATATGAGGAAGTAATACCATCGTTGATCATCTCGCAGAATCTCCAATATCTGTGTATTTATGTTCGCTTGGTTTGAATCAACCTGTTCTGTCAGGCGGAGAGTATCCCAAATTCGAAGACGAGTAGAATGTCGGGCGGTCAAGGGAAGAAACTCACCCAGGATTAACGCTCCTCGTTGCCCATCGTATCCCTGGTGAATGTACAATGGAGTGTATCCGGGATGCCAAGTGCAGGCGCCTAGGGCCATGATCCTGTCTCCAACTTTGGGATACACCCTTCCGTCGGGTGAACCGTATTTTTCAATCGATTCGATCGGCTCGTCTACTCTTGAGACTTGGCATTCTTTTCCGTTCATGGTCAAATGAATTGGATTTTCCAAGGAATTAATGTGAGTGTAAGCCGCAGCTTGATCTCCGATCGGGCGCGGTGGAGGATTGGAATTCCAAACCAGAACGGTGGTGTTTGGAACAGGGTCTCCCTTCTCGTTTTCCACCTGAATGAAAAAGTCACACAGATAGTCCAACACGAGAGGTAAGGAACCGGGGGTTACGGCAAACTCTCCCGGCGCGTAACCCTCCGCCGACACCCGAACAGAAAGTTCACGCGTCTCTGCCGCAGGAAATGTAATGTGGCCGTCGATAAAGGACAAACTTTCACTGCCGACGGCTACGATACCGGCGGGGATGGGATCACCCAACGGATCCTGAATCAACAGTGTCCACTGATCGGCGGGAAGAGGGGATACTGTTGCACTCGGTGCGGGTGAAACGGTAGCAAACGGAGTGCTGTCCGACGGAGAGAAGTAAGGCGGTTTCTGATCAGTAAAGGACGCCGGTTTCTGATGGGAGATAATCACGTCATCCTGTGATTTTTTCGAAGGTGGCTTGTAGACAAACAAAATTACATAAAAAATCCCTATCATCACAAGAAGCAAAGCGGCATAAATAAGCAACAGGTTCTTTGTGGTTTTCTTCATAGGTACTCCCATCATTTACTGCGTGCTGTTAAACAGATCAGTCTTAAGAAACCGCAACCTCATTATAATGGTCCAGGACGGTGGGATCCTGCTCCAACAATTTCATCATTCCTACCAATTCGGAGTGACGACGTGCGCGCACCTGCCTGCATTTATCCATTTTTTTTCTTGCGTCGAATACACCTTCTTCATAATTATCGTTAATGCAGCCGACATCACAAATCCGATAGCACCAGCAATCGCGGCATTCCTCGATCGTAGAATTCGTAAAATCATCGAGCATGGATTTTATTTTATTCAGATCCAGACCTGTATCAATACGACCGACATAAAATGAAGGATTTTCGGAGAAAACTCGCTCGCAAGGTAAAATTCGCCCGTCCACTGTAAGAAAGGGACGACGAGAACCTAATTTGCAGATACAACCTGGATGAGAAGTTTCAAGAATTTCATTTTCATCCGAGAATTGATGCCGAGTTCGGGCGTGAAGATCGAAATAAAGATTGTTGTAAGCAAAAATATTTAATATGTCAAAATAAAATGTATGATTGTTATCATTTTTATATTTTCCTGCTAAACAAGCCGATTTGTATTCTTCAAGCAATTCTTCGTAACCGGCAGGCTTCTCAAGTTGTTCCTCCGGATAACAATCATTCCACTTTTTTAGCCCACCGGTTAATGTGTTGATGACCAAGTCAAAGTGTACATACTCGTTATCCAAAAGGTTTTCCAGTGAAACAAAATAATCAAACAGTTCTCTGAAATGAAACCCTCCAAGCACAAGACAGTTGATCAGGCAATATAACGTTTCTGGAAGGTTCATTTTTCTTGCAACGTAATTGATCCGTTTGATTGCATTCAGCGCCTCCTGATGAGTTCCCTTCCCATTGGCGTGAATACGAAATTTGTCATGGATATTCTGTGGACCATCGAAACTGATTGTGATGGCCACATTATTGGCGATAAAATACTCAATAATATCGTCCGACAGTAGAGTGCCATTGGTCGTGATTACAAAACCAACTTTCTTATCGGTGGGTGCATTTTGGCGGCAGTAGGTAATGCATTTTTGAATAAGTTCGAAATTCAGCAGCGGTTCTCCTCCATAAAAACCGATAGTAAAATCGGATTTTTCTTTTGGTTTAAATCGATCTCTTAGTAAAATTGAATCATTTGGATCTCTACCGCCATACTGAAACATGAAATCCAATCCGGATTTCGCAATTTTCCAGGTCATATCCTTTTTTGTATGAGGGCGGCTTTGTTCATATATACCGGAAAAAATACAGTAACGGCAATTTAAATTGCATCGCTGGGTAACCTCCAACGTTAATTGATTAATATAGTTGCTGTATGTATATTTCATTGAATTCTCACAGCAAAATAGAGCAATTTCTTGTGGGCGCGTTTTGGAAAAATACAATTCGGCTTTCTCAATTTCTTGTATGAAAGCGATACTTTTTGTAATTGCACTGCTATCATACTCGTTGGTTAACAGGTACTTGCATTCATCGGGCTCAAAACCGGAAAGCAATAAATGGAAATAATCATAGGCGATGTCATCCACTTTAATGATATCATTGGAATTTACATCGTAAACATATTTGTTTGTATCTGTTGAAAATAAGTGAATAAAGGGAATATCGGACATTTGATTACTATTCCTTTATGTGAAATGAAAGTATTGGAGGATTGAAATATTTTTTCAATCCTCCTGATACATTTGGCGATTAATAATTATTATGGGTAAAAATGTTGCTCGTTTGTTAAAGGCAAAGGAGGATAAGTACCATAATTAGTACTGTCCGCTTTACTCGTTGCTTTAGAATTGGCACCAGATGTAGCCGATGAGGTTGGACGATCAATCGACACATAACCACTGTCAGCCAGATTTTGAGAAGTTGCTGTTGTGAGGCTTGACACAGCGCAACTACAATGGCAAACACAGACCTTTCTGCAACGGCATGTACACGTGCATTTATAGCACCAAACATTATAATTCGTTTCAATCTCTTGGTGCCAGGTAGAGGGTACACTAATAATTTCCTCAAAACTCGCATTTGCCAAGCGAGGAAAGGATGTTCCCGCCGCGACAATTGCGCCGAGACCTGCACCGGACTTCATCAGCTGTATCAGAAATTCCCGTCTCGCTGTTTGCTCATTTTTCTGGCTGTTCTCATTCATGGTACATTCTCCTTATTCGTGTTGGACGTGTGAAAGATCAGATACAAATCCGTTCCTTGTGGGATACACCATCTTATGAGGGGATTGTAAGAATCTTACCCCTTCCGTGTCAATAGCATTTTGCCAATATTTCCAAAATGCGAACCACCGGTGGTTCGCATTTTTTTAATCCTTGTCGATAAAAAGCTTCCAACCAGCCCTTTTAATGCGAATTCCTCTCTCTATGTGCAAATTGATATCCTCTTGAATTTGCCGTGGCGATACCTTTTTTTCTCGAGCCAACATGCCCGTCGTCCAATTTCTCGGCTCTTTCTCAATCATT
>QZKN01000033.1 GCA_003598175.1 Candidatus Omnitrophota bacterium
TTACATTTCCTTGAACACCAAACATACGCCGAATGAGGAATATGACCGGATGGAAGAGTCGGTCTCGTTCGATACCACCGCCGTTTTCAAGGTTTGTTCGACATTGATTCTCGGTGTGTTATTAGCGTTGTATATTATTTTCAGATAAATGAAACAGAAATATCGTAGGGTGGGATGAATGGAATGAATCCCACCTTTTGATGTTACGATACGGTGGGCAGATGGTGGGTATCGCTTCGCTCAACCCACCCTACAGCGTGGTAAGATCGCAAGGAATGCAGATGGTTTTAATCCATTGAACCGTTCAACCATTCGCTCTACATTATAATACCAACAGTCCTATTATTTCATTGAAAAACAAAGCATGCAAAAAGGAATGAGGTATCTGAAACATGGCCAATAAAGAATATTTCCCCGGCATTTCCAAGATTCAATTCGAAGGCTCCGGCTCCAAAAATCCGCTCGCCTTCAAACACTACAATCCTGACGAAATGATCCTGGGCAAAAAAATGAAGGATCATTTTCGTTTCTCCGTCTGCTATTGGCATACGTTCAAAGGTCTCGGCAGCGATCCCTTCGGCCCCGGCACCATGATCCGCGCGTATAATGATTCCAGCGATCCTATGAAAGTTGCGGAAATGACACTGGACGCCGCATTCGAGTTTTTCACCAAACTCGGCGCGGGATTCTGGTGTTTCCACGACCGCGACATCGCGCCCGAAGCGGACAACCTCGCCGAAACCAACAAACGGCTCGATCACATCGTCGCCAAAGCGAAAGCATTGCAGGAGGAAACCGGCGTCAAATTGCTCTGGGGGACCAGCAATCTCTTTTCCCACCGCCGTTTCATGGCCGGCGCATCGACCAATCCCTCTCCCGAAGTTTTCGCCTACGCCGCCAGCCAGGTGAAAAAAGCGATGGAAATCACGAAAGAACTCGGCGGCGCGGGATACGTCTTTTGGGGCGGGCGCGAAGGCTACGAAACTCTTCTCAACACCGATCTCAAACGCGAATTCGACCACTTGGCCAAATTCCTGCACATGGCGGTCGATTACAAAAAGAAAATCGGTTTCGACGGCCAGTTCTACATCGAACCCAAACCGAAAGAGCCCACCAAGCATCAATACGATTTCGACGCCGCCAGCTGCCATGCGTTTTTACAGAAATACGGCTTGATGGATCACCTGAAATTGAATATCGAAGCCAATCACGGAACATTGGCCACGCATACATTCCATCACGAATTGGAATATTCCGCCGCCAACGGCATTCTCGGCTCCGTCGACGCCAACCGCGGCGATCTTTTGCTCGGCTGGGACACCGACCAGTTCCCCGTCGATCTTTACGACACGACTCTGGCAATGTACACCATCACCAAAGCCGGCGGCTTCACCACCGGCGGCCTCAATTTCGACGCCAAAGTCCGCCGCCAGTCCATCGATCCGGAAGATCTCTTCCATGCGCACATCGGCGGGATGGACGCTTTTGCGCGCGGACTGAAAGCCGCCGCGAAAATGCTCGAAGACAAGCCCTTTGAAAACTTCGTCAAACAACGCTACGCGAAATGGGATGGGGAGCTCGGCAAAAAAATCGAAAACGGACAGATCGGCTTTGAGGAACTCGAACAATATATCCTCCAACACGGCGAACCCGAAATCCAAAGCGGACGGCAGGAGTTGCTGGAGAATCTACTTAACGAATATATCTAAGCCATCATGATCGGTTGTTCACAATGAAAGGATAAAAAATAGGTTATGGCGCGGACCTTCGGTCTGTACGTGCAGGCTGGAAGCCCGCACCACAATATTTTCATATAAGTATAAATCCAATCATTGAATAGAACGTTTGCGGCAATCGCGCCCACCGTTGAAACGGTGGGCTGTTTGTCGTTTGCCCCGGCGGGGCAATTGAGGTCTTGCTAAGTCTTTCAAGGCCGGGCGCCGGCTGGTATTGGCTCATTATTTGCTTTACCATGATATAATCAGTGGGTGAATCAATATTCAAAACAATCTGATCTTCAGCATACGGTTGGACGATGGCTGAGAAAACAAATGATTCCTCTTCGATCAATCTGCAATTCGTCGCGATGTTGATTCACGATTTGGAGAGTCCGTTGGCCGTCGCCAAGCAATTTTTATCTCGCGTCGAGCAGGGTCGCCACGATCCTGACAATCCCCGTCATCAAGAACTGATCGAAGCCACTCATCTCGCCATCCGCAGGGCCGAGCGTATTTTGGAGGATGTTCTCGATATCGCCCGCATGGACATGGAGATATTGATCCCCCGCATCGTATTTGCCGACGTATCCACCATTATCCAAAAATGTGTGGCGATGATCAATCCCCTTGCCAACGACAAAGGCATCGCCATGATTCCTGAACTCGATTCTTTCTTGCCGGGGCAACTGCGCATGGACGCCGCTTTGCTCGAACGAGTGATCGATAATCTTCTCATGAATGCAATTCGTAACGCCCCACGCAACACATTCATCAGAATTCATGCACATAGTAACGAAATCAGCTACAGAATCGAAATCGAAAATCGCTTGGATCACGCCAATGCAATCGTTTTTGAAAACATTTTCGATCCGGTTTATCAGGTTCAAATTCGCAAAGAACACAAACTGCGCGGCTCCGGCATCGGCTTGACCTTCAGCAGGCAGGCGGTTCATGCCATGAACGGATCCATCGGCGCCAAACAACAAGAAAATGGAACTATCCTATTTTGGGTAGAATTACCCCTTGCATAAGGAGCATCTCATGGTCGAAGACATGCATGTCCAAGCCGATACCTATCTCCGGTCCGGCTCAAACGAGCTCAAAATTCTTGAATTCAAAGCTGCCGGAGAGACTTACGGGATCAATATCCTCAAAGTCAGCCGGGTTTTATCCGAAATGCCGGCTTTCTGCGTGATTCCGGGAGCGCACGAGGCCATGCGGGGGGTGTTCAACGAACAGGGAAAAATCGTTCCCGTTCTCGATCTTGGTTTTTTCCTCAGCGGCAAGCGGACTTCCCTCGACGAGCGTTTCCGGATCATCGTGACCGAATTTTTCGGCATGCATAACGCCCTGCTGGTCGATCACGTCGAGGCCGTCCATACCGTTTTATGGGAACAGGTCATCAACGCGCAGAATGTGGTGGAAGTGGCGGAAAATCCGTTCATTATCTCCATCGTGCGTCCGACCGAGGAAAAAATGATCCTCATGCTGGATTACGAAACGATTATATTGCGGGTTTCACCGGATCAAATCGAAACCGAAGTGAAAAAAGGGGATGCCATCCAACTGCAGGGACATCATAAAAAAATCCTGATCGCGGAAGACAGTTCTTCCGTGCGTTCCATGCTGCAACTCGAGTTGGAGGAACATGGGTTCGACGTCCTGGCCGCGCACGACGGGAGTGAAGCATTGGAATTGCTTGATACGCACGCGGATATTGCGCTTGTGATTTCCGACGTGGAAATGCCGCAAACGGATGGTCTCGCCTTGACCAAACAAATCAAGAAAAATCCGAAAACCGCCGGCATTCCCGTCATCGTGTATTCCTCCATCGGCGATATCGGCATGAAGGAGCGCGCCAAATACCTGCAGGCGGAAGAACACATCACCAAACTCAATTTGCAGGAACTGTTTCAAAAAGTATCCAATCTGCTGGAGCTCACAGCCTCCGTTTCCGGTGATCCCAATGAAAAGGGGTAAACCATCAGCGCCCCAGCACCGACCGTACTTTTTTTAGCAACACATCCGGCGTAAATGGTTTTTGCAGGAAATTCACGTTTTCATCGAGCACATTGTGGTGCACGATGGCATTGTCTGTGTAGCCGGACATGAAAATCACCTTTAAATTCGGTTGGCGCTGCAAGAGAGCATCCGCAATTACTTTCCCGCTGCTTTGAGGAAGAACCACATCGGTGAGCAGCAAATCGATCGGGGATTGCATTTCATTGCATCTTATGATCGCTTCATCGCGGCAACTTGCCGTGAAGACGGAATAGCCGTTCAGAGACAGAGTTTTTTCCACGTATCGGCGAACGTTTTTTTCATCTTCCACGATAAGGATGGTTTCCGAACCTTGCAGGTTTTCCATCTGCGCTGATTCTTTCGGCGAATCGGCGATGTCTTCGTCGATGCGTGGAAAGTAGATCTTAAATGTCGTTCCCTTGTCGAGTTCGCTGTAAACCGTGATGTTGCCGCCGTTTTGTTTCACGATTCCATAGACGGTTGACAGCCCCAATCCCGTACCTTTTCCGGTTTTTTTGGTCGTGAAAAACGGATCGAAAATTTTGGCTTGAATGTCTTTCGCGATGCCGCAGCCCGTGTCGCTGCAGGCGAGTAACACATACTTGCCGGATTCGACCTCGAGGTGGGATTCGGCATAGTCCCGATCCAACTCCACATTTTTCGTTTCGAGCACGAATTTACCGCCTTGGGGCATCGCATCGCGGGCATTGACCGCCAAATTCATGATCACCTGATCGATTTGTCCCGGATCGGCCTTGATATTCCCCAAATCAGGCTGCGCGATAATGCGGATGTCGATATCTTCTCCCAACATGCGGCGAAGCATCTTTTCGAAATCGTGAAGCAATCGATTCAGATCCATAATTTCCGGCTGCGTGATTTGCTTACGGCTGAACGCGAGAAGTTGATTGGTCAACGAAGCGGCGCGTTCTCCCGCTTTGTAAATTTCCCGGAGATCATGATAGATGGGATCGTCCTGCGGCAGTTGCGATAGCGCCATTTTGCCGTATCCCAAAATCACCATCAACATATTATTAAAATCGTGGGCGATGCCGCCGGCCAACGCGCCGATGGCTTCCATCTTCTGGGAATGGCGCAGCTGGTCTTCGAGTTGAATTTCCCGTGTGATGTCCCGTTTCGCCGCGACGAAATTCACGATCACGCCGGATGCGTCGCGCACGGGAGAAATCGTCGCCTCCTCGGTGTACAGGACGCCGTCTTTTTTCTTGTTGATCAGACGCCCTTGCCAGATATTTCCATTGACAATCGTATCCCATAAATTTTTATAAAATACCTCATCCTGCTTTCCGCTTTTGAGAATTCGCGGATTGTTTCCGATCACTTCCTGTCGCGAGTAGCCGGTGATTTGCTCGAAGGCGGGATTGACATATTGAATGGTTCCATCCACGCCCGTGATGACAATGATTTCGGCGGCCTGTTCGATAGCCGAAAGCAACCGTTCCCGTTCGATTTCGGCCAATTTGCGTTCGGTGATGTCGCGTTGAATGCCGACATACCCGATCGGCCGGCTCTGCGGATCCAGTTGCAGATTCACCGTCAGTTCGACGGGAATGGAACGGCCGTCTCGGTGAATTCGCTCCGTTTCGAATCCTTGAATGGATCCGGTTTTTAAAACCTGTTCGAGCATAGAAGCATGCTGCTTATGCAGTTGTTGCGGAATGAGCGTGCGGATGGATTTGCCGAGAATGTCTTCGTGAGGGTAACCGTACAAATTTTCCGCGCCGGGATTCCACGCCGTGATCAGGCCGTCCAGATCGCTTGCGATCACCGCGTCGCTGGTGGTTTTCATGACATCGGCAAATTTTTTTTCAAGAGATTCATGGCGTATTTGAGTTTGAATGGAATGCAGCACAAAAGCGACGTCATCGGCGATTTCTCGCAACAATTCATGCTCCTGTGAGTCGCGGGCAAACCGATTCGGAACCGTCACGACCAGCGCGCCATAGACATCATGATTATATTGCAGCGGCGCGCTGATGCTGGAAGATTTCTCGTGTAAAGTCGAATAAACGCAATCCGGGCATTCGATTGCGGGATTTTCCATCACGCACACTTCCTGTCGAGAAAAACAAGCCTGCACACAGTGTGGAAATTTGCCCGCCCGGAGTTGTGCGAGCATGCGTTCGGAATCACTGTTGAATCCGGAGGAATACATCTCCCGCAGGTTGTTTTCCTGATCACACACCAGGATCATACTACGATAATACCCTCGGGTTTCAATCAATAACTCGCAGGTTTTCTGCAAAAGGCGGGCCGGATATTTCTCTTTCGTGATCAGTTGATTGACGTTGCGAATCGCGAGCAGGATACGGTTTAAATGCTCGATGCGTTCCTTGTCATGCAAATGTTCGCGGATTTCATTATCCAATGCTTCCGTCCGCGCGGCAACCATTCTTTTCAACGAGCGAATCCAAAGAGTAGCGGCAATTGCAAGCAACAATGCAAAAAGAAGCGCATAAACGGCATATTGGATGATTTCCCATTTGAATATGCTCCACGGTTCAAGCACTCCCAGCCATTGATCGGTAATTTCCTTGAACCGTCCCATTGTTTTCACGACGGACATGCCGTCGACAAAATGGCCCAACAGCGCGTTGTTTCCTTCGTTGACGGCGAAACAGTAATCCGAGGGGTGCAATAATGGACCAACGCATTTGAGGTTGCGCAAATGGAGAGTCCGAATCCAAAACAGGCCGGGCAGCCTCGCCGCCAAGACAAAATCCCCCCTTCCCGCCGCGAGCAGGTGAAGGGCTTGCGCCTGCGTGTCCGTCACAATCAAATCATTGGAAAGATGTTTTTCCATGATATCATCGTGCATGATATCTCCCCGCATGACGATCAATGTCTTGCCGCGCAGTTCTTCTTCCGATTGGATATCCGGCGTATCATCACGGGCGAATGCGGAATGGTGAATGCGCGCAAAGGGAGGAGAAAAATCGACCTGCTCATCACGTTCCGGCGAGTAATACATTCCCGCGATCACATCGATTTCGCCGGAATGCAACGCATCGCGGATTTCATTCCACGGACCGATGCGGATTTCCACATCCAGTTCCATGACCTCGGCAATCGCGAGGGTGAGATCAATGTTTAAACCGGCGGGATGATTATTTTTATCCAAAAAGGAATAGGGAGGATAATCCAGTTCGGTTCCTACGATGATTTTATTCTGGCGGAAGGAGGAAGGTTCCTGGGCGGAAGTGGGTGGAATCAAGAACGCACAAAGCAGGAGACAAGGCATCATCCGGAATAATCCTTTGGTTGGTTCCCTGCTTTTTTGTTTACGGATTTTCCCTATTGTGTAATCGATTATTACGGATTGGCTTATGCGCATATGAAATGCCTTTCGTGTAAACCTTCATGATCAATTGATCACAACGAAGGATGAAAATGTTAACGATTCTAGATGCGGACGAGACGTCCGCGCTCCCACATTTTCATAGAAACCTTCATGATCGGTTGATCACAACGATGGTATGAAAATGCGTGCTGACGCCCAGCCTTGAAAGGCTGGGCTCCTAATCAATTGCCCCCGCAGGGGCAAACGATATCAAGCCCACTGTTTCAACGGTGGGCGCGACTTTCCCCCCCCCCTTTAATCCCCCCCGTCAACGGGGGGAAAAGGGCTCCCGCCCCGTTGACGGGGAGGGTTGGGGAGGGGGACATTTTCCTATCGACAAACCAAATCATTTGCGAGAGTCGGAGCATACCGCGATACGATCATTTACTTTCCGGTCCACTTTTTTCTGAGAAAAACACAGATTGCGTATGATTTTTCCATCCTGGATCAGGTATGGGTGCGCCATGATGATTTTATAAAGCGTGGCGCGGTTGAATCGCGACGCGTCATATTGACATAAGAATGTAATGGGAAAATCTTCCTTGATTTGATTGATCATGGTTTCATACCGAATCAGCGAATCCCAATCGGCCACGCCGCGCGTCGCCCACGACATTTCCGCGCTGATCCGCAGCCCCTTATACCCGCGCAGGATCGAATCGGTGTATTTTTCACAAAATTGATTGATACTCATTCCCGGTTCGAACCGATCAGCCGGGCAAAGGGTTGGGACCGCCGGAAGTATCTTCCAATAGTGGGGAGTGGTTTTTCGCAAACGATGGTTTCCCTTTTTAACGAGCCAATCCAACGTATCGCCGGGCGTCAGGCTATCGGTAAGATAGATAAAGAATTCCCATTCTTCTTTGGCCGTCCAGAAAAATTTCGACAGGATATTCCGCCGTTCCTCCTCGTCATGATAAATCAGGCACAGATGCGTTCCCCGCATATACGGCTCCTTGTCAAATCCCATCGAAACCAGACGTCTCATAATCATCTTACCGTTTAAAAGACATGATACGGTTGCGCATGACAAGAAGAACCTGACTTCACATACCGGACGTTCTCTCTTCACTATTCACGAGACCGCGAAGAGAGAACGTCTTACCGGACGCGAACGGCGTTCACGACGTTTCGGCCGCCGATTCGCGTTTCTATCTCATTCGAATTTATTCCACTCTTGATTTCTCCACGGCTTATTTTATTTCTTCGAATTCATGAAACACCTCGGCTTTCCCGGCATGAGCGTGGGGGAGGGCGCGGATGACCCGGTTTGCTGGTTTCGTTCTTTGACGGCTATTTCCGTCAGTGACCTTGAAGCGGCCGACCATATCCTGCAGGGCCTGGGCCTGCGACGCCATTTCCTCGCTGGCGGAGGCGCTTTCCTCGCTGGTCGAAGAGTTTTCCTGCGTCACCTGATCCAACTGCTGCATCGCGCGGTGAATTTGCGTGGCGCTTTCGAGTTGTTCCTTGCAGTTCATGGTAATTTGTTGGACCAACTGCGAAGCATTTTTGATGCTGGGGACGACGGTTTGGATCAAGTTGCCGGCTTCTTCGGCCTTGCCGACGCTGTTTTTGGCCAGTTCGCTGATTTCCTTGGCCGCCAGTTGGCTGCGTTCCGCCAATTTGCGGACTTCGACCGCGACGACGGCGAATCCTTTCCCCATTTCACCGGCGCGGGCGGCTTCAATGGCGGCGTTCAGGGCCAATAAGTTCGTCTGATCGGCGATGTCGTTGATGATCAGGATCTGGTTGGCGATTTTTTTCATGGCTTCGACGGTTTCACCCACGGCCTGCCCGCCGCGCTCCGCCTCGATGGCGGCTTTGGAGGAAACGCCGTCGGTGGTGGCAGCGCTTTCGCCGCTTTGTTCGATGGAGGTGGTCAGTTGCGTGACGGCGGCGGAGGTCTCTTCCAAGCTGGCGGCCTGCTCCGTCGCTCCATTGGCGAGATTTTGCGAGGAGGCGGAGAGTTCTTCCGCGCTGGCCGCCACCTGTTCGGCCGCCGCGTGGATGCCGCTCATCACTTCGTTGAGGTTGGCCGACATTTCATTGAGCGCATCGGCCAATATGCCGATTTCATCCTTTTGGTTGAGTTCGATGCGTTGGGTCAAGTCGCCGCCCGCCACCGCCTGCGCGAATTGAACGCCCAGTTGCAATGGTTTTACGATCAAGCGGGTAATATAAACCGCTATCAGGATGCCGAGAATAAGCGCCACGACCAAGCCGATGACCATGATTCGTGATGCGGTGTGCAACGAAACAACGGTGTCGTCGGCGATTTGCGTCGTTGCGTCGATTCCGGCGAGAGCGACTTCCTGCGCCTTGGCCAAGACGGCTTCCGCGGCAATTATTCGTTTCGCGCTGATGTCCTCCACGGCCAGCCAATTGGCGAGCATGTCATTCATTGCGGTTTTGTATGCCTGCGCGGCCGTTTTCGTGTTGGCGATCTGATCGAGATCGGCCTGTTGGCGGGTAATGACGCGAAGTTCCTCGAATTCTCGGTTCATGACGTCGAAATTGGTTTGCGCATCCTGAATCAATTTCGGATCGCGTTCCGCCTGCGATCGCCATGCCGCCAATCGAGTTGCATTCCCGACATCGATAATATCATTGACCAGCGTGACTTTGGTGTTCCGTTCCGTCAAGACGGTTTGAAAAACGGCGATTCCCGCATCCAAATTCTGATTTTGACCTTTTATGAAATCGTTGCAATTGGTCATATACGTTCCCGCCGAAGCGTCCAATTGCCGTTTGACTTCCTCGCTCGAGCCGGACGCCAGCAATTGATTGATCGCGGATTTGTAGGCGTCGGCGGCGGATTTGGTATTGTCGATGCGTTTGACATCCTCCTCCAATTTCGTGATTTGCCGGAGAGCGGCGAATTTAGCGTCTATGTCCGTAAAATTCTTCAAAGCGTCGCGCGCCAGTTCCGTATTTTGATCGGCGAGAGAACGCCAGACGGCCATTTGCGTCGAATTTCCCAAATCGATGATGTCGTTGACCAGATTGATTTTTTGCACTTGTTCCTGAATGAGAGCAATGTTATCCGTAATTTCTTTCTTCAGGTTCTCATTCTGGCCTTGAAGAAAACTGTTGCAGTTCGCCATATAGGCGGCGGCTGATTCGTCCATCTGTTTTCGATTTCCCGCGATTTGGTTATTTTTTTCGACGGTTTGGCTTGCCAATTGTTCGTACAGCAGAACGTTCGTTTCCACTTCGTCGACGGCCGCGTTCAACTTGACTAAATGAACAGAAGCTTTGGCCAGGTTCCGCGCTTCGGCGATATCGTCCTTGACTTCTTTCAGTTTGCCCAATCCCGCCTGCAGCATGGCTTGATTTTCCGTGTAGGCGTATCCCCGCATTTGGTACATGGTCATGAGAGAATCGCGCTCGATTTCGGTGGAAATCTTCACTTCCGGCACGTACTCATGCGACAACATCGTCGCCTGCGTTTCCACACCTCCCATCTTGACGATTGCCATCCCGCCCAAACAAGCGGCAATCAACAACAACAGACCGAATCCCAAGCCGATTTTCACTCCCAGTTTCAGATTCTTGAACATGATTTTCCTCCTCGGTTTTTATAAAAGAATGATTCAATTGTGATATATAATATCCCTTACCACTAAATTTTTGAGAACTACCAGCAGGTCATGGATATCTTCTTCGGACCGGCAAATCATCCGCGGACGCAATTGATAGCATTTCGACAGGAGAGACGGATCCGGGCTGCTTACATACACAAACAGCAAGACGCCGGACAGGAGTTGATCATACGGGATGAGATGATCGATATCCTCGGAATCACACACATGAATGATGGCGACTTTTAAGTGTTCGCAGGAATGCAACAATTCGTTGATGAAACCGGATATATCCGTATCAATATGCAAATAGGCGAGAAGAAAGACTTTCTCGATTTCCCGCGCGAGAAATTCTCCGGAAGGATGTTTTTGAGGTTCGTAGATGTAGCAGTGCATGATTCGCCTAACTGTTATCCGTGAAAATACACGAGTCCGATTCTGACGGCGCCCAAAATGCCGCCGGGACGGCGGCGTTACATCATCATTGGATTCTGTTAATAACAGGAAACGTGCCAACAATATGAATCTTTTATAAGTTATTCAAACTGAATAACTTAGTAAAAAATCAACCTGCCCATTTTCGGGGAAAGAGATGGTTTGGCGTCTACAATTATGGACTGGGTCCGAAATCGTGGACGGGAGGAGGGATTTCTCATTCGCCGTCTTTGAAAATCTGATGTTTCTGCAGCAGGGTATACAAACCCGAGCGGGACAAGCCGGAGATCCGGCAGGCTTCAGGAATATTGCCTTTGCTTGCCGCCAGCAATTTGAGTAGGTATTCTTTTTCCATCGCATGGCGAAAGTCGCGTAGTAGCGGCAACTCTATCGTTGCCGGAAGCGACGGCAACGGTGGATTGCCAGGATGGGTAAGGGATTTCAAATTTTTGCGGGCGAGGAAAATCCGAATATGATCCGGCAAATGCTGTGGATACAACCGCGACTCGAACTGCGCCGAAAAATACGCGCGATCCAGGGCGTGGTACAGTTCCCGAATGTTTCCCGGCCAACTGTAAGCCGCCAGCGCCTCCAAAAAATCGGGAGAGAACGCTTTGACTTCCCCTTGGCATTTCTCGCTTAATTCGGATAAATGATACAGGGCGATCTTGAGGATGTCTTCTTTCCGTTCCCGCAACGGGGGCAAGTCAATTTGAAATGCGCGCAGGCGAAAGAGGAGATCTTCGCGGAATCGTCCTTCGGCCGCCAGTGATTCCAGGTCTTTATTCGTTGCGGATACGAGACGGAAATCGCTGGAATACTCGCGTTCGCCGCCGACCGGGCGAAAACGATGTTCCTGCAACACGCGCAGAAACGCTTTTTGGAGAGGCAGCGACAATTCCCCGACTTCATCGAGAAACAGCGTGCCGCCGTCGGCTTGCAGGATCAAACCGTCCTTCGCCTTGTCCGCGCCGGTAAACGCGCCTTTTTCGTGACCGAACAGCAGGCTTTCGATCAAGGTTTCCGGCAGCGCGGCGCAATCCACGACGACGAAATTTTTACCGGAACGCAGGCTGTTGTTGTGGATCGCCCAGGCAAACAGTTCTTTGCCCGTCCCGCTTTCTCCCGTGATGAGGATATTGGTTTCACTATTGGCCGCAAACGCGACCTGATCGAGGCAGTGGCGGATTTTGGGACTGGCGCCGATAATGCCTTCGTGGTTCAGGGAAACGGTTTTACAATTGAGGCGTTCGTTGCGGAATTGCAGGGCGCGCACGAAGGGGAGGGTGATGGATTCGATGGACGATCCTTTTTCGATATAATCCCACGCGCCGCTCTTGATGGCCAGTTCCGCGCCATCCGAATCGGCATGACCGGTGATGATGATCACTTCGGGAGAGGGATCGCGGCCACGGATATGGGGAAGGATATCCAATCCGTTGCCATCCGGCAATCCGACATCCAGAAAAACCACATCGTACGCGTGTTTCTCCGACAATTTCAATCCCTGCGTCAAGGTTTTGGCGCATTGCACTTCATGTCCCAGGCTGGACACGACCCCGGCGAGCAAACAACACATCATTTCATCGTCATCAATGACTAAAACGCATGGCATGATTAGAACCTCGTTATGATCCCTCTCGTCCGATGATGTATTTGGCGATCGCCTGTGAAAGTTGTTCGATCGTTAGCGGTTTCATCATCATTTCTCGAATACCGGCCGATAGGATTGTCTCCTGCGTGACTCGTTCATCGTAGCCGGTATATAAAATAATCGGCAGATCATTTCGAATTGCATGGATTTCCCGGGCGAGTTGCACGCCCGTCATTCGCGGCATGGTTTGATCGGTCAGCACCAGGTCAAATCGTTGGGGATGATCGCGAAACACGTTCAGCGCTTCCATTCCATTACAGCAGACCACCACGCGATAATTCAGCGATTCGAGTATTTTTCTGCCCATTTTCTGCAACAGGATCTCGTCATCCACCAATAAAATCCATTCCCCGTTTCCGGCGACGGTTTCCAAATTTTCTACCTGCCGTTCCGGAAGTTGTTGATAAACCGGGAAGTAAATATGAAAGGTGGTTCCCTGGCTGGGAACACTTTCCATTTGTATTCCGCCCTGATGATGCTTTACGATGCCCAGCACGACGGATAAGCCTAGTCCGCTGCCTTCGCTTTTCTCTTTTGTGGTATAAAACGGATCGAAAATGCGATTCTGAATATCGGGATCAATCCCGTCGCCTGTATCGCTCACGGTTAAACAAGCATATTTTCCAGGCGTTAATTCTGAAAATTGCATGGGAGTCGTGGTTTGGACGTCCCGTTCGCGCAGGGACACGGTCAAGAGCCCTCCCTGGTCCCGCATGGCGTGAGCTGCGTTGAAGCAAAGATTCATCAGGATTTGATGGAGTTGATTCACATCACCCAAAATGACAGATTCGCAATCAATATATTGTTTGATTGTGATCGTACTTGGCAGGGTTGAGCGTAATAACTTCAAAACCTCATTCACGATAACCGCCAAGAAGAACGGACGTTTATCCAGCTCGCTTTTCCGACTGAATGCCAAAATTTGTCGAATCAAATTCTGCGCGCGGCGAGACGCCGTCAAGACCATATTCAAATAGTCGTTCCACTGAACCGGATTGTGGTCGGTTCTTTGAGCCAATTGCGTGAAACCGACGATCGCGGAAAGAATATTATTAAAATCGTGTGCAATCCCGCCGGCCAGAACGCCCAACGCTTCCAATTTATGCGTTTGGAGCAGTTGTTTTTCCATTTGCCTGATTTCTGTGATATCGCGGCAGGAAAACAAAAGAGAGCCGGCCGACAGGAACACCCGTTTCACGGTGACTAATATAATTTTTTCACTTCCGGATTTACATACGATTGATTTTTCGATATTGGCTATTTCCCCCTTTCTCTCCAACATTTCGGGATCGAATACCATCTCCCCAAGTAAGCGATACACATTGCCCATGCGTTCGATTTCGGACTTTGAATAGCCAAAAATAGGTTTTGAATTCAGACAAATAAAGGTAAATTCTCCTTGATCGTTCGTCAGAAAAATGGCATCGGAAATGCTTTCCAGGATGGCGCGGTGCAATTCCTCGCTCTCACGCAATTCCTGTTCTATTTTTTTGCGTTTGGTGATATCGGCATTTACGCCGATGTAACCGACGATTTCACCCTGCTGATTGAGAAAAGGAGACGCCTGGCCATATACCCACGTCACCGACCCTTCCGGTTTTTGAAAGCGGTATTCCTGTCCCCATTCGTTTTTTGCATGGACGGTTTCATACCAGTTTTGAAAAATGGAATCGCGGTCCGCCGGATGAATGGCCTTGATCCAGCCTATGCCCAACACATCTTCCTCACTCAATCCACAAATGGCCAGGTATTGTTTGTTCACATAGATGTAATCGCCGTTCATGTCGGTCAGGTAAATTCCCACCGGCGACAACAGGGAAAGAGTGCGAAAGCGCTCTTCGCTTTCCACCAACTCCGTCTCTCGATCTTTCAATTCCTGAAACAAAAGACTGTAGGGCTTCATCAGACCGGATCGAATCAAGGCAAGGTAGATCAAGAAGAACGAGACCAACTTGAGAAAATGACCGATCACAAAAGCTTGCTCGTTTGCATCGATAGAAAGAGTCATCATAAATTCCGCGGCGATGGATGCCACGACGGCCATTTGAATTATCCGATGGATATCCGGATTAAACAGGGGCTGTTTTCTTCGCAGCACGATCAGAGTCAATCCCAAAATCAGGCAAATTCCATATTGGCTAACAAGTTTAAATGCGGTCAGGCCTTTTCCTTCCACGTAACAAAGCGGAAACCACTCCCACAAGAAGATGAAACATACGATCAAAACGATCATGCCGGTATAGGCAAGGAAAACGGTGGGAAAATGGATTCGCCGTCCCATAAACAAGGTGAAAGCCAATAAGGAAACGCTTTCGATTGTTCTTCCCGCGGTCCATAATTGCATCGTCACTTCGACGGCCCGCACAGAGGGAAACACCCCCATTCCCGGGAAACACAAGAGATGCAACAAATCCAAAAAACCGACATACAGATATGCGATTCCGAGAAAGATCAGCGCCTGATTGCGAAGGAAGCGCCGCGTATTCCATACCACCAGGAATACGCTCCAGGCGACGATCACGTTGAACATCTCGACGAGAGAATGAAAGAGCAGGAAATTGTGCTGATAGACAAGTAACAGTCCAACACAAAACGACGCGCCGATGATCGCGCATACAAAGGTTGACATGGGTGAACACACGGATTCGCGGCGTAAATCGTCCCGCGCCTCGCCCTGGCCATGTTGAAAATCCATCGGTGGATGCGCGCCCGATGGAGATTTCTTTTCTCCCCAAAGCACCGCCATTATTCATCCTCTCCCTAAGATCCGCTCATGCAATGAGAGATAATAGACGAAACAACGGAGTTCCAAAATTTAAAAATTTTTGTTAATCACATCATGACAGAACATGCAAAATACATGTATATTAAAATATTACAAAAAGGAATATTCCGATACAATCCCTTATTCCGCCCATCAGCATGAGTTCGCGCAAACCACAGAATCCGTGGCGCATAACAAAAGACACAATCCGGATAACCCAGACCTTCAGCCTGTACGGCCGGCTAAAATCCACACCCAAATTTCTTATTGTAAAATTTATAGCCGCTTGGCGGAAAAACGCCAGCACCAGACATCGTTTAGCGCCCTATTTTTAAAGAGAAGATGCACCAATGAGAATGACTGCAATATTGTTATCATATTGAGGACACGCCAGAACATCGGATTCATATCGCCGACACCATTTGTCCCCAAACCAAATCAAAAACAGCGTACCCAAGATTGCTGCGCCAGGAAGCCCATAACGAAAAAACCACTCATCCCCCCATTCGTTGAATGATTCCTTTTAATCCCATACCGAGCGATGTGTGCGGCGAGGAGATTTGGAATCCCACGATTTGGCGGTTCGGTTGATTCATCCAAGTCACCTCAACCTCATGGGAATGGGTATCGAACAGAACATCGGCGACATCGGCTTGTGGATTATATAAAACATGAATTTGGGAAAGAAAAAAACCGTCCTGCAGGAGATAATGCAGAACGGAATCAAGGCTACGGAGATGGTTGGCAACCATGAAAAATCGGAGATTGCGCAGTTCGTATTGAACCACGTCATACATGTGGATTCGTTTCATGATTTGAGCGACGATATCGGTTTCATCGTTTCCGTAGATTCGATCATAGGGACTGATGTGAGCCATATACGCAAATCGCTCAGGATACGAAGCGATGAATACGGTACAGGTGGAAACGCCCTGGGTTTGCGCCCATTCGCCAGGATAGACTTTTCGGAATTCATCCATGTCCACATTTTTGATTTTGGAGGATGATAATAAAATCGGTGAGGGTGTGTAATTTCGCGGTAAACACTCAATGATTTGGGATTGCAGCGATTGTTGACGACGCAGGAAATACTCGTTCAGTATCTCATCCTCATCGATTTTGGTTATCAACAGCCACTCGCTGCCCATAACCGAAAATACTTCAAAGGAAGTCAAGCAGGAAAAACCGCGATAATCACGAATCATCAGGTTGCCGACACGTTGCTGGAATTTCAATTGAATGTTTTGCGCATTCAGATGTTTGGTCAGGACGGTCGAATCCCCAATAAAGCGGGCATCGTTCAAGGTATACTGGTCTTGATTGACGAGAAAGATTTCTCCTGTATTTCCGAGATTTTCGTAATCCGTGATCAATGAATTCAGCTTGTTGACCGCCCACTGCAAAACGAACCAACCCATTAGCGTTTTCCCGTCGTACACGGGTTCGACGAAAAAAGCCGCCGGTTCGTCCGAGGGATGGTAATATTCGAAATCCAAATATCCTTCCGCGGGATTCGATTTCAAATATGCGGCAAAGGAGGAGCTAGCCAACGAACCGCGAAAAATATTGTCGTGATAATCGGCTTGTTTTTTGATGGTAAAAAAGATATCGCCGTCAGGATTGATCAATAATAAATCATAAAATTGTATATAATTTTCCGCGTAGTGTAAGAGAATGTTGGTTTGGTACTCTTCCATTGCGCATCGCGCGTGTTCCGTCGGAGGCGTGTTTTTTTGTAATTGATAGTAGCGATGTTTCAAGATAAAAAAATCAAACATGATCCTATCGGAGCGAATATTTCCCGCCTGCCGGCGAACGGATTCACAGAATTCCAACAATTGTGCTTTTTTCTGAATTTTCACCTGTTCCAATCGAGAAAACGTGTTGGCGTAAATTTCGTTTTCAATTTCCCCGGCAAAAGCAGTGTGTAAAATAAGGATACCAATCGCAGAGATAAAACATGACCAGTAACTGAATTTATTAAAAATTTTTCTATCGATAGATAACATCATTTGTCACCTCTTCTCCAAGCGAAACCAAGAAAACGCCATCGTTTGCGTATTTACCGAATCGAAAAAAACTTTTCATAGACAGAAAACGTTGGCAATGCCGCTTCATGGCAATTGTAACACAGGCATCAGCGCCTCTATTTTTCAATTCGTGGGAACAAGGGAGAGCCGGGTGTGACCGTTTTGCCCGCGGTCGCATCCGCATGATCCAGATCGGTCAAGAACGGACATTCGCCTAAGATCGGGCAGGCAAGACGCGCGAGCATGTCTTCGGACTTATCGGGCATAATGGGATAGATCAACACCGCGATGGTTCGCAACGCTTCGGCGAGATTAAGGAGGACGCGGTCGAGCCGGTCGGCTTTGGCTTCGTCCTTGGCCAACGCCCACGGCGCCTGTTCGTCGACGTAGCGATTCGCGAGGGAGATGAGTTCCCAAATCGTGACCAACGCCAGATGCATGGCGTAACGATCCATCTGCGTCGTATATGTTTCCACGGTTTGGCGCGTTTTTTGACGCAACGCGTCGTCCGTTCCGGCGGCGTGAGGAACCACGCTGTCGCGATATTTCTTGATCATCGAGAGCACGCGAGAGAAGAGGTTGCCCAGATCGTTGGCCAGATCGGCGTTATAGCGGGTAATGAGAGCGTCTTCCGAATAATTCCCGTCCTGCCCGAAGGCGATTTCCCGCAAGAGGAAATAACGCAGCGGGTCGCGGCCGTAGACATCGAGCAAGGAATAGGGATCGACGACGTTGCCGATGGTTTTGGACATCTTTTCGCCTTTGTGGTAGATGAATCCGTGAACCAGAATCTGCCGCGGCAGCGGAATGTCGGTCGACATCAGCATGGCGGGCCAGAACACGGAATGGAATCGGTTGATGTCCTTACCGATCACGTGCACATTCGCCGGCCAGAAGGTATGGAACAATTCATCTTCCTTTAAAAATCCCACGCCGGTCAAATAATTGGAGAGCGCGTCGAACCAGACGTAGGCGACGTGGGTTTCATCCCACGGAATGGGAACGCCCCATTTTGTGGTGGCGCGGGAGACGCTGATGTCCTGCAACCCCTGATCGAGAAGAGCCAGCATTTCGTTTTTATAGGTTTCCGGATAGACGAATTCGCTATTTTCGGCGTAATGGCGTTTCAAGGCATCGCTATACGAGCTCAATTTAAAGAAATAATTGTCTTCCTCGATCCATTCCGTCGGGCGATTGTGGACCGGGCAATTGCCGTTGTTCAATTCCTTTTCCTGATAATAATTTTCGCAGGAATAGCAATACCAGCCTTTATACGCGCTTTGATAGATATCGCCTTTTTGGTAGGAACGGCGCAGCATCTCCTGCGTCACGTCGTGGTGGCGCGGTTCGCTGGTGCGGATGAAGCCGTTCAGGCCGGAGCCGACTTTTTCGTGCAAATCCCGGAACAACGCCGCCATGCGGTCGCAGAATTCCAGCGTTGGGAGTCCGGCTTCCTTCGCCGCCCGTTCGACTTGCGCGCTGTGTTCGTCCACGCCGGACAGGAAAAACACCTTCATGCCCTGCATGCGGCGATAACGCGCGATGGCGTCGGATGCAATGAATTCGTATGCGTGGCCGATATGCGGCCTGGCATTGACATAAGAAATCGCCGTGGTCAGGTAGAAGGTTTTGCTCATGGGATTCTCCGTTATGTTCGTATCGGTTTCGCCGAAGGGGCGGTTCGCGAACCGCCCCTACACGACTCATTCGCGAATGGTAACCGCATAAAGGAAATATGATATCTGTTGATGTGAATTCGGGCAACGAATACGCAGCATCTTTTTATTTCGTGCGAATGGGAACGGTGGTTCCATCTTCGAATACAATCGTACATATGGCGTGAATGGTTTCGGGGAAATCCACATACTCCAGTCGGGAGACGAACAAGTGAAGTTTTTGGAAATAACGGTCGGGAATGCTCACGGTTCCGTCTTCGTGATCGAGCCGGATTCCCATCATGTCGCTGACGCCGATTTTCGCATGAAATCCCGGTTGGGTCTGCCATATGGCGCCGGGAACGGATTTTCCTTCCTCCTGCAAAAGGCGCAGTTCCAGGCGAACAATGCGTTTGCCATGAGTTCCAGGGGCAAAATCCAGTTCAAAACACAGATCCTTGCGGCCGTCAGGGATGCGTTCCCGATCGCCGACGCGATCGGCCAATTCGCCTATATATTCAAAGCGGTTGACATAGCGAGGTTCGGGCAAGAAAAAAGACGTCAATAAAATGGTCAGAATCACAACCAAGACCGCCGCATCGAGAAACGTCTTCGATCCATGCGCCAACAACGGCTGCCGAGTCAACGCATCGCTCCATCGTTGCAAACGACGCCACACTCGATTTCCCGCGCCGAGAAAAATGCACAATACCAGAAACAGCCCACTCGCCATGCGCGCCGCGATGTCGTACCATGCCTGCTCGTAGCGGATTTCGAGCACGCCGTTATGCAATTGGATACCAATCAATTTCCGGTCTTCCGGCGTTTCCGACGATTGTTCCATTCGCATTGTTCTCACCGGTGTGCCGTTGATATACGCGTTCCATTTGCGATACCGAGAAATTCCCAACCGCAGGTGTGAATTCGCCTTGGCTTCGGAGACTTCGAAGCGCAGATTCCGGCCTTCGCCGGGCAAGGGTGCGAGCGTTCCCGGCCCGTCCATGATCCAGCCCTGCCCGTTCCAGGCGGAGCGTTCGTAGAGGATCATTTCCTGATTTTCATACACCGGCGTCAAACCCTCCAATTTTTGAATTTCATGATACGGAGCGATTTTCCAGTCGAATACGTATTTCACGTTGGCCAGGTCCATCGTTCGTTCATGAAAGAAAAAGGGGCGCGTGCCGATGATGACGGCGGGCATATACACCGGGCCGGCAATACCGATCGCAGCGAATGCGGGAGCGGAAACCATCCGCCAGGAATCGTAGGTTAATGCGCGCAACGAAAGTAGGGGATTTTGAAAAAACAATTCCGGCCCCCGTTCCGGCTCCCGCGCTTCCAACACATGCAGCATGTCGATGAACCAGGGCCAATACGAAGGCGTTTCCGGCGGCGATCCGACGCGTTCCGCCATCGGTTCGACATGCCAACGCCACGCGGAAACCAGTACATTTTTACCGAACGCCAATAAAGGAGTAGAAAGCAACACAAGAACGGAAATGACGCAGAAATCCGAGAGAATCCGACGAAAATATGCGTGAGATTCCGGCGAGGAGGCAGCGGATTCGTTCGTTGGCGTTTCAAAAAAAGTGAACGTGAACGAGGTACGATCCAGCCGGCACTGCAGCGATGTACCCAGGAAACCGGCGGCGAGCAGCATGGCGCTGATTTTGCCGATGCCAACCAGTCGTTCCAGTTGGATGTGTTCGAAAAACGCCTGCGCCAGTTCGAGTTTAAAGAAAGTACGAGCCGCGTCCATCCCTAAAAAGATGTTGACCGCGCTGAAAAGAGCGAGCGCGACGGCAAACAAACGCCGGGAAAACAGTCCCCACACGATCCCGATGAGTCCCAGCGTGGTGTGGAAGGCGGTCGCGTTTTGAAACAGAGTCCCGTTCATGATTTCCCGGCCGATGTCCGGCATGGTTCGCCCCCAAAAGCCGTACGGATAGATCCATTCGCGGCTAAACAGGAAGGGAAACCACCAAAACGCAGCGAGTCCGACGCCGATCAGAATTCCGGCGCTTTTAAAAACGAAGGTAGTATCGGCTGAAGCGGGAGAGGATTCTTCCTTTGCAGGATCCGATTCGGCGACCAGGCAGTTCTTGCTCATCATCCTCCGAACAAAAAGCAGGAGCGCGATCCACAACGTGTTGGTATACAAAAAAAGCGGATGGAGCAGGATGGAAACGCACAGGACGGCCGCTAGTTTCAAAATCCGCCATTTCGTAAACGGAGTGCTGAAATCCGCGCAGAGTGAAAACGCATACAGCGACAGGCCGAATCCCAATCCACTCGCCCACATGCCGATAAAGAAGAATTGGGGCCAACCGAAATTCATCCCGTCGCCGCCGTCGAGCAGAAGAAACAGGAGAAGAAACAGCGCCGCGATACGTCCGAACCATTTGCGCACGATCGCGTAGAGGAGAAACGCAAAGGTTATATAGCTCAGGAACACGACGATGGTGTATGCCCATTCCCGAGTAAACAAGCCGAAGGTCAACAATCGAAACAAGCAAAAAATCAAATTTCCGCCCGGCGGATATAATTCATTGAGAGGAAAACCGGCGCCGAAAGCGGTGCACCATCCTGTCAGGCTCCAATTGCAGCGTAGATTCCATTCGCTGAGAGTGGCCAGAGTGAAATGCATCAAATGATCGCCGGACGAATTCAATCCGTGCGCCAGGGGATCGCGATCGATCCACACGATTGCGCCAAGAAAAGCGATGATTCCCGTGATTTCAAGCAATCCCATCCAACCACATCGTGGGATGCGTTTCCCAAGTTTTTCGGCGAAAGCATACAGCCATAAAAAAATAAAAATCAGGATCACCGCTTCGTGAAAGCAATACACGCCGGTCATTTGCAGGCCGGGGATCGCCAAACCGGTTGTCAGCGCCGCGCGAAGAACAATCCAGACAAGAAAGAGAAATCCCTGCGCCAATATAAAACGAAGATTCCACATCGACAACGCACCGCCTTGAAATTATGGTCTTGCGTTTTCGCCGTTTATTATGAGCATTCCCCCCTGACATGCAAAGTGGTTCTTTATTATAATTGCCAATATCCTGCCGAAAAAGGATGCAACAAATGAAACGGCGACCAAAAAGACAGGAGAGCAATCGCGGCAGGAGGTGATTTACGTTTGATTTTTATGGAAGAAAACAATTATGAAACCGTTGTTTTTTTTCGTGTCGGCGCTCATAACCAAGTGTATTAGAATTTTTCCTCCTGGAATCCAACCTATATCCGGATCGATCTATGCACCACAAATTCCTATTTTTTCCCCTGTGAATATCGCAATCACCTTTTTCTGCCTAAGTCCACGAAAATCAGAGATTAAATTGCATGTAATATACCACAATATATTGTGGATGAATTGTGGATAGATACTTTTTATTGTGTAGGCTATTGACAGAACGGAAAGATCTCGCTATAGTTTTGCCGTTCGAGATGAGAACATGCCGATTCAATATTTTGCGGCCGGCATCCGCAGTGAAATCGGATGCGTCGCATGGTATATTTTATGACTTCCGATGAGACGATATGCACGAACTCTTTAGAAATCAGGCATTTACATCATAAATATTCCTTCATGTAAATCCGTTTCAAGAGTTGAGGGATATTCCATGCTTCTTAAAAAATTAACGATATCCGGGTTTAAGTCGTTTGCCGATAAAGTCGAAATCGAATTCGAAAAAGGCGTGACCGGCATTATCGGTCCAAATGGTTGCGGGAAATCCAACCTTTCCGACGCCATCCGTTGGGTAATCGGCGAGCACAATCCCCGCCGTTTGCGCGGCGGGGTCATGCAGGACATGATTTTCAACGGCTCCGCCAACCGCCCGGCCGCGGGAATGGCCGAAGTGTCGCTTTTGTTCGACAATCCGAACGGATTGCTGCCGATATCTTATCGCGAGGTTTCGATCACACGGAAATTATATCGCAACGGCGACAGCGATTATTTTATCAATCGCACCAAATGCCGTTTAAAAGACATCACCGACCTGTTTCTCGATTCCGGGATCGGCACCAACGCCTATTCTATGATGGAACAGGGGCGGGTGGACATGATCGTCAACGCCAAACCGATCCAACGGCGCGAGATTCTGGAAGAAGCGGCCGGCGTCTCCCGCTTTCTGCATCGAAAAACCGAAGCGTTGCGTAAACTCGAACGCACCGACACGGACCTGAC
This sequence comes from Candidatus Omnitrophota bacterium, assembly GCA_003598175.1. Classification (GTDB taxonomy): domain Bacteria; phylum Hinthialibacterota; class Hinthialibacteria; order Hinthialibacterales; family Hinthialibacteraceae; genus SURF-12. The sequence goes on from QZKN01000033.1 coordinate 23,413, forward strand.
CCGCATCAACGATATTCTCAGTGAATTGCAGCGGCAGCGGCGGTCGCTCGAACGACAGGCAAAGCAGGCCGAATTGGCCAAAAAATACAGAAAGACCTTGATCGAAGTCGATTACGTCCTTCATACCCGCAAGGGGAAATCTCTTCATGATCATTTGGATAAACTCACTTCGCGCCTGAAAGGATTGCAGGCGCAACTGGAGATGTTTCAAGGCCAGTTGCGGGAAATACGCGAGCGCAAACATGCCCTGAATACCAAAATGCAGGAGCAGGATCTCATCAACCGCAAGCAGCGCGACGCCTATTCCACCGCCACCGCGCGTTTGGAGCAAATGGAACATCACCTGCATTCTTTAACCGAGCGTTGTGCGGAATATGCGCAATTACAAACTCGCCTGTTGGAAGAATGCGAAACGGATCAAAAACGCATCGAAGAGGAACAACGCCGTATTCTACAAGCTGAAGAGCAGGTTGTCCTATTAACAGAAGAAATCGAGACCTTGAAAAACTCGATTCTGGAACAAAGTGAAATCCTGTCGCAAGTGGTCCAACAATCCGTGACAATCGAAACCGCTGGTCAGGAAAAACAAAAGGCCTATCTCGACATCGAACATCAAATCACGGAAAAAAAGAATCAGCAGCGATTGTGGGAGCGGGAAAAGGAACATTACACCCATCGCCTGGAGCAAGTCAAAAAAGAGCAGGACCATACCGCAAAAGAAATCACGCTCCACAACGAAAAATTAAATGAATTGACGCACGAACTATCCCAAGTGGATGCGCTTGTATTGGAGATGCAAGGCCAATTGGAAACCGTTCGCGCCCGTTTGCACACGTTGACCGAGACGGAATCGATCGCCAAAACCGGCTTGAACGCCTGCGAACGGCGTTGGCAGCAAGCTCATTCCCGCTGGGAATCCCTTTCCGAGCTGCAGGCGAAATTGGAAGGGTATGATGAAGGCGTGCGGTTTCTCCTGCGAGGTGGAATCGGTTCCAATGCGAATTTGCTCGGCACGTTGGCGGAAAAAATTCATGTCGAACCGGGTTACGAGCGCGCCATCGAAGCCGCACTATCGAGCAAATTGCAGGCCGTGCTCGCACAAACCGACGAGGCCGTTCTCGCAGCGATTTCCAAATTGCAGGACGAAAAGAAGGGGCGGGTTTCGTTTTTGCCGCTCAATGCAACGGCGGGAAAGGAGATTGCGGAAGTTCCCGCCGAATTGAGCCGTTTCAAGCCATTATCCTCGCTGGTTCAATGCGAGGAAGCCTATCTCCCTTTCATCAAGCGCTTATTGGACCAGATTTATCTTGTAAACGAATTAACCGAAGCGTTTCCATTGCGCAATCTTTTGCCGTTCGGCGTAAAAATCGTGACTCCCTCCGGCGATATTGTTGAAAACGACGGCTGCATAACCGGTGGTTTTTCCACCGGTTCGCAAATCCTGAATCGCGCGTCGGAAATCAGCCGCCTGGCGGAGACGGTTCAACTCTTGCAGGAAGAAAAAATCAAACTCGAAGCGCACGTGCAAAACGTTCGCAAAGAAAATTCGCTGCTGTCCGCCGAACGGGACAATGTACGGCAAACGCTGCTCGAAAAACAGAACCGCCAACGGGCGTTGCGAGACGAATTGGAACGAACCCAAAAACAATTGCATCGTCTCAATCAAACGGACCAGGCCTACAAAACCGAAGAAGAAACATTGATCCGGGCGATCGAAGCCGGTTCACGCGAAGAGGAACATCGTTCACGGCAGATTGAAGAATTGAACCGGAACAAAGATGAGCTGGAAGCTGTTCTGAACGAATTTCAGACCGCTATTGAGGAGTATCGGGAAAAACGAAGAGAAATCGAAGAACGCCTGGCGGAACAACGGATGGTAAAATTGGAAAAATCGAAAGACCGGGAACGCTGGTCCGCGGATATCGAAACGGTTGGCCGCCACTTAAAGGAATTGGAACGTGGAATCGAGGAAAAACGGCATTTGGCCGGTCAGCAGGAAGAACGCCGTTTCGAAACGCTGCAATCCATCGAAGAAAGCAAAAACACCATCACACAACTGCGGGAAGATCGAAATTCATTGTGGAAAGAAGTGCAGGAAAACGAGGAAATTCATCGCGGACTCCGCGCAGAAATCCAAAAAATCGAAGAAGAAGAAAATCGCAATCAGGATCAATACGAACTCATACGTAAAGATAAGGATACAGCCGACCAGGAGCGCATGAAATATCAGGTAGAAGAGGAATATTGGCGGCGTCAATTTGAAGAAACCTACGCAGTGTTGGACAATCGGGAGGAATTGGAACGGGACGAGCGCGGCGACGACGAGTTGAAGGAAAAATCCTCCTTTTTCCGCCGGCGCCTGGAACAGCTCGGCCTCGTGAACGAATTGGCGATCGAGGAATATGAAGAAGTGCGCCAGCGGTGCGATTTTTTGGAAGAGCAGAAAAACGACCTGGAAAAATCCAAAGCCGATTTGTTGTCCACCACGAAAGAACTGCACAGCACCACCGTCGAATTGTTTTTAAAAACGTTCGAGCAGGTAAAAGAGAATTTCAATCATATGTTCCGGCGCATGTTCAACGGCGGACGGGCGGAACTGATTCTGCTGGAAGGCGATCCGATGGAAGCCGGGATTGAGATCGAAGTCCAGCCTCCCGGCAAGAAGTTGCAATCCATTACCTTGCTTTCCGGTGGAGAAAAAGCATTGGTGGCCATTGCATTGCTGTTCGCCGTCTATGAAATCAAACCGAGTCCGTTCTGTCTGCTGGATGAAATCGACGCGCCGTTGGACGACAATAACATTGGCCGGTTTACGAATCTGTTGCGGGGATTTCTGGATCATTCTCAATTTCTGATCATCACACATAGTAAAAAGACCATGGAAATCAGCGACGCCCTCTATGGAGTGACGATGGCGGAGGAGGGTGTTTCCTCCGTGTATTCCATGCAATTCAACAAGAGCAAAACGACGCAGCTGCCGGTCCCTGAAAATGAGAGATACGAGGAGATGGAGCCGGAATTGGAGCCGGTGTTTGAGGAAGTTGCAGTATGATATTATTTTAAATAATCGATTTATTGCATAAATTCATGATGAGATATGAATCAATATTGATTTTCGTCTCCAACAGGCGCATGAGCGCCCGTGCATATCTACCCCAGAGTTCCCTCTACTCTGGGGATTTTTTTGTTGCGACGGAAACATAATTTAATGTGATTCGGGGTTATACGTTTGGTTTTTTCAGAGTATATTATACTAATTTTTGATTGTGAGAGAGCGTGCACACGAAAAGAAGAAAGAGAATCGACTGTCAGCGGATTCGTTCCAATTGCATTGGGAACAATCGAATTGGGTTTTTAATGACTCCGGCGCGTGGCTGTTGAGAGATCGCCGATAAATCGATTCAAAAAGATCGAATCCGCCTAATGAATAAAGAGCAGAGAACAAGAGTCAATCGTTATGAAGAAAGAATCCTGAAATCAGAACCGGAATAAAGATTTCAGAAACCGGGAGACAAATTGATGTTATTTTCACATATTAAAGGAATGTTTTCCCGTGATCTTGGAATAGATCTCGGCACGGCGAATACGCTGGTTTATGTCAAGGGCCAAGGAATCGTGTTGTGTGAGCCGTCTGTTGTCGCTATCGTGAAAGGAACGAATCAGGTTTTGGCCGTCGGCATCGAAGCCAAAAACATGCTGGGACGAACGCCGGGCAACATCGTTGCGATCCGTCCGATGAAAGACGGCGTGATCGCGGATTTCGAAGTCACCGAAGCGATGCTTCGTTATTTTATCAACAAGATTCATCACCGAACGCGAATGGTGAATCCCCGAATCATGATCAGTGTACCGTCGGGAATCACCAGCGTGGAACGTCGCGCCGTGAAGGATTCGGCCGTCAGCGCGGGGGCGCGCGATGTTCTGTTGATCGAAGAACCGATGGCGGCGGCGATCGGCGCCGGCCTTCCGGTCGCCGAAGCGTCCGGAAATATGATTGTGGATATCGGCGGTGGAACCACGGAAGTAGCCGTCATTTCTCTTTCCGGAATGGTGGTGTCCCGTTCGATTCGGACAGCGGGAGATGAGCTGGACGAATCCATTATTTCGCACATCAAGAGGAATTACAACCTGTTGATCGGAGAGCGAACCGCCGAGATGATCAAAATCGGCATTGGCTCCGCCGCAAAAGTGGGGGAAGATCAAACCATCGACATCAAAGGTAGGGATCTCATCAACGGTTTGCCAAAAACTGTGAAAATCACATCCGAAGAGATTCGTGAATGCTTGCAGGAGCCGATCAACGCCGTTGTGGACGTGGTTAAAATTGCGTTGGAGGAAACGCCGCCGGAATTGGCGGCCGATATCATGGAACGGGGTATCATGCTAGCGGGCGGCGGCTCGCTTCTGCGGGGATTGGATTCGTTAATTGCGGAAGAGACCGGCCTACCGGTGCACGTGGCTGACGATCCGTTAACCTGTGTGGCATTGGGAACCGGAAAAGCGTTGGATGAAATGGATCGTCTTCGTTCCGTCATTCAAACGGCGGACAATATTTAAACGTTCCGAACCGAGTCATTTGGGCTGGAGACGTTTCGCAGAGGGATCATGAATCCTCCCGGTTGCGATCCAAAATAGAAGGAAGTGATCCCGCAACCGGCCATGTGGTTGAAACAAGGCCGCGAGCAGTTTATCCTGTTCGATTTCAAGTATTGTGGGCTTGTCGTATCGGAAGGACCATGTTATTCAGATGGAAAAAAAGATCACCATTACGCCGTAAGAAAACCAGTTGGCTGACTCCGCAATTGTTGGGGGTGCTCTTCGTCATCCTCTCGTTGGCGCTCATGTTGGTATTTGCACCGGAGAAAGAAGAATATCCAACCGATTTTTTGTCTCGCGCCATGAACAATCCGATTGCCGCCATACAAAGCATTCGGAACATGACTCATACCTTCATTCGCAACATGGCGGATAATTTTCATGCGAAAGCCGAACTGCAAACGTTGCGAATCGAAATGGAAAAAATTCAAAACGAGAACGTCGAACTCCATTATAAACTTCGCCAGCTGGAAAATTTTCGCGAAGCGTTGAACCTCCCCCGAACGGAATCGTATCGAACCGTTCCGGCCATTGTTTGCCGACGGGACAACCGCATGACCAATTCGTTCGTCATCGATCGCGGAACGGAAGCCGGTTTGTCCATCAATCAGGCGGTCATGTGCACCACCGGCATGGTTGGCCGCACCTATCGTCTGCGTCCTCATGCGGCCTGGGTGCAACTCCTGACCGATCCGGGGTGCACCATTCCTGTCTATGTAAAAGATACGCCGTACGAGGGAATCCTCCGAGGCCGTGAAGATAGGCAGGGATTGGTGTTAACCGACCAATATTTGAAGGAAATGGGAGACGAAACCCGGACGCCGGAGCCCGGCCAGGCGGTCTTCACATCCGGGGTAGACAAAGTCTTCCAACGGGATTTGTTGGCCGGATATATCACCAGCGGCGCCAACGAGGAAGGTTTGTCCGTCATCCCGGCGGTGGATTTCGATGCGGTCAAAGCCGTTTATGTCATTCTCAACACCGTTGTGCAGGAAGAGATGTTGTCTCTTCTGATCGAAGAAGACTAACATGATTTCCATGATCATCTTTATTATAACTTTTTTCGGAGATCTCATTGTGCGGATTGTACTGAATCCGGGGGCATGGAGTCCGGATTTGCTTTTGTTGAGCGTCCTGTACATCACGTTGAACCGCCCGTTGGGAGAAGCGTATCTTTATGCGTTCCTGGCCGGCCTGTGTTGGGACAGCGTTTTTTTTGAAATACCGGGGACGCATTCGTTATTATTTATTCTGGCCGCCATGATCACCGCCAAATTGCGACTGGTGATCTGGGCGCAATTCAGCATATCGAGGCTGGTGATCGGGGTTCTGGCGGTCGTGTTCGTTCGGTTCGGAGAGGTTATTTTCTGGTTATCTTATCTCGAATATGAAATCCCTTTGATTTTGCCGTATAAATACATATTATACGGCTCCATCGTAACCGGGATTTGTTTTATGATCTATCCGATGCTGTTTCTTCCGATCCAATCGATCCTGCAAAAGAATACGCAGCCTATGATTTTCTTGGGGAGATGAGAGAATGTCGCACCGCAAGAAAATCCTGATCATGAAGTCATCGAAAGTCGATATGCGGCTTCAAGTTCTCCTGTTTCTGTTTACGGCGGTTTTCGCGGTGTTGGTCTTTCGGTTGTGGACCATTCAAATTTATATGCAGGACGATTTCATCAAGTTGGCGGAACGCAACTATTACCGTCTGATCCCCATTCCGAGCAAACGAGGAACGATCAAGGATCGGAACGGAAATATTCTGGCCATGGATGTCAATTATTACGACGTGTGGATTCCGATCCACGCCAAGAACGGAAAACGATTTGTTTCCGAGGACATCAAAACCACGCTCAATCTTCTTTCCCACATTTTGGAGGTTCCTTACGAAGATTTGGAAGGATTGTACCGCCGAAATAAACGAGACAGTTATTACAAGCAAAATCGGGTTTGTGTAGCCAAACGAATCGACAAGCACAAATACGCCGCCATCGTAACCCGGCAAATCGAATTTCCCAAAGAGGCGATGGTATTTACGGAAAAAGTGCCAACCCGCTGGTACGGATACGGCTCCATGGCGGCGCACGTTCTCGGCATCACGGGCGAAATCAGTCCGGAAGAGTTAAATCTGGCTCGTTATGCGGGATATTCGCAGGGAGACCGAATCGGATTGAGAGGAATCGAATGGGCCTATGAAAAGTATCTGCGGGGGCAGGACGGACTCAATCGCGTGACCGTCAATAACCACGAGATTCAACAGGGGCGTCCGATCGAGGTCAAGCCGGCGGTTCCGGGCAACGACGTCATCCTGAATCTGGACATCAACCTGCAACAAGCGGCTGAACTCGTTTTGGGCGCATCGAAAGGAGTCGTCATCGTCGCCGATCCACGAGACAATTCCATTCTGGCCATGGCGTCCAGTCCGCGATTCGATTCGAACAACTATTCCCGTGATTTCCGAAAATATTACAATGACCGTTCCGCCCCGCTGACAGATCGCGCGATCGCGGGGAAATATCCACCGGGTTCGGTCATTAAAGTCTTCGAAGTATTTCCCTTGATGGAGGATCTGCGCTTTACTCCCGGTCATACGGAATACTGTCCGGGCTCGTTTTCTCTCCCGGGAAATACGTGGCGATGTCACGAACGAAACGGGCACGGGTATGTCAACATGCTGGATGCGGTTCGCCTTTCCTGTGACGTATTTTTTTACAAAACCATCGATCAACTCGGCATCGAGCGCTTGTTTACGTGGATGGCGACATTTGGTTTGAATCAGAAAACCGGCATTGATCTGCGAAACGAATTATATACCCCCTATCCCAACCCGGGACAGAAGATGGCCACAAAAAGAGAACCGTGGTATAGGGGAGACACGATCAACACCTCCATCGGGCAGGGCGACGTCAGTCTGACTCCGATTCAGATCAGTACGGGAATATGCGCCATCGCCAATCGCGGCACGTTATATCAACCCCGCGTCGCTCAAAAAGTGATCGACCCGGACAACAATGAAGTGGAAGTGTTTTCACCGCAAGTCACGGGGAAAATCGAAGCGGCGACAAAAACATGGGACGCCGCGCACAAAGCCATGTGGGAAGTCGTCAACGGCGTATCGGGCACCGGCCGGCGGGTCAAAAATGAGAAATTCGTTCTCGCCGGAAAAACGGGCACGTCGGAAACGGGAGTCAAAGGCAAAGGCAAGGAACCTCACGCCTGGTTTGTTTGTTACGGTCCCTATGAACATCCGGAAATCGTGATTACGATTCTACTCGAAAACGGCGGACACGGCGGAGAACACGCTTCGCCATTAGCCAAAAAAATATTGGACGTGTATTTGGGAAATGTTTCGCTCCAAAATCTTGTATGAAATTGATTATTTCACTCTCCTGGTTGCCATCGGATTGGTGACATTCGGTGTTTTCACGATTGCCGGCGCCGGCGTCAACGAAGAGGTAGCCAATCTTTGGTACAAACAACGTTGGTTTAAACAAATCATCTGGGCGTTATGCGGATTCGCCCTGTTAACGCTCATCTTATGCATCGATTATCAGCTCTTGATTCGTTTCGCGCCGGCGATCTACGTGATCGGAATCGTCGGATTGCTACTTTGTTTCATTCCATTTTTCGTATTAGAAAGAAAGGGAGCGAGTTCATGGATTCATATCGGACCGTTGCCACAGATACAACCCGCTGAATTTGCCAAATTGACAACGATTCTTATGCTGGCCCGGATTTTGGCGGCGAAAAAAGAGCAATGGTACGGATTGATTGATCTCATGAAGCCTTTGCTGATCGGCATGATCCCGTCATTATTGATTCTCAAACAACCCGATTTGGGTTCTGCGTTTGTTTTCATTCCCATCACACTGATCATGATGTTTGTCGCGGGAATGCCTTACGCCTATCTTCTCTTGTTATGCTCGCCCGCATTGTGCCTTTTGGGGATCAGCCACGATCCGCTTTTCATTCTGATTTGGCTGGCTCTCGTGGGCTCCATCCTTCTCGTTGCCATCCTCCATCAGGTTCCGTGGAGCATCACGGTTCCTTTTGTGCTCATCAGTCTGGGAGCTTATTTCATTGTGTTCGAATATGGGCAAACCATTTGGGAACATGCTCCACAACACGCCAAATTGCGCATCGAAGGGTATATGCAACCGGACATGGATCCGAACGCCACGAACTACAATATCAATCAGTCGAAAATCGCATTGGGATCCGGCGGTTTTTGGGGAAAAGGATTGGGAAAAGGCACGCAAAGCACGTTGAAATTCCTCCCTGAATATCAACACGATTTTATTTTCCCGGTCGTGGGGGAACAATCCGGATTTATCGGGGCGGTTTCCTTATTGGCGCTGTTCCTGTTATTATTGATACGAGGAATGGATACCGCCGTGGAGGCAAAAACATTGCAGGGCGCGTTGGTTGCCGCCGGCATCGTCGCGTTGTTTTTTTCCCACATTCTGATCAACGTCGGAATGGTAACCGGTCTTCTGCCCGTGACGGGCCTTCCATTGACGTTTATTTCCTATGGCGGATCGTTCATGCTGGCCAATTTGATGGGAGTGGCGCTGATGATCAACGTGAGAATGAGAGGTCCGCATGAAATGTTGAAAGACAGCATCTTCATCAGCCGTTCGCAGATGGCATTGCCTGCACATATTCCGGATGATTTTTAAGGGCGTAGAAGTGAGAATCCATACCGAGCGCAACAGTGGAAACTCCTATTTTGACTTTCATGAATCATTTCGCCGGGATCATAAAAACCAGACAGACCTATACCATGTTATTGACGGCCTGCTCATTCATTTCATCAGCAAGCAGGTAATACCGTCCGAGGATTTTAATGAACGAAACCATCGCCACCGAATTGTATTCCAATCCAAAAGCGCTAGCCATTGAATTGAAGCGTTACGGTCTTTCTCTCACGCCACAAGAGGCCATACAAATCAAAGAAAGACTCGGCCGCGCGCCTTCGCTGGCGGAATTGTTCATTTTCGATATAGAGTGGAGCGAACACTGCTCATACAAAAGCAGCAAACATTTATTAAAGAAATATCTTCCCGTTTCCGGTCGCAACGTGATTCAGGGACCGGAAGAGGATGCGGGAATCCTTTTTTTCACCACCATTGACGACCACCGTTACGGCATCGTCATCGCTCACGAAAGCCACAATCATCCTTCACAGGTTCTGCCATTCGAGGGAGCGGCGACCGGCATCGGCGGGATCGTGCGCGACGTCGATTGCATGGGCGCATCCGTGATCGGCGTCGCCGATCCGCTACGGTTCGGGAATCCCAACGGGAACCATGCGGAACGAACAAAATCCATCGTGGAAGGCGTGGTGGAAGGAATTTGGCATTACGGAAACGCCCTGGGCGTCCCCAATCTCGGAGGAGATGTGGTCTTTCACGACGGCTTCGACGACAACTGTCTGGTTAACGTCGTGGCGATCGGATTGTTGCGGGAAGACGAGATCATTCACAGCCGCGTTCCGGAAGAGGGAGACGGATATGACCTGATTTTAATCGGGAAACCGACGGATCGTTCCGGTTTCGGCGGCGCATCTTTCGCGTCCGGCACATTGAACTCGGAAAACGAAGAAGAGAATAAAGGCGCCGTGCAAATTCCCGATCCGTTCCTGAAAAACATTTTATTGCATTATAAAGCGACGCATGAAGTGCGCCGCCGCGCCCGCGAGCTGGGGATAAAAATCGGAATGAAAGATTTGGGAGCAGGTGGAATCGCCTGTTGTTCCTCGGAAATCGGTGAAAGCGGCGGCTTCGGTGTGGAACTCAACCTCGATTGGGTGCACGTTTCCGAAGAAAATCTTCCCCCCGAAGTGATTCTCTGCGCGGAAACGCAGGAACGGTATCTGTTGGCGGTTCCACCGAGTTTCACGCCGGAAGTATTGAAAATTTATAACGACGATTGGGAACTTCCTTCCATCTGTTCCGGCGCGGGAGCGCACGTGATCGGCAAGGCTATCCAAAAACCGGTGATGCGCGTTTTCCATCATGGACAACTCGTCACCGAACTCCCCATCGATTTCGTGGTCGAAGGCATTCGCTATCAACGCGAATCGGAGCCTGGTGTCGGTACATTCATCGAACCCGTTTTCGCAATGCCGGACAATCTGAACCAGCTGTTCCTGCAAATGCTGGCCCAACCCAATATTGCCTCAAAAGAATGGATTTTTCGGCATTACGATACGGAAGTGCAAGGCCATGCCGTAATTCGGCCGGGAGAAGCGGATGCATCGCTTATCGTTCCGATTGAAGGATGCCCTGCCGGAATTGCCTTATCCGTCGATGGGAATCCCTTTTATGGAGAGATTTCTCCGTTTTGGGGAGGAGCGACCGCCGTGGCGGAAGCGATGAGAAATATCGCCGCAATCGGCGCCACGCCGCGGGCAATGACAGATTGCCTCAATTTCGGGAATCCGGAAGCGCCGCGGGATTTTTGGGCTTTGGAAGAAGGAATTAAAGGGATTGCGGAAGCGGCGAGGAAACTCGGTCCGGTCGCGGATCGGGAAGCGATTCCTTTCGTTTCCGGCAACGTATCGCTCTATAATCAATCCGCTACCGGACGCTCCATTCCTCCTTCTCCCATCATCGCCTGCGTCGGCGTCATCGAGGATGCGTCCAAAGCGATCACGATGGAAATCAAAGCGAGCGGTCATCTTCTCCTCTTGATCGGTGAGCGCTTCAACGAACTGGGGGGATCGGAATACTATCGTGTTCTCGGAAAAGGACCTGGCGCGAATGCGCCCATTGTTCGTTATGCAATCGAACAAGGAATCATTTACGGAACCATCCAGGCAATAGATAAAGGCCTGGTTCTTTCCGCGCATGACATATCCAACGGCGGTTTATTGACATCCGCCGCGGAAATGCTGCTGGCTACCCATCCTCGGAGCGATTTGGGACTTAAAATCCATCCAATCCCGCCGGATTCCGCTCTGCGGGAAGATATTACGCTCTTTTCCGAATCGAGCGGAATGTTATTGGAAGCGTCTCCCGATCATGCCGATGAATTGATTGAATTGTATAAAACCTATGCGCTGGATGCCCGCGTGTTGGGAATTACGACAACCGAGGGCCGGTTGCTCGTTTACGATAAAAACGACGAATCATTAATCGATTTGTCCGTCGAGGAGATGCGGCAACAATGGAGAGGCGCTTTTGGTCTGACATTGGCCACATAAACCGTCATCGAACGTTCGAATACTGAAACCTTCGAGGTTTTTAATCCATACAATTTGATCCAAGCTAACAAATTTATCTGATTCAAGAAAGAACGCGAAACGATGTCATCAACCCAACCACCGAAAGTCGCCGTGCTTCAATTTCCCGGTTCGAATTGTGAATCGGAAACGGTTCAGGCGCTTACCATCGTCGGATTGCAAGCGGAAATCTTTCGCTGGAACCGCCCGGCTCTACTTTTGGAATCTTACGACGCTTACATCGTACCCGGCGGTTTTGCTTATGAAGATCGCGTACGCGCGGGAGTCATCGCGGCCAAAGAGCCGTTGCTGGACGTGCTTTCGCAAGAAGCGGAAAAAGGGAAACCGGTTTTGGGAATCTGTAACGGCGCACAAATTTTGCTGGAAACCGGCCTTTTGCCGGGACTCAAACCCGGCAACATCGAAATGGCTTTGGCGCATAACTACATAACATTCCGTAAGCATGTGGTTCGACGCGGCCATCATTGTGGTTGGGTGAATCTTCGCAGTGAAGTACATGAAAATCGCACTCCTTTCACTCGAACACTGCGGAAAGGCGACATCGTTCCCATCACCGTCTCGCACGGGGAAGGCCGTTTCACCAGCAACGATGAAGACGTGCTTCATTCGCTGGAAGAGCAGCAACTCATTCTTTGGCGTTATTGTAATGATGAGGGAGAAATCGAAGAGGGATTACCAACCAATCCCAACGGCTCCTTCTCCAACATCGCGGGCATTTGCAATCCGAAAGGAAATGTGGCGGCGCTGATGCCGCATCCCGAACGCGCGTTCTTTTTACGGCAAGTTCCGACGACGTGGTATGGACCGTGGGGAGAACGCCGCCGAAAGGAAATCGGGAATTCGGATGCATGGAGCGTACCCGGACCGGGTTATGCGATATTCGAATCGCTGGCGAATTATTTAACAAGCGAGTAAACAAGGCATGGACGTTCATTCAACCATGGGTAAAGCAAGCGTCCTCGCTTGCACATACAACGCAAGCGAAACGCCTACTCTACCCACGTCAATCTTTTTATAAAAGGGATAAGTATGAATCAGAAACTCAATGGTGCGGAACTTTATCAGGAACGATACGGCGCGTCACCGGCCGCGGCATCGAAAGCGCCCGGCCGGGTGGAAATTCTCGGCAATCATACCGATTATAATGGCGGATATGTATTGACCGTTGCGCTGGACAAAGCAATCACCATTCATGGTGAACGCCTGGACGAACCGTTTGTGACCGTATATTCCTCCGTTTTTGATGAGGAAAACCGATTTCCAATACATGAACTCCAACGGGACCCGAATCACCCGTGGGCGAACTATGTCAAAGGCGTTTTATTCGAGTTGAAGCAGGCAGGAATCGAATGGGGAGGATTTCGAGCGGTGATCGCAGGGAATTTACCGATCGGCGCGGGAGTGAGCAGTTCCGCCGCTTTGGAAATGGCCGTCGCTTTCTTTGTACAGGCGTTATATCCTTACCAAATGGAAAAAATGCAGTTGGCAAAGTTATGCCAGAGAGCCGAAAACAATTTTGTGGGGATGCCGTGCGGGATTTTGGATCAATTTTCTTCGATTTTCGGCGAGAACAATGCGTTTCTCTTTCTGGATTGCGACACGCTCGAGCATAAAGTACTGCCGCTTCCCTCCCCCGCCCCCGCCATCATATTGTGCAATACGCATGTCAAGCACGAGCTGGTCGAAAGCGAATATAAAACACGGCGGCGGCAATGCGAAGCGGCGGCGCAAACGATCAGCGAACATATCGGACGTCCGGTCCGCTTTTTACGAGATATTTCACTCATCGAATTTAAAGATTTTGAGGATATGTTGGATAACGTGCTGCGATGCCGGGCAAGGCACGTCATGTACGAAAACCAGCGCGTCCTTCATGGCGTTTCCGCCTTGCAAATCAAAGATTTATCGCATCTGGGCGAGCTGATGCGGTTATCCCATAGCAGCTCACGCGATTTATTTGAGAATAGTTGCGAAGAATTGGACGTTCTGGTCGAAGAAGCGCAAACGATTAAAGGATGCATCGGCATGAAGCTGACCGGCGGCGGTTTCGGCGGCTGTACGGTCAATCTCGTCGAAAGCGACAAAGTGGATTCGTTCACGCAAGTCATTCGAGAACGTTATGCGGCGAGAACGGGAAGAGAGTGCGACACGATGGTATGCGGTATTGGCGAGGGAGCTGGGATCGTATTTTCGTAATTAACACGATAGCACTAACATCGCAGACGAGGGCGCCTGCTCTACCCGTGTTTTTTTTTCACAGAAACCTTCATGATCAACAGGTCACAACGAAGGTTGAACCTCACTCGTAGGGACGATTCGCGAACCGCCCCTACGACAGACATTTTCAACCCCACATGATCGATTGATCACAACGAACGATGAAAATGTTTACGATTCTAGATGCGGACGGGACGTCCGCGCTCCGGCATTTTCATAGAAAAGAAGGGGGCGGTTTGATTCCTCCCCCTTTCCCGGTTGCCTTGTTTCGGGCAACGGTTTATCGCGGAGCGGTATTGTAATAGGGTTGAGGCGTTTGCGGTTGTGTGGGCTGCGGAGCGGTTTGCTGTTGTGCTTGCGTTGCGCCTTGATTGTATCCCTGATTGTACCCTTCCTGGCTGGCCTGTTGCTTTTGATTATCCACATGATCATTGATAATCGCGCCGCCCAAGGCGCCAAGCGCGCCGCCAAGCAACGTCGATTTGGTGTTTCCGCCGATAATCTGCCCGGCCGCCGCGCCGATCCCGCCGCCGACCGCCGCGCCTCTTTGCGCGGGAGTGCATCCGCCGAAAAGCAGAGCCAAACCGACAGTCAAAATTAAACCTTTTTTGATTGACATGAAAATTCTCCTTTCTTTATCTCTCCAAATACAATCCTGTTTTGTTTTCTGATTCACTATCTGTGAATATCGCAATTTTTCCGCATGTAACTATAATAATATCGGATTTTTCAATCGCCTATTTCCGAAAAGGATTCATTCGAATGCCGGACGAAGTGTTGAATAATCATATTTTATCAAAAAACCTGGAAACGTCCATCCTATTTCGCTTGATTGTAAGTCAATTGTCATCAAATCGATTCCATTTCCTGATCCATGAAAACACGACTAATCAACGTATTCGATTCGCATAAGTTACTGATTTTCTTCACGCCGTTTCTGATCTACATGCTCAACGGCCGGGAAATCAGCAGTGGAGATCCGACGCCAACGGTCTTCGTGTCCATCAACGCGCTGAAAAAAGGAACAATTTTTCTCGATGATCTGCATGATTATATCGCGTATCACGGTCTGCCTTATTATGTTTCGGAGCAGAAGGGGCATCTTGTTTCCAATTATCCCATTTTCCCCGGCATCATGGCGGTTCCGATCTTCGCTCCGTTTGTGTGGCTGATCGATAAGGGGGAGGGGGATTTGGTTTGGAAATATGTATCGAAACTATCGGGCGCGACGTACACCTCTCTGGCGGTGTTGATTTTGTATCTCACGCTACGGCGATTGATACAAAAAGAAGGGGCGTTGGTTCTGGCCGGCGCATACGCGCTGGGAACCGCGCTGTGGCCGATTGCATCGCAAAGTCTTTGGCAGCATGGGCCGGGAGTTTTTTGGTGGAGCGTCTGTTTTTATTATTTGATTCGATTTGCGGAAGATTGCGGTTGTAACCATACCCCATCTCAGGATTCACAGCGTTCATTTACTCGATATCTATTTTATGCGGGAGCAGCGGCCGGATTTGCCACCTTATGCCGAACCGTCAATGGAATCGGAGCCGTCGCATTATCACTGGCGCTGCTTTGCCATTACCCGAGGCGTTCCTGGTCATTCATTGCGCCGGCGGTGTTCTTAACTGCATCGCTGATCGCCTACAACGTACTCATTTTCGATTCGTGGAAAGGGGGAGATGTGGTGCTTCACTCTCTACATTGGGAATTGGATCGGGTGGAGGGCGGCTCCTGGTCCACTCCGCTGTGGGTGGGATTTCCCGGCCAGTTGATCAGCCCGAGCCGCGGATTGTTGATTTTCAGCCCGTTCCTGATTTTTGCGCTGTGGGGAATGGTCGCTATTTGGAAAAAGGCGGATGTACGATGGCGCATGATCGCCTGGACCATTCCAATTCCGATCATTATGTTGCTGGTATTTGGAAAATACGCGGTCTGGTGGGGAGGGAATTCGCATTACGGACCTCGTTATCAGATTGAAGCGTATCCTTTTCTGATGCTGTATCTGGCCGCGGTCTGGCCTCAAATCAGAAATTCGCGCACGTGGATGACGCTCTTCCTGGTTTTATTGTGTTTTTCCGTTTTCACACAATGGGTGGGTGCGTTTTGTTATCCCGGTGGGTGGGCGGTGGAGCCGACGGCATTGTCCGTAGATAAAGGACGTTTGTGGGATTGGTCTTATAATCAAATCCTGACCTGTCTTCGCAGCGGTATTAAATGGCCTTATCTATTGTTGTAGCAAAACGGTGGGTTTCAATTCGTTCAACCCACCCTACAATCTCGTAATCCATATAATAAAAAATTCTCAATTTTGAACAACGGGAACACTTAATTTGCTGACGGATTCAGGTCCGGATTCCTTACAATCGATGAGTCGAAGTCGTAGACGGAATCGATACGGTTGCGGCATGACGCGATAGGGCGGATGGACGGTCATGGGGGTCCAACTATCGTCGCCGCCGAGTCCCAACATGGCATAATCGAGATTGAAGGTAATATCGTCGCGGCGTTTCAGTTCGTTCGTATGTTTCGCCCGCGTCAGATCATCGCTGGTGTAATGCAGCGCGCTGACATTGAGCAGCGGCATGCCAACCGCCAGCAGCCCAACTCCGTTTCGATCGGTCAACGCCGCCCAGCGCACGTCGCATTTGTTGCCGTTTTCCTGCGGCATGATGTAGGGAACATATTGTTCATCCACGGTCGTAACCTATCTTCCTATGCCGGCGCTTTCTTTTCGATCCGGATAATTATGGAGAAACTCCTACAACCCATTCAAAATGATTTTACGTCCCATAAGAAATAATGGTTACGATACTCACAAATAAGGGCAGGTTATATTATCATACAACCGATGTTCAAGAAATGATTTCGAATTCATAATCGATTATAAATGCGTCATAATGATTTCACGTAAAAACAGGCTGAACGGTTTACAGTTTTTAATCCTTGATTTTCTGATCAGCGCTCTGTTCGGAATGGGATTGGTTTATTTCAATGGAATCGGTCCATATAATTTCCTGGATAAATTGTTAGTGTTGACGATTCCACCCGTGTTTTACGCGGCTCTGTATTATTCCCGCAGGATTTATTTGAGCGCATGGTTGATCTGTTTCCTGATTTCGCTATGCGTACTCTGCTTAATCGTCACCCATCTTCGTGACTCCCTGCAAACCCTTGTCGCGATTATGGTTGTGGTCGGATTTTGCGCCGAAATGGTAAGCCAGGTCAAAACCGCCCGCCTGCACGCCGAAAAAGCCAATCGCGCCAAATCGGAATTTCTCGCCCGCATGAGTCACGAGATTCGCACCCCACTGAACGGGGTGTTGGGAATGACGGAATTGCTGTTCAACACGGAGTTATCGGAAAAACAGAACCGTTTCGTCGAAAGTATCCGGCTATCCGGACATAGCCTGCTGGAAATCGTAAACGATATTTTAGACTTTTCCAAAATCGAAGCGGGAAAACTCGAGTTGGAGATGATCGACTTTAATCTTCACGAACTGGTGGAAGATATGGTCATTCTCCTGGCAGATCGCGCTCATCGCAAAGAACTCGAAATGGCGGTATTTATCGATCCCGCAACGCCTTCCGCACTGAGCGGCGATCCGTCGCGGCTCCGCCAAATTCTGTTGAACCTGCTGAGCAACGCGGTGAAGTTTACCAAAAAAGGGGAAGTGATTCTGCGCGTTTTTCCGATCGAAGATTTTAAAGACAAGGTCATCGTGCAGTTTGAGGTGCACGATACGGGCATCGGGATTTCGCCGGTAATCAGGAAGACTATTTTCGATTCCTTCACACAGGCGGATGGCTCCACCACCCGCCAATTCGGCGGGACCGGTTTAGGTTTATCGATTGCCCAACAACTGATCGAGATGATGGAAGGCGAAATCGGCGTGGAAAGCGAGTTGGGGAAAGGATCGTTATTTTGGTTTACCGTTTTTTTTAAGAAACAAAAAAATCCCGTCCCCATTCCCTTCCCCGCAATGGATGAATTTTCCACATTGCGTTTACTTCTGGTCGATGAACATCGACATTCCCGCAAAGTACTTTCCGATCAGATCAAACGATGGACTATTCACTGCGATGCCGTCGAAAATGGTTGCCAGGCATTGGAAACGTTGCGGCAGGCATTCACTGACGGCCTCCCCTATACTCTGATTTTCGTTGATACAACGTTTCCCGGCATAAGGGAAGTGGAACTCGTCAAAGCCATCAAAGCCGATTCGACGTTAGCCTCTATTCCTATCGTCATGATCATTCCCGTTGGGATTGATTTTCATTGGGACTCGCTCCGTCCCACCGCCATATGGCGTTTTCTCGAGAAACCGGTCAAACAATCCCTGCTCTACCGTTGCCTGGTCGAACGGGTACAGTCCTCAGACAGAATGAAATCGCATCAACCGGAAACAACAAAGTTCGTCGTTACCTATTCGGCGCAAATCCTGATTGCCGAAGACAATCCCGTCAATCAGGAAGTGACCATCGGCATGTTGGAGATACTCGGCTGCTCCGTCACGCCGGCCGCGAATGGATTGGAAGTCATCGAAGCCATGACACGCATTCCCTTCGATTTGATTTTTATGGATTGTCAGATGCCGAAGATGGACGGATATGAAACCACGCGTCTGATTCGGGAAAATGAAAAACGATTTCAACCGAAACAAGCGTCGAAGCGGATTCCGATTATCGCCATAACCGGATATTCCGTCAAAGGAGATCGAGAAAAATGTCTGGCCGTGGGAATGGACGATTATCTCAGCAAACCGTTCAGCCTGGACCAGTTGAGAACGATCATGGAACGGTGGCTTCCCGACAAACGAACCGTTTGCGAAATCACGGAGGGCTCATCGTCCGAAGCGATAGCGGAATTTCCAGACGGCCAATCGCGGAAATCATCGACAGGCCAAAACAGGACGGCGGTCCATCCCGATACGAAACGAAGTCCGGTCATCGATTGGAACGTTATCGCGTCCATTCGCAGCCTGCAGGTCGAGGGGAAACCGGATCTTCTGGCAACCATTCTCGAGAAATTCATCGACGATACCAACCAATCCTTACAAACGATTCGCGAAGACATTGCGGAACGACGATTCGAATCCATTCAAGATATTGCGCATCGATTGAAATCGAGCAGCGCAAGCCTGGGCGCCGTGACATTGTCTGATTTATTAAAGAATCTAGAAAAACAAGCGGAATCCAGTAGTCTTATGCACATATCCGCGGCATTCACCGCGGTCGAAAATGAATACACTCATGTGGTTTCCGCGCTGCAGACCGAACTCGATCAATCCCCACAATAAACAAGCGTTACGGATGCGTTTTCAAGAGTCGAAATCCATAAAGATGGTAGCGGAAACCGGCTAAGCTATAGTTCCGGTGCGCCGACCTGCAATTGCCGGCGCCGGCATCCCATACGCCGCCGCGAATCATGCGATAGGCGCCGCTTGCCGGACCTGACGGATCGGTTTGCGCCTGATTCGGATAGTCTTCATACCAATCCGCGCACCACTCATACACATTTCCGCTCATATCAAACAATCCCCATGCATTCGGTAATTTTAAGCCCACTTCCCTTGATCCGCCGGAACTATTGTCCGCATACCACGCATAATTCCCGGTCATCGAATGATTCGGATCCTCGCCCCAATAAAAGCGCGTCGTGGTTCCCGCACGACAGGCGTATTCCCACTCCGCCTCCGTCGGCAAGCGAAATGTTCCCACTCCCATCTCATTCAATCTCCGGAGAAATTCCTGACAATCATCCCAACTCACGCGATTCACCGGATAATTGTTCCCGACGCCATACCCAAGCGCCGGATTCCTTCCCATCACCGCCTGCCACTGCGCCTGGGTCACTTCGTATTTCCCCAAATAAAACTCTCGCGTCAGCGTCACCGAATGCTGCGGACCTTCGTTGGAAGCGCGATCCTGTTCATCCTCCGGCGATCCCATCATAAATGTTCCCGCCGGGATTCGCGCCAGTTCCAGTTTCTTCGCGTCGGCGGGCAAACCGGGAAGTTCGATCGTCCATTCATCGGGCCCCGGTTCCGGCGTCGGCGTGGGGGTGGAAGTTGGAAGTTCCATCGGGGGCAGGATTCGGTTTTGCGCCCAATAATTGAAGAGGAGAAGAATTTCGACATCATCGATTCGATTGTTTTCATTTTTGTCAAAAAAATAG
>QZKN01000150.1 GCA_003598175.1 Candidatus Omnitrophota bacterium
CGATTTTTATTGTATCAAATTGTTGCAATTTAAATTGTAACAGTTCAATGAACGTCAACCCAGGATGAAACTGAAAAGGAGTTATGATCATGTTGAATACATTCAAAATTTACTCAAAACCATTCGTACTACTTGCATTTTTTGCGCTGGTTTCACTGTCCGCCTTCGCTGCGGGGGAAATCACCCTCATCAAAGACCTTGTGAACGATGTGGAGGATGCGGTTTGGACGGATGGGAACGATAATCCCATTTCATTTGACAATCCGGAAAGCAGTTTTGGAATCGCTCGCCGGGGAATTAAATTCGGCGGCGTGAATGGCACGCCTATTTCTCGTGACGGCGGGGAGACATTTTACGATGAAGCCATCAAAGCGGATGTGATCGACGTGGAATTCGCTTCCACGCTCGGACGCGCGAAATCGCAGGTACGGGGATCGTATATTCTTTCACTATCGGTTACGCCCGTTCCGCAGCCAACAGTGCCATCGATCTGTCCCTCATGGCGGATTCAGGCGTCGCCTATCCCACCCCTGCCATCGAATGTTTTCAGCCGGAATGGTGTATTACACGGGATCGATACAGCTATGGAACCGCCATGCCTGCCATCATCAAGGACGTAACCCAAGTCTCGACCTATCACGGGACCTATTACTACATGTTCTATGTTCGCTATTTGGATCCAAGTCCGGATTATAGTTATTACAATGGCGTTTTAGGTTATTCTTCAGAAGAATTATATCGAAATGGTGAAAGCCCCAAAATAGGAGGTTTTGCGGATCGAATATGTGTTGCGCGAGCCCTTATTGAAGATGTAACCTCGACGAATTACCAAAATAATCCCAATCCCTGGAAACAAGGCTTCCGGTCAAACAACGGGCAGGGAAACTGGACGTTTACCGAGAATGGGAGAGGCGGCTATTCCTATCCGGTCATTAACGATAACCGATTTTCACCGCAGATTCATTACAACACGGATTTTGAAGAGTATCTGATGATCTGTTGCGGCTATCGAGAGGGATTCTATATCTACATGACCAACAACCAGAATCTGCTTGATTGGGGAACGGGCGTGCTTATTCTTCCGGAACCGGAAGGGCAACAGATACTTGATCCGAGTCTGATCGGGGGCCTGGGTGATGATAAACGGGGAAGCGATACGTTAATGTTGTATTACGCGCATGATCCGGACCAGGTGAACGGACAACATCATCTCGTTCGTCGGCAAATCCTGCTGTATGAAGAATAAACAACAATTCAGGTGCGGCAATCCGTTTTGGTTGCCGCACCTTTTTTCCGGAGGAATTTCCATGTTTACAAATCTTGATAAACTGTTCATTAGCGCTCTTTTTTGGTTAATCCTTCTCTCTTCCGCGTTTGCCGAACGATTTGAATTGATTTCCATCGATATGAATGAAGAAGCAGCAGGACAAGTCGATAAGAATAATTTTATGGATCATGAAATTGATATGAGCTACGACGGTCGATACGTCGTTTTTTCCTCCTCGTCCCGCAAGATCGTACCAGGGGACACCAACTACGCAATAGTTGGAAGTGATTTTGATGGCAGCGACGATATTTTTCTTCGTGATCGTTTGCAGCAAACGACCGAACGAGTTTCATTGCGAGCGGATGGCGGACAGATCGAGACAGGATTGAGCATCCACCCATCCATGAGCGCGGATGGAACCGTGATTGCCTATGAATCTTCCGCATCGGATATTGTCGCCGGTGATCAGGATTATGCAGTTATTTGGGATATTTATAGCATCAATCTCATAACTAAAGTAACTGAATTGGTATCATCCCCTTCCTATCCGGATTTATATTCGTGGGATTATGGAAATGAAGCTATTGTTAGCGGTAATGGCCAATGTATTATTTATAGCAGTGGTAATATTAATATATATAACATATTTACAAATATAACAAATATAATATATATAATTAATATTAAAGGAGATGTTGTAAATAAAGCACTAAATTTTGATGGACGTTTTATCGTTTATCAAGCATGTAATTTTTACGATGATTGGATCAATCTATATGATCGCGAGACGAATGAAACAAAAGTCATTTCCATTTCCTCGAAGGGAGAACCTGCCAATAATCGATCCATGAATCCTAAAATCAGCGACGATGGTCGTTATGTGCTGTTTATTTCCAAGGCGGACAACCTGGTGGAGAACGATCCAACGGGGGGAACGGGATATTATGAGGGGTGGGATGTGTATATTCACGATCGCGAAACGGGCATTACGTCGCTGGTTGCTTTCGGTGAATACGAGGACAAATTGCGGATTACGTTTGATGGGATGAAAGTCAATCTGAGCGCAACGGGAAGGTACATCGTCTATCCGGGGCAATCGGGCTGGGTGTATCGATACGACCAGGAAACACAGGAAGTCCGACGTCTGTTTTATGCGCCGAACAGCAACACGTTTTATCTCACGCCGGATGGAAACACCATCGCCTTCGTGACGGATGACAACGGTCTGGTTCCGGAAGACAACAACAACGATTTCGACGTGTATGTTTTCGAACTGGATGAGGAAGCGTCTAACGTTCCGGAATGGGAGAATCATGAATAAGATACGAAGCGAATTTTCGAATTCTTTTGCCGGGGGGATAGATTTTTTCTTGCGTTTTCCGGAAAATGATTTACTCTGGACAAAACTGATTCGGAAGGAGAGAAGAGAATGAATCGTTCGTATCGTTTTTTCATGCCGTATTTTTTGTTGCTGGTCTGTACCGTTTTATCAATCGGATTCATGAATACCCAATCCGCATATGCGGCCGATGATTCCTTGCGGATCATCGTTTTTGGCGCGCATCCCGATGATTGCGAAATCCGCACCGGCGGAGTAGCGATCATGTGGGAAAAACTGGGGCATAAAGTAAAGTACGTCTCCACGACGAATGGCGATATCGGCCATTCGGTCATGGCCGGCGGCCCATTGGCGATTCGCCGCACGCAGGAAGCGCAGGAAGCGGCGAAAGTATTGGGCATTTCCGAAACGCAGGTGCTTGACATTCATGACGGCGAATTGATGCCCACGCTGGAAAACCGCAAGATCATCATCCAGTTGATCCGTGAGTGGGAGGCGGATATCGTCATTACCAACCGTCCCAACGATTATCATCCCGACCATCGCTACACGTCGATTCTGGTGATGGATGCGGCGTATATGGTTACCGTTCCGTTCATATGCCCCGACGTGAAGCCCTTGAAGAGCAATCCCGTTTTTCTATATTGGACGGATCGTTTTCAGAAACCCTATCCCTCGCAGGCTGACATCGTTGTTGGCATTGATGACGTGCTTGAACAAAAATATCTGGCTTTACATGAGTTGGCGTCACAGTTTTATGAAGGGGGCGCCAACGGCCCCGGTGATCCGGAAAAATACGTGCAAGGCGACAAGGAAACGTTGATGGCCTGGCTGCGGCCGCGTTTCGCACGCCGTTACCGCGTGCAGGAGGATTGGCGGGCAAAATTGGAGGAATTTTACGGGAAAGAAAAAGCCGCTCAAATTCAATATGCGGAAGCATTTGAAATATGTGAATACGGCCGTCAACCGTCGCAGGATGACATTAAAAAACTGTTCCCGTTTTTCCCGGATAGTCCCAAATAATTGGTGAGAATGAAAAAAAACCGGTCGGAAAAGAGTCATTCTTTTCCGACCGGTTGTATGAATTCAACTGTAAAAATAACTTATTTGGAAATTCGGTTGTAAAAATCAGCCGCCGCTTCCGCGATCCCTTCCGCATCGATTTTATAAGCGTGGTAAAGATCCGCTTCACCGCCGGATTCGCCGTATACATCCAAAATACCCCATCGTTTCAGCGGGGCGGGATAGTGCTCGCAAAGGACTTCCGCTACCGCCGATCCCAGGCCGCCGATGATGTTGTGATCTTCGACGGTGAACAGGCCTTTGGTCTCCTTTGCGCAACGTAAAACAAGGTCAGTGTCAAGCGGCTTGATGGTGTGGATGTTGATAATGCGGGCGTCGATGCCTTTTTCCGCCAACTGTTTTTTCGCATCCAGCGCATGATAAACGGTTCCACCGGTCGCCAGAATGGTCAAATCGTTGCCCGGCGCCAGTTCCACGCCCTTTCCGTGTTGAAACACGTAACCGTCCTGGTTGATGTCGGGCAACTTCTGGCGGGTTAAGCGCATATAAACCGGTCCGTCATACTCCGCTGCATAGGCGACGGCCTGTTTGGTTTCGATTTCATCAGCCGGTTGAATAATGGTGATGTTCGGCAGCGAGCGCATAACCGCTACGTCTTCCAATCCCATCTGGCTGTATCCGTCTTCGCCGATGCCGATGCCGACATGAGTCCCGATGATTTTCACGTTCGAATTTGTATACCCGACGGACATGCGAATGGTGTCGTAGCGACCGGTGATGAAGCAGGCGAAGCTGCATGCGAACGGAATTTTCCCCGCGAGAGCCATTCCCGCCGCCGCGCCGATCATATTGGCTTCCGCGATGCCGAATTCGAAGAATCGGTCGGGAAACTTATCGGCGAAGTAGCAGGTCATCGTGGATTTGCTCAAGTCCGCGTCAAGAACAACGACATCCTGATTTTTATCGCCCAATTCAGCCAGAGCTTCTCCAAACGCTTGTCGTGTTGCTTTTTTTGCCATGATTTCCTTCCATTTTTATACAAAAATGTAGCGCCGGTATCCTGCCGGCAATTCGAAATGCCGCCGAGACGGCGGCGTCACATTTAAATAGCAGCCAGTTCCTGCAAGGCTTTCTCTTCTTCCTCTTTACTTGGCGCTTTGCCGTGCCACCCGATGTTGTTTTCCATGAACGAGACGCCTTTTCCTTTGACGGTATTCGCCAGGATCAGCGTAGGACGGCCTTTCGTATCAGCGGCTTCATCCAACGCGTTTAAAATTTGATTGATATCATGTCCATCGACGCCGATCACATGCCAGTTGAACGCGCGAAATTTCTCTTCGATGGGCATAATCGGCATCACGTCAGCGACATAACCGTCAATCTGGCCGTTGTTGTGATCCAAAATCACGGTCAAATTGTCCGTTTTGAATTTTGCCGCCGCCATCACGGCTTCCCAAATCTGCCCTTCCTGGCTTTCACCGTCGCCGATCATGCAATACACCCGCCAATCGGCGTTGTTCATTTTTGCCGCCATCGCCATACCCAACGCGATGGATAGCCCTTGCCCGAGCGAGCCGGTTGAAGCTTCGATCGCTTCGAGTTTGCATCGGTCCGGGTGCCCCTGCAAGCGGGACCCCAATCGCCGCAACGTGCATAACTCTTTTTCGTCGAAATAACCGGCTTGAGCCAGCGCCGCATACCACGCCGGAATGCAGTGGCCTTTCGACATGATGAAGCGGTCGCGGTTATCCCACTTCGGATTGGTGGGATCGTGGCGCATCACGGCGAACAGGAGCGCCGCGACGACATCCGTCGCGGAAAGGGAGCCGCCCGGATGGCCGGACGCCGCTTCGGTCAGCATCTTGATTACGTTCATGCGGATGGTTTTTGCGTATGATTTTATTGTATTTACATCGCGAGTCAGTTGAAAAGCCATACCTTCACCTTCTTTTTTGAGATTGCCCCCATTACTAAAATGCCCTTTCTGCGATTTGTCATGCAATGACGCGGAAATGGCGGCGATTCGAATGGTTTTTTCTTATGCATATGAATAGCCTATCGGGAAAACAAGTCAAGAAGTGGATATCGAATTGAGTTTCGAAAGAATTATTTTCCATCAAAACATCGCCGGGAAATGGAACATCGCGGTTCCCTCTTATGGTTGATTAGATGCGTAAATTCGGATAGTTCCGGTCCAATATCTTGTTCCACTCGTCGATTTTTTCGTGGTATTTTTCCCGTAATTCGTTTGAGTTCCCTTGGATTTGAATGGTGCGAATCGGATCGCCCTGCACGATTTGATCGACGACATTCTGATCCGATTGAGCGATGACTTCGCCAAAAATCGTATGTTTGCGATCCAACCAGGCCGTGGCTTTGTGAGTGATGAAAAACTGGCTGCCGTTCGTGTTGGGACCCGAGTTGGCCATCGAGAGCATTCCCGGTTTGGAATGGTTGAGCCCGGCGACGAATTCGTCCTTGAATTTATATCCCGGCCCGCCCGTGCCTTTTCCGAGCGGACATCCCGTTTGAATCATGAAATTGGGAACGACGCGGTGAAAGATCAAATTATCATAGAATCCTCTCAACGCCAGATTCACAAAATTAGTAACCGTTATCGGCGTTTGGTCTCCAAATAGCTTTAATCGGATAATTCCCTTATCGGTTTCAATAATGGCGCGGAGAAAATCGAGCGGTCCCGATTCCACTTCCTCCTCTTTCGGACCCTCTCGTGATGCGCCTACTACGATCTTCTGAAAAATGGGAAGGTCACGGATTTCATCGAATTCGGTGTCCTCTTTTGCCCAATCGATGCACTCCAAACTTAAATTGCAGGCGCGGCTCAGATAACCAAGCGCATTATCCTTATCGCCGGTTGCGGCCAGGCAGCAGGCGAGATTGTAAAGCGCTTCGTGAAAATCCGGTTCATCCATCACCGCGTTGCGAAAGTAGCCAATGGCGCGCTTATAGTCCTTCTGCTGGCTATAAATCAAACCTTGATTGAACAGCTCTCGGGAACGATTCTCTTTCATGGGTATTTTCCTTTGTGAAATGAACAGAAACGAGATATTCTACACCGATTTTCAAGATGCCGTCGTGAAATTTCCGGTAATTTGTTATTCCTATCTTCCCATTCGAACGTATATCGGATTGACAATAGCTGATGAATGAAGTTAATTAACCAATAACATTTTGAAGGATGGATGCAACCATGCGAAAAGCGCCGGAAAAGGAAAAAATAATAGAGAAGAAGAAATCATTATCAACACGATCGATTCATGCCGCCGAACCGAGACGAAGATATGCGGATTCAATCACGACGCCGATCGTTCAAACTTCCACGTTCACATTTGAAAACTCCCAACGAATCGAGGATTATACAAAAAAAGGAAAAGAACATTTCGAATACGGCCGGTATTCCAATCCGACCACCAAAATCGCCGAAGGACGTCTGGCCGATCTGGAAGGCGCGGAAGCGGGCATCGTTTTTTCGTCGGGCATGAGCGCCATCACCACGACCATCCTCGCGTTGGTTCAGGCCGGCGACCATATCGTGTTTACCGACGACAGTTACAAAAAAACCCTCGAATTTTGCAATTCCTTTCTAAAGAAATTCGGGATCGATTGCACGATTGTTCCCTTTGGCGATTACGACGCACTTGAAGGCGTCATCAAGAAGAATACCCGCTTCATTTTTTCCGAATCGCCCACCAATCCCTATTTGAATATCTTCGACCTCGTAAAACTCAAAAAAATCGCCGCCAAACACGGGATTCTTACACTCATTGACAGCACCTTCAGCACACCGGTGAATCAACGGCCCATCGAATTCGGCATCGATCTCGTCCTGCAAAGCGCGACGAAATACCTGGCCGGTCACAACGACATTTTGGCCGGCGCCGTGCTGGGAAGAAAAGAATTAATCGATGAAATCCGCACTCTTCATAAAATGGTCGGCGGGATCATGGATCCGCATTGTTGTTATTTGCTTCTACGGGGTTTGAAAACCTTTCCGTTGCGGGTGCAACGACAAAATGAATCGACCTTGACAATCGCTCGTTTTCTTGAAAATCACCCGCGTGTGAAACAGGTGTATTATCCGTTTCTCGAAAGCCACCCGCATTATCAAATCGCGAAGGAACAAATGGCCGGCGGCGGTGGGGTCGTCTCGTTCGAAATCAAAGGCAATCTTACCGACGCAAAACGGTTTCTCGATTCGTTGGAATTATGCTTCATCGGCCCCAGCCTGGGCGGCGTGGAAACATTGATTACCCATCCGGCGATGGTGAGTTATTACGATTATACGAAAAAAGAACGTCTCCAGCTGGGCATCAGCGACACGCTCTTTCGTCTCGCGGTCGGAATCGAAGACGTGAACGACATCATTGCGGATTTGGAACAGGGATTGAGGACAAAAGGCTGAAGGAGATTGGGGAGTTGTCCTGATTGGACGTTTTGAGATTAAAGAGTACATGAAGAAAAACTTCGCATGGCGTGATGGAATAAGGAGGAATCCTCTATCCTCTTCCTCCTATTCTCTTCACCTCTTTTACTCGCTCCGCTTCCGGTAACTCCTTATAAAACTCATCCAACGGATAACATCCGGAAATCATCCTATGCCGCGGCGCGGTGGTGCAGTCGGAAAACGTGCGGCAAATCAATTTTGTCTGCAAACTCCCTTTTGTCAGGCAATCCGCTGGCATTTGCGGATACACCAACGCCATGCGGCCGATGCCGACGATATCCGCCCAACCCTCCCGCACTACCGCCTGCGCAACCAGCGGTAGGAATTCCTGCAAATAGGTATAGCCGGTCCCGATGATGATTTGGTCGGGAAACCGTTTTTTAATTGCGCGCGTCACTTCGATTTGTCGAATTACGCCAATCAACGGATCTTCCGGCGGCCGATAGCCGTCCGACGGCGGAAAATACGCCGGGCGTTGAATGTGGGGATTGTAATATGGACTTCCACAAGAGACATTCACCAGCGGAATCGCCAAATCCCGCAGCAGTTGAATGAATTGAAACGTTTCGGTTAAATCGTAGCGCATCGGATCGGCCGCATTGGTTCCGAAACCGTATCGATAGGGTAAACAATGCTCGAAAGAATGCGGAATGCCGATTCCTTTCTTGTTTCCTTCGCGCGTTTGTTCATCGTCGTGAAAGGGGATCAAATCGAACGCGCTCAAACGCACCGCGATGTGCAAATTCGGCGTAGCCGAACGGATGCCATCCACGATCGTGCGCAAAAATCGAGTGCGATTCTCGAACGAACCGCCATACTTTCCTTTTCGCGTATACGCGCTTAGAAATTCATGCGCCAGATAGCCATGACAATGTTTTACGTCGACAAAATCGAAGCCCACATCATATGCGATCTTCGCCGCTTGAACATAACAAGCAATGATTTCCTCGATTTCATCATCGCTCAGCACCACCGAATCGTCATGGGGATCAATGCCGAATTTTTCGTCCAAAATCGGATGGTGATAGACGATGCGCGGTTCCCAACGGTCTCTATGGTTTGGTTTGCTGAACCGGCCGGAATGCGTCAATTGCAAGCCCACCAACAAATCGTCGGTGTTGCCATACATTTCTCGATGCGTCGCTTTTACGGCGTGGAGCAGAGCCGCCAATCCTCCTTTCGTGTGCTCGGCAGCCATAATTTGATTCGGACTGGACCGCCCATCCTGCCGTACCGCCGTTGCTTCACCGCCGAAAATCAACTTCGCGCCCGATTCGCCGAATCGCCGCCAACGCCGCCGCGTGTATTCCGTTGGCAGCCCTGCTTCCGTGCCGTCCCATCCTTCCATGGGATGGATGCACCAACGGTTTCCGATGATTTTACCAAAAATCCCGATCGGTTGCGCCAACGGGGAATGTTCAGCCGCTGTAAGAATTCGTGCATCCAGCGGCAAATCCAGTCCCAACTCTTCCAATCGCTCGCGAAAGGCCGCCGCCGTCTTAAACCGCGATAACCGCGGGTAAACCGGAACGTTGCTCATTGCTCATCACTCTCCATCGATCCTATTTTTTCTGTAATAGTTCCCACATTCCATATTATAGAAGTGATTTTGTATGAAAATTCACGAACGCATAAAAATTACCGTATGATCCAATGGTCATGGTTGTTTCGAAGAGAAGTTTATTGATCGATGTCACACAAGCATCCTTGCCTAGCGGTAAAAATACCGGTAAAGTGCCACTATCGCTCCTATTAATCTTACTCTTATATTATAACTGATAAATCGAAGAGAATAAAGAATGGTTTGAGAAGGAGAATGGAAAATGCCCGAACAAGAAAAAAAGAAACCCCTCCCCGGCGTCTGCATCCCGTGGGAAGATCGCCGCAAGGAATATCCACAAATGCAAGGCGACGAAGCCATCGTCAAAAAAGCATGGGAAGATATGGACACGCTGGCCTATCTGTATATCTGGTTTTGTTTAATTCAATTTTGAAGGAGTCGATCCGATGAACGAACTCAGCGCGCTGGCGCAGGCGATCTGCCATGTGAAAGAAACGGAAGTCAAAACGTTGGTCAAAAAAATGATCGAGGATGGCGTTCCTGCCATGGAAATTCTCGATCAATGCCATAAAGGGATGGGTGAATTGGGGATTCGCTTCGATTCGGGCGAATGTTTCATCCCCGAACTGATTATGGCCGGACAAATTTTGCAAAAGGTCATGGACGAACTCAAACCTCTACTCGTCAACGCGGATCAACCGAAAAAGGGAGCGGGATGCGTCGTGATGGGAACCGTAAAAAATGATATTCACAATATCGGCAAGGACATCACCGTTACCATGTTGCGCGGCTCCGGATTCGAGGTGATTGATCTGGGCGTCAATGTGCCGCCGGAAAAATATGTCGAAGCGATCAGGGAACACAATCCGCTCGCCGTCGGCATGAGCATTCTCATTACCACGTGTTACAAATCCATTGCGGAAACCGTCGAGGCGATCCGGCAGTCGGGATTACGCGACAAAGTCTCGCTCATGCTGGGCGGCGCGGCCGCGTCTGATTTGCTGGCCCGGAAAACCGGCTGCGATTTCTTTGGCGCCACCGCCGTCGACGCCGTCAACCACGCCGCCAAGCTCGCTCAACAAAAAGCCTGAGTATTCCCCGATCAATCTCACAGGTAGAGCAAGCGTCCCCTTGATCACAAAGGGAAAGCAAGCGTCCCCGCTTGCAAAAAACAACGCAGGCGAGACGTCTGTTCTACCCGCGTTTCATACAATTCCTTGACATTAACAAGAAGATGACTACTCTTCCAATCAATCTCTTTATCTTTGATTTATGGGAGGAGCAATGAAAAAATCGTATTTACACGCAGGGCTCATCTATTCATTGATCCATTTTTTTAGTACTTTTCCGATTTCTCCCGGCGAAGCGCTCACCATCAAATCCTTGTCGTTTGCGGACATTGTCGAACATTCCGAAACCATGATTCACGGAATTGTGATGAAAATAGAATCCCGGCGGGACGAAAAAATCGGAGCGGTATGCACGTACACCACAATCCGCGTCATCGACGTGTTGAAAGGGAGCGTCGATGCCAAGGAATATACGTATAAACAATTCGGTGGAGTGGATAAAATGACGGGGATTGAATGGATGAGCCCGTCGATCATGATCCAGCCGGGCGAAGAAGTGGTCCTCTGCCTGTATCCGCCAAGCCGTTGGGGATTGAGTTCGCCGGTCGGATTTTCGCAAGGCGTATTTTCCGTAAAAGAAGATCGGGAAACGCGCGAAAAAACACTGGACAATGGGATGGCGAAGTCGGTTTTATTTCCGGAAAAAACGAATCCTACACAACTACTCAATCCCAACGATGATCCCGATGAACGGAAACGATCCCAAAATCTTGATGACTGTAAAAGTATGAAACTCGACGATGTGAAACAGTGGATGGCGAAGTGGGTGCAACTACAAAACAAACATTCAAAACAGACCAGCCTTCAGAAAATGAAAATCACAAGAAAGACGAAGAACGCAAAGTAATTCCCGACTTCTATCAATCAAATGCAAGACAAAATCCAAAATAATCGGTTCATCAACATGATTCAAAAACATAAATATAAATTATCATTCAATTTCATTTCGTGTGTATGGGGGAGTGTTTTGTTGTCGGCTTCGTTTTTCGGTTCCCCCATCGCGTGGGGCGGGGGTCCGATCGGCTTGTATTTTCCCGCGCCGCGAACGGATACGTATTTGACGTTGTACGGCCCCGACAGTCGCCAAATCATACTCGATGAGAATGATGATATGGCTCCGGGCTCCGCCATATCCCGCATTGTTCATGAATTGCAAGCAAATCGAACGTATTACATAAAAGTGAGTGTTTATAATAATCCACAGAGGAATGACAGCGGATATTATCGGATTTCAGTGAAAGGACCCGGTGGAAATCCGTTGAATCAGGCCTTGGCGGGGATCGTTGAATTGCATGTCAATAGAGACGCTGTGCAAGGTTATCTCGAAACGGAACGCGCGGAGAATTGGTATGTGTTTCAAACCGGCGACGCCGGAATGTATATTATCGATACTACCTTTGATCCGGAGCATGTGACAAAGGCCGTTCCGGTGCGGTGGCCTGTTTTTCCGGTTAGGTACAACATCGACCAGGGACCGCTGGGCGCAATCGATGCGGACACGGCTGCCGATTTGACGCAAAGCAGTATCGAATGTTGGAACGAAGTGGATACCTCGCGCGCGCGCCTGCAGCGTGGGCCGGATCTCGATCAGGATTTGCATCTGGGATCGCTGGGGCCGCATCCGCGTCTGCTTGGTCAAATGTTTTATGATGAAGTCCGAAAAAATGTGATGCTGTTCGGCGGAGTCAATCACAATTACGGATTGACGTTCGCGGATTTGTGGGAATGGAATGGAGCGCAATGGTCCATTCTATCCTTTGCCGTACGTCCGGCCGCGCGCGATTCGTTCGCCGCATCATACGAAAAGGAACGTAAAAAGTGGGTGATATTTGCAGGTTCGGACCGTGCGGGAAACGATTTGGACGACACGTGGCTGTGGGATGGACGGGCATGGTCGCAAGCATCCCCGGAAAACAGCCCATCCGCGCGAAACACATCCGCGATGGCTTATGATGAAGAAAGGAAACATGTGGTTTTATTCGGTGGAGCAAATGAAGAGGAAATCCTCGGCGACACTTGGATCTGGGATGGATCAAATTGGACGGAGAAAGCGCTAACCACCAATCCGCCGCCACGCGCCGGCCATGCGATGATATTTGATTCCGTGCGAAAAACGGTTTTGATGTTCAGCGGATTCAGTGAGGAGGGGAATCCACGCGATTTGTGGGAATGGAATGGCAGAGAATGGGCGCAAATTGGTTTTCAAGATGGTCCGGTCGGGCGGGATTCTCACGCATTCGCCATCAATCCCGGCGGAACGGGAATTCTCCTGTTCGGCGGATATGACGAGAACGCCAATCGGATGAATGACACCTGGCTCTGGGATGGAAACGCCTGGACGCAACGATCACCCGCCGATTCTCCATCGAAACGGCAACTTCATGGAATGGCGTATGATGAGGAACAGGATGTTGTAGTCTTGTTTGGCGGGGAAGATTCCAGGCCGAACACGTGGAATGACGAAATTTTCGGGGATACGTGGATTTGGGACGGCGTCAACTGGCGGGAAACCGCAACCAGTGAAGCGTTTATGGATGTGCGGGATCAATTGTTTCAGCAAGGCAAAAATCCGATCGTGTTCGATCAGAATGGCGATATCATCGATCTCCTGCGCGGGAATGGCGCTCGTTCTCACATTCTGGGATTTGCCGGACCGCAACGAATTGAGAGAGGAATAATTCGATCCGGTTGGGCCGTGATTAACGGGTGGTTGATCAATCATTCCAATGATCGGATGAAAAAGAGATTGTCGTGGACGCTCGCGCACGAAATGGGGCATTTTCTTGGTCTCGGACATGCGCAGTTTTATGGACATCTGAACCGAAATTCGTATGATTTGGATGATTATCATTATCCATTGATGTATTGGGTGGAATCCTCAGCGGAAGAGTATCCTACCGTCTCCTTGCATTATGACGATACAATTGCTTTATCTAAACTTTATCCATCGGAAGACGGAATTCTGGAACGTGAGTACGGAACCATTTCCGGTCGAGCGATGTTCGATGACGGGCGGCCGGTGATGGGCGCGATGATTTCGGCGCGTCTGGTTACGGATCGCTACCGCACCGTCGTCGGTGGACAAACCGATGGGCTGCAGGGATTCAACGGCGAGTTTGAACTGCCCGGATTGCCTGCCGGAGAATATGAAGTGTGGATCGAACCGGTCGATCCGGGATCCACCGTACAAATCCATACGACGAACGCCATCCTGTTTCCGGTTCAACCCGAATATTACAGCGGGGAAAGGGAACGGGGCGAGGACAATCCGAGTATCGCCGCAACCGTGGAAGTGCGGGCGGGAGAACAGACGAACATCGAGTTGATTTGCAAGCCGTTGGAGTCCGTGAGTGAATTGAATACGCAAGTTCTGGCTTATGGCTCTCCCATGCTCGGCGGATTGGGTCGATTGAATCGTCCCAATGAATTTCCGTATCTGTTGTTTGTCGATGATGAAATCGAAGATGTATCCATTTCCGTCGCCATGCACGCCGGTCAATCGGCCAAGCTTCAAATCAAATTTGAAGATCGTTTGATTTATGACGCCGCGTCCATGCTCCCCGCATCTTTTATCGAGACTCATTTTACACGCAAGGGAGACAATGGATTGTTTGCCATCCAAAATGGAACCTATTCTATTCATGTCACGAACAATTCGAACGTCCCCGGCGGATATACCGTTCTCGCGAGTTCGTCTTCTGTTGATTACGAGACGAATGTGAATCGTTGGGAATTGTATTAAACCGCTTTTGGAAATAGTGGATTATGCTGTATGATTTATTGTTTCGTTCATCAAAAAATCGAAGTGAAAAGACATGAATAAAACAACGAATTCATCCATCCCGAATTCTTTCAATCGGCGAAAATGGCTTCAAAGCGTTTTCCTTTCTGCAATGGGATTCTCCCGATTGCCGTCAACGCTTGCCGGTGAAGAGGTGGAATCGGTGGAAAAACAGACATTATCCTATTTCCGGACGCGCGGCGTGGTGGCGGATGTGTACGGACTGGAAACGTTGGATTGGCCCCAACGGGCGCGCGACGCCGGCTTGACCACGATCGGCGCGCATGTTACGCCTTCGCAGGTCGCCCGATTTATTCAATCCGAAGCCGGACAGACCTTTCTCGCTAATTGTAAAAACCACAATATTCAAGTCGAGCATGAACTTCACGCCATGAGCGACTTGCTGCCGCGTGAGTATTATATAAAAGATAAAACTATGTTCCGCATGACGAAGGACGGCGAGAGAACAGCGGACTATAATTGTTGCGTCCATTCGAAACCGGCGGTCGAAATCATTTGTGAAAACGCCGTTCAGTATGCCGCGATTCTCCCCTCCACGACCGGACGCTATTTTTATTGGATCGACGACGGTATGCCAATGTGTTACTGTCCGCAATGCCGAATCTATTCCGACAGCGATCAGGCTCTCATTCTGGAAAATCATATTCTCTCGGCGCTGAAAACGAGGATTCCCTATGCATCCTTGGCGCATCTGGCGTATTTGAACACGATCATGCCGCCGCAACAGGTGAAACCGGAAAACGGGATTTTTCTCGAATTTGCCCCCATTCGCCGGACGTGGGATCATCCCTTACAGAATCGAGATGCGCGCAAAGACGATCAAAGTCCAACTCACGGCCAAATACTGGATTGTTTGGATGCCAATTTGGAGTATTTCGGCCGGGAGCACGCGCAAGTTCTCGAATATTGGACCGATGTGTCGTTATTCAGCCATTGGAAAAAGCCCGCGAAACGATTGCCGTGGACCGAAGAGGTTTTTTTGTCCGATTTGCAAACCTACGGCAAACGCGGCGTTCGTCACATAACCTCCTTTGTCGTTTATATTGATGCAGATTATATCCGACAATACGGGGAGCCTCCACTGGATCGTTATGGGCGCGGATTGTTAAACTATCATTTCAAAACAATGTAAGACGTAAGAAATGTGTCTCCCATCTTTTCCCCGGATTGAAGCATCACATTGCGTTTTCACAATTTCATCGGCTATAATGAAAATCATTCCCTATGGATTGAAATAGGAATTCGATTTTTGACAAGGAGGAAAGTAATCCCATGACCGAAGTCACACGCAGAACATTTGTAAAAGGCTCCGCCGCTGCTTTGGCTGCCGGGCAGCTGATCGGAACCGCGAATTCGTGGGCCGGCGCCAACGAACAAATCCGCATTGCCGTCATCGGCGTGCATGGCCGCGGCAATGATCATGTGCAGGCGCATCAAGCGGAAGAAAATGTCGAGGTGGTCGCCATCTGCGATCCTGACCGCAAGGTGTTGGCGGACCGCGCCGCGCAATATAAAAGTAAATACGGCAAAGAAATGAAGACCTACGTCGACATGCGCGATCTGTTCGCCGATCCGGAAATCGACGCGGTCAGCATCGCCACCCCCAATCACTGGCATGCGCTCGCCACAATTTGGGCCTGCCAGGCGGGGAAAGACGTCTATGTCGAAAAACCCGGCACTCATAATGTGTATGAAGGCCGAAAGGTCATCGAAGCGGCGTACAAATATCAACGCATCGTGCAGCACGGCGTTCAACTCCGCAGCTCTCCCGCGTTGCAGGAAGCGGTGAATCTGTTGCGCGACGGCGTGATCGGCAATGTGTATCTCGCGCGGGGGCTTTGTTTCCGCATCCGCGGTTCCATCGGGAAAAAGCCGTCCGCATGGGCGCCCGAGCATCTCGATTACGATCTCTGGCTCGGATCCTCGCAGTGGCGGCCATTTACCGAAAATATCGTTCATTACAATTGGCATTGGAATTGGGACTTCGGCAACGGCGACGTCGGCAACCAAGGCGTTCACGAAACCGACATGTGCATGTGGGGATTGGGCATGACACAACTTCCCGACAAGATTTGCGCCATGGGCGGCAAATTTTTATGGGACGACGATAAGGAAACGCCGGAATGGCTTTCGACCAACTACAAATTCACGCGCGAAAATAAAATGATTCAATTCGAAACCCGCCCGTGGAACACCAATTCCGAAGAAGGGGCGACCGTCGGCAACATCTTTTACGGCTCGGAAGGCTATATGGTGATCAAAGGCTATGGCACATACGAAACCTATTTGGGACGGGACCGAAAACCGGGGCCGAAACGAAGCGAGGAAGGGAACCACTTCGCCAATTTCCACAAAGCAATTCGCAGCCGCAAGATGTCCGATCAAAATGGACCGGTCGAAACCATCCATCTCTCCTCGTCCATCGCGCATCTCGGCAACATTTCGTTTCTGACAGGGAAAACCCTCGATTTCAATCCCCGAAGCGAACGGTTTATCGATAACGAGGAAGCCAACCACTATCTCAAACGAGAGTACCGTGAACCTTTTGTCGTACCTGAAATCGTGTAATCACAATTTAATATATAATGGCGGGGCAGGTTTTTGTACCTGCCCTGATTTCTTTTCAAAGTGGCTTATTTATTAAAAAATAAATAAAATACATTCCGACCGAATCATACGGATTCATCCAGCGCTCTTCGCACTTCCTGCAACAGAATCTCCATGCGGAAGGGCTTTTGTAAAAGCAACGTGCCGGGTTCCAAAACGCCGTGATGGCTGATCACATTTTCCGTGTAACCGGAAATATAAATGGTTTTTAAATCCGGCCGAAGCGACGTCATCCGGTTGGATAATTCTCTGCCGCTCATGCCGGGCATGATCACATCGGTAATCAGCAGGTGAATGGCGTCCTTATATTGTTCCTGAATTTGCATTGCCTGTGCGCCGCTGTTGGCGTCCAATACAAGATAGCCCTTTTCCTGCAACGCGCGGGAAACCAATTGCCTGACCATATCCTGGTCTTCCGCCAACAGAATGGTTTCATTCCCTTGAGTGGATTGTAAAGAAGATGGTTTTTCTTCCCCGATTTCAGGCGCCTGGTCGACTCGAGGTAAATACACACTAAAAGTGGTTCCCTTACCCGGCGCGCTGGCCACGGTAATCACGCCGTTGTTCTGTTTGATGATCCCGTAGACCATCGAAAGCCCCAGGCCTGTGCCTTTCTCTTTTCCCTTCGTCGTAAAAAACGGTTCAAAGATGTTGTTTTGAATTTCTTCCTCGATGCCTTGGCCGGAATCCCGAACAAGCAGGAGTATGTACGGTCCCGGCGGGATGTCGAGTTTCTCGTTCAAATCGACTTCCCGCAGATCGACGTTTCTGGTTTGAATCGTCAGTTGTCCTCCGTCGGGCATCGCGTCGCGCGCGTTGACGGACAAGTTGACGAGCACTTGTTCGATTTGACCGAAATCGGATTTGACGCATCCGAGGCGAGGATCCAAATCCATTTGGATTTCGATGTCTTCTCCGATTAATCGTTGGAGCATTTTGTACATGTCCCGGATTGCGTCATTGAGATTGAAAACGGTAGGTTTAATGATTTGTTTCCGGCTGAATGCGAGAAGCTGCTGCGTCAGGGAGGCGGCGCGATGCCCCGCCTTCACCATCTCTTCAA
The DNA here is from genome assembly GCA_003598175.1 of Candidatus Omnitrophota bacterium. GTDB lineage: Bacteria > Hinthialibacterota > Hinthialibacteria > Hinthialibacterales > Hinthialibacteraceae > SURF-12. The sequence continues at coordinate 18,258 of QZKN01000150.1, forward strand.
TGTAATTTCGATAGAGAACGTCCGATCCGATTTTTTCCAGCGCCAGTTCTCCATATCCCAAAATGGCCATTAAAAGATTGTTGAAATCATGCGCGACGCCTCCCGCCAGGCGCCCCACCGCTTCCATTTTTTGCGCGTGCAGCAGTTGCTCCTCTTTCAGCTTCAATGCTTCCTCGGCGCGGACGCGCGCCAACGCGCCGTTGCAATGATCCGCGAACGATTTTAGCAGATTCAAATCTTTCGCCTGGTAACGATTCGGGGAATAACTTTGAACAGAGATGATTCCGATGGTCTGATTTTCCCAAATCAACGGCGCGAACATGAGCGAACGGGAAATGCGGGAAGAGAATCCAAATGTTTTTAACGACGGAGAACTGGTTTCCTGACTGCGATTGATGAGCACGGATTCCCCCGCCAGAACTTGTTGATACGATTCCGTCAGGTTGGAAGTCAACTCTTTCGTGTTTGCAGCCACTTCGATAGGAACCGATCCGTTAACCGGTGTGTCTTCGTTGTAAATGGCGATGAATTGGTTCTTCGAAATATTTAGAATATCCAAAAAGAAGGCGTCATGGCGAAATATCCTTCTCGATTCTTCCGCCACGGAGCCGGCGATTTCCCTGGCGTTCAATGGCCCCGCCAATTTTTGGGAGATCCATTGCAACGCTTTTCGTTCCCTTTGCGCCTGATTTCTAGCTTTTACCGCGATGTATGCCAGAGTGATGGAGATCAAGGTTAATAATATAATAATGGCGCTTACGGCGATTAACGCCGGTTGGAACCACCAGCGTTCCTGCAACGGCATCGGAAGAATGGTGAATTCCCAGCACGCCGGAGTGGGATCGATATCCGATCCTTCATCTTGTGCGCGGACTTCAAGCCGATGGATTCCGGGGCTGAGATGGTGCGTTTCCAGGGAAATCATGGATTGCGGGGAAAATGGCGACCAGAGATCCGAGTCGATTCGCCAGGAATAGCGGTAATTCTTGGGGACGGAGCGGGGAAGATGGTATTCGGCGGCGCTACACACGCATAATAAGCGGTTGCCTTGATAAATGGATTCTTGTTCATAATCGAGAAATGTGTCCGGGGGAATCCGGTCGGAACGAAAACGATAGACGTCGGCGCCGATTCGTATCCAAAGATCTCCTTCCTGATCAAGTATGATTCCCGACGTGTACCCTTTCGCCGGCTTGGCAATGAAAATCGGGCTTTCATGGGAAACCGGAAAATAATAAATCGTGTCTGCTCCGACGAATATCGTCTCGCCATTCCGGCATTGGATGGATCGTTCAATTCGATCCTGATAATGAGTCCATGCGCCGTTCCACAAACGCGAGAATCCTGACATTCCGTATGAACCGGTATCGCATACAAACCAGTTGCCATTTGCGCCGTCGAACATGGATAGAACGATACCGCCGATGGTTTGATCGACTCGCGTCCATTCCTGGTTAACCGCCGGATTGAATGAGAACAAAAAACCCGGAGTGCGAAGCCAAATTGTTCCGTTTCGATCCACGTGAATTCGCGGTTGCCTTAAGAAAGGGATAGAGATCTCGATAAATTTTGGTGTGTTTTCTGTGGTACTCAGTTTTACCAGTCGATGAAATTCTTTCTGATCCGTGGTGATTAAAAACCATACTCCTTCGTTCGGATCGGGAGCGGCGTGAATGATCTGTTGATTCTCGAATCCGACCATTTCAATTGCATGCCATTTCCCTTGGCTGAAAAGAAATATCCCGGCGTCTCCCTTCTCATCATTCCCAAAAAACCAGATATTATTCAATGTATCCGGAATAATTTCCTCCAAGTTTTTTAGATTCATTTCGTCGGTTTCATATTGGACTTCACCGTCGTTGGACCAATGCGTTAATGAGGATGGATTCCATCTCCAAATGTTTCCATGATTGTCCTGACGAAAAGAACCCATGATCGGTTCCAACTGTTCCCATTCTCCCGATGCCAGACGAATGATTGCACGCTGATTCCAAAACCACACTCTTTCCTGGCTGTCAATAAATCTCGGTAGTGGGAAATTCTTGATCACGGTCCATTCTTTCGATCCTTTTGACCAACGCAACAACAAATTTTTCCCGCCGCACCAGATGGCCCCATCCGGCGCTTCCGTCACTGTCTCCACCCAATTGTCATCAGGATAATTCAAGGAGGGAATAGGAGTAAATCGATTGTTTACCCATTCCAACAAACCCATTTCGTAGGAGCCATTGGTATCGAATCCCACATTGAACGACATCAATCGCCCATCCCGCGTGGAACAAAGTTGATGGGGACGTTGAAGAGGAAACGGATCGTCGAATCGCCACTCCCCGTTTTCAAAAAGATAACAACCGACAAGAGCCGTGACGATAACGCCGCCGGAAGGCAGATTGGCTATCGACCATAGATGTTCGTCTTTGTGCAAACCGTGCTTTTTTAGAGGATGCGTCCATTGCTCGCCGACTTTTTGAATCAATCCCACATCGCCGGTCAGAATCAATTGATTGCCCTGTGAATCACGAAAATAATTGGTGACGTATTCGCTGGGAAAACCGTTTTCCTTTCGATAGGCGGTCCATTGCCCATTGGCATAGCGGCTCAATCCGCCTTGCCGTGTTAAATCCATCCATTGATCGCTGCAAAACCAGAGGCTCCCGTCGGTATCCTCGATGATCCGGCGAATACTGGGGCCCGCCAATCCCGTTTCCGAACCATGTGTGGTAAACGTTTTCCCATCGAATGTTCCCGCGCCTTGATCCGTTCCCACCCAGAGATTTCCCTCGCGATCAAAACGCAGGCAGCGGATGTGGTCGCTGGGAAGGCCGTCCTTTTTCGTGTAGTGTTTCCATCGATACCCGTCGTAACGATGGAGCCCGTCCGACGCGGCGATCCAAACCACGCCGTTTTTCTCGAATTCAATATAAAAAATCATGCGATTGTCGAGATCGGCGTCTTCCAGATACGAAGTGTATTCCCATGTTTCCGAAGGATCTGAGATTGGCGGCAATGGGATGAATTCTGTGGACGCGAAGGACTGATGAGCGGTGAAAACCGTCTGTAAAATACAAAAAACGAAGCAGAAGTTGAATATCATGGAAATATAGGGAAGCTCTCGTTTCTCCGGATTGAGTTATAGTAGTAAATATATCCCCTAAATAAGATTATTCAATCGGATATTTCGATTTCGCTGGGAGTTGTGGACGCCTCACAAAACGGCGCTCATTCTCTGATGACCAGTAAGGAACCGGTGTCTCATTTCCAACGATTCGGAATTCTGACCGTTTTTTGTTTTGCGCCGTCCGGCGCGTTGCAGCCGGTAATCCAAGCGGCGAACGAATCAGGTGAGTATTCGTTTGACGTGCAGGTGGACAATCTGCAGGTACATTCCATTCCCAGCACGAATGCGGATTTTCGCTATCTGGTTGATGTGGATGTGAATGAGCTGATTTATGGCGAACCGCATTGAAAAAATGGGCTGATTGACTTACCATTTTCTTAAACGAGGATGTGAGGATTGAAAATGGTTCAAACCGCGATGAAAGAAGAAGCTGTTCGATTGCCGGAATTATGTGAAAGAGTGGAAAAGGGAGAACGGGTGGTGTTTACGTTTGGGGGTAAACAGTTTGCGTTGATTGAAGCCGAGGATTTGGAATTTTTCGAGGCATTGGAAGATGAAAGGGATTGCCGATTGATTGAGGAAGCGATGAAAGAACCGGGAGAGATTCCTTTTGAAGAAATTAAAAAGAAATATGGATATTCCGAGTGAATCGTGTATACCATCACCTTCAAATCCTCTGCGGATCGCGACCTTGAACGAATTCCAGAAACCGACCGGAAACGTATTATCAAAAGAATAGATTTACTCTCTTATAATCCACGACCGCCTGGAGTCGTGAAAATATCGGGAAAAGAAAATAAGTGGAGGATTCGTGTAGGAAAATATCGAGTCATTTATGAAATTCATGATGATCAGTTGGTTATTATTGTGATTAAAGTAGATCGTCGAGATGATGTATATAGAAAATGAACGCTGTTAAATTCATGGGGGGCATTCATACATTGAGCAAAAACCTGCCGGAATACAGCAGGATCATGCTGGCAATGTTGTGTATGGTGTGTATCAGCGAGGTGATCCACAACGCCTGCCATAACGATTGTTCCCGCTTGACGAGAAAACTCCAGGCGAATAGCAATCCCGGAAAAAAAGTGATGAGAACCTGGAATATGCCTCCGATGAAGTGAAGAGACGCGAAGAAAATCGAGGATAGTAAAAGGGGAGGGAAGAGTTTTTCCGTGTAGGAAGAAACGGCGGCGATGGGCAGCCACTGACAACAAATCGTTTCGAGCGGGGGAGAAAGCAGGCAGGCAAGAACAAAAAAAAGCAACGGATTCATTGCGGTTTGAGCCAACGCCGCGTTGTCGACCGGGCCGGTGTTGAGAAATGCAAAACTCAATCCCAACGCAAATTTCAAAGCAAAACTCAAAATCAGCAGTTCAACGATGAAACGCAAGTCCGAATATTGCCTTGATTTGAAGTAATAGCCCCTCAATATGGATTCAATCATGAGTGATTTGGATTTATCCTTCTTCCTCTCACGTTTATGTGAAAATTCCCGTCGTAGGGGCGGTTCGCGAACCGCCCCTACGACGAATTTTCATTCTTCGTTGTGATCCACTGATCATGACGGTTTCTTTGAAAGTTCAATACGATGCATTTTTCCACTCTATTTCACTTTTCAAGAAGAATTTCCCTTAATTCGTATACCGAATGCGCCGTAAACGTGGGGCGGGCCTGTCGTAGATTTTCATCGGAGTCGAATCCATAAGTTATCGCAATTGAATCGATTGCATTCTCATGCGCGGCGTAGACATCCTGCGCACAGTCTCCCACCATCACGGCTTTCCACGGTTTGTATTTGGGAAGCAGGGAAAGAACATGTTGTATAATCTCGGTTTTGGTGGAGAGTGAGCCATCCGCGTTGCTGCCGATTACCATATCGAAGCGGTTATGCAGATTGACGTGCATCAGCGATTGCACGGCGATCGATTGCAATTTAATGGTGGCGACGACCATTTTTTTCTGTTGATTTTTCAGTTGCAGCAACAAGTCGGGAATGCCGTCGAAGACGACATTTTCCGCCATCGCGTATTTCGAGTAATATTCGCGATAATAATCAACCGCCTGCTGAATTTTATCGTTCTGCTCGTGAAAGTATTTGCGAAAGGTGATTTGTAAAGGCGGGCCGAGAAAATCGGTAAATCGATCGAGATTTTCCTCATAAATGTGAAACTTCGATAAAGCATATTGGGCGGATTTGAGAATACTTGATCGTGAATCAATCAGAGTTCCGTCCAGATCGAAAAAAATAACGTTATATTTTGACATCGACGAAAGTGAATCTCATGGAACGTTGTTGTGTTTAATGTAATTAAGTAAAAAACCTACTTACAGATCAGGATACTGTGGGGAATATAAATGCCGTTCCGGGCGCAGAGCCAGGCGACCGCTTTTTACCCACTCCTCGCCGCGTTCGGACAGATGTTCCACCATTCGCTCCCGCCATTTCCGTAATTTGGATTGATGAGAAGCGTCGGACGCCAGATCGTGCAATTCACCGGGATCGTTCTTCAAATCGAAAAGTTGTTCTTCTCCATCCCGCGCATGGAAAATATATTTATAATGTCCGTCTGTCAATGCATTCCAATGATTGGCCGGGTTATAACAAACATCGTGTTCGAGATCGATATAGTCCCGCCATTCCGGGTTTGGATCGCGAACCAACCGCAGCAGGCTTTTTCCATCAAGCCCATCCGCGCCCGGCGCTTCGGCGGCGTCGAGAAAAGTCGGCAGAATATCGCGCAATTCCACCGGACGTTCCGAAACTTGACCTCGCATGGCTGAGATGGAGCTGTCCGGCCAGCGCATCAGCATGGGAATTCGGGCGGAGGCTTCGTAGGCGTAGGATTTTCTCCATAAATGATGATCGCCGGTCATGTCGCCGTGATCCGCGGTAAAAATGATCAGGGTATTCTCCAGCCATCCCCGTTTTTCCACGGTTTCGAGAATGCGTCCGATTTGTTCGTCGATGAATGTGATGGAACCGTAATATCCCTGCCGCGATTTGCGGACTTGCTCCGCGCCGAGATTGCCATGCCAAATGTTATTACTCTGGTCGCTGCGTTCAATGTAGCGTTCTGCCCATTTTCCCACGGCCGCGGAAGGAATATCCGCATTTTCGTAGAGATTCATGAACCGTTCCGGCGGATCGTAGGGGCTATGGGGGCGCGCGAAGGATACTTTGAGAAAGAACGGTTCCGGCTGATTGTAATTCTGCAGAAAACGAACGGCGCATTCGCCGGTCCAGAAGGTCGGATGCAGGTTTTCCGGCAAGGCATAGGTTTTGGAGCGGAAATCGTTCCAACCGATGCCGGTTTCGTCGGGATTCAGGTGGGGCGCGTGCGACCAGAACCACGATCGGTAATCGCTGCGGTAATCCGGCGATTCTTCCCGGCCCGATTCATCGAGCAGGACCCGATGAAATCCGTGGGGATTGCGCTGCGGATGCCAGTGCATTTTGCCGATGCCGAACGTATAATAACCGGCTTCCCGCAAAGCCCGCGGCTTTTCGAGGGAATATTGCTTTGCCACGCGTCCATACCCCAGCATCCCGTTTCGCCAGGGGCCAAGGCCGGTCAACAATGCGGACCGCGCGGGCGTGCAGGTCGGCGTGCAGGAATAAGCGCGCCGAAACCGTATGCCTTCCGCGCCGAGGCGATCCAAATTGGGCGTGAGAATCGCGGGATTTCCGTCCGCTGAAAGGCAGTCGCCGCGAAACTGATCCGCCATGATAAAAAGAATGTTCGGACGGCGGGAAGAAGAATTATGGGTGGAGGAAACTGATTTTGCTGAAATCATGGGGATCGAGCCGATCCCGATTTGAAGCATTTCTCGCCGATTCAATGTGAATGGGATTGGATTCATTCGTATGCCCCTTTTTCGGCGCTTGTCCGTCTGTGCGGAGAAACGATTTGACGGTTCCAATTTGGCTGATGACAGTTGTATCCCTATTGTTTCACAATAATCTGTATTTTTCCAGATGGAAAATAGATGAGAATGAATTGAATCCCATCTCTTTGCGAATGGGTATGAGGTGGAATTGCTACCGTTTTGTTGAATTCAACGCGATTGTCATTGCCTTCCTTATCAATCTCGATTATGTTATTTCCTGAAAAAATATAAAATTTCATCATCGCGTAAAGGAGCCGACAATGCAGGTTGAAATAACCGAAGCGGATGAAGGCGTCGTTATAACCATTACGGGTATCCTGAAAAAGCCTGACGCGATTGAACTCGGCGATACAATCGCCAAATTACTGCAAAAAAAACCAAAAAAGTTGGCCATCGATTGTTCGAATCTGGCGGCCATGTCCTTTGACAGCGTTCCCTTTATCGTCACTGCGATCGAGCGGGGACGAATCGGCAAGCGAAACGTTCGTGCATTCGGCTGCAATAACGTGATCGAGCGCACCTTACGCGGCGGGGGATTCGAACGAGTGGGAATTTTGGGTTGACGCTTTGTTTGTCGCGTGATCGGCGATACCATGTACGAAATCCGCATCAGGAAAGGAATGGAATAAAATGATCAGATTATCCGAATCGCAAAAATATTCAATTATTTGTATCCTGCGCGATCTGGCGGCGCTCGATCGAAATTTCGGCTTGTTGGAGGCGGTCCGGATTCGCCTTATCGGCCTGAAAATGGATTTGCATCAAAATAAAATCGAAGAGGCGATGTGTGAGGATTTCGAGGATCTCAACGGGATTAAAAAACGGTTGGATGAATTTCCGGATGGCGTGCAAAGACGGTTTCTTTACCAACAATGCCTGTTGTTGGTCATGGCGGACCGAGATCTCGGCGAGATGGAAAAACAAGCAATTGAGGAAATCCGCAAATCCCTCGGCATTCGCGACGATATGCATGAAAAAATCGTGCAATGGGTTTTGGATGGGATGAATTGGGAAAAACATGGCGAAGAACTGATCGGCGGTGTAGTGGAATAGAGTTTTATTCGCGTGATGGCTTGATTCGTTGCAGCACCACCAGCGTGATGTCATCATGCTGCGGTTGTTTTCCCGCAAACGATGCAATCCGATTGCTGATGGTGAGAACCGTATCCTCTGCGCTGTTCGTTTTGCATTCCTCCAACGTTTTGATAAACCGTTCAAAACTGAATTCCCGCAGAGATGGATTCATGGCTTCCGTGACGCCGTCCGTATAAAGAACCAATTTGTCGCCTTCCTGCATTTGAATGCGTTCCAGCTGGGTGTTGGCCTTGAAAAACTCCCCATCCACCATACCGAGAGCGATTCCGGCGGGCGCGATCTCTTCATGCGTGGACCTATTGCGGTGAAACAGCAGCAGCGGCTCGTGACCCGCTCGCACCACTTCGATTTCGCCGGTGGACACCTTCATGATCGCCAACAACATGCTTACGAACGTCCCTTGCCGCATATCCGGCAGGATAAATTTGTTCAATTCGATGAGGATGTCCCGCGCGTTTTTATTTTGGGTGACGATAGCTCGCAAAGCGCTGCGCACCGTCGCCATCGTCAGCGCGCCGGGGATGCCTTTGCCGGAAACGTCGGCGACGACGATGGCCAGGCGGTCGTCGTCCAACCACAGGAAATCGTAATAATCGCCGCCCACGTCCTGCGCGGGATCGCTGCGGGCGGCGATGAGATACCCTGTGATTTGCGGACAGGATTTGGGCAGAAGTAATCTCTGCACTTCTCGCGCCAATTCGATTTCCCGCTGTAAGCGTTCTTTTTCCTGCAGATTGCTGTGCATGATGGCGCTTCCCAGCGTATTTGCCGCCTGCACTGCCATGGCCATCAACGTGGCTTCGTCCTGATGATCGAATCCCTTGCGCATGTTTTTTTTATTGATTACGGACAGCACCGCAACGGTTTGATCCAACAATTTCAACGGTACGGCCAGAATGCACCTAATCTTTAAATAATCTTCATGTTGTTGTTGGATTTGCGGATCGCCGGCGACGTCCGAGATCAAAATGGATTTTCCGGTTTTCGCCGCCTGTCCCACAACGCCGGTTCCGATGGAAACCTTCTCCGATCGCACCATATCGTGAATCCGATCGATTTGCGCTGACGAATGGGGCAGATGACCCAATTCGAAGGTTGGCGGATACATTCCCGCAACGGCGCGGGCGGAAAAGAAAATCCCACGTTTCGGCATTTTTTGTGTTTTCGAAAACATTTCATGAATATCATCGCGGATGAATATGGCGCCGGCCGATGCGCCGCATAATTCCATACCGTAATCCAGCATGATTTGCAATAGGCGATCCAAATCGAAACCGCCCCAATATGAAATTTCATCGTCGGGTACGGAGTCCTCGTGATGGTCATCTTTGCGCATCATGGATTCGTCTCCCGAACTCAATTTGCTCAAAAAGGAAATCATGACGTCTTTTTCCGTCTTGAAGGAACTGGCGCGTTTCAACGTTTCTTGCAGATACAAATAATTGGAGCGCAATATCAGGGCGAGAAAACCGGCCAGGGCGGCCGTGGTTACGATCGCTACGTGAAAAATCGCGGCGGGAATATTGATTCCCCACACAATCAGCAAGACCATGAGCGCTTTTTGCATAGGGTGTTTACAGACCTGCAGGAAAGAAAAAACGTGGGTGACGATGATCAACTGCCATACCATATAAAAACTTAGGAACAACCGTTCGTACACGGCAAATTGTTTTCCTAGCCAGATTGAGAACAGAACCGTTCCCACGAGAACCGCAATCCCGGCGATCCGATACAGGTTGATTCGATCCAACGAGTCGGCTATTTTCTCTTTCCGCGTGGACAGGGAAATGAAAATGATCAACGAATGGGCGATATACATCGTCGCGGCGGTCAGGATTGCCGGGCGAGCGATGTTGATGAGCAAGGCTGATATACCTGCGGGAGAGGGGGATAGGATTTCAAGAATCAGTGCGATTGTCCACAACACAAATCCGATAATCAACAGACGAGATTGTTTGAGATTGAGAATCGGAATAAACGGGGAAATGTTATTTTTCTCCGCAATTCCTCGATAGGATAGAGAAACGAATAGATACGTGACAATCCCGATGCCGACGGATAGATTCACAGAACGGATTAAATCCAACATGACTTTGCCCGACCGGCTTACACGCCGAACTCATGGTCCATCCTCGCTTTCCAAAACCACTCCCACGCCATAGTATACACGATTTCCCCGTCAAAAGTAGCGGAATCCTTCCTGTTCGGAAAAGATATGAATCGTAAACACAACGGCGCAATTTCCTCGTGAATCCGGAGAATACCAAGGGAGCGATTCCATCGGAGCGAAAAAAAAGACCGTGTTTTACAGTCCTTGATCACGAATTGGCCGGCATGAATACGGCAATTGATATTTTTCAACCTCCGAAATTGGGGGGAAAGTTCCCGTTGTATATCCTGCCGTCGACCATCAGATTCAAGACGACGCTGGAGTCGCCTCCGTACCAATAAATATCGCCGTTGCTGACCAATCCATTCGAAGGCGCATAAGTGTTCCCTTGCCCGTTGTTCCTTTGAATTCCGAAAAACGGTTGCGCGGAATACAATCCGTTTTCCGCCATGTCCGGTCCCCGCGAGAAAATATTGTAAGCCACATTTTTCTTCGCCCGTGTGGCGACGCCGGTTTCATATGCGGCTTCGGTTCCTTCGAAGCGCGCGATGGAGGTATCCTGGAAGGGATCATGCGGAAGAGAACTGATGTACGAAACCGGCGCGGTCAGAAAAAAGAGCCCGGCTTCCGAACGCGATCGGCGACCGGTAAAGATATCGTCTTCCGATTCCGGCGGATAGGTATTGTTGTCGAGCCGGTACATCTCGTGAGCTTGAGACAAGGCGCGTATGTCGGACTTGACCCGCGCCACCTTCGCGCGGATTTGTGCATTGATGAAATTGGGTACGGCGATGGCCGCCAAAATACCGATGATGGCCACCACGATCAATAATTCGATTAATGTGAATCCATTTTGCTCAAGTCGTGTCATTTCATGCTCCGATAGTGATCTTGATTGGTAAAATAGGCGAATTTTTTTAAACGGCAAAGTCACCGGGATGGTGACTTTGCCGAATGATCACGAAATTACGTCTATACCCTTTTCGAAAACTGATTTAATAAACTTCCCAGCTTGCGACTTCCGTGCCCATGGCCGGATTTTGGTATGCCATGGTCACGATGTCGCGAGCGGCGCCGTTCGGAACGGCGCGACTGCCCCATGCGAAGGAAACGATGTCGTTGTTCATCCCGCAAATCGGCTCGCCCGGATCTCCGCCGTTGCTGTCGGCAAATTCCGGCAACGGATGGACCACAAACGCGTTACACGCCGGGGATCCGTCGGCATTGAATATGCGTCCGACGACGCTTTTCGTGAACTGCACATCGTCGGCAAGCGCATCTTCCCACGATAACACGAAGGTGCCATTCGGCGCCATGGCGCAACGGGGACGTCCCAGGCCGCGGCCATCCGCTTGCTGGCTGGCGACGACGTAGGGACCGACTCGCTCGCCCTGATCGTTCCATACCTGGCCGAGAATGATCGGAAAATCGAGCAGATCGTCGGGAAGACCCATGCCATCTTTCCCGTTGATTTGATGAATGGTGACGAACGTGTTTCCGCCGCCCGCATCCATCCAATCGGCGCCGATTCCAAACGTTTCATCCGTGACGACGAATTTTTTTATGCGATTCCCATCATTATCAAAAATAATGCCTTGAACCAAGCCGGAAAAACTCTCTTTATAAATCGCCACAAAACCATTCGCCAAGGAACCGAGTCGCAAATCTCCCTGCGTGCCGGTTAAATCTTCGGCGACAAAGAATTCATCCGCAAAGCGGCTTCCATCGGCATTGAATATGTTGATTGTCGCGATTTTATTCCCACCGGCGGGATAATCCGGATCGGCTTCATAGCGGTGTTCCTGGCAAACCGTCCCGATGACGAATTTCCCGTCGGACAACCAGCAGCAATCCCATTCCCGATGTCCGGCGCTGAATTGGGAGATGGAAATGGTGGGAGTGATCGGTTGGAGCTGGTCATTGAATAAGCGGAAAAATCCGTGCCCTTGACCATCGTCTTGGGAATACCCATCCGCGTCCACGACCGTATCGGGTAGTGTGATGCCTGTTCCGAAGAGTTGGTTGTATTGAAACGTGGCGGCCGCCAGGAAATTCCCATTGACACGATCCGCTTTATTTAACGTCCAGTTCGTGTTACCGCCGGTATTGACTCCCATGAGAATATCGTCCGCTCCGGCATCTTCAAAAACGTCGAATATCCTCTGCCCGGTGACATCCACCCCGCTGACGTGATGGCTGCCGCTTCGGTTAACCCAGAAAACCGACGTCGTCCCGTTATTTAACACCGATAATTTCGGTTCCCGATCTTCTCCCGAGGTTTTCGCCAGAATGACCGGTCCGTTTGGGGTGATGGCAACCAGATTTTCCACTTCGGCAAACGTCGGGGTGTCATCGATCAACTCGATGGTTTCCCCGATGGGTTGCGAATACACCGCCGCGTTGGATAAAAGCAATGAAACTGCAATTATGCCCATGGTAAAAAAGAATCGTTTTTGCATCGTTTATGTTCCTTTCGTGCTTTCGTAACGGATTTGAAACTTGATGATCCCTTCTCCACGCAATTTGAATTCATCCCCCCTTTCCTGCTGAAACTTGTACAACCATATACACTTCTATACAACGGATAGTCTGCCATGCTTTCTCAAAATATTGAAGGGTTCGTTTGTACTCTATTATAGCCGGTGAATGTTACAAAAGTGTGAAGAGGAAAAAATCGAGTGCGGAGAAATTATTTGTTTTCCGACAACGATGAATATTCCTGGCATGTGCGTTCCATGTCGTGCCGCTGACCGATATGATAAGAGAGCGTCAACAATCCGCGAGTCAAATGCTCATGAACCAAAATCACCTCGCTGGGAACGATGAGTTCCGTCGGCGCAAAATTCCATATGCCTCTCACATCGCCCGCGACGAGAAGATTGGCAATTTCCTGGGCGGTGGACGCGGGGGTGCAAATCACGCCGATTTCCACACAACATTCGCGGCACATGATCGGAATTTTGTCGATATCGAAAACGGGGACGCCCCGCACCGAATAATTGTGTAGTTTCGGATTTATATCGAATATCGCGCGAAGCTTAAATCCCTGCCGTTCAAAAGATATATAATTAGCCAACGCCTGCCCGATATTCCCAAATCCGACGATGGCGAAATGGAAAGGACTACGCGCCAGAAACACCTCGCGAATCGCCGTCAGCAACTCCGGCACGGCATACCCGACGCCGGTTTGTCCGCGGACGTTCAGCGGCAAAAAGTCCTGCTTGACGACAGCCGGATTCACGTTCAACAAATCCGCCAGCTTGCGCGTGGAAACCCGCTCGACGCCTCCTTGCATAAACTCTTCCAATACGTTTAAATACCGCGACATGCGAAACAAGGTGGCTTCGCTTAAAAGGGGCGCTTTCCCTGATTCATGGTTTGATTGTACGTCAGTCATATTTTTGTGACCAGGATAGATAAATTATTTACTATCATACACCGTATCTTGATTCTTGAAAAGCGGGAGGCCTCTTTTTTTGAATCATTGGTTTGCACGGACTTAATGTAATCTGTATTTTATATATATCCTACTGGAGTATATGATAATGGAAAAGAAGCATATCATCATCCCAAAAATTGAGGAAGAGATTCGAATCGACGGCAATTTCAACGAACCGGTTTGGGGAAAAGCGGCGATCATTACTCCCTTTACTCACAATGACGGAACCGGAGTCGAGACGGAGCCGACGCGGTTGCGCATCTGTTACAATTCCACCTATCTCTATTTGGGTTGGAGTTGTACGGATTCCGATATTCAGGCAACGTTGACGCAACATGATGCGAATTTGTGGGATGAAGAAGTTGTGGAGTGTTTCATTACACCCCATCGTCTGACTCGCTACTTCGAATTGCAGTGGAATCCGCTGGGAACGACCTTTGATGGGATCATCCTGAACACACTCGGCGAGGACGGCCTGTCCCGCAAACGCGATCTCGAACGCGATTGGAATCCCCCAAACATCATTTCCGCCGTCGTCGTCGAAGGCCGGTTGAGCGGCAAGGCCGATAAAGATAAAGAATGGAGAGTGGAAGCGGCTATTCCGTTTGCCGAGCTGGAAACTGGCGCTCCCCGTCCCGGCGACGTTTGGAGAGCCAACTTTTACCGATACAATCGCACTTCCGGTAAAGAGACGGAATTTTTAGCCTGGTCGCCTACTTGTACGAAAACATTTCATGAACCCAACCGCTTTGGATTCATCCAATTCGGCGAATAATCCCCGGCCTTTGCATAGACCTGCCAAATCACCATGAAACGAGTTATCCTATTTATTTGCCTGTATCGTGAAATCGGCGGTGTGAGCATGAAAGCACTTTTCGATTTTATGAAAGGGTGATATCTATTATGAAGTCAGAGAATAATCTTCCTGATGATTGAATCGTTCAGACTTCCACCCCAAATTTTTTCTGAAAAAAGTCTCGATATCGATTCCAATTCAATCGCCACATCACTTTTTGGAGGAACGCCATGGCGGCAACGATGAAAGATATTGAAGAAGAAATGGATGAAATACGTATGCTGATGAAAATCTGGAATAAATTTTACCAGATTCTCACCACCGTGTTTTCCGGAGAGAAGACGGAAATCAAAAAATTGGATCCGGAATTCCAACAAATCAAACAAATCGTGGCGGAACACCACGCGCATTTCATGAAAGTGATCAAAAAAGACTTTCATATCGGTCAATCGATTCTTACTACCGTGAAACGCACGATTTCGCTGGAGGGATTCGGCAATCTCAGCCCGCTCGAAATCAACAAAACGCTCATCGAGTGGCACGACGCGAACATTTTGTTAAATGAAACGTTGGGATCGCTGGAAAGTGAGCGGGACAAAATTATCCGTCACCGACAAACGAAAATCCCCGGAAAATCCGGTTCGGAAAGAATGGGCGATTTTTTCTCGGGTGGAACTTTCAAATTGGTGGTGAATCTTGTCGTGATTCTTGCCATCGTCGGGGCGCTGGTCATGTATTGGGATGCGATTTCCCAGTCTTATTATTACAGAAATTATTTCGCGGGTTTTATTGATCCGATTCTGAAGATGATCGGCATCGAGACCGGTTCGGAGAAATGATTTTCTCTCCCACACAGAAATATAGATTGGAAAATCACTGTTTTTTCCGGTTCTGATCGCTGCATGGAATGGTTCCAAAATCATGAGCGCCGACGTGGACAACATTATCATTCCCGGACGTCTTCCCCCTCCTGAAATCTGTTTTATCAACGCAATCCTCGACGATCACGAAGGTATGGTGGTCGTGCGCACGGAGGCGGCGGAGGAAGGAAGAATGGAATATTGGGTCGCTCCCGATCTGGTGGACGAATTTATGATTTTTGTCTCGTACGTCAATGAGGTATTGCAGATTCCCATGGAAATCGGCGACCCCATCCCCCAATCGACGGAAATCTCCGGATTATATAAAACATAAACTGATTTACCGAGAAACATGCAGGATTGCAAAAGTTGTAACTTATGGGCGATTTCTACGAAAATACACAGGGTAGGGGCGGTTTGCGAACCGCCCCTACCTGGATTTTCGTTCTTCGTTGTAGTCCTTAATCATGAAAAATATCGGAGCGGGCGTCCTCCCCGCATCGTCAAACCGCCCCGTTTAACGGATCGGAGAGTCCGTTAAGTCTTGGTCTGCGGTTTTCGGCGTTGTGGATTTTATCTCATCGCGGATTTTTTCCGCCAATTCCGGATGCTCGGTCAGTTTTCCCAAAAATTCGGGCAATTGTATCCCGACATTTTTGGTCAGGTCGTGAAGCGGAGGCAGAGAACCGATCAGGCCGGAGATGAAATCGGCGGTCTGGGTTTTCCCATCGCCTTTCTTCCCACCGTCCCAAACCGTGATGGAATCGATTTTCAGGTTTGAAATCGCTTTGACCTGCTCTTCCACGAGTTTCGGCAGCTGCTCGGTGATGAGCATGAGCGCCGCCAGATCGGGCGAGCCGCAGCAGGACTTCACGATTTCCGCAAATCCTTCCGCTTTCTTCGTCAGAATGGCTTTCAATCCTTCGCCTTCCGCCTGCATCATCGCAAACAGACCATCCGCCTCGCCTTTCTTGATCCGTCGAATTTTTTCCGCATCCGCCTCGGCGAGGGTTTCGATGCGGCGTTTCTCAATTTCCGCGGGAACGATGATATTCGCCGTTTGTGTGGCTTGTTCCCGTTTGGCTCTTTCGCGTTCGGCCTGTTCTTCGGCCGCATAGGCTTCCTGCAGCGCTTGCGCCGATTTCACTTTTTCGGCAGCGGTGGCGAGCCGTTGCGCTTCCGCTTCCTGCTCGCGTCGATAGGCGCTGGATTGTGCGATACGAACGCCGGCCTTGTTTTCTCCTTCCACCGCCGTCGCGTCGGCGTTGGCGACATTGATGCGCTGATCCCGCTCCGCTTCGGCTTTTCCGGTCTCGCCGTCACGCACCTGCTCGGCCACTCTGATTTTCGCTTCATTGATGGCGCGGGCGGCCGCTTCCTTGCCGAGAGCGTCGATATAGCCGGAAGCGTCGGTGATGTCCTGAATGTTGACGTTGATGAGGCGAAGGCCGATTTTTTTGAGTTCGACTTCGACGCCGCTGTAAATATTCTCGATCAACTTCTCCCGATCGGCGTTGATTTCCTCGATGGGCATGGTGGCGATGACGACGCGCAATTGACCGAAAATAATATCCTTCGCCAGGTCCTGAATTTCCGTCATTGACAATCCCAACAATCGTTCCGCCGCATTTTCCATGATGCCCGGCTCGGTGGAGATGCCGACCGTGAAGGTGGACGGCGTATTGACGCGGATATTCTGCTGGGACAGCGCCCCTTCCAGTTTGATGTCGATCGGCACCGGCGTCAGATCGAGGTATTGATAATCCTGAATGATCGGCCAAATAAACGATCCGCCGCCGTGATAGCATTTCGCCGACAATCCGGTTCCTTCCATCTTTTTGCCGCTGATCTTTCCGTACACGACGAGAATGCGATCGGACGAGCATCGTTTGAAGCGCGTGGCGTAACCGAAAAGGGTTACGAATAAAAGCAGAATAAATCCGGCCAGCAAGATTAACAGTTCATTCATGGTTTACTCCTCCTTGGTTGATAAAGTGCTTAATGATTCCACTAATAACGTTCTGGAATCGATTAAATCCAGGACTTTTACACGCGTTTGACCGGGTAATTTTTGCGAAGCATTCGTAAACGCATCGACGAAGCTGACTCGGCCTTGAATCAGGATTTCGATCTGACCCGGCCCGGATTGATTCGGCGGGATGGGGATATAGACGCTTCCGATTTTCCCGACCGCGTTGCGATAATTGATGTTGCCGCTGTCGCGCAAGTTATAAAAGGTTTTCATCAAATAGAAAACGATCGTCATGAAAAAGGAACCGACGAGAAAAGCGAACAGTAAGGAAGACTCAAGCGACCAGCCTCGTTTCAGAAAGATGGCGCCTGTCCAGCCGAATCCCACGAAAAAAGCGGTGACCGTACGCACCGACAACAATTGCGCGCCGCCCGAGTGTTCAGCCGCGTCGTGCATGCCCGACGGATCGCTTACGTTGAAATCCCCTCCATCTGCGTCGCCCCCGAACAGCATCAGGATTGCCTGGATCAGAATCACGAGCGTGGAGAGCACGCCGATGGCGTAAAATATCTGCAAATCCAAATTGAGCGCATTCCACCATTCTGTCATGTTATGTTCCTCGCTTTTGTATCTTGTACGGGATCAAGTTGGTTTTGGTTCGAAAAAAAGTATCTTATCATAGCATGAAAAGATAGGGATTGACGATCATTTTATCCTATTTTCAATCGAGAGATTGCATTCCGCTTTCTGCCGCGGTTGAGGTCACAATGACGCCGGCTCTGGCCGATACAGACTCCGAGTGCTATTTTGGGTGGAAATTTAACTGAATTACATGAATGTATACTTGCATTTACAACCTCAATTGGGTATTTATATAATATTGTCATCATATCTTTCCATGAAGAGGGGATTATGATTAAATTCTTTACAACAATTCTCATGACAATCGCAGCGATTTGTCTCCTGGGGGGGATGCCCCTCGGTCATTCCGCCGGAGAAATCAAACTGGGAGCACTGGTTCCATTAACCGGAGAGTTCAGTGAACAGGGGCAATGGTATCAAGAGGCGATCATGTTGGCGTCCGAGGATTTTAACGCCTATCTGGCTCGGAACAATTATCCTTATCATCTGCAAGTGGTGATGGAAGACACCGGCACTAATCCCGCCCAGGCCTTGGAAAAGTTACGGACTTTCAAAACGCAGGACATTGTGTTTGTGATCGGTCCCTTCACCAGCGCTGAAGCGGCGGCGGTGAAGGACTTCGCCGATGAAAACGACATGCTGCTCGTCAGCCCCACCAGCACGGCAGTTTCATTGGCGATTGCCGGTGATACCCTGATCCGTCTGGCGCCGGATGATTCGAAACAGGCCGGCGTGATTGCAAAAGAAATACAATGGAATGGAATCACGAAAATCTTCGGCATCGCCCGCAATGACGAATTCGGAAACAGTTTGAGCCAGGCGATGATTGATTGGATTACGGAAATGAACGGCGAATATCGCGTAGTCACTCAATATGCGCCGAATACGGAAGACTACACCACTCATTTGCAAGTACTGAATCAGCAAGTGGAGGCGGCAGCCGCGGAAATCGGCGCGGCGTCGGTTGCCGTTCATCTCATATCATACGAAGAAGCAACACATATTTTTCGCCAGGCCTCCGCGTTTCCCGCATTGACAAGCGTGGCCTGGTTTGGCTGCGATGGAACCGGCGGGGCTCCGGTCTTTTTGAACGATCCGATCGCGGCGGAATTTGCCGTTGCCACCCGTTTTTCTTCCCCCGCCTTCGCTCCCATCGCTCCGTCGTTGCAAATTTGGGAAGGCTTGAAAAACCGTTTGCAGACGGTGTGGAATCACCGTTCGAATCTTCTCTCGGTTTTGACCTATGACAGCGTTTGGTTAGGCGGTTGGTGCTCGCTCGAAGGGCAGACGATCAGCGATTTCAGGGAATTTTTCAGCAAGTTTTTCGGCAACGCCGGTTCGATCGTTTTCAATGAGGCGGATGACGCCACCCTCGGAAATTTCAATATGCTGGTCAGCGCGAAAACGGGCAAAGGATATCGATGGCGGCACGGTCATTCCTACCGGCTGACGCCCCGTCGGCTCGTCGGTCCGGAAGCGTATCCGTTGACGTTCTCGTCAACCACCCCGCCCGCTGGCGAATTCACTATTTCCGCATTGTTGCCTCTGACCGGTTCACTCGCATCCGCCGGACGTTCGGCGCAAGCGGTTTTGGAACTCGCCCAAAACGATGTGAACCTTTTTTTATCCAACGCGGGATATCCTACCCGGATTCGTATTCAGGCTGCCGACACCCAAACCGATCCCACGGCGGCGTTGCATGCGCTCACAACCCTGCATCAAAACGGCGGCTCACGCATTGTGATCGGTCCGTTTTCCAGCACCTCGCTCGCTGCGGTTCAATCCTACGCCGAGGAGAATCAACTCTGCCTGATCAGCCCCGGCAGCTCCGCCCCCTCATTGGCAATCGCGGGGGATGCCATTTTCCGCCTGATCCCCGACGACACGTTTCAGGCGGAAGCGCTGGCGGTTCTGATGCAACAAAACGGAATTCAAACCGTCGTTCCGATTTATCGGGATGACATATATGGAAACGAATTGCGCGACGCCTTACAAGCAAGTTTCACCGCCTTGAATGGAGCCATGATGGACGGCGTCAAATATGATATGACAATCACCGATTTTACGACTGTTGTGAATGAATTGGAAGCGAAAGTGCAAGACGTGGTAACGCAATTCGGCGCGTCGTCAGTGGCAGTCGAATTGATTTCATATGAAGAAGCAGCGCAAATTTTGGCCTTGGCCGATCAATCGGTTCTCTTGCGTTCCGTGCGCTGGTTCGGATGCGACGCCAACAATCGCCTGACCGGTATCATTGATCATCCCGATGCGCTTCACGGTGCTCTGCAAACTCAATTTACCGCGTCCTCTTTCTCGCCGAACATGATGGTTGAGTATTATGGCGAAGGCCTGATGAAGCGAGCGCCCATCGAGAATTTCATCACCCAAATGCATAATACGTACGGTCTCCAACCGTCGGTGTATGATTACGGTGTGTATGACGCGCTGTGGATTGCGGTCTTTTCGTATTTGAGCGCGGGATGGAACGCGGAGGGCGACTTGTTGAAAGCCACGATTCCCGTCATGGCGGAATTCAGCAGCGGGTATTGCGGTCCAACCGATTTGAACGAATCCGGCGATATGAAATACGGGTCCTATGGGTTCAGCGCCTTGCGGCGAACGGAGAATGCTTATGCTTGGGATTATACCTCCGGTTACTTTTTCGGATTGACCGGAAATTATTTCCGGATCATCGAACCGGAATCGCTGATTCCATCTCATGCAAATCAATGGGAGTTGTTCGAATAATGTAGTTTTACAGAAACCACCCCGCCCGAAATATCGGGTGGGGTGGTTCGTTTATTGCCTTATGATATTTGGTTGAAATCCACCGACATGCCAAAATCTTAGCCAGTTGAAAAGCAGTATGGGGTACATGGCTTCTCTTTTGTTTGGTGATTTTCCAATTTAGAGCGATAAATGTGATCCTATTCGGTTCCGCTTGCGGCAAGATAAGGCCGTATGTTTTTGATTTCGTCTTTTTCTTTTTGTTGTGTGTGATACAAATCCCATCGCTGTTGAAGATTCATCCAGAAATCGGCTGACATGCCAAAAAACTTTGCCAGTCGAAGAGCCGTGCCGGGTGTGATTCTTCTCTTCTGATTGATAATTTCATGAATTCGTTGGGAAGAAACATGCAACGCATTTGCTAACTCTTGCTGCGTGATACCCATAGGGCGCAAGAATTCTTCCTTCAACATTTCTCCCGGATGGGTTGGGATTCGATGGGTTGGAACTCTGACCATTTTATCACCTGTATGCCGATTTATGATAGTCCACAATTTCCACTTGATCAGGGCCATATTCACTCCAACGGAAACAGATTCGATATTGATCATTGATGCGAACGCTGTACTGCCCTTTACGGTTTCCCTTTAATGATTCGAACCGATTTCCCGATGGAATGTTCAATTCCATGAGAGTGGATATGGAATCAATTTAATCGAGTTTTCGAGCAGCAATATGCCAAAGCCCTTCGGGACAAGATTTTCGCGCCGCTTTTGTATTCTTGCCATTGAAAATATCTTCTGTTCCTTGATCGTTGAATGTGATGATCATGAGGGAATGATAGCACAAAATCCATGCAAATTTCAAACCGCTCACTGCCGAGAAAGAACAATCCCTTCTCCACATCGGTCAGGAATGGGCGAAGAAACATCTGGAACTGTATCATGCTCCATTTTATGGTGGTCCAATGACCTGACGCCCCTACTTTTTCCCCTGTTTGGTCCAGAAAGGATAGTCTTTCTCGAGAAGATCGGCGGCATAATCCCCATACCAACTATATCCGGTTCGTCTCTCCTGCGAGATTTCCGCTATGTCGTATTTCTTGACGCCATCCCGGCTGCAAAAGAAAGGCCGGTTCGTACCGATTTCATAGAAACGAGCCCACAGCGGCGGCGCGGTGGGATCGGAAACGACGAGTCGGTCATACGGCCGGCCGCCGGCTTCTTGTTGTGTCGGAGGGATGGATTTGTTGACGATGCGAATTCCCGTCAGTTTGGCCGGCCCGTCAAACCAGGCGACCGCGCTTTCAATGGCGGACACGATTTCCGGCGTCGGCGTTTCGATTCCCATCAAAAAACGAACAATTCCGACGCTTTCCGAACCGCTGAGGGAGGGCAATTCATACGTTCTCGCTTTCCGCGGTTCGAATGTGTGTTCGTCATGCTGCGCGCACCATGCCGTCAACGTTCCATCGATTTTGATTTGACATTTTACTATACAATTGATCCCTTTTTCCAATGCGGTTGTTGCTTTTGTGCGATAGGTCTCCTCGACAAATGTGAAATCCGTCTTCTGCCTGGTGATGTCGCGAAGCACCTCCATCACACGGATCATGGCATTGTCGTTGAAGGTGATGTGATTGGAATATCCACCTTTTAACGGATAAAACTGCGGCCATCCGCCGTTGTCATATTGCGCGGCCAAGAGATAATCCAATCCTTTTATAAAACCTTTGCGGAACCGCTTCTCTTTCGTGGCGGTATACACTCGCGCCAAATATCGGATTTCCGTAGTCGTTGCGCCATTATCAATCGTCGAATCGATTTGCGTCTTGTTTTTCAGAAGATCGGCTCGATCCTTCTCGCTCAGGACGCGCGTCATGTCCGTATTTTTCGGCCATCCGCCACTGCTGCGTTGAAACAGTAAAAGATTGTCTGCCATCCGCACGGCTTCTTTGCTCCCATACCATGGATCCGATTGTCTGAGCAGGTCTCGCCAGCGAATGGGATTGGCCTGGTCGCTTCCCCAAACCAATAAACCACAAAATGACAACAATAGGATACAAAAAAACAGGCAATATGATTTTTTCACGCCATTGCTCCTGTGAATCAGATTATCAATGATGTAAACGGTCATGATCGTTTGATCACAACAAATAATGGATCTCGTAGGGGCGGTTCGCGAACCGCCCCTACGAGATCCATTAATACAGAAAAACCAGCGGCAAATGAAGCAGAGTCCATAATCCATAGCGCCAATACGTCATGTGCCGGGTCTCTTTCGCCAGACTGCCGAAATACAATCCTTTCATGAACGTGTTGCTCATCATGGCGATCATGATAGCGGCGATCATGACGCTGGAAACCGGCGCTTCGCCGTTGACCAACGATAGCAGAAACGGATCGATATCCGTCGCGCCCACGATCACGGACAAAGCCAACAGTCCGCGCTCGCTGAATGATTGTTTTACAAGAACAGTAATGATAGACAAGGCAACAAATAAAAAAGCGAACAGCAGCGCCGGAACAATTTCGAACGGATTCTGCAACGTGGAAATCGGTGTATGAACAGACGGCGAATCGGAGGTTTTCAGGCTTAACGCCAAAACCAGGCCGATGAAAGATAGAAAAACCAATCGCTGCCACAACGGGGCAACAAAAGCGGGATTGATGATCCAAATCAGTATCAAAATGCGGAGATACATGACGCTGCCGGCGATTAAGGATGCCTGCAATGCTTCCCTGCCGCGTTCCGGTTTTTTTTGCGCCAGTCGTCCGACCGCCACACTGACCGCCGTGCTGGAGACAATACCGCCCAGCAAACCGGACAGCCATAATCCCATTTGATCGCCAAATTTTTTGGATAAAAAATATCCCACGAAGCCGATCGTGGACACCATGATCACGATTTTCCATATCCGCGCCGGATTGAGGTGGAATTGCGTGTAATTTTCGTTGGGCAGCAGGGGAAGAATAATGATCGTGACGAGCAGAAAACGAGTGATGGCCAGAAATTCGGATTTGTTGAGACGTTCGACGTGTCGCTCGATTTCCGCTTTTTCGGACAGCAACAGCGTGCTGATCACGCCCAGACTTGCCGGCAGCCAGATGTCCGACAACACGCAGAGCGCACCCATGACAAACGTGAGTAAAGCGGCAATCTCGCTTGTCCAACCAACGCGCCCCTCTTTCGTTTTGGCGAGATAACTAACGACACATAACGCGGCGACGGATAGTAAACCCACCGGCAAAGCGAGTGGGGTTTGGATTTGCGCCATCCATCCGCAGCCAAATCCAAACAAGCTGATGAGCGCATGCGTTCGCACACCCGCATACAGGCGTTTGGTTTTTTCCACGCGGGAGTTTTCCCGCTCCAATCCGATCAAAAAACCCAACGCCAGAGCGATGATGAAACGAAGTTGCAGCGTCCACTCAAATTCATTCATAACCGCTCAGCCTTTTCCCCATTCTTTTTTAATACGATTGGCAACTTGCTTGCCCAATAATTCATATCCTTTCGCCGTGAAATGAACGTTGGACGGTATCTGGATTTTATCAAGTAGAGACATCGCGAAGGAATACAAATCGTTGATGGGAATTTTGAATTCACGCATCACGTTTTCTGCCGCTGCATTATAAGTGATATCATCTCCTGATTTACGTAATGGTTTCAACTCGCCTTTCGGTACCGGCGTAGTGTTCGCCCAAATCAGTTTCGCTCCCGTCGCATGCATTGATTCGATTATTTTGCGTAAATTGGTTGCATAGGCTTCGATTTCCACCTGATGGTTGCCATCGTCCATGATTTTTAAATCATGCAGTCCGAAATTGAAGTGAATCACATCCCATTTTCCCTCTCCCAACCAGTCGCCGATATGTTCCACTCCATTTTTTGTCGGCCCGGCGTTTTCCGGAATGCGGTGAACATTGGCGACTCCTTTCAACAATTCACGCACGGGTACGGTGTAGCCGATGGAAATGGAATCGCCGATTAACAACACTCGCGGCAATGCGGGATCATCAATCACCTCCGCAAAGGCAGGATTGATCTGTTTTTCATTTTGCGCCTGCGCTATGTTATTTTGCTTGTCGGATATCATGATCATTATTCCGAAGATCAGTGCGAGAAGATATATCCTTTCGTTATTCATCAGCGTTCCTTTCCGATGTAATTTGATGATCCAGTCTAACGGTGGAAACATTATCCGTACAGTCATAAATTTTGTTCAGACCATAATTCCGGCCACAGAAACTCGGCATTTCCTTATTCATCTGATATAATGTTTTTATATTCATTTTGAGGAGAAACACACGCGCCCCATGATTATGTAACGCCGCTGTTTCGGCGGTATTTCCGATAAAATGGCAAATTGTAGGTTCCTTCATGGGTAAAGCAAGCGTCCCCGCTTGCAAGAATCACACAGGCAAAAGCGCCGGCGTTACATATTCATAACAAGCGACATGATGAAAAAGTCCCGATGAGAGAATAAGAATGTGATCGTAGGGGCGATTCGCGAATCGCCCCTACGATCA
>QZKN01000116.1 GCA_003598175.1 Candidatus Omnitrophota bacterium
CGTCCCGGCGAAAAACCGGGCGGAATGCGCCGCGATAAAATTCGTTCCGCCAACCTCGGCGACTGCGCCCAGCCCTGCCGTTGGAATTACGTCCTGATGGAGCCGACCCGCGAGCATCATTATCTCCCGATCGAGGAGAATAGGCACGGTTCGACTATCCTCAGTTCGCGCGACCTGAACCTATCGGGGCATATTCCCGCCCTTCTGCGCGCCGGGATCAGCGGGTTCAAGATCGAGGGGCGGATGAAAAGCATCTACTATGTCGCGAATACCGCGCGGGTGTACCGTCACTCTCTCGACCGGGCGCTCGCGGGGACTCCCCCCGACCCGGCAATCCTCGCCGAACTGGACACGGTCAGCCATCGTCCGTACACCACGGGGTTCTACTTCAACGAGAACGAGTACCGCACCGGGGAAAGCGTGTCCGCGACCGAAACATCGGACTATACCCGAAAGTATAAATTCGTCGGCACCGTGCTGGAAAATATCGGCGGCGGCAGAGCGATTGTCCGCGCGCAGAACCAGATCCGTTCCGGGGAGGTTCTCGACGCGATCTCGCCGCGTTTCGCCCATACGGAAATCCGCGGCTTCGGGATGCTTGTCAAGGGCAAATCGGTCGACATGGTTCAGCCGAATACGGAGTTTACCATCGAATGCGGAGTAGAACTGAATGGGATGGATTTAATCAGACGGTCGCTGAGTGACATCTAATGCTTCGGCTGGTTCAGCATGACAACGTATTGAAGGAGTAATTCACTCACCCCGCACTATTACACACTAGCATGGGGATGGAACTTATCGTAGCTTTCCTTAAGTTTCTCAGGCGAAAGATGGGTATAAATCTGAGTAGTGGACAGGCTCGCATGTCCGAGCATCTCCTGTATGACACGGATATTCGCGCCGTTCTCCAGCAAATGGGTCGCGAACGTATGCCGCAGGGTATGCGGATGCACGTTCTTGTTGACTGCGAGTTTCTCGATATACTTCTCTAAAATGTAGCGTACCATCCTGTCGGTGATACGTTTCCCGCGGCGGGTCAGGAAAAGCCCCCGTTCGCCGGGCACGGGGCGGAACTCGTCACGGACAGCAAGGTATCTGCCCAGCAGCCTGCGCGCGGTATCGCCGGTCGGTACGATCCGTTCCTTCGATCCCTTACCGACCACACGTACGACGCCCTGTTTATACTCGATATCGAGGATATCGAGGCCGGTGAGTTCGGACACACGCAGACCGCTCGCGTAGAGAAGGGTGATCAATGCTTTATCGCGCAGGGACAATGCCGAATCTTCCGGGATAGATTCCAGCAGGGCGAGGACCTCGTTCTTCTCCAGCACGGCGGGAAGGCGTTTCTCCTTCTTCGGCGAACTGAGCAGGTCGGCGGGATTCTTTTTTATAATACCCTCGCGGAGAAGGTATTTGTAGAGGGATTTCAGCGACGCGATTTTCCGTTCGAGACTCGACGCTTTCAGGCGGCGCCCGCTGAGATCGGTGAGATAGTTCATCAGCACACGGTAGTCGATCTCGGCGAACAATCGAATCCCGGCCTCGCCGCAGAATCCGAGGAATACCTCGAAATCCTCGGCGTACGCCTTCAGGGTGTGCTCAGAACTTCCCTTCTCGTATTTCATATGCCTGAGATAGTTATCGATATGCTCTTTCAATTTCGTACCCCGTTATAATATCGGTAAAAACCGGCATACGATGATACCGTACTGTCAAAGGGGTTAACATAATCGGAAGTTGAACAATCCCTATAATACTCGCAGTATCTTGTGCACCTGCGGGAGAACCCGGATCTCGAAGTCAAACTTGTCGATTATTTTACAAATGACTTCAAGATTATCGCCTGTCACCACTTTTTCATCATGGGTCACAGGCTGAAATACGAACGACATCCGCGGGTTCAGTTTTTTAAACTCGTCCGCCATAGCCAGCGCGGCCTTCAGTTCGGATTCCGGAGTCTCGTCCGAGAACACGGTCTTGATAACCACCTGCTTGGCGTTATCCAGCCTCTGCAGAAAGAACCGGTTATCCTCCATTACGCTCTCGCCGGACACCGACGGCAGTTTGATATCGACAGACCAGACGTCTATCCGGTCAACAAGCGCGGGGGTGATATTATCCCGCAGGGTTCCGTTTGTCTCCATCATCAACCGCTTTCCCTTCAGTCCGGGGAACAGCGCTTCGATGAATTGAGACTGCAGCATAGGTTCCCCGCCGGTAAAACACCAGTTCCGGTGCTTGAATCCCGACATGATCGCCAAACAATCCTCGAGGGAGATGGGATTGAAATGGTGCTCGGCGATATCCGTACTGCATTTCAGTACCCTTGCGGATTCCAGCGGTTCGTTCGCCCAATCCGTATCGCAGTAACGGCACTTCAGATTGCATCCGGTAAAACGAATAAAGTTGTAGGGAATCCCTACTTCAGGGCCTTCTCCCTGAATTGAAGAAAAAATCTCGGCAATGTTAGCATTTTCCATATCAGTACCCGAATATAAACGCGCGGACAAGCGCTAACGCCTCACGGAGCGTGTAAATCCATAACTCCTTCAGGCGAATCTCCTTACGTTCGGCGGCGATAAACTCCGCGTTCGTAATCCCGCTGCGTCCGGCAAACAACACTATTCTCGGAATGTGATACTTCTGGCTGATGAACACAATTCCGTTCACATCATTTTTTATCGAATATTCTTTAACATTTTCCATAGTCTCGTGGGTGGTCACTCCCATCTTATCCTCGATAATTTTCGCAGGCGAAATACCGTGCTGGATCAGGTAAGCCTTCATGCTCCGTACTTCGTACATAGTCCCGCTGATAAAAAAAAGCCGTACCTGTTTTTCCTGATAAAGCTCAATTCCCTTATCCAGCCGCATCTGAAGCGCGATACTGGGCCCTTCTTTTTTGATACCCGCCCCGAAAATCACCGCAAGCTCCTTTGTCCCGTTCATATCCTCCGACACAGGATAGAACTGTACTACCGCGAGCGAAGTGAGAAGCAGTATAAAAACCGATGATGCAAAGATGACCGTCAATCTCAGGAGGATTTTCCCAATGCCCGCGCGCTCTTTTTTTGCGTCATTCCTCATCCGCGCCGCTCCGGTAATAAAAAATCAAACTATTCTCAGGGTATCCGGTGAACTCCGCCACTACGCCGCATTTTATCTTGAAAAGGTGATAGACCGGGCGGTTCAACAAACGGGATTCAAAATTCCCCTGCCCCTTCGCGATCACGATATCCGATTCGCCGAATATCCCCGCGAACTCCGGGGTACGGACTGGCGATATACCCGGAATAGCGTCTCCACCGGGCGAGATCACTTTCACGATCTTATCAAGGCCGACCGCGCGCGCATCGTCAAGAGTCACATCGTTAATAATCGGCCCGGAACGGGTTACCGCGGTAATCTCAAGTCCGGGATATCTATCCAAAAGGGTCTCGATCAGGAGCATATCCAGAACAATTTCCCCGCTGTTGTCTAAAATATATAATAACGTTTTCGCGCGCCTGAGATCTTCGGTAAACCGTCCGAACTCATCGATACGAAACTCCGCATGTTCGGCTTCCTGCAAAATAGAATCCGCATCGGGAACATGCCCAAGAATCGCAAGGTCGATGATATTTCCGAGGGCGGCTAATTTAACCCCCGCGGCGACAGGATCGTCCGCTTTAGCCACATACTCACTGAATACGGGGTATAGCTCCAACGCCTCGCGATTAGACATTTCCTTCTCCGCGCTGAACGGGTCCGCTATCCCGGTATGACTGGTAATCATCGCATAAACCATCTGGGCAATTTCGGGAGGGCTGAACTCGCCGGCAACTTTTTCACCTATCAGCTCGTTTAAAAGTTTGCGGATAGCGTCCGCGTGGCTTTCATCGTCTATAGTAAGCCGGATTAATCTATCAACCTGATTGGTGATACACGGGATGCATGAGGGGTTTACAATCATGCTCAGCCCCGTCTGCTTTTATTCGGGTCGTAACAGTAGGAGCATCCCTTAATAAAAACTTTATCCTCCGGCTCCGCTTTATAAGTTTTTACATAGACAACATCTTCGTCGGAAAGCGGTGTTTTACAGACCGGACAAACCTTTTCGGAATCCTGCTGGATCGTTCTCACCGCGCGGACTTCTTCACCCTCGGCGCTGCTCCTTCCACGGCGCTTTCCGCGTATCACCGGCAGGCTGTATAAAAATATCACTATCGCGGCAAGCACGCCCATGCTGATGTAGATGATGGTCATCGGTTCCATGCGTACCCCGCTTATAAAATATACTTAGTAACATCGCTGTCTTTGATAATCTTACTCAGCCGTTCCTTCACATATTCGCTCGTAATTTTCACTTTCTCGCCCGGCATATCGGGAGCGTTAAACGAAATATCCTCCATCAGGAATTCCATAATCGTATGGAGACGCCTCGCTCCGATATCCTCGAGAGTGCTGTTTATTTCGAACGCGATTTCGGCGATTTTGTCGTACGCCGCCTCATTGAAGCTGACCTTCACCCCTTCCGTATCCAATAATTCCGTATACTGCCGGATCAGCGAACTTTTCGGTTCGACCAGGATACGTTTCAAGTCGGGGCATGTCAGGCTTTCCATCTCGACCCGGATGGGGAATCTCCCCTGAAGTTCGGGTATCATGTCCGACGGTTTTGAAATATGGAACGCCCCGGCGGCGATAAACAGGATATGATCGGTCTTGATTACCCCGTACTTGGTGCTGACGGTCGTACCCTCGACAATCGGCAGCAGGTCGCGCTGGACTCCCTCCCGCGATACGTCAGGGCCGTGCCCGGACGCCTTGTCCGCGATCTTGTCGATTTCATCCAGAAAGATGATACCCATTTCCTGCGCCCATTTCAGCCCCATCTGGATTGCTTTATCCTTATCGATACGTTCGTCCATAAACTGTTCTGTCAATGTATCCCGCGCGTCCTTGACGCTCATCTTGCGTTTTTCCTCGGTCTCAAGCCCGCCCTCGCCGCCGAAAAGCGACTGAAAATTGGTTTCTACGTCGTCCATACCGGGAAACATATCGACCATCGGGAATATCGCAACGGGTTTTTTCTTCACCTTGATTTCCACAATCAGATTAGCATACTCTCCGGCATTCATCTTTTTTACAATATCCGCCCGGAGCTTCCGCTTATCCGCCGGAAGCATCTCGAATTCGGCAATATCCCCCTGCTCGGTCAACTGACTCCAGATTGATTTCTGAAGGATTTTATTCACCTCGGGAATAACCGATTCGCGTACTTCCTCGCGCATCCGTGACTTGATCCTGTTGACCGAATGGTTCACGAGCGCACGGATCATATATTCTACATCGCGCCCGACATACCCGCGTTCGGTAAACTTGGTTGCCTCGACCTTCACAAACGGAGCGTCGACAAGCTGAGCGATGCGGCGCGCGATCTCAGTCTTTCCGACACCGGTCGGCCCCATCATCAGGATGTTTTTCGGCGCGATCTCCTCACGTAGTTCCTCGGGCACAAGTTTCCTGCGCATCCGGTTGCGGAGAGCTAACGCCACAAGCCGTTTCGCGCGATCCTGCCCGACAATATACTGATCAAGGAGTCCGACAATATCTTTCGGTTTAAACTTCTGCATATCGTTATCGAATAATTGGATTGTATCGTTTTCGTTCACCGGGGGCATAATTTACTCCGAGATTTCTTCCACTTGTATACTGGAATTGGTATAAATGCATATTTCCGACGCGATCTTCAGAGAATCCCGCGCAATATCTGCGGCGGACATTTTTGCCCCCGAACGCATATACGCAAGCGCCGAAGCGCGGGCATATTGTCCGCCCGACCCGATCGCCGCCACATCGTTCTCAGGTTCCAGCACATTACCGTTACCGGAGATCACAAGCATGTTCTTTTTATCCGCGACCACTATCATGGCCTCAAGCTGACGGAGTATCTTATCGGTGCGCCATTCCTTCGCCAACTGCACGCTTGCGCGTACGAGGTCTCCCGAATGCTCCTCGAGCTTCCCCTCGAACTTTTCGAGCAGGGCAAACGCATCGGCAGCCGAACCCGCAAATCCTGCGAGTACGGTTCCCTTACGGAGCGGACGGATTTTATTCGCACTTTCCTTTATCACAGTTTCGCCGAACGTGACCTGACCGTCGCCGGCCATCGCGACCTTTCCGTCACGGCGTACCGCTATTATAGTCGTAGAACGCCATTTACCCGAAGCCATGCTTCCTCCGTTACTATACGCGCAATATAAAAGTATAATATTAAATCGGGTTTTCGGCAAGAATCGGCCATAGCTATTCGATAGGAAAATCAATAACACTGCTGCAATATTTGAAACATATGGAACCTATTTGCGAATAACTATCAGATTATCTAAATACGAATTAATCCGCTTTTGATAGAATAAGTTCCCCTAGGCGTTTCCGGTCCAATTTCCGTTCATACAACGGCGCGAGATTATCGCGATAAGCCGGTATAGTATCCGTAAGCGTAGTCCGTCCGTCCTGTTTAAAGATTACCCCTAAGGCGAGCTTACCGTCACTCATCGCAATTTCGAACGCCTTAGCGCGGTCGGTGGAATCATGCGATGAATCGAGAACATAGGTATTTTCCTTGAACCATTGATAAGTATTGACTTTATTAAAAGATACGCAGGGATGAAGAATATCGACAAGCGCGTATCCCTTGAATAAAATCGCCTGCTTCATCACCCGCACCAACGAAAGCACCGCCGATGCGATTCGGCGCGGCTTGGATCGCTCTCCCCTTTACACCGGAAAAATCCGCGGCGTCGGCCCGCGCTATTGCCCTTCCATCGAAGATAAAATCCACCGATTTCCCGATAAAACTTCCCACCAGGTTTTTCTCGAGCCGGAAGGAATGGAATCCAATCTGATTTATCCCAACGGTATCTCCACCAGCCTGCCTCTCGACGTGCAGGAGGAATACATCCACACCATTCCCGGCCTGGAACGCGCCGTCATTGTCCATCCGGGGTATGCGGTAGAGTATTTCTTCTCCAATCCACAGGATTTGTTTCCCTGGCTGGAAACCAAGCGCATTCAAGGTCTCTTTTTTGCCGGTCAGATCAACGGCACATCCGGCTACGAAGAAGCCTCGGCGCAAGGTATGATTGCCGGCATCAACGCTGCTTTGAAAATCAAAGGGGAGGAACCGTTTATCCTTGGCCGGGAAGAAGCCTATATCGGCGTGCTGATCGACGATCTGGTCACGAAAGGCGTGGAAGAGCCTTATCGCCTTTTCACTTCCTCCGCCGAACACCGGTTGCTGTTGCGTCAGGACAACGCCGATTTCCGCTTGATGGAACACGGTTATACACTTGGCCTGATTCCAAAAGAATGGAAAGAGGAGATCGTTGGCTGGAAACGTGACATGGAGACGCTACGTGAAGAACTGCGTCGCCGTGTAATCGTTCCGAAAGACTCGGTTCGCAACATCATGAATGAGTTGGACTTGGGCGAAATTTCTCATCCCACTCCCTTGCTTCACATTCTCCGCCGCGCCAACATGTCCGCGCGTCATCTCGATCGTTTCGACATGGATATCTCCCGTTATCATCCTCGCGTTTTGGAACAATTGGAGATTGAAACCAAATACCAAGGGTACATCGAACGGCAATGCAAACAAATCGAGGAAGATAAAAAAGCCGACAAACGCAAAATCCCCGCTGATATCGATTATGCGAAATTGGAAGGAATGCGAAACGAAGCGCGGGAGAAATTCAATCGCGTCAAACCGGCGACAATCGGCCAGGCGGCGCGAATTCCGGGAATTTTCCCATCGGATGTCAATGTGCTTTGGATTCATGTGATGAAAATGGCGAAAGAACAACCGGCAGCTTAAAAATCGGTGCTAATCGTATAGCGGACGAACGTCTTGTCGGGCGCGAAGGGGAGAGACCAATCCCAAACCGTGTGTGAATTTTGGATGATTTCTCCGTTTACGAGAATCTGCACATCTTTTATGCGGGGAGAAAGTTCCGCCGTTGTGTTCACGATGGCATAGATCATGGCCCATTCATGCAAAGCATGACCGGCCGTATCGGATAACAATTGTTCGGTAAAGTTGAGATAAACCCGTCCTTCCGCCTCGCTCCAAAATACGTTCTCCACTTGTGCGCCTTCCGGAATCGGATTGATTAAATTGGACGATATCGGCTTGCGCAATAACTCCTTCAGGGCCAAATGAATTCGTTCCGTCAATGAATCCGTATGGGCAATCACGCGTTTTTCGGTTTCCAATTGGGTATAGTCTTTCGTGAGATAAAAAACGGAAACGCCGGTCTGCTGCGGCTCCCAGCTTTGCGGCGTGTTTTGAATCGCCGGCGTCGGCAAAACCGGAAGCGTATATTGCGGTTGTTGCGATTCCAATTGCAGAAACAAATATCCGACAACCGACAGACAACCAAGAAAAAGCAGAAACAATAAAACGATGAGAACGGTTTTAATATCCATCGGCGCGAATGTAAATCATCCTTTCATGCCGGCGCGTTTATAGAGATAATCGGTGATCGCCGTGGCCAGGTAATGGGCCACGTCCAGCTGAATGACGTCGCTTCCCAAATAGCGCGCGGTTTCGTTGTTCGCCAGATTGCCTAATTCCACCACCACGCCGGGCATCGTCAACCCTCGGAGAATGGCCATTCGGCCCGGTCGAGGATTGGAATCCAACTTAACCAGGCTGGTGTTGGAATAAAAAACTGATAGTTGTTGATTCAAGATTTGAGCCAATTGATAACTTTCTCCCATATGACGTTGATATGCATCGTTCCACGTGATCAGCTGACTTGCGGGCGATAGGGCCAGATCTTCGGCGCCGACGTGAAAATCGAGCCGTTCGTTCATGAAATAAATCACACTGCGAGATAATTCACTCGTGAGTAACGCGCCGCAATGAATGCTGACAAAAAGGCTTCCCTTAGCGCGATTCGCAAGTTCGATCCGTTGTATGGCGCTGATGGGTTCGGTTTCCTTCCCCTTCCGCGTCAAAACCACCTCATGCGTTTTCGATAATTCGTTAGCGATTTTATTGCAGATGGAAAGAGTCAAATCGCATTCCCGCAATCCCGATGGCGCAACGGCGCCCGGGCGGCTGGCATCGTTTCCGGGATCCAACACAACCACTGCCGCCAACGGCTTTCGC
Source organism: Candidatus Omnitrophota bacterium (assembly GCA_003598175.1). Taxonomy (GTDB): domain Bacteria; phylum Hinthialibacterota; class Hinthialibacteria; order Hinthialibacterales; family Hinthialibacteraceae; genus SURF-12. The sequence goes on from QZKN01000116.1 coordinate 9,161, forward strand.
GGATCCGGAACGGGGGATACGGGTTCGGGGTAGGGCGTCGGTACGGAATAGACGGGAATGGATGAACGAGTCGGAATCGGAGTGGGAATCTCGTCGGATTCCGGACGAGTGGGATACGTAAATATGTAACGCGGCGGAGTGGGAATTTCCGTCGGCGACTCCATCGGCGTCGGCGCGGGCGCTTGTACGACTTCTCCCCCTTCCTGAAAACGGACAGTGGGGAATAAAAATGTATCGACGATATAAAACGGTATGTAGATGCGCCCGTTTTGTCGAATCGGAACCATTCCCGTGTTGATCAGAGTTTTTCCCACAAGAATCCGTTGATCCCCCACTTTCATGCCCACGCGAATTCCATCTCCGCGATGAAAGGTGAGAGTCCCGGAAAGGGCATCGTAAAGGTAGGCGTCCTGAAAATACGACGCCAGTTCAAAAGCGGAAATGAATTCTCCTCCGCCGATCAATTGTGTCGTAAAAAAGATTTGCCGCGTTTCCGATAGCCCGACCAGATTTCGTGTACATCCCTGGTGAATCTCGATCAACGCGATCCAAAAACAAAAGCCTAGAATCAAAAAACAATAGAATCGATTGTTCATTCTATTCCATTCGGTTGTACCCATTCGTAGGGCGGATGAATGATTCGTCCCAATCCCTCCGAGGTTTTGCCGTCAAGACGGACGTGGTAATATCGCAAACAATAATGGGCGGCCAGTTTGATAATCATCCAATTGTGATCGCCGGCAATCCCGAAACGGTTATGGGGCTCGGTCATGGGAAAAACCAATTTCGATTCCGTATTCGTTGCCAGCGAATAGAATTGTTTTTGAGGAATCACCGAGGAAAGGGAATAATCTCCAACCTCTTCTTTCGGCCAGGACTCCACTGGCGTGATGAGACTGACGAAGCCGCTGATTTCGTAAGGATATTGATGTTTCAAGTTGACGTGAAACGCATCCTGAGTCAATACCATCGACAAATCCATCTCCGGTTCCTTACCCACATGAATCATATCTTCAAGAATCACTTCGTCCACCGTCGTCCGCACTTTGATAAATCCATCCCGTTCCGGCCCTTCGAACAGGATATGGAGTGGAATGATTTGAAAGGTTCCCGGTTGTAATCGATAGCTGATTTTGGCGGGGATCACCCGCCAGTACGGCGGAGTGAAAACGGCGACTTCTCCTTTCTGTTCCTCGTAGGCGGAATTATTCGAAATCACCAGTTCCACGTGATGAATCGTCGATTTTTCGTGATACGATTGGGTTTTGATCTGTCCTCGCAAAGAAATCACCACCGGCAAGAATCCTTCCGGCGCTGCGCCCATATTATAACGCCAATACCGAATCGGGAGGGGAAACCGATCGGGAGAGGAAATCTCTTTCACCGATTTCAAGCCTTCGCTCGGCGGTTTCAGGTCGAAGTTCAATGTCACGATCTCATTGGCGTGGGCAATCGTTCGAATAAACTGCTCTTCCCGAAAAATTTCCCGTTTCACCGTTGCGGGTTTTTCGTTGATTTGAAGCGGCCGCACCGATTTGACTTCGTGTTTCGAATCGAGCCAGATATTGGATTCTTCTCCGTGCGCTTCATAAAGCCGCACCGTGATTTGTGAGCCGTTCCGTTGGGGAGAACGCATCTCGGTCAGGGGAAAACCGCCAGGTTTGATCGCCGAGGGAAGAATGTTGCCGGGTTCGACGGACCAGAATGATGTTTCTTTTGCCAATGGTCCGTCATGAGAATCCGTTTGAAGAGTGTACATCTCGTGATTATATTCCATCGCGCGGCGGGGAATTTCCGCATGGCGCCAATCGCCGATGTGGGGAATCAACCGATAATGGAAAACATGGGTTTTATTTTCAGCGAAATCAAAAGACCACGGCGTCTGCGGCGAGGGATAGGGAACGGTATGCATCAACGCCAGCGCCAACGTTCCGTCTTTTTCCAGGCTGCACAAAGTCGAACCGCGGTTGAGCAAGGCAAATCCGGCATCCTCCACTTTGCCTGTCCGTTTCATGAAACAGGCGGATGTGGAGCATTCCCATCGATGGGCGACGGTGGACTGAATCAATTCGTCTACCGCCTGCCTGGTCATCGCATCGTTCTGTCCGGCAAAGAGAAACACGGGAAGTTGCCGTTTTTTCTTGTCGTCGAGCGCGAGGACGACATATCCGATTTCCTTCATGTTCCTCTCATAATATTCGTTGGCGTCCGCATTCTCTTCCAGCAATCGGGCGGTATACGAATTCTCTTCCCGTTTTCCGATGCAAAACGAACATTGGCGAAAGAGCAGATCCTCGCCCGGTTCGTCTTTGTCGTAGCGTGGGGTGCAGGCGACCCCATGACGGGCAAGGTGTTGGATGAGCTTCTCGCGCAGGGAACGATGATGATCACGGCCAATCACCACTTCGGACGGGCCGACCGCCAGACTGGAGACTTCCTGTTTCCCGGAAATAAAACGAATCAGAAACGTCCAGGAAACATCCACCCACCGATAGCAGGAATTCATGGCATGGCCGGACTTCCAGGTACGGAAGGTGCTGAAAAAGTCCATCGTTCCTCGGCTGCGCCGATACGCTTTTGCATAAAACCGGTCTTCCAAAACGGGCAATGCGCCGGGAAGATTCAAGGGAAACGCCAAAACATATAAATCCCGTTTCTGAAAGGCGTTTTTTTCGTGGATTTGTTCACCATATCCGTTATAATTTTCAAGAATGGTCGTGCAGTCGATGAAAGGAAGGCCTCGATACAATCGGATTTCCTGGATTCGGTTACACGGCCCCGGTCCGGAGGAACGAATCAGGAATCGCCGGGTTACCGGGCCTTCATAGCACTGCACCTGCGCCGGCGTTTTGCTGCCCATGATCTTTTCACCGGTCGTCAACAAACGCCAGGCGGGTTCGTCGCCTGCTCCTTCGGTCAACGCCATGACATCATTTGCGGGTTGAGCGTGGTTTGTGTTGACATACTCTTTCCCCGTTTCTTTATTGACAATGCTGACAATTCCCCCACCGCGTTCGGGATTCACTTCAATCCGGATAAATTCATTTTCCAGCCATTGTTGGCTTTGTGATTTCTGAATCCAGGGAACATCGGCGCCTTCCTGCTCGACCAGTGAACTGCAACGATATCCGGCGGCCGCGAGATCCCGTTCAATCCACACAGCCGTCACTCTCGCCGTTTTTTCGCCGTTTTCATTTTCGACCGGTTCCAGCTCATACGGTATTTGCGAACCGTCCGCGCCCATTAAAACAAATCCGCGTTCCATATCCGCAAGATTCATCGGATAACGCACGATGCCATGCCGCCGCCAGGGCAGACAGTTAAACGTTAGGAGAGCACGTTCGCGTTCCTCGCTTCGTGTGTCGACCAGTTTCGATAACTCCGTCAGTGTAGCCCTTCTGGTCCGGGTTACGATTTCCAATGCGTCACGATACGCTTCCAGCACGTCGATAAAAGCAATGTCCGTCGAGCAGCCGGTCAAACCGTCGTGATGCTGGCAAAACAGAACCTGACGCCATGCCTTGTCCAACGGTTTGAATGGGTAAGGAATATTATAAATCGCCGCAATCGTGGCCCAGGTTTCCGCTTCGTACAAGGCATTTTCCGCAAGCCGATTCGCGATCTTCAGATCGGTGCGCGATAATTCGCATCCTTCGTTATATTGCGTCAAATCACGGGTAACAGGCTCCAACTTGATTTTATTGCCGGACAACAACGTTTCGACGCAGGAAAAATATTTCGTGGCGGCGGTTCCGGTCGTTATCAGCGACGGCTCATTATTGGAAAGTTCGCGACAGTTCCCGATGATTTTGGCGCGGGGAGAAAACATATCTCCCGCATCGATCAACAAATCCGCATTCAGATTCGGCAGCCGTTCTTTTTGTTTTTCAAAGCGCTTTTTGGCCTCTTCCTCGAGATCGATTTTTTGGTCAAGATAATAATCGATTCGCCGGGCATAAACACTCGAACCATTCGGCGCGATCCACAAAAACAGATCGGGCATTCCCGGAACGGGAATGGTCGGATCCCGATAATCGGTTCTCGTAAAAACCGCCGCGCGCATGCCGCACTGCTGCAAAATTTGTGGCATTTGGGGAACGTGACCGAACGTATCCCATCCCATAAACACCAGGGATTCACTTTCCAACATATTTTTATGATACAATTGGCCGATGATCAGATTGCGAATCAACGATTCGCCGCCGATTGATGTTTCGTTGGGTTGGTTATACGCTCCACCGGTCGTACAACGCTCTTGTTGAATCAATTTTTTCAGCCAGGCGCGTTCTTCCGGGAAGAGGTCCAAATAGGGTTTCAAATAATCCAATTCGGACAAATACACTCCGAAATACGGATCGGCGCGACAAGCCAGGAGATATTGGTGGACCAATGACAGGCTATGTTCGACATACTCGGCCTGCGTTCTGCGCCAAACCGGATCGACATGAAAACCGGGCAGGCAGAACACCGCCGCTTTTTTAAGGCGCATTTTGCTGAAAAATTGTCGTTTGCTGGAAAAAAGCATCGGCCAAACACTCTTCATCTATGAAAATGTTAAAAACGCGAACCGTTTTTTCGCATTTCCGTCTTTATGCCGGAAACAAATGGTTATGGACGCATTTTTTTATCTTATACCGTGTTCACCCCGTCTCTCCCACAGTTCAAAAGACAAACTCTCTGTCGTTTGGTCTCCACGGGAGCAATCGAATCGTAATCCAACCTCTAATGAGGCTGACCGTGAATGGCTCTTTCGTTATCGCCATCCGGACAGGGCGATTTATTCATACATACAGGAGTCATACCCAAAGATCATGCGCGTATTCTCGATAAATGTTGACCTCCTGCGTTCTCGTAACGGTTCCTGTCCGTTTACATAATAGTCAATTTCGACTATACCATTTTCGCAACAATAATATAACAAGCGGCGTAGGCTCTAGCATACCAAATAAAGACCTGATGAAAAGATCAGCACATAAATCATTTCATTTTTTTTCCGTGATTTTACCACCGCCGTTTTTCTTCTTTTTTTGCCTGGCGGAATGGCTCCATCCATCCCTTTCCCGGGCGGAAGAAATCGTGACGGACGGTACCATTATCGTGACGAGTATCTTTCCCGTCGCCGATTGGTGTAAAAAAATAGCTTCTCAAGATACCTGTGTAATTCATTTATGTCCACCCATTACGAATCCGGTCATTGATTGCCCGAATGCGGATCAGCTCGCCATCCTGCATCGAGCGCGACTCTTGATCCGCGTGGGATATAACATCGATAATCCAATCGAAACATTATTTCAACAAATCAAGAATCCGAATGCCGAAATTATGGTTTTAGAGGAAGAGATGAATCAACTGGTTCACGATTTTTCCGATCAGCCGAATCACTTTTCGGACAGAATCCCTGCTTTTCCCTGGCTGGATCCGATTTGGGCGCAGGACGCCATTCGCATTATTTCCCAACGTTTAACCGCTTTTTTTCCTCATCAGGCGGATTTGATAGAGCGGAACACTCGTGATTATGCTTATCAATTACGCGAGTTACATATGGATATGGCCGAAAGTTTTACCCCATTTTCCGATCGATCCTTTTTCTGCTCGACCGGTTCTTTCGAACTTTTTTTCCGGCGATGCGGTCTGGACAAATTCGTTTTACTTCATTTTCGAGATAGGCATACTCTTTCCGCAGACCATTTGCGCAACACCTTGGATTTGTTGCGCAAAAGAAGAAATCCCGTTGTTTTTGTCGAAAAACAGTTCCCCGCGCAATACAAGACGTTCTTTATGCAGGAAACGAATTGTACGATAGTCGAATTAGAGGCGTTCGGTGATCCGAACCGTGCGGAACATCATTCTTATCTCGATTTCATGCAATTGAATTTAACCTATTTAAAAGAAGGATTATCTCACGGCAATGACTGAACAACCCCTTTCTCATTTACGCAGTCTGATTCGCGCCGACGTGAATTATGCTCCCGCCGTTTGCATGAACAATATTGCCGTATCCCTCAACGGGCGCGAAGTTCTCTTCGATATCGATCTGTGTTTGGAGGAAGGCGGTTTTCTCGGCATCATCGGCTCGAGCGGAAGCGGAAAAACCACCTTGTTGAATGTCATCCTCGGGCTGATTTCTCCCACCGAAGGAAGCATCGAAGTGTTTGGGGGCGCGCCAAACGCTCGCATGAGACGCGCCATTCCCATCGGATATGTTCCTCAAATCCAAACCATCCCACCATTTTTCCCGGCCACCGTTTTCGATATGGTATTGATGGGCGCTTATGGGACGCGTCGCATAGGGCTTCCCATAAAAAATGAATATAAAAGCCACGCTCTTTCTCTGTTGGCTCAGATGAAACTCGAACACTTGATCGATCATCCGATCGGACGGCTTTCCGAAGGCGAACGCCAGCAAGTCTGGCTGGCGCGGGCGCTGGTTGTCCGTCCACGCCTGCTTTTGCTGGACGAACCGTTTCGCGGAGTCGACGCTTCCGGAAAGCGCTGCTTTTTCAACCTGCTTTTCGATCTGAAAGAGCAGTTCAATCTGACGGTCGTCATGGTTTCTCATGAAATCGATCTATTGACTCGATTTTCCCATCGCATCGCTTGTTTAAACAAGACCATTCACTGGCATGACCGTTCCGAATGGAGGAATCGTGATCGCATCAATCACGGTTATAAATGTGAACTGAAAAACCATCTCGATTTCGAAAAGAGAATGAAAGAAACGGATACGAAACTTTTCGCGGATTCCTCTGATCCGTCGATTCACCATCATATATGACATGGATTGTCATAAGTCATGGCTACCATTATGGAAATCCTACAAGAATATTTGTCACAAACGTTGAACGACCTGAACACCTACCCGTTTCTTCCGCGCATGGTGGCGGCTTCTGTCTTGGTTGCCATTCCCTGTTCGATGTTGTCGGTCTTCGTGGTCTTTAAACGATTGGCTTTTTTAGGGCCAGGAATTTGCTGGGCTGCTATGGGCGGTATCGCCTTGGGTTTGTTCTGTTTTTCCCATTCGGTCGAATCCAATATCAATGTGTATGCGTGTACGATCGGTTTTTGTTTGTTTGTCGCCGCGTTGGTCGCGTTGACCAGCCGTTCCGGACGAATTCCCGCTGACAGCGCTATCGGAATCTATGTCTCCGCGGGAATGGCGTTGGGCATTCTGTTGAATTCGTTCCCCAATATGCATGTCGGAGACTTCTCTCATTATCTTTTCGGTACGATACTCATTGCCTCGCAACCGGATTTGATGGTTGTTGTGATTCTGGCTCTTTTGGTTGCCGGATTCATCTTTCTTTTAAAAAAAGACTTCTTCGTTTTCTGCTTCGATCCGATTTTTTCGAAAATCATCGGTATTTCAACGGGGTTTTTGCATTATTCGTTAATTGGACTGCTGGCAATCACTATTATTGTCTGCGTAAAAATTGCAGGAGTACTTCTTACCACTTCGCTGCTTGTGATTCCGGGCGCCTGTGCGCGGTTGATGACCATGAATTATGGCCGCATGTTCGTTTGTTCCCTGTTTGTCGCTGTATTCTCCTCCATTCTGGGCGCGGTCCTGTCGATTTCCATATTCCCCTATCCGCCGGATGCGGTCATTGTGTTGATTCAATTTGCCTTTTTCATCTTTTTACTTTTCATTCAATCACTGACGCGAAGGAATCGAATATGACCAAACCCATCCTGGCGCTCACCATGGGCGATCCGGCGGGCGTCGGACCGGAAATCATCGCCAAAGCCCTTAACCGCCAAGACGTGCTTGATCGGTGCAAACCGCTCGTGATCGGTTCGAAACGCGCATTGCAACGCGCGTTTCGTTTTACGAACACTTTTTTTTCTTACCGGACGATTCAAGAATTCGATGAATTTGATCCCGAATGGCCGTGCGTCACGCTTCTCAACGATGAAACCCATTTGCGCGGTGAAATCCCTCTCGCTCGTGTGGACGCAACGTGCGGCGCTTCCGCGTATGCGTGGCTCATTCGCGCCATTCGCCTTGCCGCTGCCCAACAAGTTGCCGCCATCGTTACCGCGCCGTTGCATAAAGAAGCGTTGAATCTCGCCGGTCATCATTACGCCGGCCATACCGAAATCCTGGCGGAAGAAACCAGCGTGAAGGAATACAGCCTCATGCTCATCGCCGGCAAATTTCGCGTGACTCATGTCACCTGCCACGTCGCCGTCAAAGATGTATCCTCGTTTTTATCAAAAGAACGAATCGTTAGTGTGATCCGCCTGTTCGACAACGCCTTGACCCGTCTCGATGGCAAGCGTCCGCGCATCGCCGTCTGCGCTCTCAATCCCCACGGCGGCGAAGCCGGCCTGTTCGGCGACGAAGAAATCCAATTCATCCGCCCGGCGGTCGAACAATGCGCATCCGAAGGCGTTCAAGTGTATGGCCCGTTTCCCTCCGATTCCATTTATCCCCAACATGTCGGCGGGAAATACGAGGGCGTCGTCGCGATGTACCACGATCAGGGCCACATCGCCTTCAAACTCTGCAATTTTCATTTCGATCCGCAGTCGCAGGAATGGAGCGCCGTCACCGGCGTCAACGTCTGCCTCGGCCTTCCCATCATCCGCACGTCCGTCGATCATGGCACCGCGTTCGACCTCGCCGGCAGCGGGAAAGCGTCCGCGCAATCTTTGTTGGATGCGATTCATGTTGCGCTGAAACTGGTCCATTGAACATTACTTTTATACTCTCCTGATTTGTTTGAAACAAAAAGGGCAGGAAACATGTTTAAAAAAGAGAATAAAGAGTGTATACTTTCCAAGAAAAGCCGAAACAAAACACAAAACTGAAGGAAAGCAGTCAGGTGGATCGGATTGTCAAACAACGATGGGTATTATGGCATACCCTTACACGACTTATGAAATCCAAAGGACTTTCTGTTCCGTGAGAATCGTCAGATTCAAGAGTTGTTCCGATTTTTATTGGATAAGCAGGAGTAAAGAATGTCCGCAAAAAAGACGTACTACTCGGCGGAAGAAACCGCGCGGCGTGGCGATGAAATCTACGAACGCACGATTCGAGACCAGGTAGAGGCGAACCATTATGGCAAAGTGATCGCCATCGATATTGAGACGGGCGCCTATGTCATCGACGACACTGCATTGATTGCCTCACAGCGTTTACGCGCTCAATACCCACATGCGATCGTGTGGTTTGTTCGTGTTGGCCATCGCGCTCTGCATCGTATTGGAGGCAGATCCATTATGGAGTATCGATGATCCAAGGCGTAGTCAACCGCAACCTTGAAGCCGCCATCAACCTGCTGGTGCGCGGACCCGGTGGGCAGGAAAAAGAGATTGAGGCTGTAATCGACACCGGTTTCAATGGCTTTCTCACTATCTCTCCGGTCCTTATCAGACAACTTGATCTCCCACATATAGGACAAACTCGGGCGTTGCTCGCCAATGGAAAGATAGAGATACTTGATCTATATGAGGTGACTCTTCAATGGGATGACCATTGGCTGACAGTGGAATCGGATGCTGCCGACATGGACGTACTGGTGGGTATGTCACTGCTTAACCGGTTCGGCATCCATGTGCAAGTGTTCGAGGGAGGTCACGTCGTGATTGAAGCGCTTCCAGGAGTGTCGCCTACTTTATTCTATGCATAAGTTTCGTAAAAGGATCGTACCGTTCTAAAGGACGATTGATCTTGTTCATTGCTTCGTCTTCAGCCAATCCATCACTTTCTCCTGCATGGCTCCGGAGAAATGATTGTAATCATTGGGTAAAAACCGTTCGAGTTTCTGTTCGGCATCATAGAGTTTGTATACCTTCCCCACTTCCTCTACGCATTGTTCCACATCCCTCAGTGTCGCGTCGCGATCCCATTGGGGAGCAATCACGAACAGTGGACGCGGCGCAATGCAGGCCAGGATTTCGTGAAAGTCGTACGGAATTCGATTTTCAACGCCGACAAAAAAGCCCAATCGCGGAATCAAGCCATGCAAATGGGAAAAAGCGCGTATGCCTTCGGTTCCTTTCTCCGCCGTATCCAGCCGCATCGGCGTAAATCCACAGATGGACGCGATTCCCGCGATGCGTTCGTCAAACGCGGCGGAATAAAGACCGATGGTCGCGCCGAGCGCATAACCAACCATGTAAATACGTTCTTTATCAATGAAATCCAGTTCGCAAAGCGCATCCACGCTCCACCGCACATCGGCGATCATACGTCCCAATTTCGACCAATGCGGGTACCGTTCATAAAAACGGGTTCCTTCCTCCACACGATTGCCGAAACCGATTTGATTGAACACATAAACGGCAAATCCTTGCTCGATCATGTCGTTCAAAAGCGGCGGTCTACGGCCAAAACCGGTCGGATAGGAATATTCATACAGATGAATAACGACAGGGAACTTATCTTTCACCGGTTGGCCCTCACTATTCGCCGGGAAATACAGTTTTCCCATCAAAACATCACGGCTGCCGACGGAATTTCTCACTCGCGGCTGCACGATGACATCATTCAAATAATCGCTGCGCCGGCCGGGACTGATCGCCGGCGGCTCCTCGCCCAGAATTGTTTGTATTCGGGTTCGTATATCTTTCTTTTTTTTCTCCCATGCCGATGTGGATTGAATTGTATCATTTTTCGACCATATGAACAAATCCTGAATCCCTTTTTCCGGATACTCATGCGGATCCATGCATTCCCCGCTGAGTCCACGCCATTTTGCAAAGGAATAATCGTAATGTTGCACGCAAGGAACCGGAATCCTGCCGCGTTCGAAAATGGTATCGAAGAAATCGACGAACACTTCGATATCGCGGGCAGAGGGAGAGTGGTAACCGTGCCGCATGTACAAACCGAGTTTGTTTTCCACGCCCAAAAACTCATATACTCGTTTTACATTGTGATAATTTTGCTCGATTCCCCACGGATTTCCCTGATCCTCGAAAAACGCGGAAGTGATCAGCAAACCGCGCGGCGCAACCAGCGCCATCAGCAGGTTTTGATCGACCGGCAGTTTGTGTTCCCGGCCGATAAAAAACCGCAGGCGTGGATGCATCCAAAACGGAAAATTGGTGGTGATCTCCGCGATGGTTTCGTTGTCGAATTTATCGACGGTATACCGCCACGGATCTTCCGCGCCGGTGCCGCCGCTGCACGGAATCACCGCCTTGATCCGCTGGTCGAACGCGGCGGCCATCAGAACCTGCTTTCCATCCCGCGACAAGCCGGTCAGGCCGATTCTCTCTTTATCCACAATCGGCATTGTATATAAATAATCGATTACGCGATGCGCTCCCCATGCCCGGCGCATCAGTCGCGTGAAGTCATAATCCGGAAACCAAATCTCCGCGAAGTCCTCCGTGTCATCGTTCGCATCGCAGCCGGCATAATAACAACCGATATACCCCCGCTGCACCGCCTGCGCCACAGTAATCCAGCCGGTTCCGTCGCCGCCCGGCGTCAGGAAAACCGGAAAGGGACCGTTTCCGGGCGGGATATACAATTCAATCGTGATTTTGGCTTTGTGATCAGGGCCGAAACGTAATTCCACGATTTGAATCGTGATTTTTCCATCGGTTTTTTCAGAAAGAATACTCGCTTTGAGGTTGTCCGGCGGTGGAGGAAACGTGCCGGTGATCCAATGCTGTATTTCCTTGCTCATCCAATCCCGTTTTTCCCGCCATTGCGCTATTGTCGTGACAGGAATATTTTTTTCTCCCTCGTCCAACAACAACGGGTCGGGTAAGAACGGAATGGAAGGCATGGCGTCGAAATCGGGCGGCAGTTCGCCGGTTCGTTCGAGCCAATCCTGCCAGGTTACATCCAGCGGCGTTACTCGGCCGCGGTCGGGCCGCTCTTGCGGCAGGACCGACTGCAGTTGTTCGAGATAGGTCTGTCTCGTAATTTGATCTCCATAACCAGTGGGCGATAAGGCGCTGCAAATGAGCGCCAATCCACACAAATAAAGACAGAATCGTTGACGTCGCATATTCGCCTCCTTCATTGAATGTCATTGGGTAAAAATATAGAGGAATTTCTTTGTGCATGTATAGTCTTGCAGCGCAAATTAAAAAGTCATGGGGCAAGTAACGGCTGGAAGGAATACATTCTATAACGTTCAAAAAAATGGACAAAAAGGATATCGTTCGTCCAATACAACTCAATGCCCATATCCTATTTCAACATTCGCTCAATGCATTCCAGACCGTTTTTTTGGCGTAATGCGTTATAAATATTCGTGAGAATTTCAAGCGAATCAATTTTTTTGATTGAATGCGCCAGGTTTTGGGCTTCTTGCCCATATCGAAAATCGAGAGCCAACAGAATTCCATCCCGTAATCCTTTGATTTCCCCTTCGATTTTCCCTTCATTTTTCCCCTCGATTTTCCCCTCGATTTTCCCCTCGGCAAAACCTTCATCTTTTATTAATCGGTATCCATACGACTCGATCATGATATCTCTTCTCCTCTTGATTAAAGTCGCACATAAACTCTTGTCTTTCAATCCTGCGAAAATTGTCATGGCTGTCAGTAAATCGGATTTGTCTTCTTTTTTCAATGTACTATTATACAACTTTTTTTCCGCTTCCAGAGTCACCGTTTCCCCGTTCGCCATGATCGGAATGAAGGGATACAAAACATAATCTTCCGATTCAAGTATTTTGTTACTATCCAATTCCCACAGTTTGATCAAGACGAATTGAAAACGAAACCGATTATCTTCATAAACGTCCGTTGCCGATGAGCTGGGAAGGAACAAAAAGAGGTAAGGCGTGACCGGTATTTTATATTGTTGTTCCAGGCGAAGTGTGTATTGCATCAGATTTTTAATGTCTTCTTTTTTCCAGATGGTTTTGAATTCCCAAACTTGAATTTCTTCACGCCCGTCCGGCTCGGTAATTTTGATGATGTAATCTCCCTTTTTCAGCGTGGGTTGTTCCTGGGGAAGAGTTTCGATCAGTTCGCTGGATAGAGGGCATCGATTTTGAAAAACTCGGAGGATGGCTTCCTTGCCATTTTCCACGATGATTTTGGAAGTGATGTCGTATTGCATAATCTCGATTCTTTTTTAATTTGTCATGTCGATGATTTCACGCATTGCCGGTCGGCGCAAATGATGATAGAGCGATTTCAGGCAAGTATATAGTCCATCACGATGACAAGCGAAGGGATTGAGCGAGAGTAGATTATCACCGTACCCAGGAGTAGAGAAGTTTTTTCTGCAAAAATCCATTCATTCTTTGATTGTGCAAGCCTTGATTCTTCATCACCTTGCCATTCTTTTCATAAAGAAATAAAGTATGATCTTCAGCTGATTCCATTACTCGTGGAGATATTTGTTATGACGCATATTGATTTTCCGTATGACTTTATCAAACTACTGACTCACCCGCTTGCCATTGCGCTGCTCATGATGCTTTGCGTATGTATCCTGACGGAATCCGTGCAGGCCGCGCCTAAAAATTTAAAGTCGTTTCAAGACAAGGCAAAGGAATTTCATTCCATTCTCACCGCGCCCGCATTTGAAAAAACGCCGGAAGCCATTCAGGCTGCCGCGCAAACCGCAATCGACGAAGCCAAACAGGCCGGCGATGGCATCGCCAACCAGAACCTTGATCAAGTGACTTTTGCCGGCGCCTTTCAAGCATTGGATGCCCTGTATCACAAATACGGCGTCACTGCGAACCGCATTTCCATTATTAAAAACACCTCAACGGATGAAAAACTGCGCGACACGGCAACCGAAGAAATTATTAAATTGCAGGATTTCATGGTTGAATTTTCCTATCGTGAAGACATCTATCGCGCATTGAAGGCTTTTGACGATTCCCATCCGCAGTTGGAAGGCGAAGACGCCAAACTCGTAAAAGACGTCATGCTCGAATACAAGCGTCTGGGATTTGATCTTCCGTCGGAAAAGCGCAAGGAACTTGAAACTCTCAAAAAAGAATTGTCCAAGACGGAAATCGACTTCCGCACCAACATCACGAAAGCGACCCAGGCGCTCAAATTTACAAAAGAAGAGTTGGAAGGCGTCCCCGAAAGTTTTTTGAATCAGGAAAGCGTCAAAACCGGCGATGACGAATACACGGTCATGGCCAACATCACCTGGCATTACCAAACCGTGATGGAAAACGCGAAAAAGGAAGCCACACGCAAGACACTTTTCCATGCCCGCTTTACATTGGCAAAAGAAATCAATGTTCCCTTGATTGCAAAGATGATCGAATTGCGCGCCGTCATCGCCGAAAAACTTGGGTATCGTTCGTGGGCGGATTACCGCATGGAAGATCGCATGGCGAAAAACGAAAAAACCGTTCGCGGGTTTTTGACGGATATCATTGCCAGCCTGCAACCCAAATTTGAGGCGGAATTACAAGCGTTCGCCGAAATGAAAGCGCGGGAAACCGGCGAGGAAAATCCCGCCATATCCAAATGGGATTGGCGCTATTACCGCAATCGTTATATGAAGGAAAAATACGAGGTCGATACGGAAGCCCTGAAAGTCTATTTTCCTTTCGAAAAAACGCGCGCAGGCATGTTTCACGTCTATGAAACCATATTCGGTTTAAAAATCGAGCCGGTCGATTCTTCCGACGCCTGGCACGAAGACGTCACTCTCCATGCCATTTCCGACGCGAAAACCGGCGAACCGCTGGGATTGATCTATCTCGACATGTTTCCTCGACCGGGCAAATTCAACCACTTCGCCATGTTCGATCTCATTCAGGGAAAACAATTCGACTATCATTATCAGCGGCCCACCGCGGCATTGATCTGCAATTTTCCTCCCGCCAGCGGTGAGACGCCTTCGCTGCTCACGTACGACAACGTCGAAACGCTGTTTCACGAATTCGGCCACGGTTTGCATGAGCTCATGACGCGGGCAAAATATGCGCAATTTTCCGGCACCAGCGTCCCCCGCGATTTTGTCGAAGTCCCTTCCCAGGTGTTGGAATATTGGCTGGAGAGCAAGCAGGTTCTTGACACTTTCGCCGCCGATTATCGCGATCCGTCGAAAAAATTCCCCGCCGAGATTCTCGACCGCATCGTCGAATCCAACAAAGCCACCATCGGCACGTTTTATCGGCGTCAATTCGCGTTTGGCATGATCGATATGGCATTCCATGCGCATCGCGAAAAAGAACAAACGCTGGACGTTATTCAAACTTCAAACAAAATTTTAGGGGAAGTATTCCTGCCTGTTCCCGACGACACCAGTTTCGTCACGTACTTCGGTCACCTTGCCGGTTACGATGCGGGATATTACGGCTATGCCTGGGCGGACGTTATTTGCGCCGATTTAGCCACGATGTTTGAAAAAGCCCCACAAGGCTTTCTTGATCCGCAAATGGGCATGAAACTGCGACGGGAAATTTTTGAACCGGGCGACTCCCGTGACGTCAACGAATCGATTCAGGCGTTTTTGGGGCGGGAAGTGTCGAAGGAACCGTTTTTGGAGAAAATCGGGGTGAAATAAATTTATGGACTTGCTGTAACGTCAAAATCGAATAGTGTATTGCAAGTGCTACAGGTTTGCGCACATTCGGAAAATCACCCTTTCCCTTCCAGCGAGATAATGCGATGGTCGTCGATGGGGATTTCCTTCTCCACCATTGTTTCATCCGCAAAGACATCTTCGGTGGTGACGCGGACGATTTCCTCGATGGAGGTCAGGCCGGCGACGATTTTGAAGATTCCCTCTTCCCGTAGCGTTTTCATGCCGGCGCGTTGCGAGGCGTGGCGGATTTCAGAGGTCGTGGCCCCTTTTTCGGTCATTTCACGAATTTCCCGATTCGGCGCCATGATTTCATAAATTCCGGTTCGGCCCAAATAGCCGGTGTCGGCGCATTCCCGGCATCCACGCGGGCGGAAAATCGGCTGTCCTTCGAGCATTATTCCTTCCCCCCCCAATCGTTTCAGTTCTTTTGCGGAGGGGGTGCTGTGTTTTTTGCAGTGAGGGCAGAGTTTTCTGACCAGCCGTTGCGCCACGATGCAGAGAAGCGCCGAACTGAGTAATTTGACGTCGACGCCGATATCGATCAAGCGGGAAAGCGCGGTGGACGTGTCGATGGTGTGCAGTGTGGATAGCACCAGATGGCCGGTCAACGCCGCATTGACGGAGATCGTTCCCGTTTCGATATCGCGAATTTCACCGACCATGATGATGTCCGGATCCTGGCGGAGAATCGAACGCAACGCCGTGGCGAACGTCAAGCCGGTGGCGGTATTGTGTTGGATTTGAGTAATGCCGTCGAGGTCGTATTCGATGGGATCTTCCACCGTAACGATATTTTTCGTTCCATCATTGATGAATTGCAGCGACGCGTATTGCAGCGTGGTTTTTCCGCTGCCGGTGGGGCCGGTGGCCAGAATGAGTCCATGCGGCGCGGTGATGGCGGTGCGGTATTGCGCCAGCGCTTCTTCTCTCATGCCCAGGCGATCCAGTGTGGTCGTGGCGATTTTCTGGTCGAGAAGCCGCATCACCACTTTTTCTCCCAAGCGCGTCGGAATGGTGGAAACGCGTACGTTGATTTCTTCCCCCAGCAAGACCTTGCGAAAATGTCCATCCTGCGGCATCCGCTTTTCTGCAATATTCAGGCTGCATAGCACTTTGATTAAGCTGACCATGAAGTTTTGCAGCGCTTTGTCGATGGGAATCGATTCCGTGATGACGCCGTCCACACGAAAACGGGCGACGAAGTTGTCTTCTTCGGGTTCGACGTGAATGTCGCTGGCGCGGATCTGGCGGCCGTGAACCATGAGCAAATTCAATAATTCCAACATTTGCTCGCGATCGGCTTCGTCGAGCGTTCCCCGACTGCTGCTTTTGGCTTTTGCTAATATTATGCTTTCGGTTTGTATCAATTCGGGGATGGTAAACGGCGGTTTGATGATCTTTTCACAGAAAGGGCATTTGCTGAAATCGTAATTTTCGAAAACCGACGGATTGTCGATGGCGCGATTGCAGGCCGGGCACCGTTTGCGCGGCTCTTCCCGTCGCCAGCGATCGATAAAATAGAAAATCAGGCCGAAAATTCCCGTGTAATTGATGATCTTGCGCCAGTTGTAATAAATGATTTTCCGCCGGGGAAGATCATTGAGCAGAATTTTCATGGGGATATACCAAAAAACGGTAATCACAGCGGTTACGTAGATGAGAAGCCATACCCAATCCATGATAATGGGAAGCACGTCGGAGGACCCTTGGTTCAGCTTGTTGAAGAAATCTTTTGTATCCGTCCATAAACCGGAAAACCAGCCGGTGATTTTTTCCGTGGTTCCCGGTTCGGGCGTCGGCTCCGGCGGGGGAATGTAAATGGGGCGGCGCACTTCTCGAACCTCGGGAGGTTTCAATTCCCGTTGCACGCGGGACCGCATGTTGTCCAGATGACGTTTTTCGTAGGAAGAAAGAATGGAAGGGTCAACTTTTGATAGATACCGTTCCGCTTCCTGATAATTTTTTGAGGAGATTTCAATCAGGCCGAGAAAATAGAGCGCGCGTGAGTTTGCCGGATCTTTGGCAATCGCTTCCTGGAACGCTTTTTCCGCTTCGGGAATGCGGCTTTCGCCTCTTTTGTATTGGCTTTCGCCCCAAATCACGTATAAATCGACGATTTTTTCTTTTAGATTTCGGGCTTGAGGATTTTCCGGATAGTGTTGCAGAACCACATTGTAGTTTTCGATGGCGTCCAGATAGTTTTTACGGGTTTCTTGGCGTTTCGCTTCTTCCAAATGGGTTTCGACGATTTTTGTGTCCAACTTCATGCGGGCGGATTGCAGCAACGCCAAATGGGTAGGATCGGAAATCCGGGTTTTGATTTTTTCGATCTCTTGAATGTCTTCCAATCCTTGCTTCAGCACGTCGTGAGAGTTCAGGCGTTCGACGTATTTGCGGATGGCGTTTTCCTGCTGATTTAAGATGGAGGATCGCTGATCGGGTGATTTGGTTTGATTCAGCGCTTCCGCATATAATTCGATCGCCTGGACGTAATTTTCACGAATGTCTTCCACTTTTGCCCGGGACAGCAGATTCGAAAACTCGGAACTTTCTTCGATGCGCTCCACCGCATCGCGCTTGAAGGAAAACACGCCGCCCGGGGTTTCAACCAGCACTTCACTCCCACCGGAATCGCGAATGATCCCTTCGATTTTCTTTCCGTTTTTTAAATGGATGATGTCCGCAACAAGAAATTGCGGTTCCAGCAAACCGATGAATAAGAATAGAAGCCATTGCTTTCGTATCATTGCCAACCTTTTTTGAAATCGATCACGACCATGGTGGAAAAATCAACATATATAATAGGCTTGTTTCACAATACGTTATCATTCTCAGGATTCAATGTCTACAAAAACACCATTTTACATCATTTTCCCCTTTGATTCATTGGTCAGGAACGAATCTTACGGATCTCGAACCAGACGAAAGCCGTAATCTCTTCCTCGTTCTCCTCCCGACCGGGCAAACCGATGCGTCGTTCGCGCATAATAAGAGTTGAAATTCCAGGATCCCCCGCGCAAGATGCGCAGGTGTTTGCCGTATTCCTCCAACGTAACGGAAGCGCCAGGATACGGTTCAAAAAAACCGGATACCCATTCAAACACATTGCCGGCCAGATCGTGCACGCCGAACGGACTGGCGCCTTGCGGAAAACTGCCGGCCGGCGCCGTTTCTCCCCAGCCGGATTCCCACGTATTCGCCCGTTCGGGACCGAATCGGTCTCCCCACGGAAATGATCTTGGCTGATCGCTTTTGGCCGCCCGTTCCCACTCGATTTCCGTCGGCAAGCGGCCGCTGCGCCATTCGCAATAGGATTCCGCATCGCCGTAAGACACCCAAATGACCGGATGGTCCGCAAGAGAAGCCGGCAAGGCGCCCCCTTCCCAATGTGGCGGAGAGCGATGGCCGGTCGATTGTACGAATTCCTCATATTCCCGGTTGGTCACTTCATATTTGCCGATGTAAAACTCGTTCACGTAGACGACGTGCGGCGGTTGTTCGCAAACGTCGCCTTCATTGGAGCCGATGACAACCTCCCCGGCGGGGATGTGAATCATGCCGGGGTAACGATTTCGCTTGGCGGCGAGAATTTCGTCCTGTGTTTTCGTGGGAGTGGGGAGTGGGAGATTCGGTCCATCTCCCGTCTCGAATCTTGCCGGATCGATTTTAAACAATTCAATAATGATTTTCCGTCCCCATTCTCCGATAAAATCTCCGCGGGAAATCTCCCGGGATTTTCGATAGACCGTGTTCAAAAAACGAGATTTTTTCACTTCGATCAGGCGCAATGTGATTTCAATGTTTTCCCCGTGGCGCTGAATATTCCCCGCCAAAACCTGGTCGGCGCCGAGCAAATTTCCCATCGCGGCAAAACAATCGATTTCATGACAAGGCAGCGGAAATTTGTTCGCTTTTAAGATCGACAGCATGGATGAACGGCTTAAAACGCGATATAGACCGGTTCGTTCCACTTCCTGACGAATGAATTCGCTGAAGGCGTTGGCTTCGGCGATGGATGATTCATCCCCTACCGTCCGCAAGTCGGTGATGACCAGCAAAGGCACGACCGGATATTTTGCTTCCCCGGACTCGGCGAAGTGGATGAAGAGTGGAATAAGAAGTACAGACAAGAAATTGCAAAAGAGGGTTTTTTGATCAAACGGCATCGCTGCGCCTCATGAGTCGATTGGGAATTCGAACCCGCGTTGAAAAAGGGAATGGATCATGCCGAAAACGGCCGCTTCAATGTTTAAAAACGCCTTCCCCGCGTTCGTTCGATCAACTCCATCAGTTTGCTGCGAGCCATGGAATGGGTTGGATTCAGTTGCAGCGCTCGTTCATATTCCTGCCGCGCGAGATCGTATTTCCGGCTGTTGTCGTGTATTTTTGCCAACACGTAATAGATTTCGGCGCTGTTGGGATTGAGTTCTTCCGCTCGCGCCAATTCAAAAAGCGCGCCTTCGTCATAGCAATGGTCGTAATAGAGAAAGGCGATGCGCGTGTACGTGTCGCTCATCTGTTTTACGATTTCCTGCGCCAGTTGGTCATCGGGCTGGAGTTCCAGAATCCGTTGGAACGCGTCCAGCGCCTTGCGATATTCCTGCGCCGCGATCAATTGTTGCGCCTTGAGCAGACCCTGATTGACTTTCGTTTCTTTTTGCTTTTGTTGAATGGCTTCGATAACTTCGCGCGCTTTGGCATGGGTGGAATCCCAATTGACCGCTTCCAAAAAGTCCAATAGGGCGCGATTTTCATCCCCTTTGCTTAAATGGAATTGTCCACGGCGATAATAAAAATCCGCTTCCGGTTCGTCCGTGAAATCGACAATGCGGTTTTTCTCGATCACGACATATTCGCCGGCGACGGTTTCCACGACAAATACTTTCGCGGAATTCTCGAGAATTCTTCCTTCCAGCGTCGTTTGTTTGGTGGTAATGGTATCACACCATGCCGGTAATGACATTACTGCGCAAAGCAGGCATCCTGCCATCCCACTCCTGCATCGCCTCATCGAAAAAAATGAACGGATTCCTTTCATGTTTACCTCCTGTCTGGAGTTTTTGCTCGAAAAGATCACAAAAGTCCATCAGTGGGATTATACATTGAAAAGGGGGGAGAGGTCAAATGAAAAAGAAGATGGAATTCAGTAGCCAGAAGATGGATTGAACAACACAACCATCCTGTACGATTACACGACTTGGTGGTCAGGCTATTGATGCCAGCCCTTTTCTGGCGATGAGGGAAAGCAGTTTCAGTGATGTGCCGCCAGGCTTTTTCTCGCCTCGCTCCCATTGGCTGACTGACTTTCTGGAAACATTCAGATGATAAGCAAAGACCGTTTGACTCACCTGCTCACGCTCACGCAAAGCCCGGATTTCCTCCGGGCTGAATTCGTGAATGGGCGTCAGACAGGATTCATCGAATCGTCGCATTGTTTGTTTGTCGATCACACCGGCGGCATACATGTCCGCCGCTGTTTCGTGAACCGCCGCCAATGCTTCACTTTTATAGGTTTTATTTTTCTGCATCGCTCTTCACCTCTTGATACACTCCCGCTTCAATCAACCTTTCCAAATCGATATCAGACAAGGCAAGAGTGATTTTTGCCAACGCTTTAAACTCTCGTATTTCCGATTCGCTAATGTTGTCATGTGCGCTTTTTGAAAAGCCATAAACAAAAAAAGCCCGAGTCCCCTGACGATAGAGAATAACCGAACGATAACCTCCGGATTTGCCTTCGTGGGAACGGGCAATTCGCTGTTTGATTACCCCGCCGCCATAATCGGCGTCAATCTTCCCGGCTTCAATTTCCATGACCGTATGGAGCAGCCTGGCATCAGGGATGTTTTCCTTCCTGGCGAATTTAGCAAACCATTTGTTTTTTAGAATCTTCATGGCAGTTCGCTCCATACGCCAGTCTCATAGAATTATTTTATGGAACCTGGTTCCATATTTCAAGTATGGTTGATTGGGGTGGTTGAAAAGGGCAAGGCGATGCTTTCCCCGGATTTCTTGCTCATAATCTTTTTAATAATATGGTTGAATTCGATTCCGGTTCCTTTTTCAAAAAAATTTCCTCAACCAAAATCCCAGCGCCGTCCGAATTTCATCATTCTGCCGCCACCATTCGCGCTGGGGGCCGAGCGCGGGATCGATGAAATAGGCTTTTAACAGGCAGATCGAAGTGACGCACAACAAAAACAGGTTCTGAAAACGAGCGCAATTCTGACATCCTCGCTTTTCCGCGAAGAGTTTCGCGGCAAACCACCAGCTGACGGCGCAGCAGAAAAACCAGCTCGACCACATAATTGAGAAATTGCGGGCAAAAAAGACCGCCTGGTTCGACATCAGGACGAAAAACGCCGCGCAGGCGGCAAATGTCGAAATCAGCACCCATTGCGTTTGCTGCCATTCTGGATTTTTGAAAAATCCGTTCCAGGCAAGATAACCAATCGAGGTCGCGGTCAATACAATGCCAAACCAGCCGAATTGATCCGCCAGGCAGCGAAGGTTGATGTACGCCATCTGCCAGCCCGGCTCGAACGTATTCCAATCGGCGTGACCTACTTTGAAATACCAGACCTGATAGAGCACTTGGGGAATGAATATCTGCAATTCCTTGAACCAGTAGGGACACAAGACGGTGAATCCAGCCGTCATGCCGAGAAGAAGGATCGCAAATCCCGCCAATAATTTTTCAGGCAGGAATTGTTTTTCCGTCGAACGATAGGGAATCGTGTACATTCCGTAGATCATCGGAATGAGAAGGAAGGTTCCCGCATTGTATTTGCAGGCGATGGCCAGGCCGCCGACGAACGACAAGGCCGCCAGCCGGAACAGCCACGTTCGCATCGTTTCCGCCGGCGTTCGGCAGACGAAACCGGCGGTCAACGCAACCGCCAACAGGCAAAACGCGCCGGTGGTGTTGTTGACGGACACATACACGGAATCGCGAATGTTGGCGGAAGAACAGGCGAGCAGAAACGCCGCCGCAAGCGCGGGCGGCAATAGATTCAACCGCTTGCCGATGTACCACAGAATGACAATCTGCAAAGGAATCAACCACACGAAGATTGTACGGACGCGATAACGGAACAGATTCCATAACGGCGCGCCCGCGCCGGTGAACATTTCGTGTTGCGTGGGATTGGGGAGTTCCCGCTGCACCAAATTGAAGGGAGAATCTCCTTTCACGCCCGGACGTCCCCCTACGTCGCGGCTCATCGAGGCGAAAGCCAGAATGTTGGCGGGAATGCACAAATACATGGTGCCGGTCGGATGGTAAAAAAAGTGGGGATTCAAATCGCCGGTGTAGATGAGCTGCAACGCTCGTCCGATCGTATGCACTTCATCCTCGTGACCGTCCTGTAAAAAGGGATAACGCAGCGCCAGAGACAGGAGAATCGCCAGTCCGAACAGAAGCGGCCATCGCCGCTTGCCTATGGTTTCCATGATTGCAGCCGGGTATCGATTGAACATAAAAAATAACCTTCCTTTTGCCTGCGATTACGTTCGCTCGGGAAAAACAATCCGGGGAAATAATATCCTTTCCGTACAGGAAGATAAAACCCTCCACCGTTTTTCCAAACACTTGGTTTCTTGGCGTTCCCAGATTACATTACGTATCAAATCGCAACAATCTCCTTATTAAATCGGAAAGCGAGGAAAAAACGGATGGGCGCCTTTCCTACTCAATTACAACGAATCGACGGCGGACGCTTATTAATCGTATGGAGCGACGGCGCGAAACGCGAATACAGCATCTGGGATTTACGTAATCATTGCCCTTGCGCACAATGCCGCGGTGAAGATCTGGCGATCCCCCTCTCTTCACAAGAATATACCCGTCAAATCCCTGTTTCCGACGATAGGACGATCAACATTGTCGCGATGAAGCCGGTCGGCAATTATGCATATGCGATCGATTTCAGCGATGGTCACAAGACCGGTATTTTTACGTTCGACCTTCTGCGGCAATTGGGACAAAATGTGGATGTCTGAATGAGGATCCGGGGGATGGCGGAATAAAATCAGCAGGTCTGGGCCCGAAATCGAAATGATAGCGGATTCCCCGTAAAATGCGCGCGGCGGATTGGCCGTCTCCGAAAATGCTTCGAGGAATGGCATATCTGCGATAACTGTCACTGTCAGAAAGAAGAGAACAGACGGCGGCGCGAATGCGATCGGGATCGGTTCCGACGAGAATCGCCGCCTGGTGTTGCAATACTTCCGGACGTTCCGTTTTTTCTCGTAAAATCAACACCGGTTTGCCGAGGAACGGCGCTTCTTCCTGAATGCCGCCGGAATCCGTCAGAATGAGAGCGGCTTTTTCCATCAAGACGGCCATTTCCAGGTAAGGAACGGCTTTAAGCAGATGAATGTTGGAATGATCGGCCAATTCTTCATGGACACATCGCGAAACTTCCGGATTGGGGTGAACCAGGAAGAGAATGGAGATATCCTGACATTGCGCTGCAATCATTTGCAGCGCCTGACAGATATTTCGCAAATTGTCTCCCCAATTCTCCCGGCGATGGCTGGTTACCAGAATCAGGTTTTCTTGCAGTGCGTGACGGTCAAGTATTTGACGGCGTTGATCGGGTGTGATTCGATGCAGCGCGAATTGAAGCGCATCGATGCCGGGATTACCGACGACGTAAATAGTCGCCGGATCGATGTTTTCGCGCAATACATTTTCTTTGGCGATGAGGGTCGGCGCGAAGTGCAAGGCAGCGATATGGGTTATCAAACGGCGATTGATTTCTTCCGGAAACGGATTTTCCGCGTCGTACGTTCGCAGACCGGCCTCGATGTGAGCGACCGGAATCCGCTGATAGATCGAGGCGAGCGCGGCGATGAAGGCGGTGGTGGTATCCCCTTGCACGAGCAACAGATCGGGCGGCGACGACTCGATGTAATCGGACACGCCTCGCCACGATTCCGCCACCAATCGCGTCAGATTCGAATTTTCCCGCATCAGGTTCAAATCATGATCGGGTTGGATGTCGAAAAAATCCAATACGGCGTCCTGCAGTTCCCGATGCTGCGATGTGGTGAGAACCTGCACGCGAAAATCGCCGGATGCCTGACAGGCATGAATGACCGGCGCGGTTTTGATCGCTTCGGGACGTGTTCCTATGACGAATAAAAGAGTTGGTTTTTTCATGGAAACCGTCAACGGGACGCCAGATGATTGGAAAGCCACGACTCGGTCAAAGCCAGCAGCAGGCAGAAAAATAAAAGCAACATGCGAAAATCGAGGCTGCCGGATACGTTCGCCAATTCCCAGTCCATCGTTTCCGCGGTCGCGAAGCGTATCCCGTAATGCTCCGTCAATGCCTTTTTATCCTCTTCGGTCAACAATGTTAAATCGGATTCGTTGCGATTCGGGAATCGCGGAGCGGAATAATTGGATCGGCTGCGAGCCACATCTTTTGCGATTTCCCACAAGAAAACCGGAAACAGCGGTGATAGCAAGGTGTTGGCTTCCATGCCGATTGACGTGTTCACCAGCCAAATTCGGCCCTTTCCCAATCGGATTTCGGAGATCAAATCACAGGTTTGTTCTCTCAGTTTGTAAGAAACGAAGGAACTGCCGTTCGGAACCGATAATTTGCCGTGAGAGGAGGGAATCCATGATTTCCACATTTCATCGTCCCAGATGGAGAACGCTTGTCCAAGAATGTGGCTTCCGATGATGGTCATACGTTCCGGTTTTTGACCACTATCGAGATGGGGAAACCATTCCCACCCGATTTCATTCAAAAACTGTTTCCAGGCGTCTTCGTTCGGCAGGATTCCGTCGCTGAATACGACGGCGTTTCCTCCGTTTTTCACGTATTCCAGCGTGGCAAAACTTTCGGCGGCGGACCACCAGGGCGCGAGACGGTTGGTTATGACGGCCAGATCGAGTTCGCCCGCATAATCCATTTGACGCGGGAAAAGATAACGAAAACGGATGGGAGGAGAATTCGGTTCGTCCGCAAGAGGATTCATCGCGGAAATCAAAATCGGCAATTCAAGCGGCGGATTGTCGGGTTCACAGGCAAGCCCGACGGTAAAATGATCGATGCGGGGAATTTGGAATTGCAAGGTATTGTCAATGGGTAAGGGATCATCCGGTTGAATGCGAATGGACAGATCCAGAGTGTTCGCGGTCGATGAACCGTTTTCGTTCGTTTGTGAGATCATATCGGAATAAAGGGCGGTGTATAAATAAGGCAGGGAAGCGGGGCGGTTCGAAGCGGGAAAGGAAACAGGAAGATGATAAAGGGATTGCCCGGTTTCCGAACGGAAAATGGAAATCGCGCCCGTCTCCTCCGACGCGCGAATCGAATGCACATGGCCGGCAATCGTTTCCCAGCCGGAAATGCCCCACGGCCACGAAGAAATCAGATCGATTGCGCACCACGTATTGAAAATCGGTTCGCTTCCGACCGTGATGACGAGAATCGAAGGAATCGATAAATGATCCGCGGCGTCCTCCAACAAATTTTGCCACGGATATCGCTGGCCGTCTGTAAGGATAACCATGCCGTCGTTGCCCTGAGATTGCTGTTGAATCGCTTCGAGCAAATCCGTAACCGCCGTTCCGGCAGCCGTCGGCGCAGTCCGAAACAGTTCATCCACATCCGTTGAACCGAGAGAAAACGGAATTCTCCCCTTCTTTTGTGATAGGGTGGTTTCATCCCACCGAAACTGTTCGGTGGAGAATCCTCCCAACGCGGCGTTCAAACGTTCCCAGATTTGCCGGCTCTGATTCCACCAGGATTGGTCTTCGATTCCATACCCCATGCTGTAAGAGGCGTCCAAAACCAGAATTTTCGTTTCGAACGCGTGCGTGAATGGAATCGAGGAGAAAAGTCCCGGTCCTTGCCGTCCATCGGAAAGCCATTTCGGTCCGGAAAGTCCGAGAATCAAACAGGCGAGAAGAAGGGTGCGAAGAATCAGCAACAGCAATTCCTGCAAATGCGGATTCATCAGTTCTTTTTCTTCGGATTCCCTTAAGAAACGAATCAATGCAAAATCAATGCGCCGGATGCGTTCTTTTTGGCGGCGGCGAAAAATCCACGGAATGATCAATGCAGGGAAAAACCACAATAACAAAGGATTTGCGAAGGTAATCATAAAACCTCATTTCACGGTTTTGGTTCGGACGTCTCGATCAAATGATCCGATCTCTCTTTTCGTAAGGAGACATCCCTTGGAATCTGTTCGAGGCGATCAGCAAGAGAAAGAGCCTCCGCATGAGCCGGATGGTGTTGCAACGCGCGTTGCAGATGTTCTCTCGCCTCGCCGGGGTGATTTTGCAGAAGAGATGTTTTCGCCAGGGCGACGGAAGTTTCCGGATCGGACGGATCGATTTGCAATGAGTGATGGAGAAGTCGGTCGGCGATTTCGTATTCCTGCCTGGCCGCATAAACGAGGGCCAGGTTTCTCGCATAAGCGGAATGGTGTTTGTCGAGTTCATACGCGTTGCGAAATCGAATTTCCGCCGCATCCATCGCGTTTCGCTCGAAAGCAAGAATCCCCAGCTGATTCCATGCGCCGGCGTTGGCCGGATCGAACTTCACCGCCTGGAGAAGAGCGGTTTCCGCCTGTTCAGCCTTTCCGTTTCGAATCCATTCAATCCCGCGATTATATGCGGTATATGGACTTTTCGCACAGCCGGCGAAAGCAAAGAAACCACTCCATATAATAAGGAAAACGGGGACGAGACGGCCCCATCCCCGCATGTGTTTGAACGTACCGATTTTCACCGGAATTTTACCAACCGATTTTTTTCGCTTTCGTGCGAAACTGAGCGACGCGATCTTTTCCGGATGCGTCCGGAAGAACTTTGAAATCCTCATAACAGGTGCGTCTTTGCACTTCCGAGCGGATGCTCGGCATGGTAATCGGATCCGCTTCCAATAAAACATAGCCGCCCGGCTTTAAAATGGGAGCCGCGCCGTCGAGAATGGATTTGATGACCGACATGCCGTCACGCCCTCCGTCCAATGCGATGTGGGGCTCGAAATCTTTGATTTGGGGAGGCAGTTTGGGAATATCGCCGCTACGGATGTAAGGAGGATTGGAGACAACGATGTCGAATTCCGTCGCCAACTCTTTGCGCATAGGGGAAAAAAGTTGCCCTTCCTTCACTTCCACGTAATTCTGCAGATCGTGCCGACGGACATTCAGACTGGCGGTTTGAACGGCATTGTTGGAAATGTCGCTGGCCCAAAACTCTCCGTCATCCAGGTTTAAAGCCAAGGCAATGATGACATTTCCGCATCCTGTGCCCAAATCGTATATCTTCGGCGCATCCGAGATTTCCTTGGCAATGTCCAATGCCGCATCGACCAGGGTTTCCGTCTCCGGGCGGGGGATGAAAACGCCGCTGCTGATCGAAAAAGGAATGGAATAAAACTCGACTTCACCGATGATGTAGGGAAGGGGTTTGTGTTTGCCCCGCTCTTTCATCGCCACGTCGAGGTTTGTCTCTTCCGTATTGGTCAGTTTTCGGTTGGGAGTGGACAGCACTTCCGTCCTGGACAGAGAGGTGACGTGGCCTACAATCAATTCCGCCGAAAGACGGGACGATTCGATTTTTTTCCCTTCCAAATACGATGCACAATGATCCACGGCTTCTTGAATCAGCATCATTTGTGCTCCTGCCTGCGTTTTTTATGTTTCAACAACTGAGTCCGGTTGTATATAATAAAGGATAAAGGTTTGAGAGTTAAGTACTTTGCGTAAATTCGCATGTTTTTTTTTAAGTGATCTTATCCCACCTGGCGCAATGTGTTTGCCTGCGCTTCCTGCGCAAGCGCGTCAATCAGTTCGTCCAGCTCTCCCTCCATCACCGCATGAAGGCGGTGGACCGTGTAATTGATGCGGTGGTCGGTTAAACGACTTTGGGGAAAATTATAGGTCCGAATCCGTTCGCTTCGATCCCCCGAGCCGACCATGAGGCGCCTTTGCGCATGTTGCTCTTCGGCCTGGCGATCCTGCTGCATTTCCAGCAAACGGCTGCGCAATACCTTTAATGCCCGAGCTCGATTTTTGTGCTGCGACTTTTCGTCCTGACAGGAAACCACCAGGCCGGTTGGGAGATGAGTGACGCGAACGGCCGAATCGGTGGTGTTGACGCTTTGGCCGCCGGGACCGGAAGAGCGAAACACGTCGATGCGCAGGTCTTCCGGGGCGATTGCCACATCCACTTCGTCCGCTTCCGGCAAGACGGCGACCGTCGCGGCGGACGTATGAATCCGTCCGCTGGCTTCGGTTTCAGGCACCCGCTGCACCCGATGCGTCCCTGCTTCGTATTGCAGCCGCGAAAAAGCGCCGGGGCCGCTGATCATGAAGATGATTTCCTTGAATCCACCAATCCCGGTCGGGTTGGAGGAAAGCACCTCCACTTTCCAATGCCGGGATTCGGCATAGCGGCAATACATCCGAAACAGATCGCCGGTGAACAACGCCGCTTCCTCCCCGCCGGTTCCCGCTCGAATTTCCATAATGGTGTTTCGATGCGCGTTGGGATCTTTGGGACGAAGCAGGTCTTCCAGACGTGTTTGTAGTTTTTTTTCTTTCAAAGATAATTCCGACAATTCATGAGACACCATGTCCGTGAATTCCCGATCGTCGGAATCCAGTAAGTTATGCAGATCCGTGATCTCCGTGCATAATTTTTCCCATTCCCGGTACTGTTTCACGATGGGAAGATATTCGGCATGTTTGCGGCTTAATCGAGTCAGGCGTTCGCGGTCGGACATGATGGCCGGGTCGCCCAGCTGGACTTCCAACTCTTGAAATTGGGTGTGTATATCGCGAAGTTTTTTTTGTAGAATTTCAATCATGGCGTTTGTGATCAAAGTCGAAAACGTTTTGGAATATAGGATGCGATCTGCCCGTATGGTTTATGCAATGGTGGATCTCATGCTCCATAGTTTACGAGGAAATCCAAATTGTTAAATGGAGCTGAGATACAGATCCGCTTGGATTTTTCATTTCAATGAGGATTGCCGCGTCGCCATTGGAAATCCGCGGCAGATGCAATGAAACCTCGCGTTGCATATTCCCCCTCGTTTCCAAACGCGCATGCCGAATGTGTATACGTTTTCAGTGCTTTTTTATTAAAATATGTAAAACCTGACTGGAAATCATTTCGTACACCTTCCATCCACGCCGTAGACGTGGTAAACATTTTGTTTGGTTTTATAATAAAAGATAGGGTAAAAACGTGGGGGCAACCCTACGATATTTTTGGAAATCAAAACCATAAAGGCAGGAGAAGGTATCACCATGAGTAAAAATGTCTACTTCTTTGGAGAAGGCAAAGCCGACGGCGACGCGAAGATGAAAGAACTTCTCGGCGGCAAGGGCGCGAACCTTGCCGAGATGACAAACCTGAATGTTCCGGTTCCCGCCGGATTCACCATCAGCACGGAAGTCTGCACCTTGTATTATAAGAACAAAGGACAATATCCTCAAAGTCTCACCGAGGAAGTCAACACCAACCTCGCCAATGTCGAAAAAATCATGAAAATGAAATTCGGCGATCCCAAAAATCCACTACTTCTTTCTGTCCGTTCCGGCGCGCGCAGTTCCATGCCGGGAATGATGGAAACGATTCTGAACGTGGGATTGAATGAAACGACCATTCAGGGATTGATCGAAAAAACACAAAATCCCCGTTTCGCCTGGGATTCCTATCGCCGCCTGATTCAAATGTATTCGGACGTGGTGATGGAAAAGGCCGCGGGAATCGAAACCAAGGAAGGCGAGGGAATCCGCGCTCAGTTGGAAGAAGAACTGGGTAAAGTGAAAAAGAGCCGCAACGCCAAGGCCGACTGTGATCTCTCCGCGGAAGATTTGCAGGAATTGGTGAAGGTTTATAAAGCGAAAGTGAAGAAGGTTTTGAAAAAGGACTTCCCGGATGATCCGATGGACCAGCTGTGGGGCGCAATCAGCGCGGTCTTCCAATCCTGGAACGGCAAACGCGCCGTATCGTATCGCAAAATTGAAGGGATTCCCGAAGAATGGGGAACCGCGGTCAACGTCCAGGCGATGGTCTTTGGCAACATGGGCGATACGTCGGCGACCGGCGTGGCGTTCACGCGAAATCCCGCCACCGGCGAAGACGTTTTTTACGGAGAATGGCTGCCCAATGCGCAAGGCGAGGATGTCGTGGCCGGAATCCGAACCCCCAATCCGATCAACAAAGCCGGGAAAACCGAACAGAGCCAGCATTTGACTTCTCTCGAAGAAGCCATGCCGAAAGTATACAAACAACTCGATCAAATCCAGAAAAAATTGGAAAAACATTATAGCGACATGCTGGATATCGAGTTTACCATTCAGGAAGGAACCTTGTGGATGTTGCAGTGCCGCGTCGGCAAACGCAATGGCCCCGCCGCGGTGCGCATGGCCGTGGAAATGTGCAAACAGCGCATGATCACGAAAAATCAGGCCGTGCTTCGGGTTACTCCTTCTCAATTGGATGAATTGCTGCATCCCATCGTGGATCCCGCGGTCGAAAAGAAGACGAAGTCGCTCGCCAAAGGTCTTCCCGCCGGTCCGGGCGGCGCCTGTGGCCAGATCGTCTTTACCGCCGCCGAAGCTGTCGCGCAGGCAAAAAGTGGCAAAACCGTCATTCTGGTCCGTGAAGAAACCAATCCGGAAGACGTCGAAGGAATGCGTGCCGCCGTGGCGATTCTGACCGCGCGGGGCGGCATGACCAGTCACGCCGCTCTCGTCGCCCGCGGCTGGGGAAAATGCTGTATCGTCGGCGCCGGCGCTCTTCATATCGATGCTTCCAAGAAAACGCTTTCCGTGGACGGCAAAACCTTGAAACAAGGCGCATGGCTGACTCTCAACGGAACCAAAGGATATGTCTACGACGGTCAACTTCCCCTGATCGAAGCAGGAGAAGGAAATGTATATTTCGAAGAATTCTTGAAAATCTGCGACGCGGTTCGCAAACTCAATATTCGCACCAACGCCGAAACGCCGGACGATGCAATGAAAGCGCGACAATTCGGCGCCGAAGGAATCGGGCTTTTCCGTACGGAACACATGTTTTACGGCGCGGGTTCCGAACAACCGCTGTCCATACTTCGTAAAATGATTTTGTCGAAAGACGAGAGTGAACGTCAAAAAGCGTTGAAAGAACTTTTCCCTTTCGTCAAGAAAGATATCAAGGCGACGTTGGATGCCATGGATGGTTTTCCGGTAACCATTCGCCTGCTGGATCCACCCTTGCACGAATTCGTCCCGCAGGAAAAAGGGGAAATCGACAAACTTTGCAAAGAATTGAATATCAAACCTGCCGAATTCAAACAACGCGCGGAAGCGTTGCATGAATCAAATCCCATGATGGGGCATCGCGGCGTTCGTCTGGGCGTTACCTATCCGGAAATCGCGGAAATGCAGATTCGCGCCATTCTCGAAGCCGCCGGGGAATTGCTTCAGGAAAAGAAGAAACCGTTCCCGGAAATCATGATTCCCGTCGTCAGCCTGGTCGAGGAACTGGATCATCAGTTTGAACTCGCGAAACGCGTTTATGAAGAAGTACTGCAGACAACCGGTCTCAAGAAAATTCCTCACATGCTGGGGACCATGATCGAGATTCCGAGAGCCTGTCTCGTCGCCGGTAAAATCGCGGAAACCGCCGAATTCTTCTCCTTCGGAACCAACGATTTGACGCAAATGGGCTTCGGTTATAGTCGCGACGATGCAGTTGCTTTCCTTCATCATTATGTCGAATTGGGGCTGCTCCCGGCGGATCCGTTCCAAACCATCGATCAAACCGGAATCGGCGAGTTGATGAAAATCGCGGTGGAACGTGGAAGAAACACTCGTCCGAATCTGAAATTGGGGATTTGCGGCGAACATGGCGGCGATCCGGAATCCGTTAAATTCTGCCATCGAATCGGCTTGAATTACGTCTCTTGTTCACCGTTCCGAGTTCCGATTGCGCGTCACGCCGCTGCTTGCGCCGCCGCAATGGAATAAAACTCGAACTTCCATACTTAACGAACTGAAAATCGGGCAGATGTGTTGATCACGTCTGCCCGTTTGGCGTTTTGAACCGGTTGGATTTCGTATGATTCCTTTCGCAAGAAAACTCCATAGCAGATTCCGCGACTTTTTGATCATGGCTTATCTTGCACGGATTTTCATTCCGGCCCTTCTCTCATTTTTAAATCCTTGTCATCCCGGATTGGATTGATTTATCATCTCACCTTACGCATGTCGCCCATGATTCACCATCAAAAAAATGATCGTTATTCATAATAAATTATTGTTGTTTTATACCCCAACGGGGTAAGAGAAGACAGCCA
>QZKN01000020.1 GCA_003598175.1 Candidatus Omnitrophota bacterium
ATGGTCAATACAATTGTGACAAACAACCGAATTGCGATTGTGTTGAGGCATGGGCTATGGAGGAATACGCTTCGATTCAAAATTCAGGTCCAGGGCGACGGCGCTGCCAAATCACGCAGAAATGCCGCCGCGTTTTCCGGCGAGGTATGCTCCACGAATGCGCCCGTGCGGGAATACCAGTCGATAAATCCCGGCGGCAGGGGAAGAAATTCAAAATGCCAGTGATAATCCTGCGCGATGGAATGATAATATTTTCTCCGGTGATCAAATACCGGCGTCGTATGCAACACCATCAACACCCGCCAATCCGGAATGGCTTGCTCCAACCGATACGCCGTATCACGAATCATCGCCGCGAGCGCGGGCAGCTGATCTTTCGGCGTATCACAAAAATCACAACTGTGCCGGCGGGGAAAAAGATGCACTTCGAACGGATAACGGGAAGCAAAGGGACAATACGTCATATATTCATCCGTTGCCGTCACCAGACGCTCTTCCTCCGCTAATTCCTGCCGCATCATGTCGCAAAACAGACAGCGTTCTTTATAATTATAATATTCACGCGCCGCGTCCAATTCGTTCTTGATCCCCAGCGGAACGATGGCGGCGGCAATCAATTGCGAATGGGGATGAATGGAAGGTTCTTTCGTTCCGCACTGCCATTCGCGAAACACGGAAAACGACCGCAAGCGGAAATCTTTGCGCAGATCCGAAATGCGATCCTGATACGCCTGCAAAGTAAGAGCATAGTGGTGCGGACTCAATGTCGCGAGTGAATCTTCGTGATTTTCACTTTCAATAACGATCTCGTGCGCTCCCACGCCGCGCATGAGATCGTACATTCCCTCGCCTTCCCGATCCTCCATCCCTTCCACCCGATACAACGCGAAACGATTCGCGATCACACGAACGGTTCGTTTGCCGCCATCGGGCAGCGTGGCGGTCACCCGCCAAATCACCGAGGCGCCGTATTTTTCCGGATCGCACAAGATATCGGGCGCGTGAATCGGCCGTTGCTCCGGCGACATCGCCAACAGCTGCTCGCGCTCCGGCTGGCGGGTCAATAGAGTCCAGCCCCCATGATGCCCATCACGTCGTAATTGAGATTGCCAGTTGTCCATACGATAATTATATTAATATCCTTTTCTGATCGAACAAATCCGCTCCCTACAAAGTAGTGTATCCATAAAGAGAGATCAAGTACATGAAGAAGGGCTATTTCATGATGGAAAAATGGTTCTCGTCATGCCGCGCCAGGCAATCGAGATGAGGGGCAGCGGCATGGTCGCATAAAGGGTAACGGACGCCTTCGATCAGCACGGCTTCGCGCAGGGGTAGTCAATCCTGCCTGAAGAAATCGTCCGAACCAATCCGGTCGAACCATGCGCCTCCAAATTCCGGTTTACAGCGGTGTTTAAAATAAAGGATAAAGGTGAAATTTCTAATTCCCCGCCATCGCGACCGGTCCGCTGTGTTGGTAATAGCCGTATGGCTTGCCGTTCGGCGCGATCACATACACGCGGAACCGATACGAAAGGCCGATTTGCGGGCCCTCGCCGAAAGCGGAAACGACAAACGGCGCTCCCGCCCTCCATTCCAGCGAATCCGCCGACGCGTCGGGAATCAACGCAAAAAAGTCCGGCTGGCGCGCGTTATCGACAAAAACATAAATGTGGTAAGAACGCACGTCCGCTGCGTCGAATCCCATTCCGCTCAAACTCCAGCGGATTACCAAATCCGTATTGCCGCTAGGATCAACATCCTGCCCATTGCTCAAATCTTCAAAACTAGAAATATCGTCCGTGACCGTCACCAGCGGTTGATATGCGACCGGTCCGGCGTTCTCGTACGGTCCGTAAAACGGCGGCGCGCCGCTTTGTTTGATGGGATAAACCTTGAATTCATACGAATTTCCATACGTCGGCCCGCCGCGAAATTCTCCGGCCAAATTCGGCGTTCCCGCTTTCCATTCGAGATAGGCCGCGGAGTCGCTCGCTGTGCGGCCCAGGTAACGGTATGGCATGCGACCATTCACTTTCACATACACGTGATGATCGCGAATGTTGTTGCTATCCAAATCTGTGGCATCGAACGTCCATCGAACCACTAAATCCCGTTCGTTCGGTGGATCGAAATCCTGCCCATTGCTTAAATCCGTCGTCGTCGAAACTGTATCGGTTACCGTGATCATCGGCAGGAACCACACCAGCCCGGCGTTGGCGAACGGTCCGTAAAACCGGGGATTGCCGCTGTTTGACAGGACGTATACTTTAAATTGATAGGAGCGCCAAAATTGCGGACCCGCGCGGAATTCGCGTGCAATCAAACTCGATCCGGCCTGCCATACGAGCTGTTGAAAATTCCAATTCGCGGAGCGTCCGAGATAAGCATAATCTCCGCTTTGATCCACCTGCACGTACACGTGAAAATCCCGCGCGTCGTTGGGCGGAATCCCCATCTTTGCCACATCCCACGCAATCACCAACTTCCGGTCGTTGGCGGGATCGTGATCCTGTCCGTTGCTGATATCGAATAGGGATTCTTCGTTGTCGGTCGCGATCACGGCTGGTCCCGATGGCGTCGGCGTTGGCGTCATCTGTGTTTCATCCAGCAAATATTCAACCGGTCCGGCGTTATCGTACGGCCCATAAAAATGTGGAGACCCCTGCTTTTTGATCGCATAAACTCTAAACTCATAATGATTCCCAAATTCCGGTCCGTCGCGAAACGTCGGCATGAGAAACTGCGTTCCCTTTCTCCATTCAAAAACGGAATCATCGCCGTTGCCCGTGCGTCCGAGAAATTGATAGGATCCCGCGCCGTTGATCAACACATACACATGCATGTCGCGCAGAGTGTCGGAATCGATTCCCGCCAACGCCCAATTGGCGCGAATCGCCAGCGCCCGATCGCCGGCAACGTCGTAATCCTGCCCATTGCTCAAATCTTCCATCGTTGTGCTATCGTCCGTAACGATAATCACGTGGTTGCTACCCAGCGTCGGCGTGGGAGTAAATGTCGGTGTGGCGGTCGACGTGGGAGTGAATGTCGATGTCGGCGTGATCGTCGGTGGCGCCGGCGTTTCTGTAAGTTGCGGCGTGTACGTCGGAATCTGCGAACCGGTGATCAAAACAGAACCATGCTTTACCGTGATGGGAATGACGCCGTCGTTCAGCCGCGTGCCGGTGAAACCGGTTGCGACGAAATGCAAAGGAACCAGCTGATTCGGCACATTGTTTTTTACACGCAAACGAAATCGCAGCAGCGCGCCTGAGCCGGATAGTTCCTGAACGCCCGAGCCGCTGATCAAAACCAGACCGGCGTAAGGATTGGACGAATCGGCAAGGGTGGTGACATCATTTTCCGCGGTGGTCCACCCCCTTGCGATTGTGCCGTTCACGCTCGAACTCCCGCCAACGTATTCCAACGGATAAGAAGGGGATGAATTGGGTAACTGAATCACGATACGAAATCCGATCACACCATCCGCATTGTCGATCTCCACATTCATTTGTATTACATCACCCGGCGACGCTGTGAAATCCGGCAAAGACAGCACACGCTCCTGCGCTTGTACGGAAAACGAAAGAGAAAAAAGTACGATACCATAAAGAATTGGGGAAAAAGAATACATTCGTTTTCTCGATGTGAAAATGGTTGCCAACATAGCATTGCCCCCAAAGAAATGATCGTGTTTTGCCAATGAATCCGTTAATAGTTCAGCCAAGATGACGGCAATATTTTATATACAAATAATACATTGCGTAGGGGCGGTTCGCGAACCGCCCCTACGAATTAGCGCGGGCGCCAAGGGCAGCGCCGTTTCTGCCCTTGTTTTATCCTTTTCCGATTATGCAATTGTTTAATACACCATCCAGCTCGAAACCGTCGTTTCGTTCAGCAAATCAATGCCCGTCACGCTGGACTCTTGCAGCGGAATCAGGCCGTCGTTGAGGCGCGTCAGGGTTTCGTCGATGGACACGATCACCGGCGCATCCGGCGTTTCTTCTCCCACCCACGAGAAGCGTAATACAATGATTTCCGTAGGATGGGTCATGTTGTTTGACCCATCGAGTTCCGCGCTCAGCGCTCCCGATACAATATATATGCCATCGGTTTTCCCATTTCCGGCAATGAGGCCGTTCACGTCCCGCACCAGCCAGCGGGCGCTCTGCTCTTCCACTTGCACCTGCTTTGGATCGAAGCGCAGACCGAGCCGGATTCCGCACAGGTCCGCCGGATCATCCACCGCGAAGCTCACCGTCCAGCCTTTGCCGTCGCGGTCCGTCTCTATCCGCGCGCTCATGGTGCGCTCGCTGACATAGCGCCTGCCCGTGCGCTGCGCTGTCTTGCCGCCGGGGGTGTAATCCGGTCCCCATTTGTCGCCGTTCACGTCGGCTTCGAACTGCGCCAGCAGCAGCACGTAATATTGCAGCACGTGCGAGGCGTCCACCGTCCCAATGCGCTGATCCCAGTTTACATCCGCCGCCGGATTGAAATGCTTGTCGTGCCAAAACGGTATGGGATAATATTCGACGTAATACAGATAGAGATATTCGGGATACTGGCTTGGCGGAAACGCAGGGAAATACGACATCTGCCAGCCCGAATCGTACAAACTGCCGTTGTCGTAGCGCAAAATCAGCGAGGCGTCCACCGCGCCGACGATGGCGTTGTCGTTCATGTCGCCCCATAAATAGGTTTCGAACAGTATCGTGTTGTACTCGGTCACGTCCGAAATGGGCTGGCCGCCGTAGGCCCAACCGCCGTTGTCGATCAGGACAACCGTCGCGTTCACCACGCCGTGCGCGCCGAGGGCGGGCGTGAAGTGCAGCGTGCCCGTCGCGTCGATCGTGGGTGAAGCGGCGAAGAGTTCGGGATGATTCGGCGTTACGAGAAACGTCAACGTCTGACTCGCCTCGTTCGGCGGTCCGGCGGATATACCGGTCGCCCACTGGATGAATTCCTGCGGCAATCCCGCCGTATTCACCAGCGCGATGGTCGCGCCGGGGATGAATGACGGCGCATCGTTGACCGGCGTGACCGAAATGATGAAGTTGCTCGGCGTCGATGAATCGACGCCGCCGTAGGCGGTTCCGCCGTTGTCTTTCAACTTGACTGTCACCGTGGCCGAGCCGTTCGCGTCGTCGGCGGGGGTGTAGGTAAGCGTCCCGAAACTGTTGATCGCCGGAAATTCGGCAAACAGCGCCAGGTTGGTATTAGTTATATCATAAATCAGACTCTGCCACGCCTCGTCCGGCGGCCCCGCCTCGCCCGTGGCGAAGCCGATTACGGTCTGCGCGCCGGCGTCTTCGAGTATGGCTTGATCGGGGCCGATGGAGAGAATGGGCGCGTCGTTCACCGACAGCA
Organism: Candidatus Omnitrophota bacterium; assembly: GCA_003598175.1. Lineage (GTDB taxonomy): Bacteria > Hinthialibacterota > Hinthialibacteria > Hinthialibacterales > Hinthialibacteraceae > SURF-12. Next base: position 5,371 of record QZKN01000020.1, read on the forward strand.
CGGTAATGGTGAATTGCTGCGTGGCGGAAACGTTTACGCCGCCGTACGCTGTGCCGCCGCTGTCGAGCAACTGAATCGTCACGGTCGCCAAACCGTTTTGATCGGGGGCAGGCAGGTAATACAGCGTGCCGCTGGCATTGACGATGGGCGTGGCGGAGAACAGGGCATCGTTTGTTGACCAGGTCAGGAACGTCAGCGTCTGCGATGCCTCGTTAGGCGGTCCGGCGGATATTCCCGTCGCCCAACCGATGATGGTTTGCGCGCTCGCGTCTTCAATCACGACTTGATTCGGTCCTTTATAAAATAACGGAGCATCGTTTACCGCTGTGACAGAAATGATGAAGTTGAACGGCGTGGAGGCGTTAATCCCGCCGTTGGCTGTCCCGCCGTCGTCGTACAGCGTGGCGGTTACGTAGGCGATGCCGTTCTGATTCGGCGCGGGAGTGAAGGTCAAGGTTCCGGTGGCGTTGATGGCCGGCGTTGCCGAGAATAACGCTGGATTATTGTTCTCCACGAGGAAATACAGCGCCTGCGTCGATTCGAGAATCGGGCCGGGAGAGATGCCCGTCGCCCAGGCGATGAATTCCTGCGCGGGAGAATCTTCCAGCACGCCGATGTTCGGCCCTCCGACAAACGACGGTTGATCATTGACGTCGGTAACCGTGATGGTGAAGGTTTGCGGCGCGGACGTGTCCACCCCGCCGTAGGCGGTTCCGCCGTTGTCGTGCAGCGTCGCCGTCGCCAGCGCTACTCCGCTCGCATTCGCTGCGGGGGTGAAACGCAATTTGCCCAATGAATCGATGGTCGGCGGCGAGGAGAACAGCGACGCGTTGTTCGTCGATACGGCAAACGTCAACGTCTGTCCCGCCTCATCCGGCGGACCGGCGGAAATACTCGTCGCCCAGTTTGCTTGCACGTATTCGCCCGAATCTTCCAGCACGTTCAGGTTGCCGCCTTTCGTGAACGACGGCGCGTCGTTCACTGGCGTAGCGGAGATAATAAAGTTGTACGGCGTCGAAGCGTTGATCCCGCCGTACGCCATCCCGCCGTCGTCGTAGAGGATGGCGGTGGCCGCGGCGATACCATTCGCGTTGGGCGCGGTGGTGAAGCGCAGGGTTCCGGTCACGTCAATCGTCGGGCTGGCGGAAAACAGCGCGGGATTGTTCGTCTCGACGACGAAGGTCAAGGTCTGACTCGCCTCGTACGGCGCGCCGGCGGAAATCCCTGTCGCCCAGTTCACAATCTCATGCGCGCCGGAATCCTCCAAAACGAGCTGCGCCGATCCGCCGGTGAAATAGGGCTGGTTGTTCGGTCCGAAGACGGTCGCGCTCCAGGTTTGCAGATCGACGGAAATATCGCCTTCGTTCATGCTGGTCAGCGATGGATTGAAGGTGATCGGAATATATGGTGTTATCCGCCAACGCGCCGTTCAACAGCATTCTAAATTTCAACAATGACCCGTTTCCCGGACCTAACGGATCGCCCTGACTCGCTGCCGTGAAGATCACCTGCGCCGCCGAAGCGCTGTTCACGAGTGGACCGTACCAGGATGCGCAGGAAGTACCTGTGATTGTGGCTGAGCCGGAGACGTAGGTGATTTGGTTTGGATCGAAATCGACGGCGACGCGATAGCCGATGACGTTGGTTGCGTCGGAAATGTGGACGGTCAGTTCGATTTCCTGGTTGCGGTAGACGCCAGGATTTGTTGGTGTGAGATATATAGTGGAAATAGAGGGAGAACCGATAATGGCGAAAAAATTATCACTCACATCCCAAGGTTCCCCATCCGATGCATCCGCGATTTTGACTAAACACGTCGATGATGACACATTTGGAATCATCCATGCATACGAACCGGAATTCGGGATGGACGCAACAATCGAGTTCCACGATGCTCCCGCATCAGTGCTGTATTGCAGGCTGACGTAGGAAATTGTGGGGGAGGCGGAATAGACGATGGTTTGGGTGGTTCCCGCCTGCCAGGTTTCTCCGCCGTTGGGGGAAAGAATCGTTATTCCTTGTATTGTTTCCAAATTTGTATATTTAACCAAAAAAGTATCCAAAACACCATTAATACTACTCTGTATTGCATTTTTTGTTGGAAAATCTGTCGAATCCGTATATCCTGTCACATAAATATTTTGGAAAGTATCGGTTGCAATTCCAAATCCCTGATCGTTTCCACTTCCTCCAAGATAAGTCGAGAATAAAAGGTTACTGCCAGTGACGTTGAATTTGGAAATAAATCGATCATAAGTACCGCCGCCGAATGAATTTTGAATGGGATCAAGTAGAGGAAAATTTGGTGATTTTGTGATACCAGTCACATAAATATTTCCAACCGAATCCACCGTAATTGCTTCTCCCTGTGATACACCTGTGTTACTTGACCCGCTAGCACCAAGATAGGTTGAAAAAATAACCGAACCGGAAGAATTGAATTTTGAGACGTATGAGTCAATTATACCTGCTATATTATTTTGATAGGCATTAAATATGGGGAAATCAGTTGAACGAGTTTGACCAGTTGTATATACATTTCCGGCGTTATCTATTGCAACATCATTTCCAGAATCTAAATCGCTTCCCCCCAAAAAAGTGGAAAAAATAATCCCCAAACCTTCTGTATTCATTTTTGTTAAAAATCCATCGTATGTGTTCCCTCCAAAAATCGATTGATATGCATTTACAGTTGGAAAGTTAGAAGAATCTGTTCTTCCAGCCAGGTAAGCATTCCCGGAATTGTCCGCTTCAATATTGAAAGCAACATCAGGATTGCCGCCGCCTAAATAACTAGAATACAAAAGAGAGTTGCCTGAAGAATTAATCTTTGATATGATAATATCATAACCACCATTGTAAGACGTATCGTAAGCATTACCGGTTGTAGGATAATTGTTTGAAGATGTCCATCCCGTTAGATATAAATTATGAGATGAATCAATATCAATATCATAGACTGGATCATCTCCACTACCACCTATATAAGATGAAAAAATGATCGATGAACCATTCGAACTCAATTTCAAGAAAAAACTATCGCTTCCACCATCGGTTAATGCTCCATCTCCGCCATGATAAGTTGAGTATAATGCGTTTTCTAGTGGGAAATCGGATGAAGAATTCGTATATCCCGCTATATAAATATTTCCATATTCATCGACGGCGATACCATGGCCGCCTTCCCCTCCACTACCACCAATATAGGTAGAATACAATATTGAGGTTCCTGTTGGATTAAGTTTGATAATATATATATCGTAAACTCCGCCATTATATGTGTCATCGTATGAATTCACCATCGGCAGATTCGTAGAAGAAGTAAATCCCGTTATATAAATATTTCCGGTGGCATCCAGCGTAACACCACCCACATAATCTTCACCATTTCCACCGAAATAGGTAGAGAATCCGATGTCATAAGACGTACCATAAGAAAATTCGCAATGAATATACTGATGTAACAGCAACAATCCGCAAAGAAAAAACCATCCTGAAAACAGACCATTATGAAGTGATTTTTTTAACATGATACAATCTCCTTTATACATATAAAAATATTTATCTCAAATGATTATGATGAATGGAACGTGTCCTGCTATTCATGACCTTGTCCTGGAATACACGCAGCGTCAGTGAAATCCCTTCCGGCGTGAAGAAAATCCGATAATTCTGCTCGTGATTGGAGGACATACGCCCCATCGCGACCCGCCAGCGCGGGCGTGCCATCGTTGGTTTGCCATACGGCTTCGTAAGACGATTCGCTTAACGCCGAATGAATCGCCTGCGACAAATCCTGCGGAACCTTCGCCGTATTCGCCCCAACATTCCCCGCAAACCAGAATAAACAGGCAAACAAAATCCATCCCCGTGATAAAAACACTACGGCCTTTTTGGAAATCATGATCCATTCCCTCCTAATTAGTTTATGGTTTATCATGAACGCGATACGCCCGCATGAATTTCGCGCCATATAAGATCAATCGATACCCGGAAAACCGCTGTGACCGAACAATCACAATGAATGGATGAAAACGCGAGAATGGAACGATGCGGACGGGACGTCCGCGCTCCCATATTTTGCTCCGGCATTTTCATAGAACAGGAAGGTGGAGGCAGGAACAACTCTCCTCATCAAAAGACCGCTTCCCCAAACATAAGCAGATCATATAAAGATGAATGGGGCTACCCTATCACCGAAAATCCTTGTGTCAAGTGAATGAGATGAAATTGCCATATTTTTTTTGATTTCTATCCTATGTATTAAAATACAACATATGTTGCATTTTTGGACATCTGCTGTATTTTGCAGCATATGTCTATGCTAATTGATGGCCTGCGCAAAATTGATCACCCGAATATGTCATAAAATGCAAATAAAATCATTATGGCTGGTGTGAAGGAGGGCAAAGCAGGTCAAATGGTAACCTCCATACTTCGTAACCTATTGTAGCAGATGCCGTCAACTCTCCGAAGTTTTGGTTTTTGGCATGAAATTACTTTTATCTCTTTTTTATCGTTCAAAAAGAGAATCCAGCAAGCGATGCCCGATTTCCGTTCGCTGCGTTCGTTGGCGAACCGCTTCTTCCGAATAGCCGCCGGTTCCCCGTTTTTGTGTGACGCGGCTGTCATAGAGAAGGCATGGAACCGGATCTTTCGTATGGGTGCGCAGGGAAATCGGGGTGGGGTGATCCGGCAACAGCAGAACGCGAAACGCTTCTCCCTTTTGGCGCAGACCGGCGATTACGCGCGCCAACATCCGTTGATCAAAATCCTGAATGGCGCGGATTTTCATGGCTTCATCGCCCTTGTGTCCCATTTCGTCCGTGCTTTCCACGTGGATAATGACATACTCGTTGGTTTCCAACGCCGCCAGAGCGGCGTCCGCCTTGCCTTCGTAATTCGTGTCCGGCAAACCGGTGGCGCCTTCGACTTCGATGATTTCCAAACCGGCCAGTTTTCCGATTCCTTTGATCAAATCCACGGCGGAAATCACCGCGCCTTGTTTGCCATAGCGCGAGCGGTGGGATTCCAATCGGGGCGCGGTTCCCTGACCCCACAGCCAAATTTGGCTTGCGGGCGGTTTCCCCGCCGCTGTCCGTCTGGCGTTGACCGGGTGATCGGCGAGAATCTCGCGAGAGCGGTCCATCAACGCCCGCGTCTTCTCTTTCGATTCGCCCTGCGGCAAATAGGATTCGACGCCCTGGTCGAGAATATCATGCGGGGGAGTGCAATCCACGCGGCCATACTCCGGCGGAGCAACCAGAATATGGCGATATTGAACGCCGGTGTGAAAGCGGATGGCGGCGGACGCCAGGTTCTCATTCAACGTTTGTATAATGAGGTCCGCCTCCTCGGTGCTGATGTGGCCGGCGTTGAATTCCTTCATCATTTCGTTTTCGATGGTGACCAGATTGCAGCGGAAGGCGACGTTGTTTCCCAACGAAATGCCCATGCTGGCGGCTTCCAGCGGCGCGCGGCCGGTATACACTTCCGTGGGATCGTATCCGAAGATGGAAAGGCAGGCCACATCGCTGCCCGGATGCAGATGATCCGGCACATTCCGAGCCCACAACACCTCGCCGGAATCCGCCAATTCATCCATCATGGGAGTTCGCGCCTGTTGCAGGGGAGTTCGGCCATCCGGATAAGCGCTCAACATGTCCGATGCTCCGTCCGGAATGGCGATGATGAATTTCATCGGGAAATGGCTCCTTCTTTTAGTCTGATTGAATACGGATATCGTAATTGTTACTCATTGCGGGAATTCATCTGCTCGATGCGGATCAGTTTCGGCGTCGCCATGACCACATCCAATTCGTTGATGTGTTCGAGAGCGTGCATGACGTCGCCCTCGCGGGCCTCATGGGTCATGATGACGATGGGACAAACGCTCTCGCGGCTCGTTTCCGTTTGTAAAACCGACAAAATGCTGATGTCGTGCTCGCCCAGAATTCCCGCGATCTTTGCCAGCACGCCGGGTTTGTCCTGCACGAGGAAACGGAGGTAGTATTCCGCGACGACCTGGCTCATCGGGCGCATGGATTTGCGTACCGTAAAGAAATTATCGTAATTGATGGCGCGCGGCGTCAGACGGTCCATGGCGCATTGCATCAAATCGCTGATCACGGCATGGCCGGTGGGTAAGTCGCCCGCTCCCCGGCCATATAAGATCGTCGAACCCAATCCTTTCGCAAACGTGTTGACCGCATTGAACACGCCGTTGACTGAGGCCAGCAGTTGATTTTCGGGAATGAAGGTGGGATGAACGCGCACTTCGATTTCGCCGCCCAAATCTTTGGCAATGGCCAGCAATTTGAGTTTGTAACCCAACCGCCGCCCGAAACGGATATCCTTGATGGTGATATCACGGATTCCCTGCGTATAGACTTCGCTAAGTTTGACGGACGTGTCGAAACAGATCGAAGCGAGAATGGCGAGTTTGTGAGCCGCATCGATTCCCTCGACGTCGTAGGTCGGGTCCAGCTCGGCATATCCCAGTTTCTGCGCTTCCGTCAATACCTCATCAAAGGATTTGCCATGTTCGTCCATCGCCGTAAGGATGTAATTACTGGTGCCGTTGATGATGGCGTGAATTTCCGAAATTTTAGCGGACGCCAATCCGCCGTATAAGGATTGAATCAGCGGGATTCCGCCGCCGACCGAGCCTTCAAAATAGATTTTTCGCCCACGATCCGCGGCGATTTTAAAAAGTTCGCTGCCGCTGTCGGCGAGCAACGCCTTGTTTGCGGTGATCACATCCTTGCCGTTTTCGAGCGCGCCGCGCACAAAATCCTTCGCGATCGTAACGCCGCCCACCAATTCGATCATCACGTCGATTTCCGCATTGCGGATCAATTCCCATGCGTCCGTCGTGCATGGCACGCCGGAAAGATCGACGCCGCGATCCTTTTGCCAATCCACATCGGCGACGCCGGACAGATGGATATCCGTTCCAATGCGTTTTTGAATGAGGACTTTATTTTCAAACAGGGTTTTGACCGCACCTGTTCCCACAGTGCCGAAACCGATTAAACCAGCGCGTAAAACCATTGATGTTCTCCCGTACCTGGAAGTGGAATGCAAGAGAGAAGTGTAATCCGTGCAACGCAATTCGTGAAGGAGCGGTCAGGAACCCCTATTTTCAGATTATTTGTGCAAAATCCATCGCGCGTCGACCGCTTGATTGTCATCCAATCTCCACACATGCGCTATCGACAATTCGTCGCCGCGATTTTCAAAAACGTACAGCAGGTTGTGTCGGCGATCGTAGGTGGTCGTGTTCACGCGTTCCATTTCGTTGATGCGGACATGGAAATGGCCGAAGAGGACGTCGTCGATGTCCATGACGGCATAGGATTGCGGTACGTAAGGGGCCATCGCGCCGGCGGCGCTGGCGACGGGAAGGTAGGCCAATCCCTGCCACCAATGCCCGTCATCGGATACCCGCCGGAGATATCGTAAAAAGGTTGTATGACGCCGGCGGTGTTCAACGATCCGAAGTTCTTATCGGCGCAAAAGGAGAGACCCAATCGACTTCGTTATTTAGTTCTTTCGAATTAAAAACTATATAGGGATAGAATTCGCCGGTTCCGACGCTGACATTGACCAGAGAGTGCGCACCGATGGAAGAGGGAACTCCTTCCGCTTGAAATGGTCAATTCAATTGACTATGATAAAGATGAGGAGAATAAGCATGAAAACAATGGGGATCAGCCAATTTAAGACACATGCGTTGAAAATATTGGATCAGGTTGGCAAAAACCGTGAAGAAATTGTGATTACAAAACGTGGAAAGCCGATCGCTCGGATCATTCCTTTACAGAATGAGGAGAAAATCCCCAAACCCGGCCAGCTTGCGGATTTTTTTCTGTTTGAACATGATATTGTATCTCCTCTGGGTGAAGAGATGTGGAATTCCTGCAAATGAGGTATCTTCTGGATACGCATACCTGGATCTGGTGGTACATGCGCCCCCAGAATCTTTCCAGGAAAGTATCCGCATTGATCCAAAATCTGAACAAGGATAGTGAACTGCTTCTATCGGCCATATCACCATGGGAATTCAGTAAACTCATCGAAAAAGGAAAAATCGGTATTACCTGCAATCCGGAAGATTGGATTGATTTCGCACTATCAATGCCTAAACTTAGACTGGTTCCTTTGTCGCCACGTATTGCTTATCGATCGACGGTATTACCTCCGCCATTTCACAATGATCCGGCAGATCAAATTATTGTCGCCACCGCGTGCGAAGAAAATGCTGTGATCATAACAAAAGACGAATGAATTCTATCCTATCAATATGTTCGAAGTTTCTGGTAAAGTCTAATTTGTGAAAGTTGGAAAAACATAGTTTTATAAGGAAAAATAACTGTCTTGGAATATAGGGATTTTTATGTTTCCAATATGGTTGGAACATCTGCCAGGAAATAATAAAGAACAGCAAATGAATGGTAATTATCATGAACTACAACTCGCCCCTCAATCTTCAATAAGCGCCTTTGACGCGCATCTTGAGACCATCCACTTCTCTTGAAGCGGTAAGGAATAACAAATTGCGCTCTTTACCGCCAAAATTTTCTTTGAACCCGGATTTGTTTGAATGGAAAAAATGTGATATCGTAATAATCAGAAAGAGAATGATGGAGAACTGGCATGAACTTAAAAACGGAATGCAAAGTATTATTGGAAGATGTTTTTGATGAAAACCTGAAACGGAATGATAATCTATCTCTGCAGGATCGGCGATCGTTCATGAGTTTGACTATTGAGGAACGGCGTAAAGTACTCGAGAAACAGTCAAAGGAACTGGCGAAACAGTACAACACGAACAAAGATTGGACGGAAACACAAGGTGGCGACTTCATCGAGTATTAAATGTCCCTTGCGGGGAGAAATCTGGGACGTTGACTTGAATCCAACAATTGGAGTGGAAATCAACAAAATACGACCGGTTGTCGTGATAAGTTCCAATGCCCTCCGAAGCCTTCCCTTACGACTGGTTGCTCCCATCACCGGTTGGAAGGAATCCTTCACCGGTAAATATTCCCACGTGAAAATCGAACCTAACCCATTTAACGGACTAACGAAATCCAGCGCGGTGGATTCACTGCAACTTCGAGGGATCGCGCTTGATCGATTTTTATCAAAACGAGGAGAATTGACAGCAACCGAAATAGAGGAAATTGTTTGTGCGGTGGCGGCAGTGATCGAGTATGGATGATTGAAGTGAGTTCCCGTATTCATAATTTGTCTTTCCTCCCCAATACGCCCCTCGATCTTCAGTAAGCGCCTTTGACGCGCATGGTGAAACCATACACTCCTTTAACAAGCAGGAATTGCACCATTGCATCGTGAAAGAATCGGATGCCTTCCATTTCAATTCGTGATGGGGATCACTTTCACTTGATCCGTATCCCTTCCCATGTCCATCACGACCGGCGTGATAGCGCCCAACTCCCGCACCTCGCCGTCCTGCCCGATAGCGAGAGGAATACGGTGTTCGATGCGGCCACGCGGAGCAATCCCTTTGATCATCAATTCCCCACCACGCAACGGAATTCCCTCAAGTCGGAAGAATCCTTCATTATTGAGGTCGGTGATGCCCAGCGCCGGGCCGATGTGAAGGTTGGATTCATTGAAATTTTGTTTGAGTCCGACCTGCACGCCGAGAGAATACGGTTTCCCCTCTTGATCGACCACCCGACCGGTCGCCGTAAACGTTTTTTCATCGAGAACGATGCGTACGTCGGTAAGCGCTTCCTCGTTACGCAATGGAATCGGCTGGGAATAGGTCAACGCGGAATTCTCGCTTTTCACCACAATTTGATACGGGGAATTCTGCGTGGGAAGATGCTCGAACAGGAATGCGCCTTCCGGATGCGAGACGGTTCGCAGGGTTTCGAGATTGAACGAGAAGCTGATGTTCATCGATCCGTCTCCGCCGTCCGGCATGGTGTAACTCTGGCTGTTGGAAGGGATGAGTTGAATCTGATATTGCTGCACCGGACGGTTGCGGCTGTCCATCACCACGCCGCCGATGGCTCCGAAGCCCTCTTCCTTCTTCTTTTCCGCCACGATACGGATGTCCCGCTTGCCCCATTCCGTGGTTTGATAATGTGTTTGTTCATGGTTTTCCGAATAAAAATCGAATTGAATGACCGTCCCGGCGGGCGGGCGCACATAAGGCAAGGGAAAACGAAAATGCCCCTCTTCATCGGGCGCCTGCATGGCCACATTTTCGGTGAAATGCAACAACAACTGTCCACCGGTTGCGGGATTTCCTTCTTGATCCACCACCCATCCCTCGAAACTCTCATCGACTTCCTCCAGCGCGAAGTTCAGGCTGTTGATTGGGATGTTTGCTTCCACTTCGATTTGCGCTTCCAACTCTTTTATTTTATAATTACCATTTTTATTGCCGGCTCTTACAAAATAAGCGCCGGGCTCCAGTCCGATTTGATAAGAGCCGTCGGTCTTTGTTTTCGTACGATTGGCGAAAGGGAATATTTCTTTCATTTTCGCGAAAGAGACGGAAATATTCTCCAGCGGCATTCCCTTCGTGTCCGTCACCACGCCGCTCACGATCGTCTTTTCATCGTAAGTCAGGTCGACTCCGGTCAAGTGCTGCCCGGGCGCGGGATGAATTGCAATCCCCTGTTTTTTTTGCGCGACGAAATCCGCATATTTGCCATAAAGCGGATGATTGGCATTCACCGTAACGGAAAAGTTGTCGTCAAACACATAGGCATTGCTCAAGTAGTGGTAACTCCCATCCTCGCCGGATACGGCGCGTTCGGTAAATCCATATTGAAACGCCTGAAAGTCGGGCATTTCGTTTTTGTCTGCGCCTAAATTCCCCATTTGTTCTTCCACAAAGGCCATCGTCTGCAAAATAAGTCCACCTTCCGCGCTTTTTTTCTGCGCTTGAATCATCAGTTCCGCTCCTGCCAACGGGCTGCCATCTTCATGCAGCACCTTTCCGGAAACAGACCACGATCGCAGAAGGGGAAAATCGATTTTGGCAACGTTTAATTCATCGTGCAACAGAACGGTGGGATTCTTGACGGGGATTTCCATTTGCAGGATATCTTTTTTAAAGGGGATATACACATACTCTTTCAGGGGCGCGACGCCGACGAGGTACGCGCCGCCTTGCAGCGCTGTCAGTGTGTAATCCCCTTGCGCGTCCGTCACCGCCTGTGCAATCGGCGGCTGGGAAAATTGATTTTTGCGCGTATTAAAAAAGACGCCGAGAGGGCCGGGCTGCGCCGAATCGAAGGCCGCCACTTGCGCGCCGGCAACCGGCGCGCCCGATTCCTTATCGAATACGTTACCGGAAATGGTGTATTCACGCCCGGAAAGAATCAGTTTCACTTCGTGCCGGTCTTTCACCACATGCAACTCCTGCGTAGCGCTTTGATACCAGCCATGTTCCGCAGTCACGGCATATACGCCAGGCGGGATATCCGCAAAAACGGCTTTTCCGGTGGTTTCACTGGTTTCCTTGACCAAGAGAACATTTCCACTGCCCGGCCGGGATTGCAGCGTGACGCGAGCGGAATAGATCGGTTTGTCGTCACGATCCTGAACGGATACGATCACCTGACTCTTGCCGGAAAGAATGATGGTTTGTGGTTCGCCATCCTTCTTTGCCTGAACGGTTTCTTCATGCGGCAGATAAGGGGAAGCGCTGACGGTCAGCAGATAAGCGCCGGCTGCGATGGGATCGTATTGGACAAATCCCTTTTCATCACTCGATCGGTCACTCAGATCCGCATTCTCGAACTTCTGGCCATCTGATACAGGAACCAAGGCAACAACCGCATCGGCAATCGGCTCCGATTTCTCATTTTTGATGTAGGCGGTAAATCCTGCTTTCGTCGCCAAAACCATTTCGATTCGATTTTCCCCCTCATTCAAAACAAACGCTCGTTTTTCTTCCATAAATAAGCGGGGATCGTTCACCGCGATTTCAATCGGACCGGATCGCAACGATTCGACCGATGCGGCGGCCTGATCATTGAAAGCAATACTTCTTTGCTGATCATCAAAAAGAATTCCCGCTTCCGTGGGAATGAAGGGATGGCCATCCGTATCCTTCAAAATCAGCTGCAATGAAGTCGAAACCGTGGCCGTCATCGCGGAAACCAACCGGATCGGATCAGCGGCGATGGCATGCGATTCCGTGGATCGGATCACATCGATGCGTCCATCATCGTGCACAGCGACCGTATCGCCGACGGCCAGCAGTTGCGTTTGCGACGCGTTTTCAATCAATACCTTGCCGGAATTGACGGACACGGTGACGGACTTCGGAGAGTGGGCCGGCGGGTGATCGTCATGGATCAAAACCGCATACAAAACAACAGCCAACACGCACACGATGGACAGGGACAGTAACCAAATTCGCATGGCAACCTCCTACGTAATTTATTTAATATTTAATTATCAAGAGTGATCTGAAATTCCGTTCCGACCACGGAAATATCAAGCAACGGAGTATGCACAATCATGGTCGAATCGGGGATGGAAGCGGCATGAACCGCAATCGAGCCTTTTTGCATATGAATATCACGGGTTGCGGCAAAACGAACCGCAAGTTGCGTTTCCGGCGAGCAGGAAACGATGGATTGATCCGACAGCGTCAATATGATCGATTGATCCCGTGGAACCGTTACGAATTTCCCCAGCTGCAATCGCTTTTTCCACAGCCAGGAAATCCGGTCTTTTGAAGAAACTTCCGTTTCCAACCGCACGCGGGAAATCGGACTCGATGGCAACTCATACACGACGAAACCGATGACGCAGAGGATCAATAGAGCGACAAACGACGGTTTCCATATGAATATTTGCGGAACCCAATTCAACCGACGGTTTTTCTGCGTTCGCCGCATCGCTGCGCACAGTTTGTCGGCGAGACCATCCGCATCAATGGACGGAACCGAATGATTGCGAAATCCTGCGCGAATCCGGTCGTAGGATTGAAAAACATGGTCCTCGTGGGGATCATTCCCTCGCCGACTGCCGTGATCGTAACGATCCGACAGTTCGAGTTCCTTTCGAAACGGATTCCTGTAAGTCATAGTTCACCTGCAAACGGCGCTAAAATTCGGCGCATGTGTTTTCGCGCGCGGCACAAATGCATCCGCACATTTTCAACCGTCAGATCGAGCGTGTCGGCTATGTTTTCCGTGGATTCTCCGTTCAACTCATGCAGAACGATGACGGTTCGTTGCAGATCGGTCAATTGCGCCAAAGCCGCGTCGAACCGGCTTTCAAACCGCGCATCGTTCGTTGCCTGCAGCGGGGAATACGAATTGACCAGTTCCGGCGAATGAACATCGTCCTCTTCCGGAATCGGCTCGTATCGCAGATGCTTTCGCAGCCGATTGAGGCTCAGATTCCGCGCCGTCGTCAGGAGAAATCCTTTGATGGAGCCGTTTGCCGTGCGAAACCGCCCCTGCTTCACCATTTGCGCCAACTTCAACAGGGATTCCTGAAAAATATCCCGCGCTTCCTCCTCATCCCGCAACAGCAGAAAACATAAGCGCAATACGTCATCCGCGTACCAGGCGATGATGTCGTGAAAACTGGCCGGGTCCCCGTTCAACATGCGCTGAATCAAATCGGTTGCATTGCCGCTCATGGATTTTCCTTCTATCTATTCATACACGGAAAATCGAAAAACATAACAGGGGAGAATAGAAATTTATTAGGCGTTTTGATCGTCAACTCCTGAGGCCGAACAAAAAAATACCCGTCAGCCTTCAGCCTAAACCCCTATACACAAAGAAACCCCGTTTTTTTCAACGTCGGTCAATCCCCCCCGGGTAGAGCAGGCGTCCCCGCCCGGTATTACCCCCGGGTGAAAATGCAAGCGAGGACGCTTACTTTACCCGTTGAGTGAAGAGCGGTGGGTGGGTTGAACGAAGTGAAACCCACCTTTGCAATAAGAGGTGGGTTTCTACATTACTGCCGCAGAATGACGCGAATGAATATTTTTTTGAGAATCCATCCCTGAACCTCTCGTTTTTCCCCAAAAAGTATGATATATAATTAGTTTCGGATTTCACGTCATTTCCGGAAGTAATCGAATTTACGTCCCGATTTACAATAACGCAATATCAAATACAGGTGGTTCTTATTGTTGCAATCGAGATTCTGTTTGCATTTCAAATGATTCAATCCAGGTGGATTCATCATGAGTGGTGTTGAGAAGAGCGAGAATCGATTCGTCGAGGAAATCCAATCCCTGCGGAACCGAATTTTGGAACTGGAACAAGCGGAAAAAGCGTTGCGAGACGAATGCCGTTTGCTGCGAACCGTGATCGACACGCTTCCCCTGCTCTTTTATGCCAAGGACCGGGAGAGCCGCTTCATTCTCTGCAGCCGGACCAACGCGATTTTGATGGGCGAGAACGATCCGATAAACACGTTGGGAAAGACCGATTTCGATTATCACCCGCAGGAACTCGCCGCACAATATTATAACGATGAACAAACTATCATTCGAACCGGCGTTCCCCTGATCAACAAAATCGAACTCGTCTTCGATCACAACGGAAATGAAAAATGGTTTTCCACATCGAAACTGCCGCTTCGCGACGAAAGCGGCAATTCCATCGGAATCATCGGTTCCGGAAGCGATATAACCGAACAAAAACGCACAGAAGAGGAACTCCGCAATTCCGAAACCTTCTACCATACCCTGGTGGGAACCTTACCTCACAATATTTTCCGCAAAGATAAGCAAGGGCGATTCACATTCGCCAATCAGCTGTTCTGTTCGACGTTGAATCGAACGTTGGAAGAAATCATTGGAAAAACGGATTTTGACTTCTTCCCACACGAACTGGCTCAAAAATATCGAGAGGACGATAAACGAGTTCTCGAAACCGGCGAAAATTTTGAAGTGGTTGAAAAACATCAACTTCCCAACGGAGAAACGATATACGTGCAGGTCATCAAAACTCCGTTGCGAAATGGCGACGGCAAAATGTTGGGGACGCAGGGCATTTTTGGGGATATTTCCAACCGCGTGAAAACCGAGAAGGAATTGAAAAAAGCCAAGGAAGCGGCCGAAGCGGCCAATCTGGCCAAAAGCGAGTTCCTGGCCAATATGAGCCACGAAATCCGCACCCCCATGAACGGCATTATCGGCATGACGGAATTGGCGTTGGAAACCGAATTGTCGCCCGAACAAACCGAATATTTAATGATGGCGAAGGAATCGGCCGATTCCCTCCTGTTTCTGCTGAATGACATCCTGGATTATTCCAAAATTGAAGCGGGAATGCTCGAACTCCATCCGGTAAAGTTCAATCTTCGCGATTGTCTCGAAAGCACCGTCCAGACTCTTTCGATTCGCGCGCACCAAAAGGGACTGGAAATATCCTGCCGTATTTCTTCCGACGTGAAGGAAACCGTGATCGGAGATCCGGGCCGATTTCGCCAAATCATCGTGAATCTGGTGGGGAACGCCATCAAATTTACCGAAAAAGGAGAAGTGATCGTATGGGTGGAGGCGGAATCGCAAACGGACAACGAAATCTTTCTTCATTTTTCCGTGTGCGACACCGGAATTGGAATTCCTACGGAGAACACGGCCATTATTTTCGAAAAATTCGTTCAGGCGGATGGCTCCACCTCCCGCAAATACGGAGGCACCGGTTTGGGATTGGCGATTACGACGCATTTGATCGAAATGATGGGCGGCCGCATTTGGGTGAAAAGCCCCTGGACATCGCCGGAACGCAGCGAGGGCGGGCCGGGAAGCGAATTCCATTTCTTTCTCCAATTCACGACGCCGGCAACGGTGGAAGAACCGCGGCTTGTCGGTCCGATTGATCTGTTTAATCTGCCGGTTTTAATTGTGGACGACAATGCGATCAATCGGCGCATCCTCGCCGAGATGCTCACCAAATGGCGCATGTCGCCCTGTACGGTCGAAAACGCATACACGGCCATGAATACGATTCGGCAATCGTGGGAAAAAGGCCGACCCTATTCTCTCATCATCATCGACGCCAATATGCCGGAGGTGGACGGTTTTGAATTGGCGAAATGGATCAAACAGAATCCGGCTTACGAAGAGACGAAACTGATCATTCTCACCTCCGCCGGCCAGCGCGGCGATGCGCATCGATGCCACGAAATCGGCGTATCCGCTTATTTGATGAAACCGGTCAAGCAATCGGAACTGTTCGACTCCATGATGTTGATCATGGAAGATTCCCTTCGGGTGAAAGCGCCGAAACCGGTGGTGACGCGCCATTCGTTGCGGGAAATGCGAAAACCTTATCGGATTCTTTTGGCGGAAGACAATAAAGTGAATCAGAAATTGGCGGTAAGCCGGCTGGAAAAAGGGGGGTATACCGTCGTGGTGGCGTCGGACGGGGAAGAAGCGCTCTCTCTTTATCAGAATCAGCCGTTCGACCTGATTTTGATGGATGTGCAGATGCCGAACGTCGATGGTTTCGAAGCAACCGCCATCATTCGCGAGAAGGAAAAAAACTCCGGCGCGCACATCCCTATCGTCGCCATGACGGCGCACGCCATGAAAGGAGATTGTGAACGCTGCCTGAGCGCGGGCATGGACGCGTACATCGCCAAACCGATCAAAGCAACAGAATTATATGAAACATTGGATCGACTTTTACATCAGCCTCAAAACCAGGATCATCCCACGGAGCCGATTCTCGATAAAGAGCACTTGTTCATGGAATATGGCGATGATAAGGAATTGTTGAACGAATTGATCCACCTGTTCATGCAGGAAAGCGAATCACACATTTCCATCATTCAAAAGGCCATCACCGACAGGGATTCACAGGCATTGGAACGAGAGGCCCACTCGTTGAAAGGTTCGGCCAGCAATTTTGCCTCGCCGCTCACGGTGGCCTCGGCGTTGGCGTTGGAACAATTGGGAAAACAAGGCGATTTTACCAACGCGGATCAAGCATTCCACGAATTGAAACAGAGGATCGAACTGCTGCAAAATGCTCTGCGGAGATTACTTGAGGAGATGGATCAGTGAAGGTGCTTATTGCCGATGACAGTTTAGTCGCATTGCGAAAATTGGAAGCGACTTTGATCAAATGGGGTTATGAGGTAATTTCCGCCGGAAACGGATATGAAGCCTGGGATATACTCCAACAGGCGGACTCCCCCAAACTTGCCATATTGGATTGGATGATGCCGGGTATGGATGGCATCGACATTTGCAGGAAAATTCGCGCGAACCGGCGGGAACCCTATGTGTATATCCTCATGCTCACCGCGAGAGCGGAAAAACAGGATATTATCAACGGACTCGAAGCCGGCGCCGACGATTACCTGCCCAAACCGTTCGACTCCCACGAGCTGGAAGTTCGCCTGCGCGCGGGAAAACGCATCGTTGAACTGCAGGAAGAATTGGTTCAAGCCCGCGAAACGATGCGGGAAATGGCCATTAAAGATCCGTTGACCACCATTTTGAACCGTCGCGCCATCCTCGATCTCCTTGACAAGGAATACATGCGCTCGCGCCGATTGAATTCCCCTCTGGCCGTTATCATGGCCGATATCGACCATTTTAAACATGTGAACGATCGCTATGGTCATTTGGCCGGAGATCAGGTTTTAAGAGAAATCACCGCTCGTCTGACGCGATCCATTCGCTCCTACGATTCCATCGGACGATACGGAGGCGAGGAATTCATGGTGATTCTTCCCGGCTGCACGCTGGCCAACGCCATCAACCAAGCCAACCGTTTTCAACATGTGATCGAAGCGGAATCCGTCGAATATGAAGGCGCCTCGATTTTCGTCACTGCCAGCTTTGGCGTCACGACGTTCGATGGAATGATGGATATCGATACCACGCAGCTGATCCGCCACGCCGACGAGGCGCTGTATCAAGCCAAGAAAAAAGGACGGAATCGCGTCGAAGTGGTTTAGTGACGGCAAGTCATGATTTCAACGAATTCCAATAATGAACGTGGCTGGTATCTGCAATCGGAGCAAGACGCCGTTGCGTCACCAGACTCAGATTTTGCCGCAGTTCCTCTTCCTTGGCGGTAAAATCGGGATTTCCAGCCAGGTTATTCAATTCCTTCGGATCGTTTTGCAGGTGATACATTTCGAATTCAACGTTGCCCGCATCTTCGGGATCGTAATAACGCGCGTATTTCCATTCCTTCCCAATAATCGCGTGAATATGATTAGGCTGCGGCATCGGATCGCCTGCCACTTCGTTTCCGGCCCGTTGATCGTCGAACGTGAACAGAACCGTATCCTGCACTTCCGCCGACGGATCGGACAAAATCGGAGACAAATCCTTCCCACGGAAAAACCAACGTTCCGGATGAGGCGCTTTCGCAAGGGTTGCCAGCGTCGGCATAACGTCGATCAACGCTGCCAGTGAATTCGTCGTAACCGGTTCGGGAAACAAAATCGGATTGGATATAATCAGCGGGACATTCAACGCTTCTTCATACGTGACAAAGGCTTTCTGCCGCATTCCGCCGTGAGAAAGCCCCATCTCGCCATGATCGGACAATTGAAAAATAACGGTATTGTTTAAGAGTCCGCGTTCTTCCACCACATTCATCAAACAACTGAATTCCTGATCCGCCAATTGCTGCAAATACGCGTAGAAATTGACATACGTTTTTTTCTGCATTGGCGTAATCAGTTTGCCCAAAAACAAATCGGTGGTGCGAAGCAACGCTTCCTGCACTTTCGGTTTTCCGGATAAATCTTCATCAATCGTGTCCGGAACATCGATGCCAAGATCAATCCCGAAAATATCGGGAAAATCCTCCAAATATTGTTTGGGATAACCGATAACATCATGCGGATTGACGATGGAGACGATCAAAGCAAATGGCTGACGAGAAGTATTTTCCACACGTTGTGTGGATAGAAACTCAATGGCATCGTCGATGAAGCGGGCGTCGTGACGAATTCCATAATTATCCGGCGCGCCATCTTGTCCCGCATCGGGCGGATTCCAGCCGTAAAATCCATACGCTTCCAAATCTTCCGGCTTCGGATCGTAACTTTCCGTTCCTCTGCTGAGATGCCATTTCCCCTTGTATTCCACGTGATATCCGGCACTGGCCAGCATTTTTCCCATATTCTGCATGTCCAGCGGGAGGTGGTTGTACTCGTAATTCTCACTTTCCGTTAACGTATCGACAACCTGATGGTGCGCCGGATACAAACCGGTGAACAAGGTTGCACGGCTGGGCGAGCACATCGCCGAATTGCAATACGCCCGTGTGAATGTGATCCCATTTTGAGTCATGCGGTTCCAATGCGGGAGATTCGCCGCCGACCAACCTTTCGGCCAATGCCGAGGAAAACGCTGCTGATCGGTGAGTAGGATTAAAATGTTGGGACGTTCCGGAAAACCTGGCGTTTGTGCATCCGCTTTTGAGGAAAGCAGCAAATGCGGAAATGAAAATCCGGCAGCGCCCATAATGCCGGCCTCGCCGATTGATTTCAAAAACCCTCTGCGTGAGCTTGTATTTGAATCATTCTGATTCCGTACTCGCTTTTGCATAATCATATCTCCTTGTTTTTGATTCGGAGAACGCTCTTCGTTATCGATTCTTATTTCAGTTCACCCCATTCGGAAACGGCGCTTTCCGAGAATGGAATGGGAAGAAGTAGATGCGAAGCTTGGTTTCCGCCCACAAAGACAGTCTGTTGGGCAACAACTTTCTCATCGCTGGTCCAGTCGGGATTTCCCGTATTCGGATTTGGTTCGAATCGTGGATTGTTACTGCTGGAAATCGCCAAACGCATGCGATGGCCGGTGTTAAAAATAATACTGGTGTTGCCGATTTCGATTTCCAGCCGATAGATTTGGTTGGGAACCACTTCCTGTGGATATGTGAATTCTCCGCGCATGCTGAGTTTGCGTATGTTATCCGCAATCAAAATACTCTTTCCATCCGGATACACGTCCGTCAATTTGGCGGTGAAGTCAGTATCTTTCGCGCTGGTGGATACGTACAAGATAGCTGTAACTTTCCCTGTTACCTCCAGCGGTTCTGACAGAGAATCTGTGGTAAAGAGAATCACGTCATTCCGATGTTCAATCAATCGTTGATCGTAAGGCCCCGGCGTTACCATGAAATTCTGTCCGCCGCGCGTGGGAACCGGATCGTTCGGATCATACGAATATTGATAAGTTCCTTCCTGCTGCGGTAGAGCCGTTTGCAGAGTATTTTGGTTGGTCAAATACCACTTCGTTTTTTGTGCAGGAGGCGGCCAGTCTTCGGCAATCCGCCATTCGTTTCCCGGCGATTGCCGGACGTTGGGTAAATTTGTTATTTCACCCATAACATAATACAAAACTCGCGGCGGCGTCGGTTGAAGAGATTTGCCCAGCAACCAATGTTCGATGAAAGTGACTTCTTTCGGCCAGAGACTATCATAAGGGATAACTGCATTGTTTGGAAAACGCAATTCGCCATGTTCGGTTTCGTTGAACGTTGTGTGCGTGTAGGGGCCGATCAACAAAACAACGTTGTCTCTCGCCGCCGGCTGGGCGTGAGCGCGGATTTCCTCATACAAATCAATGGAACTGTCGACAAAGAGATCGTACCAGCAAGCGCCGATCATAACCGGCCAATTGACTTTGCCAATTTGCTCTTTCAAATTGAGCAACCGCCAATAATCATCATAAAATGGATGTTCGCGTATAAGCGCGAGATTTTCTTCCACCGGCCATTGTGAAGTCATCAGCCACCCTTCCACGATCTCTCGCCGAAACACGCCGCCGTTAAAAGCAAAGGAATGGTAGTTGGACATCGGCGCGAGATCGATGATTTGTCCCACGATTCCTTCCGGTCCGGTTCCGGCGAGTTGAATTTGTGTTACGCCTCCCGCGGAAGCGCCGATCGTGGCGATTTTCCCATTACACCATTCCTGGCCGCGAATCCAATTCAACGTTGTCAAACCATCTTTCAATTCGCCCCAGCCGTCGGCGGCAAATGGAATTTGCTCTCCTTCCGATCCGTTGCGGCCGCGGACGTCTTGAATCACCACCACGATGCCGCTTGACGCCATGTTTTCCCTCGCATCCGGCGGCAGCATAATCGAACCGCTGTCCGTATCACGCCCATAAGGCGTCCGTCCCATTACAACCGGCCAGGGACCATTGCCATCGGTTGGAAAATAAATGTCGGTTAGCAATTTGATTCCATCTTCCATTTCCAACTCATGCAAAACCGGTTCCTGCGAGTATACAAGGAACGGAAGTAAAAGTGGATAAATGATAATCAATGAAATTGCACGTTTCATTTTGACTATTCCTTCCCAAATAAATGGATATGATCAATCAAATAAAGCAGTTTGCAGTTTTAAGATTTTGGAGAATGGGATGAATGCAATAATTCTCACCATTCGGAGCCGAGAGGCGATGGGTTTCACTCCATTCAATCCATGACCAGTCTAATGTAGGGGGCAGATTTGAAACCTGCCCCTATCAAGCTGTTGAATAAAGGTTTAATGAATCATCCAATGAGGTACGGCGGTTTCCTGCCCGGCGCTGAACAGAACGACGTTATCCAATCCGCCGAAATCGTCGCCGTTGCGATATTCTCCGCGGATCCACAATTCCTGCAGAGACGCAAGGACGGTTCGCATTTCCGCTTGCGTCGCCTCACGAAACGCGCCTGATTTTTTCCACCCGCCTTCCGTCAGCAACACCGCATAAGACGACCAATCTTTTCCCGGCGGGCTATTAAATCGGTAAGCCAAAGAAAGCCCTCCCAAACCGGTCAGAATCACATCGTCTCCATCGTACTGTTGCGAACCGGGATTGGATTGCTTCAGCTGAAAGGATAACAATCCGCCATACGCATTCGTTTGATTGCCCAGATATTTCTGCGGAGCGCTCCAATACCACGTACCGCCCAATACGTCATCGATGGATTCCACATAACCGCCCGGATTCCCACCGACGCTGCGATGGAAGGGAATGAAGGTTCCCTCCTGTGCGTCGCCGACGATTCTCCATCCTTCTCTGTCCGCATCGAATGTGCTGATCGCCAGTTGCACGGCGAACGCATCCGGTTCCGGCATGACCTGTATTTCCTTATTCATTGTAAATTCGCCGGTATAGACATTATCCACGAAGGGCGCTTGAACCGATACTTTTGCCGATGCAGTTCCACTATTGGCATCGTTGCTGATCGTAACGGTCCATGTCCCCGAAATCTGCGTAAAATCCGCGCTGACCTGACCATTGCCGGAAATGGCGATGGTTTTAACGCCGATGTTCGGAATTTCAATCGAAGTCGTGTATTCGAAGATAAAATGCCCGTTTTCCGTTACATAATACAATCCCGCCGCCGGCGACTCCCAATTTTTAACAAGATTCGAATCCTTAAGGATGCCGATAAGCGTGCCATTGATGTTTAGAGTGATTTCGCCCGTCCATGAAATGGCCAGACCATTGCTTTGCAGATCGATATCCCATTCGCCCGCAATGTTTTGGATCATCTCGCCGGGTGGATTGATCTGGTGGTTTTCATGAACCATAATGAAGGGAACCGGAGTCGCGCTGACTACTTCCTGCGTGGTTATCAATTTCGTGTAAATCTGGTTTTCCGTCCATATTCCCACAATCATTGTTGACGCCGGGGAAACCACGCCGGATGCAACCGCTTCCGTCAAAACTCGATAACTCACATTCTCCATGGCGCTGGCGGTCCCGCCGCCGGCGTAAAAAAAGATTCCGCCCTGCTCCAACCGCACCAATCCACGATTGGTAACAAGAAAATTGAATTCTTCTCCGCTTAAAACATGCTTGATCGTTTCTTCACAAACGCCGGCGCCGTTTGCATCGATGGAAAAAACGCCGAATTCCGATCCTTCCACGTCCGTGACCAACGTCCAGTTTCCCTGCAACACATCCACTTGCGCATGGACTATCAGCGTTCCCGATAAACAGAGAACCAACAATCCCATTTTCCCAACAGCTGCCCGGTATGTCATAATACACTCCTTTCAAAGCTGCGTTCTTCTCTTTACGAGAAGTTGATTTCTTCGTTCATGAAAAAGTAGTGGATCCCAATTCCATTATGGTTACAAAAAAATGCACTTGATACATGATTTATTGCGATACCACCAATTGACAAATCACCTCCCTCCGAAACCAAGCAAGAATAGAACCAATTTTTAATATTTTTCTTTATTGTGTGGAAATAATCGCGGAGAGAGCCGATGACCCCGCCTGCGTTGTTCCTGCCCTTTTGTAGATGAAACATATCCCGAAACAACTCTCCCATTCTTCCAGTCACGAACAATGAACGGAAATCGAGAAATCTTCACTCCTTGTAACCAGCCCTATTACATATCTGTAATTCCGGCGGTTAATTCCTTGAAATTTTTGTAACCACTCATGGTTCGAATTCCACTATCTGCAATGAAAGCCCAAAAGATCGATCGAAAACAGGCTTTGATGGGAGTATCCAAAAAACGGAGGTCACGATCATGAAAAATGCCACAAAACCGGTAACCATCATCATTCTGATTCTTGCCATAACGACAACCGGACATTTTCAGCCCGCAACCGCTCAACAGACCGACGATGGAAAAGGAATCATTTTGCTCGGTCAATCGAGATGGCAGCGTCAATCCCCGCCAATCGCTGCGCCGGAAGTTGGAAAACCGACTCGCTGTGGGACGGTTCCGCAAGATCCTTTATATGAAATTATTGTGGTGCGGACCTCTGGTCTGCACCACATTGTTTCATCCTTCGTTGTGACCTTTTAGTCATGTGGATTTATATGTTTTCACACGCCTGAAAACTGTAATAAACGGGGTGAATCACTTTGCCGGTCGATTGGAACAAGCGTTAGCGCTATGGAACGAAGTCGATCTGACGGATGAACAAATAATATAATTACTTGAATTGCGAGGAACGTGTCGCGAGGAAATTGTTCGGATTGTGGAGAAACGAGAAGTGTTACGAACACAGGTTTTAACCGAAGAACCAAAAGAAGTCGCCATTCGACTTGCGGCGGCGAAACTGGGTAAAGCAATCGGCGATGCCGCGGTGAAAGCGTCGACCGTTGTGAAAAACGGACGTCAAATTCTTACTCCCGAACAAGCGGAAAAATGGGAACAATTATTTAATAAAATACGCACCCTCTGGCAGGCTTCGATGCCGGCGAAAAGACAAGAGCCCCCCTAAAATCATTTTTAATGCGTTTTTTTCTCCAATTCCTTGATAAAAAGGTAAATCCCTTCCTGAATGTCCGGCATTCTGGGCGCAATTTCGTATTCGAGAATATCCGAAAGCTCCAAAAACTGTTGATCCTGGATCAATCCCGTCACTTCTTCCAAATAATCATGAACCGTATGATTGAGTTGCAGGAAGGTTTGCCCTTTCACGGAAACCATGTTCAAGTCCAAGCCGGTAACCGTTACCGCGCTCTGCAATCCGTGATACAATTCGGCCCAGGTTGCCGTCACTTTCTCCAACAATTCCAATCCTTCGGTTTCTTTTCGGGATTGCAGGAGAACCGAGGTTTCCACCAGCGCTTTTTGGATTTTCGGAAGATAATCAGCGATATCGTACAGAACGCGATGCGCAATTCTTCGCGGCTCGTCGGAACTCAGTCGCAAACTGATACACTCGCCCACGTTGCGGCTGGCAATGGACGGATCATCCCATCCACCGATCATCACCCCGTCGACAAGGATTTCACTGATCACACGGTTCTGGTCCTTTAAAATATCGGATACCCGTTCGATCACTTTGCGAAGCGGAGTATCCGAGGTTTCGATTACATCGATACGTCTACTGTCAAGTATGAGTTCCATTCGCTTCTTCAATCAAGCCGATACGTTTGAGATCGTGTTGCATCCTACCCTTGTTTTTACGAAATTTTTTCACATTTTGCAAGTGGAATGTTCACTTTTGTGAAAAGAATTGTCGATTTCCGAAGCATCGATCCTCAAACATGCTGGTTTTGGAGAATTATAGCGGATTGTTTACAACGGTATCCATTCCCTCTATAATACCGGTGACGTAGAGACGAAATCTGTTTATTCCATCTCAATCGAACGTTGAATGAACAGAACAAAATCGATTGTATGCATACCTTTCGCCGAAAACCGTTTATTTCTAAACGTACACCAAGTGATTTGATCGGATAGGAAAAATATCATTACATTGATCAAGCGTTTTTCTTCATTTTATATTGCGTTAGTATTGATCGTTTCGTTTAGCATCGCTTTGGGATCATTGATGCAAATTGGTTTGCTCTATGAAAAGGAAGAAATCGAAAAATCGGTCCCGGCCTTGTTTTTCGCCGCCAAATTGGAAACCGGTCTGGACCAACCCGTTCAGGATGAAATTGCCGCACTCGTTATGGAAATCGAGGGGATTGCGGCGGCTCAAACAGAACATCCCATCCCCGAGTGGCGCGGCGAACCGGACCAGAAAACCGCCTGGCAGGAGATGTGGAAAGCGTATCTATCGCCGATTGTATACGCGACGGCTGAGTTGCGCCTCTCCACAATCGACCATGCCGCCCAAATTGCAGACCAGATTCGTGATCTCACCGGCGTCACCAGCGTGATATGGGATCAATCCGGTTACCAAGATATATCCGCGAATCTGATAATTTTGCAGAAAAAAGAATTTTTCTTTACCGGTTATTTCCTTTTGTACCTTATCGTGATTGTCGGCGGCCTTCTCGCCAGTTTTCCTATCCGTTTCCGGCGAAAATACGTAGTTTTAACCGGATTCAAAGGCGCCGGCTCGCAAATCAGTCCGGAAGGGGTTTGGATCCGGTTGGTGCTGACTCACATTATTCTTTCCGTTATTCTCTATGTACTATTTTTCACCGTCGGTTATCTTTTCTTTCCCTTTTCCGTGAATACGCTTCGATTTTATGATTTGTTTATTATGTTGCTCGAAGGAGCCATTGTCGTCGCCGGGCTGGTCGCGGCGGTTTGTCTTGTGGGATGGTGGTTTTCGACCGAATCCATTGAAGAATTGGCTGTAACCCGTAGGCCGATTTCCGAATGAGTATAATAATGAAGCAGACACGATTTGTATATTGTTTCGCTTTTTCGATCCTGTATATGTTCTCGGTGGGATATGGTGAGGAAATCCCGCCGGATCAAAGCGCCAGGATTATTCAAAAGCAACTTCAGAATGTGAAACTGCGAGGGGAAAAATTGACGCAGGAACGAAAAAAGTTGGAACAACTGATCCAACAAGGCCAGAAAAACCTGCAACTCTACAGTAAAACCCTCCAAACTTACAAATACAATCTGGAAGAAGCGCAGAAAGTCATCGACGCCGCGCAAACCGAGATGGACCGGATTTGCAAACGCAACGACGAACGAGAACTTCTTTTTTACCGTTGCGTGTATACCCACGATCTTTATACTCCCGTTCCTCCGACGATGAATATCGCCAAATCTCTTGCTCACGAATCGATCTCTCAGGCGGCGATTGCGATCGCGACGAATTTATTTACCGAAATACGATCTGAACTCCCCCGCCTCGATGAAATGCAGACCATCGTGGAAGAACGGCAGGCGTATCAAAACCGCATCATTACCAAATACATGCCCGCCGACATGCAAAAGAAAGAACGCCAGGAAATCATACTGAACGAAAAAGAAAATCAAATCGAACAAACGAAAGCGGCGGCGCAGGAAACCGCGAAACAGGTCGAACAATTACAGCAACAATTGGCGGCGGCGCAAAAAAAGATCGAAGAAATCCGCCGTCAGCAACGACTCGCGGAAGAACAAAAGAAGAAAAAAATTGCCGCATCCTCCGATTCGAAAACCAATCCGACTCCCCGAAAAAATACGTCGATCGCAACGAATGGGACGTTTGCCTCTCAACGCGGCCGGCTTCCCTGGCCGGTCAAAGGCGCGATCATTCGTCCCTTCGGCGAGTTTACCCACCCGCAATTCAAGGTTACAATAAAAAATCCCGGAATCGATCTACAAGTGCAAAACGGCGCGGCAATCAGCGCCGTCGCGGATGGACAGATCATCTATACGGGCGACATTCCCGGCATCGGTCAAACCATTCTCATCGATCATGGAAACGATTATTTGACGGTTTATGGGAATGTAAAAGAACAAGTCGTGAAAAACCAGACCATTCGCGGTCGTGAGATTATCGGGAACATTGCGGCGGGAAACGAAAATGGGGTTGCCACGTTTCATTTTGAAATTCGTCATGCCGAGCAGCCTTTGAATCCGCAAATATGGCTCGGCGGCTGAGAGCCGGCTTTCCCGAACGGAAAACCACGATATCCTATAAATCAATATTGAATCCGGAAGGAGACCCGACATGGCAAGTCCGGGTAAAAAACACATAGGACTTTATTTCTGTTTTCTGTTGATTGTATTTCTTTGTATCGGAATCGGCGTGCAGCGCAGCGTGCTGGCTCTCGACAATCTGGACAATGAATTGAAACCCCTTTTGAATCTGGCCACGGTTCTCATCACCATACAGAAGGAATACGTCGATCCCGCCATCGAAAACAAAACCGAAGAATTGTTGAACGGCGCCATTCATGGCATGGTTTCCACGCTGGATCGATATAGTGTGTATCTCGAAAAAGACGAAGCGCAGGAATTTAATGATCAAACGCAAGGCTCGTTCGGCGGATTGGGCATCCAAATCGATCTGGTCGATGATTGGCTGACCGTCATCGAACCTCTTCCCGGCACGCCCGCGGCGGAAGCGGGAATCATCGGCGGCGATCGCATCGTCGAAATTGAAAGCGAATCGACGAAGGGAATCAATATTTTCGAGGCGCAAAAGAAACTCAAGGGCGAACCCGGCTCCAAAGTCACCGTCACCATCGCCCGCCGTGGAGAAAAGGAACTGCTGCAAAAAACCATCACACGCGCGATCATCAACACGTACGCGGTGGAAGAAAAAGAAAAAAAGATGATTGACGAGACCATCGGGTATGTTCGTTTGCGCGATTTTACGAAAGACGCGGCGGTGGAACTGGCAACCGCCATTCGCGACCTGCAGGGACAAGGCATGAAAGGAATGGTACTCGATTTGCGGGACAACGTCGGCGGCCTGTTGGACGTGGCCGTACAGGTCTGTGATCTCTTTTTGGGAAAAAACAAATTAATTGTCTCCCACCGCGACCGTAGAAATCGGGAACGGCGATATGAAACCTCCGCCGATTCACTCGGAAATTTCCATCTCGCTGTTCTCGTCAACGAATTTTCCGCCAGCGCATCGGAAATCGTGGCCGGATGCGTTCAGGATCATAAACGTGGTATTCTCGTCGGTCCCGCCGGCCATAAAACGTTCGGCAAAGGTTCCGTGCAAACCCTTATCGAACTCAAGGAACTGCGCGGCGCCGCGTTAAAATTGACAACCGCAAAATATTACACCCCCTCCGGAAAAGCGATCGAAGATATGAAAGGGCTTACACCCGATATCTTTGCGCAAACGACGGACGAACAACGCTTCGAAATCCGCAAAGCGGGGAAAACCGGCTATATCCCCGCAAAATTTCTGAAAATAGAAATAGAAGAGGAAGAGAAAGAGAAAATCGAAGAAGAGCAGTCCAATGCGCCCATAACCGTGGATGAGGTGTTTCAGTCGAAAGAAAAAGAGGAAGACACACTCTATGACGTGGAATTGTTTACCGCCTATCAATGCCTGAAAAGCATGGAAGTGTTGAATACGGTCAAAACGGAACCTTATCGCTTTGCAAATTCTGGGAATTGAAACTTCGTGCGACGACACCGGCGTGGCGGTCGTTGAGAACGGCCGCCGCGTCATATACAGCGAAATTTCTTCGCAGGTGGAACTGCACCGCCCGTATGGTGGAGTCGTTCCCGAAATCGCTTCCCGCGCCCATATTGAAAATCTTCTTCCCTTGCTTTCCCGCTGTTTGGAAGAAACAAAACTATCCTTGTATGATTTTGACGCGGTGGCTGTCACGTACACTCCCGGCCTGGCCGGATGCCTGCTCGTCGGCGTTTCCTTTGCCAAGGCTCTTGCCTATTCGCTGAAAAAGCCGCTCGTGGGCGTCAATCATCTCGAAGCGCATATCTACACCATCGCATTGGACGCACAAGAAGAGCGGATTCCCCCTTTCCCACACTTATCCCTGCTGGTTTCCGGCGGCCATACCGCGCTGTATCGCGTCGATGGGTGGAATCAATTGAACCGCATCGGCGGCACGAAAGACGACGCGGCGGGCGAAGCGTTTGACAAAGTCGCCAAAGCGCTGCAGCTCGGTTTTCCCGGCGGCCCCATCATTCAAAAAAGGGCAGCCGACTTCGCCGGAGAATGGATCAACTTTCCCCGTCCGATGTTGCACGAAGGCTATGATTTCTCGTTCAGCGGTCTGAAAACCGCCGTCGTCAATTTTCTGCGCGAGCGCGAACTCGACGAAGAAGAAAAAACCCGTATCGCCGCCTCTTTCCAACGTGCGGCCATCGATGTGCTGGTCGCCAAGACACTGCGCGCCGCGGAGGATCACAGTCTGCATCACATCAGCCTCGTCGGCGGCGTATCCGCCAACCAGCCGTTACGCGAGGAATTGCTGCGAAGGGCGGAACAGAAGGGTTATACTGTCTATCTGCCGGAAAAACGTTTTTCCATGGACAACGGCGCAATGGTTGCCGGCCTTGCCTATCACTATGTACAGGCCGGTAAAATTTCCGATCTCACTCTCAATGCCAGACCCTGAAAACGAGCCGTAAAACGGAGGATTCCCAGAATTGTTTCCTCGCGGATAGACGATGAACCTCGATTAACTTTTTCAACTTCGGCCATACATTTTCATCATAGCCAGACTGATCCGACAGCCACTCGTCCAGTAATTTTATAGCCTTTGCATTACGATTTTCTTGAAGTGATGGTATCGTGCTCATATTAATTCCCCTTTCCTTTTGGGGTTCATAATCGTGGATATAATTATATATCGTATTATTCCATGCTCAAGAGTGCATAGTTCTCAACATATGTAAATGTAAGTCCAAGAAAATCAATGTGTTACAACGATAAGAGCAGAAATCACCAACATATTGATTTTATTGCACTTAAGGAAGAACTTATAACTCTCGAGTTCCATGAAGATACCAGTAGTAATCGCGTTTGCCACATCAGGTGATCCTATATACCGACAAAAGGATTGAATACCTATGAAACCACGAAACATATGCGGAACAATCGTTTTCCTCATTGTCGCATTATTCCAACCCTTGTCCATCAGCGGTCAGGAAGAATTTTCAACAAAAATCCAGGCTATTCTCGATCAATCCGTCACGGAATATCATCTCCCCGGCATAGTCATGCTCGCGCGAAATGCGGAAGGGGAAACCTTTCTCGGCGCCAGCGGTTTTGCGGATTTGGAAACACAGACGCCGATGACTCCGCAACATCGCATTCGCATCGCCAGCATTTCCAAGACATTTGTCGCAACGGTTATTCTGCAATTGGTTGAGGAAGGCGCGCTGTCGCTGGATGAAACGATGGATCGGTGGCTGGACGCCTCGCTTGTGGATGCGATTCCGAATGGACATGATGTGACTCTGCGGCAGTTATTGAGTCATACCAGCGGTATTTACGATTTCGAAGATTCCGCGTTCATTGAATTGTTGTTTGCCGACATGCAAAAGCCGTGGACGCCGCTGGAATTGATTCAACATGCGTTGGATCACGGCGAACCGTACTTCGAACCCGGCCAAGGTTATCAATATTCGAACACGAATTATATTTTGCTCGGACTCATCATCGAAAAAGTCACCTCCTCGACGATGGAAGAACAAATCCGCACTCGCATTTTGAGTCCGTTACATCTCCATCAAACGTTTTCCGGCGAAGAAGACTATCCGCTGGATGAGTGGAACGCGGCTAGTTATATGGTTCAAGAAGACGGTTCGCGAATGAAGATCGTCGATCTTCCGCTCAATTTCGAATGGGGACACGGGCATATGATTTCCACCGTGGAAGATCTCGCCGTTTTTTTCCAATCGCTGGTGGATGGCCGGCTTTTCCAGAATAGAAGCACGCTGGATGCGATGCTGACGATGACTCCGGAATCTGATTACAAATACGGATTAGGCATTATTCATGGTTCGTTAGGATATGGTCACACAGGTGGAACCTTTGCATTCGCAAGTTGTGCAACCTATCGACCGGAAGATGGGATGACATTGGTTTTTGCCGTGAACGATTTGAATTTATATTATGAGGACTCAGAAATAGAATGGGGATATGTCTGGGCTACCCGACAGCTTCACTCGCTTTTGCTTCCCTCCGCAGTCGAAATGTGGTGTGAGTTGAAATAGAGAAGGGAATTTTCAGCGCCTATAAAACTCAATAATAAGTTGGTCACAACGAAAGAGGTAAATATACAACGCTCATTTATGCGTGGGTAGAGCAAGCGTCCCCGCTTGCATGAACGGCGCAGGCGAGGACGCCTGCTCTACCCAAAAAAATGCGGACGGGACGTCCGCGCTCCCATAAGATGCGGACGGGACGTCCACGCTCCCCCATTTTCATATTAACATTACATCAGACCTCGGAATTGTATGGATGGATAAGCGAAGCGAAATTCACCTCATCTGGAAGCCAACTCATTCCATATCTCCCACCTTACATAAACAGAACCATCGGTTACTATTATAGGAATATTAATCATTCCACGTTGCAAAGGAGATCAAAGTCCATGATCCAATGTATAAAACTCGTATTGGGATTCTGCCTCATTGCCAACTTATGCGTTTTATGCCTGCCTGCGCAATCAGCGGCGCCGGAGAAATTCGCCTTGCAGGAAAAGTTTGTGTTTCCGATCCAGGAAACGGCGCAGACAAAATCCGTTTCGCTGAAAGCGCCTTCCCCTTCCGAATTGCCGCAAATTTTAGCCGATTTCGAACAATACGCCGTCCAGGCCATGGCCGATTGGGAAATTCCGGGGATGGCTTACGCCATCGTACAAAACGATGAGGTCATTTATGCCAAAGGATTCGGCGCGCGGGAGTTAGGAAAACCGGATCCAGTCACCACGGATACGGTTTTCCCGATCGGTTCCGCGTCGAAAGCGTTTACTTCCCTGCTTATGGCCATGATGGTGGAAGAGGGACATTTTTCATGGAATGATCCCGTTATTTCGTTGCTGCCGGATTTTCGCATGTACGATCCCTGGGTCACACGCGAATTCCAGGTGCGGGATTTGATGAGCCAACATTCCGGAATGCCGGGGCATGCGGCTCTTATGGTACCCTTTTTCCATTTTGATCGCGATAGCATTCGATTTTTGGAACGATTCATCAAACCGGTCACCAGTTTTCGCGCGGATTTCGCCTATCAAAACACCTTGTTTCTGGACGCCGCCGCGCTGCTGGAGAAGGTATCCGGTAAAACCTGGGAACAATTATTGCAGGAACGGATTTTTACGCCGCTGGGGATGACAAGAACCACCGCGACGTGGGATGGTTTGCTCTCTTTTTCCAATCGAACTTTGGGTCATCGCTGGGTGAATGGCTGGACTTGGGGGGACATCATTCCCGCTCAAGAAGACTGGCCTTACAATGATTGGGTGTATCATTATGGACCGGCCGGCAGCCTGGCCTGTTCCATTCTGGATTTGGCAAAATGGGCGCGTTTTCAACTGAACAAAGGGGAACTCGACGGCCTCCGCCTCATTGCCGAGGACAATCTCGAATACACGCATCGGCCTCATACAATTATGAACGCCCCGATCTCGGGATCCCAAATGTATTATGCGCAGGGATGGTGTTATCAAACCTATGATCCGTATCCGATTGTTTGGCACAACGGCGGAACCTTGACGGGAACCTCGATGGTTTCTTACCTGCCCGAGGCCGGTCTGGGATTTGTTTCGGTGGCGAATCTGTTTGTTTGCACGATTGGAGATGCACTCCATTTGGCTTTTTACGACCGCTATTTCAGAAAAGAGAATCCGCCGGATTGGTGTCGCTCGATGCTGGAGAGTCTTCGCCTCGACAGCGAAAGCCAGACGCCTCCCATTCGCCCACAAAATCCCGCTCCTTCGCCAGATTTCCAATCCGTGACCGGCCATTACGCCAATTCTTTTTATGGAACGGTTTCCGTGCGCGGCAGCGAGAATGGGGATTCCCTGATTCTTTCCATCGGCCCTCAACAACAGCCGTTGCTCCTTACTCCGTGGGATGGAAATGTGTTTCTGACTTCTCTCCCCGAGTGTTTTGATTATGCGGATTTCACCACGTTTCATCTCGGAGCGGATGGCGCGTCCCTTTCCATGAGCGTCGATCTTTTGAACACCGACGCCGGATTCGGCGAGTTCACGCGAGTGAAGGAAGTCGACGAGGAATTACCGTGGTTACCAAATACCACAGTCAGCCAATTGGACGCGTTGATTGAGAAACACATGCAGCAACTAAATATCCCCGGCGCTGTCGTCGGCGTCTGGACGGCGGATCAGGGAAAATATCTGGCGGCCAGAGGATTCGCCAATCTCGAAACCGGCGAAATGCGGACGCTCGAGGATCCGTTCCGCATCGGCAGCATTACGAAAACGTTTACCGTGACCGTGGCGTTACAATTGATTCAGGAAGGATTGCTGGATTATACCACCCCGCTGTCTCAATTTTACCCCGATTTCCCTAACGCTGAGATCATCACCATCCGTGATCTGATGCGCATGAAAGCCGGCATTCCCGAATACACGACCGACGAATTTTTAATGCATCTATTTTATCATCTCCTGGATTCGTATCCGATCGACGCGCTTCTCGCTCCCCTTTACGAGCGGGTGGCTGAATTTGGATCGCCGGGAGAAAAAGTGAGTTACTGCAATACCAACATGATTCTTCTCGAATCCATCGTCGAGAAAGTGACGGGAAATTCATTGGCCGAAGAAATCGCAAAACGCATCACCGAGCCATTGGGATTACAGCAAACGTTCTATCCGACCGGCGTAACCTTCCCTGGCCGCACGAGAGGTTATGACGCTGATCCCGAAAGCGGACAATGGATCGATCATACCGAAATGTCGCCGGATTTCAGCGGCGGTTCCGGAGCGATGATCTCGAATCTTTATGATCTGAAAACATTTGCCAAAGCGCTTTATGAAGGAACGCTGCTTTCGCCGGAAACGCAAACGTCCCGATTGCAGGCCGAATCCTTCTTCGGCCAACCGGGATGGTTTCGATACGGCGAAGGGATCGTCGACTTGGCCGGTTTTTGGGGCCATAGCGGAAGCATCTTCGGTTTTCAAACCATTATGTGTTATTACCCGCCGAAAGATGCGACAATTGTCATCAGTTACAACACGGAAGAATTCGTGCAGCCTTTATTTCTTGAAATAACGGCGCTGCTCTTTCCCAATGACGTGCCCTGGGCGGTCACCGATCCGACGAATGTGGCCAATTGGCGGAAGTTCTCACAGTAAACAACAAAACGCAGATTTGTAGGGTGGGCTCAAACCGCGTAGCGTTTTAGCCCACCATTTTGCGACCAATGAAGGTTTCCGGTGGGCTCGGTTCAGCTTACCGATCAGATTTGCGATAATATTGGTGGAGTTCCTATGAGACCAGTCAAGAGAAAAACAGCAAAATCGTGAAAAAATTCATTTTTATACTAACAGGAGACTCCCAGGTTATTTACAGGTTATCCACAACCTTTTCGTAAACGAATCTCTCTTGACTATAATAATTTTTATTTGATATAAAATACCATAGAAGTTAATTCTCGACAGTTTCGAGTGAAAATCTTTCTTCGGTGCGCATCCCAATGATGTCCATTCGATTGTCCACTTTGATCGATCACCGCTCCCGCGCCGGCATAGCGGGCCAGTTGAGCGTTGGTGTCGAATCGATCCAGGTTCTCGGCTTCGCCCAAAAAACATCCGGCGGTTCGCGGCCCAATGCCTTCTTGCTCAAGGAGCCATTTCCCAATTGGCTTGTCAACCCCTGGCTGATAAGTTATCCACAGGCCAGGAATTTTCATAGCTTTGAGCCCACCCTGATATGGAACGACCTTCGTCAAGGGGTAGAAACTTAATTATTTACATTTTTTCTTCTCCCATCATTATTCCTTCATCAAGAAAGATAGAAG